>NZ_JAVIWI010000001.1:3363597-4036317 GCF_034314085.1 Undibacterium sp. 5I1
GGCGGTTCGCGTTCACATAAAGTTAGCGTAAAAGAAGCTGCTATCTGGTCAGCTGTCTGGGTCAGCCTGGCCTTACTGTTTGACTTTGGCCTATGGATGTATTTGACGGACACTTTCGGGCGCGCTGTAGCAGATGCTAAAGCAATGGAATTTTTGGCAGGTTACGTTATTGAAAAATCCTTGTCCGTCGATAACGTATTCGTCTTTCTGCTGATTTTTGGTCACTTTGCTGTGCCGCTGCAATATCAGCGCAAAGTATTGTTATATGGCGTATTGGGTGCCATCGTCATGCGCATCGCGATGATCCTGGCTGGCACGTGGGTAGTCACACAATTTGCTTGGGTACTGTATTTGTTCGGTGTATTTTTGCTGGTTACGGGTTTCCGTATGTTGGTCGCAGCAGAAAAAGAACCTGATTTAAATGCAAACCCTGTCCTGCGCTTTTTGAAGAAATGGATACCATTTACTGAGGATTTCCGTAAAGAAAAGTTCAGCGTAGTAGAAAACGGCAAACGCGTTTTTACTCCATTACTGTTAGTCCTGATTTTAATCGAAGTATCCGACGTGATCTTTGCGGTTGATTCAATTCCAGCAATTTTTGCAGTTACTACCGATCCGTTTATCGTATTTACGTCTAATATTTTTGCGATTATGGGTCTACGTGCACTGTATTTCTTGTTGGCAGATATGGCGAACCGCTTCCACTTATTAAAATTTGGTCTCGCCTTTGTATTGATGTTCGTCGGTATAAAAATGCTCATCGTAGAGTGGATGCACATACCTACAGCTATCTCGTTATTGGTTATCGGCAGCATTCTGGCAAGTTCTATTGTAGCCAGCCTAGTTGCCACTCGCAGCAAAAACTAGTTTTACTTGTATCGATCCCTTTTGGGCGCATTACCGATTTTGGTGGTGCGCTCTTTTTTTATATAGAGTTCCTAGTCGAGCGACGACAAGTATGAAGTTGTCGCTGCAATGTTTATACTCAAATCAAGACGAGATTATTCATTTGAATGCGGCATACCGCTGTATTTCTAAGACGTAATAACGGTCTGATAGAAAATCTAGGTTTGATTAAACCGCTCTTCTCAGAAAATATAGACACAAAAAAAACCCACGATTTGCTTCGTGGGTTTTTTAATTTTAGCCAACTAACTACAATTAGCTTAACGCAGCTTAAATTACTTAATACGAATTATGATTTACGACGACGTATAAAACTCAAACCTGCCAGACCCAATCCAAGCAATGCGAGTGATGCTGGCTCAGGCACATTACCAGGGACATCTTCAATTGGCTTGCCACCGATAGTAATGCCATCAAATGCCAAACCTGTTTGATAAGCAGTGTCAACGTAATTAGCAGTACCAAATTCCAAATAATAATTACCTGCCGCTGCGACGTTATAAGTCGAAGATACCCAACCAGTGTAACCACAACCATTGCTGTAGCAAGTACCACTGCTGCTGCCCAAAGGCGCCCAAGAAGGTGCACCAGGAACAATTGTCACTACGCCTGGATTAATCGTTGCTGCAATACCTGGCATACCAAATCCTGGAACACTATTGCCGTTTGGTGTAGTTCTCGCTGTAAAAAGCAAAGCGATCTGGTTCAAGGAAGAGTCTAACAAACGAGCCCAAGCATAATCAGAAAAACCAGCGCCATCAGAAGTGACGAAGTCAAAACTGAAATTCAATGCGTCGCCAGCATTAGATGAAAACAAAGTACTGCGCAATGTAGAACCGTTAGTGCTGGAAGCACCAACTGCTGCCAATACATTTCCAGATACGCCACCGTTAGTAGAAACCCAGCCGTATTTGCTGCTGCCAACTGGCGACAAACCAACTACGCCATTTGCACCGGAAGTACTGCAACCACCAGTACATACCCAGCCTGATGGCAGACCACCGTCAAATATCGCAGCAGATGCATTACCTGCCACGGCGACAGCGCCCAGAGTCAATGCTATTGCCAAACTCAATTTTTTTGCAGATTTTTTTAAAATGTTCATTTTTTCCTCACATGTTATTGATGATTATGGTTGAAGCTGATTGTCAATAAAGCACTTATCATGCCAAATTGGGATCAAGCATTGAATCCTTTTAAATTCAATCACTTACAATAATATTTGTTGCAATAAAAACTATTAATCCCGGTGTGCGTAATATTTATCGACAAAAAATTAACGCTCAGGAATCAAAATGATGGCTCTGACATCCACTTTATTAAAATCGTATTAGCAAGTAACAAAAATGCATAAGGGAAACAAGCCAATCCTGCTCCAGACTAAATTTGTCGCACTCTCTTTATCGTATAATCTTTAACTTGCGCCGATTTGATACTCAGATTGCGGGCGCGTAATAAGTGCAGCTAAAAGGAACGCCCGGTCCCGCCTGCATTTTTTGTATGAGCTGATCGGGTTTTTTGTTTCATTAAGAGCATCTTCCATGACTACCGCAAAATCCACTCCCGCTACGAATCTCAACGCAAGTGCAACGACAGCTGTCAGCACAGAAGTACGTCTGCGCGCGTTGTTGAAAGAACGCATTCTGATTTTAGATGGTGCGATGGGGACGATGATTCAGCAATACAAATTGACTGAGGCGGATTACCGTGGAGAACGCTTTAAAGACTTCACGGGTCCGGAAGGTGTCAGAGAATTATTTGTCAAAGGCAATAACGAATTATTGTCACTTACCCAGCCGCATATTATTCAAGAAATTCACGAGCAATATCTCGCCGCCGGTGCCGATCTGATCGAGACCAATACCTTCGGCTCTACCACTGTCGCGCAAGATGATTACCACATGGCACATCTGGCTTACGAGATGAACGTTGCCGCCGCTAAAATTGCCCGTACTGCTTGCGCTAAATATTCAACCGCAGACAAGCCACGTTTTGTCGCAGGCGCCCTCGGCCCCACACCCAAGACGGCGTCGATCTCGCCAGATGTGAATGACCCTGCAGCGCGCAATGTGACCTTTGATCAGTTGGTTGCAGCTTATCTGGAACAAACCCGTGGTTTGGTCGCGGGTGGCGCAGATGTGCTGCTGGTTGAAACTATTTTTGATACCTTAAATTGCAAGGCCGCTTTATTTGCGATTGACCAGTATTTTGAAGAATCTGGTACCCGATTGCCGATCATGATTTCAGGCACTGTCACCGATGCATCAGGTCGTATTTTGTCCGGTCAAACCGTACCTGCGTTTTGGAACTCAGTACGCCATGCCAAGCCTTTAACGATAGGTTTGAACTGCGCATTAGGTGCGACCTTAATGCGCCCTTACGCCGAAGAGCTCTCTAAGATTGCAGACACTTTTGTGTGTATTTATCCCAACGCCGGTCTGCCCAATCCTATGAGTGACACCGGCTTTGACGAGCTACCTGCTGACACTTCTGCATTGCTAAAGGAATTTGCCGAGAGTGGCTTCATCAATATTGCTGGTGGCTGTTGCGGTACGACACCGCCACATATTAAAGCGATTGCAGAGTTGCTTAAGCCGATCACGCCGCGTCAAATCCCAGCAATTACCAACTGCATGCGGCTGTCTGGTCTGGAACCATTTACGATTGATCAGGATTCTCTGTTCGTCAACGTAGGTGAGCGCACCAACGTCACCGGATCAAAAGCATTTGCCCGTCTAATTCTGAACGAACAATACGACGAAGCCTTAGCGGTAGCGCGCCAACAAGTAGAAAACGGTGCGCAAGTCATCGACATCAATATGGACGAAGCGATGCTCGATTCGCTCGCGGCCATGACGCGCTTTTTAAACCTGATCGCCTCAGAACCGGATATTGCTCGCGTGCCTATCATGATCGACTCATCCAAATGGTCGGTGATTGAAGCAGGGCTGAAATGCGTCCAGGGCAAAGCCATCGTCAACTCGATTTCGATGAAAGAGGGCGAAGCCGAGTTTTTGCGACAAGCTACCTTATGTAAGCGATATGGTGCCGCCGTCATCGTCATGGCCTTTGATGAAAAAGGTCAGGCCGACACCTATGATCGCAAGATAGAAATCTGTGAACGTGCTTATCGGTTGTTAGTCGATACAATCGATTTTGATCCTTACGACATTATCTTTGACCCCAACATTTTTGCAGTCGCCACTGGTATTGAAGAGCACAATAATTACGCAGTCGATTTTATCAATGCGACGCGCTGGATACACCAAAATTTGCCCGGCGCCAAAATCAGTGGCGGTGTGTCCAATGTGAGTTTCTCTTTCCGCGGCAACGATCCGGCGCGTGAAGCGATTCATACCGTTTTCCTGTATCACGCAATCCAGGCAGGTATGACGATGGGTATCGTCAATGCAGGTATGGTTGGCGTATATAGCGAACTGGATGCTGAGTTGCGTGAGCGGGTAGAAGACGTGGTACTGAACCGTCGCGACGACTCGACCGAGCGCATGATTGAAATTGCAGCCACCCTCAAAGCAGGCGGCAAGAAAGAAGAAGCCACGCTGGAATGGCGTAGCGAGTCTGTAGAAAAACGCCTCTCGCATGCAATGGTGCACGGCATCACGCAATGGATAGTAGAAGATACGGAAGAAGCCCGTAAACAAATCATGGATGCTGGAGGACGACCAATTCAGGTGATCGAAGGTCCGTTGATGAGCGGCATGAATATCGTCGGCGACTTATTTGGCCAAGGCAAAATGTTTTTGCCACAGGTCGTTAAATCTGCCCGTGTTATGAAGCAAGCCGTTGCGCATTTAGTCCCGTATATTGAAGAAGAAAAAAAGCGGAGTGGCGACAACAAACCCCGCGGCAAAATTGTCATCGCCACCGTCAAAGGTGACGTCCACGACATTGGTAAAAATATCGTCACCGTGGTTTTGCAATGTAATAATTTTGAAGTCGTCAACATGGGCGTCATGGTGCCGTGCTCAGAAATTTTAGCTAAAGCCAAAGCAGAAAATGCCGACATCATCGGCCTCTCTGGCCTGATCACACCCTCACTGGAAGAGATGGCCTATGTCGCAAAAGAAATGCAACGCGACCCTCATTTCCGCATGCTAAAAATACCGCTGCTGATTGGCGGCGCAACCACCAGCCGCGCGCATACCGCAGTAAAAATTGCACCCAATTACGATGGCCCAGTGGTGTATGTGCCTGATGCTTCACGCTCAGTCTCGGTCGCGCAATCGCTGCTGACACCAGAGAGCCGCGATCAATATATGGACGATCTGGCTACCGATTACGAGCGTATTCGCGTACAGCACGCGAACAAAAAAGCTACGCCGATGGTCACGTTAAAACAAGCACGCGCCAATAAAATGAAGCTCAATTTTGTTGGTGCTAATGCGCCTGTCAAGCCGAAGTTTATTGGTCGCCGTATTTTTAAAAATTATGATCTGGCGACGATTGCGCAGTACATTGATTGGGGTCCGTTCTTCCAGACTTGGGATTTGGCAGGACCGTTCCCCGCAATTCTGACAGATGAAGTCGTAGGCGAAGCGGCCACCAAAGTATTTGCCGAAGGTCAGGCGATGTTGAAGAAAATCATCGATGGTCGCTGGCTGAGTGCTAATGGCGTGATCGCGCTGCTCCCTGCCAACACAGTGAATGATGACGACATCGAAATTTATACCGACGACAGCCGTACCCAAGTCGCACTGACTTACTACGGCACTCGTCAGCAAACAGAAAAACCTATCATCGATGGTGTGCAACGTCCTAACCAATGTCTGTCCGATTTTATTGCACCGAAGGACAGTGGTATTGCAGACTATATCGGCATGTTTGCCGTCACCGCTGGTTTGGGTATTGAGAAGTATGAAAAACGTTTTGAAGACGCCCATGACGACTACAGCAGCATTATGCTGAAGTCCTTGGCAGACCGTCTGGCAGAAGCCTTTGCTGAACATCTGCATGAACGTGTACGTAAAGATTTATGGGGCTATGCCAGTGATGAATCTTTATCCAATGCCGAGCTGATTAAAGAAACCTATAAAGGTATACGTCCGGCACCAGGTTATCCGGCCTGCCCTGAACATACAGTCAAAACTGAGATGTTCCGACAAATGCAATGCGAAGAAATCGATATGTATATCACCGAATCTTGGGCGATGATTCCGGGTGCGGCGGTATCCGGTTTTTACTTTGCACATCCAGAATCTAAATATTTTAATGTCGGTAAGATTGCGGATGACCAAGTACTGGATATGGCTGCGCGCCGTGGTGTGACGAAGGATGAAGTTGAACGATGGTTAGCGCCTAATCTGTGACGAGTTTTGTTTGTAAGATGATGTACACGATATAGCCAATGTAAATCCAAGCTTGTATGCGCTTTAGGCTTTTTAGGAATCCTTACGATGTTGATGAGTCGCCCGTCTTTACCGTATATCACGCTGCAAAAGGGAACCGACTTCTGGATACTCGATAATGCCTTGCCTGATCCAGATGCAGTACGCCAGCGGATTTTAACGCGCCATGACTGGCAATTGGGCTTCCCCCACACCAAAGAAACCTGGCCAGGTAAGCGTGTGCATGACGCGTTAACAGCAGAGGAAATGGCACCAATAGAGCAATGGGTTAAAACGGTGACGGGTAAAGATAAGATTTGGGTGACCACCGCACCGGATGGGCAAAAGCTGGATCACAATGTTGGGCAAATGGTCGGAGCGACTGAGAGCGGTGCACGGCCTCATACCGATAGTCGCGTCTTTTGCAGATACGCCGCCGTCATTTATCTGACACCGAATGCGCCCGAGGATGCAGGTACCAGCATATTCCGTCTACGTTATCCCGATGGCACTTTAAGCGGGAATATTTGCCCTCCACCACATCGCAATTTACTCGATGCGCTCAAGGTACGCTTTTTACCGCCACAAGCCTGGCAAGAAGATTGTCGCCTGAAAAATATTTATAACCGCATGGTCTTATACAAAGCCAATCTGGTGCACAGCGCGACTGCTTACTTTGGTAGTGAGGACAATGATAAGCGACTGACGACCGTATTTTTTTGGATGGCAGAGGATTAAAATTTTCGACCAGAATTTCAACTAATACAGTCATAAAAAAACCTCGTCACAGCGAGGTTTTTTTTATAGGTCATAACTAACAATCAACCTTTACCGTGCATTAATTTTTTCAATAACGGTGTAATTAATAATAAGACTATACCCGCGCCAATTGAGCTGGCTACTAAGAAGGAATACAAAGGGAAACCAGTATTTTTCAACAGCTCTTCCATGACACCCGCCAGGTAATTAGCAACTGCGTTAGCCAGATACCAAACGCCCATCATCATCGCGCCGACACGAGCAGGAGCAAGTTTAGTTACCATCGATAATCCCACTGGGGACAAGCACAACTCTCCTAAGGTGTGCAATGTGAACACCGCAACCAGCCACAAAGGACCAACTTGTCCAACGCGGTCAGCTTCGCTTTGTGCTATCGCCAGTACGACAAACCCCAAACCTAAAATGATCATACCAATCGCCATTTTCGCCGGTGTTGGAATCGCAAAACGAGATTGTCCAAGCTTGAACCATATTGCAGCAATAAAAGGCCCCATTAAAACAATGCCCAGAGGATTAATTGCCTGAAAATACGACGCTGGAATTTCCCAACCTAACAAGTGGCGATCCGTTTGTTTGTCAGCAAACAAGCTCATGGTTCCACCTGCTTGCTCAAAACCCATCCAGAAGAAGACCACAAAAAATCCCATGATCAAGATCGCAAAAATACGTTGCCATTCTTCTTTGTTTAAAGGCTCCTGAGTTTTCGCTTTGCCCGACAATTTGTTGCTAAACCACAGCCCGGCAATAATCGCTATAACAACCAATAATTTTGCTATCGCTGGCAAGCTATTCCAAACCGGACCAATCGCAGACCAAACCGCTAAAATCGCGAATACCAAAGGCACCATACCGCAAGCGATTAAAAGAATATGCATCCAATCAGCTTTATCTAAACGGGTTTTGTTACCGATGAAGCCAGCAGTTCCTAACTTGTCCTGACCATAAACAAACTGGGCTAAACCCAGACACATACCTACGCCAGCCGCTGCAAAACCATAATGCCAACCTACTTTTTCGCCCAAAGTACCTGCGATCAAGGGCGCTAAAAACGCACCGGTGTTTACACCCATATAAAAGAAAGTAAAACCACCATCACGGCGAGGATCATTTTCACGATACAAAGAACCGAGCAAGGTACCAATATTTGGTTTGAAGAAGCCATTACCAATAATTAATAAACCCAATGCCAGATGAAGCAAGGCGGGGAAAGCCATTGCAAAATGCCCGAGCGCCATCGTAAAGCCGCCAATCAAAATTGCTTTGCGGCGACCCAAATATCGATCTGCAAGATACCCGCCAATCAGCGGAGAAAGGTAAACCAAACCTGTATAAGTCGCATAGACAGCTAGTGCATCTGCTCTGCTATAGCCAACTGAATTTACCAAATAAATGACGAGCAAAGCGCGCATACCGTAGTAACTAAAACGTTCCCACATTTCCGTCAAAAACAGCATAGGTAGCGCAGCTGGTTGGCGTTCTTTTGCCACAGCGTCCGCAGTGATACTTGTTGTCAAGGTTTTCTCCTGGTTGTATCCATCAATATCTCCTCGTGGGAGTTTGCTTATTTTTTAAGCGAATTGTGTCAATTCGGCGGCTAGCTTACCATGTGCCTAGTCTGGCAAAGTCTGGCTAATGCCAGAACCGATATTTGTTTGCTGAAATTGCAGATAGACATTATTTTTTTCGGTATTTTGTATAAATCAATTCGTCTGGCGTTGTTTTATGTGTCATTTCTGTTTTGGTCAACTGTCAGCGCTAGACGCTTAATGGCGCGCTATTTGCGACGCTCTTTGATGTCACTATTACTTCAGCAGCGGTCATTTTCTTAAGATGCTATCAATCTCTGAGATTGCATAGCGATAGGGCTGACGGCATAATCAATCGCCATTGATCACAACAGAAAAAATCTACAGACAATTTCCTGACTGATTTTTTTGTTCTCGCCTCCTTTGTACGATCTTTTTTTAATCAGTCGTTTTATTAAAGGGCATCATGCGTACTACACCGATAAAAATCCTTGCTTCGCTGATGAGTCTGACTATGATGTCTGCTGTCAGCGCTGCCGAAAGTCCTGCCGTGAACAATACTTATCAAATGCCTGCGGCTGAATTGCAAGCTGTAGTCGACGCCCCGCGTGGACCATCTCTCCAAATGGGGCCGCAGCGTAAAGTGGCCTTGCTGGTGAGTTTGCCTGGTTTGCCATCTATCGCCGATGTGGCGCAACCCGAGCTTAAGCTGGCAGGTTTGCGTATTAACAGCAAAATGCGTGCTGCCAGCCGGTTTGAATTTGGTGACGGTATGTCGCTGCTTGACGTAGCGACGGGCAAAACCCGCAGCGTCACTGGCTTGCCTGCTAATCCGCGGATTGCGGATACTGCCTGGTCAGCAGACGAACGCTGGATTGCCTTTAGCCGCTGGAGCGATAGTGGTGTAGAACTGTGGTTGCTGGATGTAGAAAAAGCCAGCGCGCATCGCCTGATCAAAGAACCTTTAAATGCGGTTGCAGGTGGTGGTTTTACTTGGCTAAGTGGTTTGTCCTCGTTGACACCAAATACGCCGCAAAAACTGCTAGTGCGGGTCAATCCGTCCAAGCAAGCTGCAGCACCTGTAGCACCCACTGCGCCAACGGGGCCAAATGTGCAAGAAAGTCTGGGCGGTAAGGTCACACAAAACCGGACTTATCCCGACATGTTGAAATCTCCAGCCGACGCCGATATGCTGGATTGGCAATTGCAAAGCCAGCTCGCTATCGTCACGACCAAAGGCGAGCTGCAACGCATCGGCGTCGCCACGACTTTGCTAGCCGCGCAACCATCACCCGATGGTAAATACATCTTGGCGACGCAATTGCGCCGTCCGTATTCCAATATGTTGCCGATTTCCCGCTTTCCGCAATTGGTAGAAATGTGGGACATGCAAGGCAAGAAGCTAAAAACGATGACGGAGCGTCCATTGCGTGACCGTCTGCCGCCGGGCAATGATGCAGTAGCAACCGGACCACGCAGCTATGGCTGGCGTAGTGATCAACCTGCGACGTTATATTGGGCGGAAGCGCAAGATGATGGTGATCCGAATAAAGAGGCTGCAGTACGCGATACGGTTTTTCAGCAAGCGGCACCATTCGACGGGACAAATCCTGAAAGCGCTCCAAAAAAATTACTAGATCTTGCAAGCCGTTTTGCCGATGTGGAATGGGGGCGCGATGATCTGGCGCTGGTCACCGAATATTGGTGGAAGACCCGCGATGTCCACGTCTGGCGCGTCCAGCCAGGACAGACAGAGCAAACAAAACCTGAGCTGATCTTCTCGTACAAATCCGAAGACCGTTATGCCGACCCTGGTAATCCGTCCAAGCGCATTAACGATTTTGGCCGCTCGGTCTTACGCACTGCAGCTGATGGCAACACTTTATTCTTGCTGGGTACCGGGGCAAGCCCTGAAGGCGATCGTCCCTTCCTCGATACCTTTGATTTAACGACGAAGAAAACCACTCGCTTATGGCGCTCTGCCGCACCGTTTTATGAACAAGTGCTGACCGTATTAGATGACGCTGGCAAACATCTAATTACTAGCCGCGAAAGCGCCGACGAGCGGCCAAATTTTTATCTGCGCGATCTGAGTACGACTGCCGAACCACGCGCATTGACGCAGTTTCCGCACCCGACACCACAATTTAAAGGGGTGCAAAAACAGCAGATCAACTACAAGCGCGCCGATGGCGTGGCATTGTCGGCAACGCTGTATTTACCGCCTGGCTACGATCCTAAGCGCGATGGTCCGCGACCAATGCTGATGTGGGCATATCCGGAGGAATTTAAATCTGCGGCAGCGGCGGGGCAGGTCAAGGATTCTCCTTACAAGTTCAACCGGATTAGCTATTGGGGGCCGCAGGTCATGCTGGCACGCGGCTACACCGTGCTGGATCATCCTGCGATGCCGATTGTCGGCGAAGGCAAACAAGAGCCGAACGATACCTATCTGCCGCAACTGAAAATGGATGCCGAAGCCGCGGTAGATGAAGTTGTACGTCTGGGTGTGGCAGATCGTAGCAAAATTGCGATTGGCGGCCATAGTTACGGTGCATTTATGACCGCGAATTTGCTGGCGCATACCCGACTGTTCCGCGCTGGGATTGCGCGTTCTGGTGCTTATAACCGCAGCCTGACGCCATTTGGCTTCCAATCCGAAGACCGCAATTTCTGGGATGCGAAAGAGGTCTATCAGGCGATGGCACCATTTAATTTTGCAGACCAGATCAAAGACCCTATTCTGTTTATCCATGGCGAGCAGGACAATAATCCGGGTACATTCCCGATACAAAGTGAGCGCATGTATCAGGCATTGCAAGGTCTGGGCGCAGTGGCTAAATTGGTGACGCTGCCAAACGAGAGCCACGCTTATCGCGCCCGCGAATCGATTTTGCAAATGTTATATGAGCAGGATCAATGGCTGGATAAGTATGTGAAGAATGCCAAGTCCAATTAAGCCCACGCTCGGGAGCTACTAAAAATGCTTTAACCGAGATGCAGTTCCAGGCAAAATATAGCAATATCGGGGGAGTATCTATAATTTATAGTCGATTGTCCAAACAAAGTATGGACGATAGGGCTTAGAATTATGGTACTCCCATCTAGTATACAGAAGAAATATTTGACGGCAATATATCAACAATATTCTCTTGGCACAAAGCAGAGGTTTTCATTTATGCTACTTCTACTCCCTCATCTAAGCTAAAACTCTTTATGTTAAAAGCCGTCATCCTCGATAACCAGGCAGTTGCGCGTAACTTGCTCAGCTCCGTATTGACCACTGGCGGCCACGAAATCGTGGGGGACGGCAATACCAGTCCGGCGGTGTTAGCGCGGATAGTCAAACTCAAACCGCAAATCGTCTGCGTTGATATTGGCGAAACCAATCAAGAGGGCTTAACTCTGCTCGATACCTTGCGCTCAGAATTACCAAAAGCTTTAATTTTTCTGGTATCGGCAAAAATTGATGCGCCGACCTTGCAAGCAGCGCAAGAACGCGGCGTGCAAGGCTTTATTGTGAAGCCATTTAACTCAGTCGCGGTATTGGCATCGATCCGCAACACGATTATCAGGATCGCTAAGCAACAAGCTAGCAAGCCAACTGATGCTGCTGTCGATATTGCTTCCGATACTGCGTCCAACGCTGCTTCTGACGCCGTTACTAGTTCTGTTACTAGTCCTGTTCGTAATGCGGACTCTCAAGATAGTGCAAAAAAGGGATAGCACCTGTCGCGTTCGTCACAGCCCAGGATTAACTCATCCGGCTGAAACCCGTTTTGTCGCATTCTTCCCCATTTTTCTGGGTTAACCTTACAGTGCAGTCACTACGTAAGGATCTGCCATGACACCAACTCCATCCGCTTTACATCAGCGACAAATAGACCAACCGCTGCCGTCAGAAGTCTCGCTGCAAAGTGATACCTGGTTGACCCGCGCCCGTAACTATCCGGTTTTTTCCCGCACCTGGTACCGTTACCGCATGCAAGCTTGCTTCGGCGTGTTAATCCCCACCTTACTGTTTTGCGCTCTGATTGGCTTAATGATCAATTCAGATATGCGCAAGTTTTTAACAGCCGCAATACCGATTACGATTAGTTTTTTTAGCTTGCATCTGGTCGGTACTTTAGCCGCGGTCTGGGTCAGGCAACGCAACTACCGAGAGAGAAAAGAGGTAGTCCTATTAATTCTTGCCTTGTTGTTGGGCGCTGCTTTCAGCTACGGCGTCTTTAATGGCACACGCTACGCGACAAAATATGTTGCCTATGGCGATGGAAACATCACCATTTACCTCGATGCCAACGCAAAAATAGATACCGACAAAGAGCATCCTAAAAATAAACCTGCAAGTACATCTTCTGCTTTTTCTGCTGGCGTAAGCGATGGTGCGGCGGCTGGTGCGGCTGGTGCAACTACTGGCAAACCAAAAGATAGCAGCGATCGGATCAGCAATTCATCCACCATCATGGCTGGCGATATTGTGGGAAATTTAACCGCGGCTGGTTTTCTGATTTACGCAGGCGGCGGCGTTGATCTGTGGCTGTTCTTCCGCCAGCGCAAACGTCTGGTTGAAGCCTTGCGTTTGCAAGAACTGCGGCGCGAGCAAGAGGCACGTCGCGAGGCGGAGTTGCGCCTATCGGTTTTGGTAGCGCAAGTGGAACCGCACTTTTTGTTTAATACACTGGCCGGCGTGCGTTCAGCGATTCTGACGGAACCCGGCAGAGCCACCGCAATTGTGGATCATCTAGTCGATTATTTACGGGCGACTATTCCACAAATGCGTAACGACGGCAGCGCTGAGCAGGCACGCTTATCCAAACAACTAGAAGCCGTGCGGGCTTATCTGTCTTTGATGCAGGCGCGGATTCCACGCCTGAGTTTTTCGGTGGAGTCGGATGTGGTCGATGCTGCCTTACCGCCGCTGATGTTGATCTCTCTGGTCGAAAACGCGATCAAACACGGCATAGAGCCAAAGATAGGGCCAGCACATATTACGGTTACCGCAAAAGTGATAGCGCATGAGGATGACAAAGAATATTTAGAATTGTCCGTGGCCGATAACGGCGTCGGTTTTGGTGGCACCACATCGGGCAGCGGCATTGGTCTGGCCAATATTCAGGAGCGTTTGCAATCCATGTACGGCAAGCACGCCAGTCTCACACTCAAAGCTGGCCCCGAAGGCGGCGTGATCGCCAGTATTGTTTTACCTTTGTCCGCATAAGTTCTGACTATTCGCTGCACTCGACATCTCAACATCTCGCCATCATTCTATAGACGACTACGACTACGATTATGACCACCACCGCCATCATTGCCGACGACGAAGATTTACCCCGGAAAGAATTACACCGCATGCTGGCCGACCAGTGGCCAGAGTTGCGTATTCTTGCCGAATGCGAGCATGGCGCCGATGCGCTGGAAGCAATACAAGAGCATGCACCCGATATCGCATTCTTGGATATCCGTATGCCGGGCTTGAGCGGCCTCGATGTTGCCAACGCCGTCAAAGGGCGCTGCCATGCGGTGTTCACCACCGCATACGATAACCATGCCTTAGAAGCATTCTCAGCAGGTGCGATTGATTATTTGCTCAAGCCGATTTCACAATTGCGGTTACAAGAAGCGATTGATCGTTTAAAGCAGCGCTTCTCCAGCAAGCAAGCCATCCCCGATGTCAGCCAGTTGATGCTCGAGCTCGACAAACGCTTACGCACACCGGCTGCAGAACGGATACGCTGGATCAGCGCCAGCGTTGGCGATACGATCAAGATGTTCCCGGTGGAAAAAATTCTGTTCTTTAGTTCAGATGAAAAATACACCCGCGTGGTCAGCAGTGAGGACGAGGCGCATGTCCGTAAATCTCTTAAAGAAATCATCGACGGTCTAGACCCGGAATTATTCTGGCAGATTCATCGCAGCATCGTCATCCGCGCCGATGCCATCACCCGAGCACACCGTGACGAAATGGGCAAATTTACTGTGGAACTGCGCGGTTCCAAAGAGAAGCTCAAGGTCAGTCAAGCCTATGCATGGCGTTTTAAAGCGATGTGATTTTTTTACCTGGCCTTGCTAAATTTCGCTTAATTTTTCTGAACGCGACTAAAACTATAAGATTGTTTGGCGTATTTGATATACAACGTAATGTCAATACTCCTGATGAGTATTAATCCATTGTCTATAGAAAGTCTGGACGATACGGCGTATTTTATGAAAAATAGGAGGAGTATATTGATTAGTAAAGTGCGCCATGCACACCGTTTACCCTGTGCAGCACACTTGTCGACGTCGCGGTGCAGATGGCGTACCACTACCAGTTATACATCGCCAAGCTCAATTCCGCAAATACTTGGCCTCAAAATCATGTGAGGATAAGGCTGGCGAATATAAATAACCTTGTAGCTCATCGCAGTTCATAGTTTGTAAGAAATTGCGCTGATCTTCGGTTTCTACGCCTTCTGCGATCACTCTCAGTCTAAGCGCATGGGCTAGACTAATGATGGCGGTGACGATCGCGACATCGCTCTCGTCGTCCGGTAAATGCATGACAAATGAGCGGTCGATTTTGAGCTTGTTGATCGGAAAACGCTTCAGATAACTGAGACTGGAGTAGCCCGTACCAAAATCATCAATCGCCATCTTCACACCCAAATCAGCCAAAGACTGGAGCTTGACCAAGGCTTCTTCTGCATCCCGGATTAAGATCGATTCGGTCAGTTCCAGTTCTATCCGGTCCGGTGGCAAACCGGCTTCGTCCAGGATTCTTGCGACGTTTTCTACAAAATCACTTTGCTGGAATTGTAGCGCCGATACATTGACAGAAATCCGCATCTGCTGGTCGCCCAGGTTCCATAAAGCAGCTTGTTTAACGGCGGTGGTCAGCACCCAATTACCGATTGCAACGATGACGCCGGTTTCTTCTGCAATAGGAATAAACTGCGCCGGACTGACTTCGCCCAAGTCTTTATCATGCCAACGGATCAGTGCCTCCGCACCAAAGATTTTGCCGCTGTCCAGATTAACCAGGGGCTGGTAATACAGACGGAAAGTCTGGTGCTCTAGGGCCTGACGCATCGCATGATCGATTTTCATGCGGGACAGCAAACCGATGTTCATTTGCCGCTGATAAAAACGAAAATCCGAGCGCCCTCTTTCCTTCACATGGTACATGGCGCTGTCGGCGTTTTTGATCAGATCATCCATGTTGGTGCCATCATCAGGATATAGCGCGATGCCGATGCTGCAAGTGACGGAAAAATTCATCCCGTCCAGTGTGAACGGCGCGCTGAGCTCCTCCAGCACACGCCTGGCACAAATTTCTGCACCATTCGCGTCTGCCTGATGCAGCAGTAGCACAAACTCATCCCCACCAAGCCGCGACGCGGTGTCTACCTGGCGTATACATTTTTTCAGTCGCTCAGTCACATCGATCAAAACCCGGTCACCAAAGGGGTGCCCGAGCGAATCATTGATTTGTTTGAAGTGATCCAGATCCAAAAACAACAGCGCAAATGTACCGTTATTGCGGCTGGCTAGAGTGATCGATTGTTTGATGCGCTCTGCCAATAACAGACGATTGGGCAAACCCGTTAAGACATCCGAAAACGCTAACTCTTCTATGCGCTGTTTGGCAGTGTGAGTCTCGGTCCTGTCTTTGAAGAAGCCGATGTAATGCATGGTCGCGCCGCTCTCGTCTTGTACTCTGACCAGAGAGATCATACATAAATAGGCATGACCATTTTTACGGCGATTCCACAATTCACCCTCCCAAAACCCTTTGGTTTCCAGATTTTCTAATAATTGTTCGACTAAAACGGTATTGGTCTCTTCAGCAAAAAAATCACTCGGCGTTTTGCCTATCATCTCTTGTTCTGAGTAGCTGGTAAGCTGCTCAAAACTCGGGTTGGTCGTGATAATTTTTTGGTCGCTGTCAGTGATAAAAATCGCGTCAGTACTAGATTCAAACACTTTGGCCGCGAGTTGTAAGCGTGCCTCATCTGCCAGTCTTTGGGTAATGTCGCGGTAGGAATACACCCGGCCAATTGCGCGACCACGCGCATATTGCGGCAGAGTCACGCGCTCTAATATTTTGCCAGAACGCAGCACCAGCACGTCGGTCGCTTCCATCAATGGCGAGCGGTTGATGGCACCCAGTCGCTCGCCATAATGACTGGCATCAACCATGCATTTATCCAGCCAAGCATAAATTGCATTGTCATCACGCTGAGTCAATAGTTCTTCCGGCAGACTCCAGAGTTTGGCAAATAAATGATTGTAGCTGCGGATGCCGCCATCAAGATCTGTTACCAGAATACCGTCGGCGGTAGATTCTAATGTGGCACGCAATTCAGCGATGAGTTTTTCTAACTCGTTTTCTACCTGACGCTGATTGGTATGGTCACGGATTGCGACTACATAGATGGTGATATCCAGGCCGATATGCACTAAGCTTACCCGGCGCTCAACTTGCACCGTACTGCCGTCAGGGCGCTGCAATAAGGTTTCAGAAAATATATTGTCTGACAAGCCTGCGGCGGCGTCTTCCCAAAAGAATAAATCCTCTGGTGCAGCGGCCAGTTCTACCACTGGTTTGTCAATCAGGCTGCCGGTCTCTAAATGCAGTAGAGCGTGCGCCGAACGGTTGGCTGCGAGTATGCGTAACTGAATCGGATCGACCAATAAAACGGCCTCTAACATGCCTTCGATCAAGGCTTGCCACTGATGCGTTTTCATGACGCCGCTCTCATGATTCTGCACCTGCTTCCTCGAGCTCACGACCACGCTCAAAAAAGTAACATAGTCGTTTGCGTGGCGACAAATAATCGTAAGCGGCCTTAGGTAGTTGTAAGGGCTTGAGGCTGCGATGGATGCCCAGTTTTTTTTCTTTATCTAAATTAATCACTAAAGCATCGTCACGCGGGATCTCAGGATTATGGATCACCACCCGTGGCTTGATCGGACGCGCTGAATTGACCGACACGACCAGCGCAAAACGATCATCCGTCAACTGCACGACGGAGCCGGGCGGGTAGATACCCATCATGCGGATAAACGCGGTTAAAGTCGGGGCATGAAATTGGAATTTATTTTGAGTAAAAATATGCGAAAGCGCCTCATGCGGCGTAATCGCCAGCGCCGGATTGCCAGGGTTGCATAAATTATCGTAACGATTGACCAGCGCGACAATCCGCGCCAGTGGCGATATTTTGTCGGCAAGAATATGGCTAGGGTAACCGCTGCCATCCGCGAACTCATGATGTTGCGCGATTAATAGCGTCGCGTTAGTAGATAAACCTAATTTGCGACCGATTGTCACTCCATGTAGTACATGGTCTTGATATAACTGGCGTTCGGCATGGGTAAAATGATCCTCCGGCCAGCGCAGGCGGTCTGGTAATTCCATCTTGCCGATATCATGCAGTAGCGCACCAATGCCCAGCTCCAGCATGTCGGCTTTATCCAGATGCAAAGCCTTGCCTAACAACAGCGAGATGATGGTCACATTGATAGAATGCAGCGAGGTTCTTTCGCCCGCTTTTTCTGACAATAGCCGGATTGCCGCTTCGCCTTCACCCAGCACTTCACCCAGAAAACTACGCACCAGAGCCTCAGTATGTTCTCGCGCAAGATGGGGCTGCGCGTGGATAGTATCGGTGACATGTTTAAAAGTTTGCGATGCCTGTAAAAACTGTCGCTCACAGGCAACCAGACTGGATTGTTGGTTAGCGAGCAGATCACGCCTTTTACGGCTTTTGGCTAGCTTGCTGGAATCGGCTAACTCTTTGGCGCTAGGTTCTGGCGTTATTAGCTGATCGCTATGTGCGGTTTGAGGCAAACGTGGCTCGGGCGTACTTTTGGTAGGGGCATAACGAATGCGTTCCAGACCCAAGGAATGCAAAGTGGCAATTTGTTCATTACTCCGGATCTCAAAACTACTGACCGGAAAAGGGTGATCCATCCATCCAATATCGAGATAAACAAACATCCCGATTTTTAGTTCGGACAGGTCAATAAATTGTGTATGAATGTCAGTCATAAAGCGCCTCGCTAAATACCTTGATTCATGAGCTGTTTTTGTATAAATAATACTAGTAACACGGCATTTCTTAAAAATCCATCTTTTTCAACGTTTGTGTTAAGGAAACACAAAAAAGCAAAATACTTGTAGTTTTATTAGCAATAAAACTTTTCCAAGTGGAAAACAAATGAGTTCAAAGGCGTAAAGTAAAAAAACGATTTCGCCCACGTTCTGCGCCCCGGCATCATACATTTTTTGCCTGCACATCAGTCATCATTGAACTTACTCAGTCCCCTCATTATCAGCAACAATGTGCTCGTATGGCGCATTAATATATCCAAAATAAATTATATACTCATAGTGTGTATATTTTAAGTGCCCATATATTTACTGAATATTATGGAATTTTCTATAAAAATAATGGGGAGTATATAGAAACGATCTACTATTTAATCGCAAAAAAATCTCTGGGCACGCTTAGACAAAGCTAAGTGCGCCGGTTAAATCACCCGGTGGCAATGCGCCTCGCTCTGCAAACGCAATATTGCGTAGCTTCAAGCCTTCCAGCAAAGGCAAGTCATGCAAGCGCGTGATAAACCTCAGGATGGATGTCGTATCATAAAAGCTGTGATCAACATTTGCCTTCTTCACATAAGGTGAAACCAAGATCGCCGGAATGCGGGAACCTGGCCCCCAGCGATCACCTTTGGGTGGTGCGACGTGATCCCACCAGCCGCCGTTTTCATCAAAAGTAATGACTACCAGCATGTCTTTCCATTGCGGACTTTTTTTCAGATGCTCGATGACATTGGCAACATGCTGATCACCGGATTCAATATCCGAGTAACCCGCATGCATATTGAGATTACCTTGCGGTTTATAGAAAGTGACAGCAGGCAGTTTTCCGGCAATCACGTCGGCTAAAAATTTATTAGAAATGGGACTATCGCCTAAGCCACCGTCGCGCAGATGTTCTGCCCGTGAAGCGCTTCCCGGTGCGAATTGTTTAAAGTAATTGAATGGCTGATGGTGGTATTGGAAATTAGGTTTTTCTCCACCACCTTTATACTCCAGCGCAACTTGCCATGCGCCACCGTACCAGGCCCAGCTAACGCCTTTTTGTGACAGCAAATCACCAATGGTATTGTAAGTTTGTGGCGGCAAAGTACTCGGGTCTTGCGGATCAGCCACCGCCGTGTCACCGCCTGGCGCGGGTTTGATATAGCTAGGCTGGTACGGCGGCGCCATGGTGTTCACCGCGTAGCCGTCTGGCGTAATCGCACCATCGTTGACAAACTTTGGCCTGCCGTTTAAGGCGGACGCGGGACTATCTTTGTCCACCGCCAATCTGCTGCCGGTAATGCCATCTTCGGTGACGGCGATCTTCTTTTTGGCAGGCGTGTTGGGCGCATCAAAATATTCTGGGGTGCGACCAGAAATTAAGAATTGGTGGTTTAAATAAGAGCCACCAAATGCCGCCATAAAGAAGTTGTCGCACAAGGTATATTGCTGGGCGATTTTCCAGAGATCGAGATTTTTATGGGTCTCGCCATAATGTCCCATCGTCAAGCCGCCAGAATCTGCCCAGGCAACAAACTGGTCGTTTTTACCGCCATTGATTTGCATCTGGTTTTGGTAAAACAAATGCCACAGGTCGCGGGTGATCACTGATTCTGGCAGAGGTAAACCCTCCGCATCTTTTAAAGGGAATGGCGCGTTCGGCAAGCCGCTGATTTTGTCTTCTGCGATCAGGTATTGCTTGCCGCCCAGATTTTGCCCCCGCTGCACCATGCCACCCCAGACCTTGGGCAAACTTGGCAAAATCGAGCCGTCTCTGTCCTTTTGCGTAAAAGTCGCAGCAGGGACATCGGACAAAGCCTGACGTACCCCAGGGAAATTACCAAACAAATTATTGAAGCTACGATTCTCCAGATAAATCACGACCACATTTTTGATATGCGCCTTGAGTTTGGTATCCAGGGAACCTGCCACGATCCTGGTCGTTTTTTTGGTCACTGCATCGGCCATCATCGGAAGGCTGCCAACGACACCCGCCGCGGCCGCACCTTGCAATAAGCGCCGACGAGAAGGATCGGTGGGAAGATCGGTATGATCGGTCGCGGTCGCAGTTGAGGCGGGTTTGTCTGACATTTCTATTCCTGAGATTGATCGGTCAATGTTGTTGCAAAAATGAACTGAGAATGGTGTAGCGCTGAAGGCAGCAGGTGAAGAAAATTCTATGCAGCAATATAGCATTTTAGGATGATCAACGCAGCGATGTAAGCTGGCGAAATAAGTGATATCGGCTTATATAAATTGGTAGTGTTAGCAGGTTTTTGTTTGTCTAAACGCTGCGATTATATGAATTCCAACTATGCGATGACTGCGAGTAATGCACACACGATGGCTCACCAGATAATCGTTACCATTTATTACATAATAACCGTTAAATATTGCTGCTTACACCTAGGTTGCATTTTGGTATTAAGGCACACTGATTTGTAAGCGCCAGCTTGTTTTTACTTGCCTGGCGGTCACAATCATTTATATGATTGGACTAACGGGACTCTGCTATAACTAGATAAATCACAACCACAATCACCACCACCGCACTCAGATTTTTTATAGACATGGAGAAGAGCATGACGTTTTCAAATTTAAAAGTAGGTGCCCGGTTGGGACTAGGTTTTGGTTTGGTACTGTTGTTGCTCGCCATACTCACGATGGTAGGTTTGTCGCGTTTGTCCAGCTTGAATGACGATATCAACGCCACCAACGAGGAGCGTTTGCCGAAATTAATGACGGCGAATAATTGGATTTTCCGTTTGATGGAAACCGCGCGTCATACCCGCAATATGCTGATCCTTGAGGGACAAGACAAAATTAAGGTAGAAGTCGATGCCGTCATGGATGACAAGCGGGCGCGTAAAGAATATCTGGATCAATTGCAAAAAACTGTCACCGCCACGGATGAGAAGGCGATGCTGCAAACCGTGATCGAGACCCGTTTAGCTTATGTCCCGTCCGAGGATGACTTCTTAAAGCTAGTCAGCGCGGGCGATACCGCAGGAGCTAAAGAACTACTGTTAAAAAGCATGCGACCAGCGCAGGTAGCATATGTCGTCGCACTACAAAAATTTGTTGAATTTGAAAATAACAGCGTCATCAAAGCAGGCAAACAATCTATTGAGGATTATAAAAGTGGTCGCACGCTGATTATCAGTCTAGGCATACTCGCCTTGTTGTTAGGCGTTGCAGGCGCATGGTTTATTACCGTTAGTATTACCCGTCCACTGGCGGAAGCGGTGGGCATTGCCAAGCTGATTTCATCGAATGATCTGACGGGTCGTATAGATGTCGTTACGAAAGACGAAACAGGCCAACTACTACAAGCTTTAAAAGAAATGAATGCCAGCTTACAAAATATTGTCGGTCAGGTGCGGGCAGGTACAGAGTCGATTGCGACTGGCTCCAGCCAAATCGCATCGGGCAATCTGGATTTGTCTTCGCGCACAGAGCAGCAAGCCAGTTCGCTGGAAGAAACCGCATCTTCGATGGAAGAATTGACCTCGACCGTTAAACAAAATAGCGACAACGCAAGGCAAGCCAACGTGCTGGCCGTATCTGCCTCTGACGTGGCGGTGAAAGGGGGCGAGGTGGTGGCGAAAGTCGTTTCAACGATGGGGTCCATCAATGACTCCGCCAAGAAAATTGTCGACATCATCGGCGTGATTGACAGTATCGCTTTTCAGACGAATATTCTGGCCTTAAATGCCGCGGTGGAAGCCGCCAGAGCCGGCGAACAAGGGCGCGGCTTTGCGGTCGTCGCCAGCGAGGTGCGCAACCTGGCACAACGCTCAGCTGGTGCCGCTAAAGAAATCAAAACCTTGATCGGTGATTCCGTCGAGAAGATAGAAACCGGCAGCGTCCTGGTTAGTCAAGCCGGTACCACTATGGACGAGATCGTCGCCAGTGTTAAGCGGGTCACAGATATCATGGGCGAGATCACCTCCGCGGGGCAAGAGCAAGAGAGTGGTATTCAGCAGATCAACCAGGCCATCACTGAGATGGATACCGTTACCCAACAAAACGCGTCATTAGTAGAAGAAGCGGCGGCCGCAGCCGAAGCACTTCAAGATCAAGCTAGCAGTCTGGCGCAACTGGTGAGTGTGTTTAAACTGGACGGCATGCAAGCACAAAATACCAAACCCAAACTGGCTAACGTAGTACCAGCGAAAGCAGTGACAAGAGCGGCAACTCTAGCACCGAAGAAAGCATCGAATGTCACCAAGATCAGCAACCCTGCGAAAACCCGACAAGTCGCAAAAGAGCCCGCTGGCAAGGCAGATGATTGGGAAGAATTTTAACTTGATGTAGAGAATTTCAGAAACTGCGAGAATAGACCAAAGGCTAACGCGGCTCTTACTGAGTCTCGTTAGCTTTTTTTATAGGCATTAGAAGCGCGATTACTGTTTTTTACCGGAAGAATTTAGGCGAATTTCCCCGGCTTGCGTGGTGATTTGGGCGGTGCTTTGCCGCCATCTGCTACGCGTCTAGGGGCTGCACTTGATGACTTAAAAGCAGACTTAGATTCGGGTTTGGATTCAGATTTAAATCCTGACTTCGCAGCAGGTTTGTCTGCCGCATAAGCAGTTTTCTTTGCTGCCGGTTTTGGAAAAGTCTCTGGTCCGTCACCGCTTGCTTCGCTGATGTCTAACTGCTTGCCTGCGACCCACACAGTTTTCAGATGCTTTAAGATTTCTTTCGGCATGCCTTGTGGTAAATCGATCAGGCTGTAACTATCAAAAATATCGATACGACCGATCAGTTTGGCTTCTACCCCAGATTCATTGGCGATGGCACCGACGATATTGCTCGGTGTGACTGCATGCTCACGACCGACTTCAATACGATAGCTTTGCACGGGTAATTGCACTTTGGCCGGACGATCTTTTTTGGATTTGGCTGGACGATCCGCGGCATCACCAAAACGCTCGGCAAGATTCTCTTCTTTCTTGTCGGCATAGGCTGCGCGCTCGACGGCAGCGGTGAGTTTGCTGTCGGGTGTTGCGCGTGGCTTAGTTGGTTTTTCATACGCTGGTTTTTCGTATGCTGCATTTGCGCTGTTGCCACTATTACCGCCAACACCACGATCAGCACTGATGCGTAATTGCTGACCTGCGACGCGAACCGATTTTAAATGGTCTAACAAATCTTTCGGTAAATCTTCTGGCAAATCCAAGACACTGTAATCGTCATAGATTTCAATACGTCCGATATGTTTAGAATCGATATTCGCTTCGTTGGCAATCGCACCGACGATATTGCCGGGCTTTACGCCATGCGCATGGCCGACCTCAATACGGAAGGTTTTCATACCAGCATCGGCCGGACGTTCTACACGTTCTCTTGGCGCGAAACTTGGGCGTGCCGCTCTGTCGTTGCGGTCACCCCGGTCGCCTCTATCGCCTCTGTCGCCTCTGTCACCACGATCACTACGCTCAAATTGATTGGTGCGGCTTGCGCGTTCGTTGTTCCAGGTATCGTCGCTGGCTGGGCGCTTATTCTTATCGAGTAAAAGCGGTTCGTTACCACGAGCCATTTTTGCCAGCGCCGCTGCAATTTCTATCGCGGGGACATTATTTTCACGCTCGTAGTCTTCAATCACGGATTGGAATAAAGCCAAATCGCCGGAGGCCAGAGTCAGACTGATTTGTTCTTTAAAACGAGCAATCCGCACATCATTCACCGCCTGGATAGTCGGCAACTCTAATGGTGAAATTAACTGGCGGGTAGAACGCTCTATCGATTTCAACAAACCTTTTTCACGCGGGGTGATGAACAAAATTGCCTCACCGCTACGGCCTGCGCGACCAGTACGACCAATACGGTGGGTATAGCTTTCCGGATCATGTGGCACGTCGTAATTAATCACATGACTAATACGCTCTACGTCCAGACCACGGGCGGCAACGTCGGTGGCAACCAGGATATCGATCTTGCCATCTTTGAGTTGTTGAATCGTGCGTTCGCGTTGCTGTTGTTGTACGTCACCGTTGATTGCGGCAACCGAGAAGCCTCTTGCCTCCAGCTTGCTTGCCAATTCTTCCGTACCCAATTTGGTGCGCGAAAAAATGATCATGCCGTCAAAGGTTTCTGCCTCCAAAATACGGGTCAAGGCATCCAGCTTGTGCATGCCGCTAACCAGCCAATAGCGTTGGCGGATATTGTCGGCGGTACCGGTTTTTGCGGCGACGGTAATCTCTGCCGGATTGTCCAGATAAGTTTGGGCAATGCGCTTAATCGCGGATGGCATCGTGGCAGAGAATAAGGCCGTCTGACGAGTTTCTGGTGTCTCTTGCAAAATACGTTCTACGTCATCAATAAAACCCATGCGTAACATCTCATCGGCCTCATCCAATACCAAAGTTTTAAGCTTGGATAAATCCAGCGATCCCTTATCCAGATGATCAATCACGCGACCAGGTGTGCCAACTACCACATGCACGCCACGACGCAATGCGGACAATTGCGGGCCATAACTCTGGCCGCCATAAATTGGCAAGACATGGAAACCCGGAATATGCGTGGCATAACGCTGGAAGGCTTCTGCCACCTGAATCGCTAATTCGCGGGTCGGTGCCAGCACCAAAGCTTGTGGCGTCGTTTGCTTGATATCAATGCGCGACAAAATCGGCAACGCAAACGCTGCGGTTTTACCCGTACCTGTCTGTGCCTGACCCAATACATCACGATTTGCCAGCAGCGGCGGAATCGTCGCAGCCTGGATCGGTGATGGGGATTCGTAACCGACATCTTTTAAAGCGCGTAACAGCGGTTCGCTTAGATGCAAATCAGAAAATAAGGGGATTGGGGTATCGGACATAGTGCTCTCAGTTCTTATCAGGGCTAGCTCCGCGAATGCGCAGCCATATGAGGCGTAGTTTACTCTTTTGTGAGAGCGGCGGGGCTGAGTTTGTGTGGATGAGGGAGTATGGCTTGAATTGGTTTGAATTGATTTAAATAGATTTAGCCGATCAGATGGTCAACCAGTATGAGCAAATGTCAGCAAACATGACAAAAGTGCATGCACCTCTATTCTGCTACTGCAGCGTTTCCGTAACGCTGCTTTACGCTGGTGATTACACCAGAAATACTACTTGAACTCCTCCCTAAATTAATACTCCCCTTTTGTATATTTAAGTTGTCCATACATTTACAAGCACGTAAGCCGATTTTTTAAAAAATGACGGGGAGTATATTCATATCAGCATGGTAATCGATTTGTAAAATCACAAAATCAGATTGCAAACCCGAAAACTAGCACGCTAGATTCTGCACGGCATCGCTGAGTAGACAATATTTTGCTTAGACCTAAAAATAAGCTCAACTTTTCGGAAAACTGACCGATAAACCTAGTAATCCCTCATTCCATCCTAAGCTAGAAAATTGCGTTTTGTAGGGACGAAGTTGCATTGATGTAGCAAATGAAGTGGCGCATACAGCGGCACAAATCAGGTTTGTAGTATTTATTTAGTATTGGAAATGATATGAGTATCAGTCAAATAACAGGTAGCGGCAACGCCGTCTCCAGTGCGCCTGTGCCAGTGCTACAAACCGTTGCACCTGCTGCAAAATCTGCAAATGCCACGACTGTCGCCGCGACCAGCAGCACCGACAATCAAGCCGCCTCCACCGCGCCGGTCAGTAACGCGGAGCTGAAAAAATCGGTTGATGCGATTAATAACTTTATCAACTCTGACAATAGTGTCAATTTCAGTATTGATAATGACTCTGGAAAAGTCGTCATCAAGATCGTTGATTCTCAAACCAACACGGTATTACGACAAATTCCGTCAGTAGAAGTATTGGCAGTGGCAAAAGATCTGGCTAAATTGCAGGGACTCTTAATCAACGATAAAGCGTAAACCAGCGCTAAACATCCGCCCCCTCACAAACGCTAGGATCAACGCTAGCACCAACGCAAGCCTAAACCTTGTCGGCTAAACCTACAACACGAAACCGCCTACACTAAACAGCCTGCCACGCGCAGGCTGGTTCAAAAGCTGATTTGCACCTGGCAACAACTCTCCCACCATCCTCTTCTGCCGTATTTTCTGTTGATTTTTGATTTGAGCTTAGAAAAAGCACTTATTCTTTGCTTGGACTTTTCTATTTTGATTGATAATTAAATCTAGATTTCCATTGGAACAGCGCATGCCGTCTAAGTTTTTGCGAACTGGTAGCAGCCTAATGGAAAATCTGAGTTAAAACTAAGTTCCGACCTCACAACTGAGAAAAAGCATGCAAAAGATGTCTGCAGATTCGCTTGATCTACCCGATTCGCTTGACCCTGCTGATCCGCTTGCGTGGCAAGAATTCCGTTCGCAAGCGCACCGCATGCTGGACGATATTTTGGGTTATGCAGAGCACATCCGCGATCGCCCGGTCTGGCAGCCAATTCCAGCAGCGACGCGTGAGCAGTTTCGGCAAAACTTGCCGGTGCATGGCAGCGAACTGACCGATGTACACCAAACGTTTATGCAAAATGTACTGCCCTATGCAGTGGGCAATACGCATCCCGGCTTTATGGGTTGGGTACATGGTGGTGGCACACCGGTAGGAACGGTAGCAGAAATGTTAGCCGCCGGCCTTAACGCCAATCTCGGTGGCCGCGACCAGATACCGCTGGAAGTAGAACGCCAGGTTGTGCAGTGGATGCGCGAATTATTCAGCTTCCCAGATACCGCCAGCGGCTTATTTGTCACTGGTACCTCAATGGCAAATTTGATTGCGGTGCTCGTCGCCAGAACTGGTGTACTGGGCACGGAGATTCGTCATACGGGCATCGCTGCCAGCCCGAAACGTCTGGTTGCCTACACGTCTGCAGGGGCGCATGGTTGCATCGCGCAAGCCATGGATTTGTCTGGTCTTGGCATGAACGCTTTGCGACAAATACCGATGAACGCCGATTTTCAATGTGATATTGCCGCGCTAAAAACCGCCATTGCAGCTGATCGCCAGGCCGGATTCACTCCGTTTTTTATTGCTGGTACTGCAGGTACCGTCGATGTTGGTGCGGTGGATGATTTAGTAGCACTGGCCGATCTCGCACAAAGCGAAAATCTTTGGTTCCACGTCGATGGTGCCTATGGTGCGCTGGCGATGTTGGCCCCCGATATTGCTCCGCGATTGACGGGAATACAGCGCGCAGATTCGATCGCATTTGATTTCCACAAGTGGGGGCAAGTGCCGTATGACGCCGGTTTTATTCTGGTGCGTGACGGTGCGGCGCACTACGATACCTTCGCCACGCCAGCCAGTTATTTGCGACGCGAAGCCAAAGGCATGGCGGCAGGTTCGCCCTGGCCTTGTGATTTTGGTCCTGATTTATCACGTGGATTCAGGGCACTTAAAACCTGGTTCACGATTCAAGTGTACGGCGCAGAGCGACTAGGTCAGGTGATTTCTACCACCTGTAAATTAGCGCAGTATATGCGGCAGCAGATAGAAGCCAAGCCGGGGCTAGAACTACTAGCCCCGGTGTCGTTGAATATTGTTTGTTTTCGCTACCACGGTGCTAAGCTTGATCTCGATGTGGCAGACGGAAGTAATACCGACAAAAGTAATATTGATCAGATTAATGCGAAGATTGTCGTTGCCATCCAGGAGTCCGGCATTGCAGCGCCTTCCACCACCATCATCAACGGCCAACTGGCCATCCGCGCAGCGATTGTTAATCATCGCACTCGTGAAATAGATGTCGATGCACTCATCACAGCAGCGATACGGTTTGGTAACTCACTTGCAGCATCTAACGCGAATTAATACCACTAAATACTCTCTAATTTTGAATCAGATCAGCGAAAAATTATGACAACTCCCGACACAGACAACGCAGCAAATGGAGCTGGCGCACCGGCGCCACAAGAGGACAGCCAACATACATTTATCGGTCTGGCGCCGCTAATGCGATTAGCGTTTTCTGGCGTGGATTTAAAGCCTTTTGGCGCAGAGCTGATTGAGTATGCGACCAAGCATCCGAATGATGGCAATGTAATGATGGACCTGGCGACTTTGCTGCTCTTGATTGGTCATAGTGAACCAGCATTAGCAACCCAAATGGAGGCGCTAAAAATACAGCAACTGTATTCTGTGCCGACCACGGCTGTTCCAAAAATCCGTTTACTGGCACTGATGGCCGCAGGTGATTTAATGGCGAATACGCCGCTAGAATTTTTATTAGAAAACGCCGATATCGCGCTGGATTTACTCTACGTTGGCGATGGTATCCCTGCCCTGCCCGCCTTGCCTGAGCATGATGTGATGTTTGTCGCCGTGGGTGAGTCGGATGATAACCACGCGCTGTTAGAAGCATTAGAAGATATCGTCCAAGATTGGCCTCGACCTGTGCTGAACATGCCCGGACGGATTGCACATTTGGGGCGCGACAATGCCTGTGCCTTATTACAATCGGCAGACGGCGTTGTGATGCCAACCTCAGTGCGGATAGACCGCAAAACTCTACGTAAGATCGCCAATGAAGAACTGACCATCACCAGTCTGCTGTCCGATGGTGATTTCCCCATTATTGTGCGTCCAGTGGGATCGCATGCCGGTCAGGGCTTAGAAAAAATTACGTCTCCCAGCGCCATCGCCGATTATCTGATGGGCATGCTCAGCGATGAATTTTATATCGCTCGTTTTGTCGATTATCGCAGTGAGGATGGATTTTTTAGAAAATACAGAATCATGCTGATCGATGGTCAACCATTCATTTCTCACATGGGAATTTCTTCTCATTGGATGATCCATTATCTGAATGCAGGTATGGCGGATAGCCCGGAAAAACGGGCGGAAGAAGAACGCTTTATGGCCAGTTTTCAGTTTGATTTTGTGCCGCGTCATCAAGCTGCTTTTAGAGCGATTAGCGAGCGCATAGGTCTGGATTATGTCGGCATTGATTGCGGAGAAACCAGTGACGGACAGTTACTGATTTTTGAAGTGGATAGCGACATGATTGTGCACTCGATGGACCCGGTTGATTTGTATCCGTACAAACAGCCGCAGATGCAAAAATTGTTTACCGCGTTCCGGTCTATGGTTGCTAAAACTGCGGCGCTTGCGCCCCAGCAAAGTTCATGACCATCATGGATGCTAAATGAATACTCAATGAATGATTCCATCTATTGCCATTAAACCCAAGAATCTGGCAGCAGTTGCTGAACAGATTCTTGCACCTGCCAAGTTGCCACCAACCGAGCAACTTTTACGGGATGGCGGCGATGCGCGGATTGCAATCGCAGTGGGGCAAGATGAGGATGGTATGTCCAACAAATATGGCTGCCAATCGTTGCCCAATGATGCACTGCTGGCGTATGGCTCGTCGACTGCGTCGACTATTTCCACCCACGCTTTTGCAGCGGCAAATAGCTTAAGGCAACAACTGCTTGTGGCGTTAAATACTGAAACACCCCAGATTATTTACCAGCATGAACTTGATCGTGTACGGCAAGAATTAAATCACTTATGTGAGCTTGATAAAGTATCCGGTACCGATTTAATCTTTGCCGCTTCGGGCACCGATTTACATTTAATTGCAGCTCAGCTTGTTGCCCAACGAGCGCGGCAGAATAGAGAAACGAATAAAGAAAAGAATAAAGAAAAAAGCGAAGACCTGAGCAAAACAGCATCGCTGCTCGTAATCATGATGGAGGCGGAAGAAACCGGTAGCGGCGTACCGATGGCAGTTGCGGGCAGGCACTTTAGTAGCCGCTCTGCCTTGGGCGAATCGGTCACGGTCGGCACCAGTATTATTGCTAATGCTGTTACCGATGCTGTCGTTGAAACTGATGTTCAGATTGAAGTCGTCACGGTAGCCATCCGCTTGTCCGACGGCACACCGAGAGCCACCGACGAGGTGGATGCCGAGGTTGCGTCCTTCGCCAATAATGCCGTAACGCGCGGTCAACAAGTCTTATTGACCTTGGTTGATGTCACCAAAACCGGAATGATAGCGCCCTCGATTGCCTGCGCGCAGCAACTAAGCCACCGCTTACCTGATACGGTGACGGTGTTAGTGGATGCTTGCCAGTTCAGATTATCGAACGCGAGCTTGCATGGCTATTTGTCACATCATTTTATGGTGGCATTGACCGGCTCTAAATTTTTAACCGGGCCCACATTTTCTGGTGTGCTGATGATCCCACCAGATATCGCACAAAGCTTACGCCGAATCAGCATGCCGCCGGCCTTACAGCCATATTCTTGTCGCGCAGACTGGCCGCAGGATTGGGCAGCGGCAGATGCGTTGGCGCATGTGGCCAACTTTGGATTATTGCTGCGCTGGGAGGCGGCGCTGGAGGAGTTACGCGCATTTCGGGCGGTACCTGAGACAGCGATTGTCCAATTTTTAGAACAGTTCTCAGCGGCATTTGCAGACTATCTGGAGAAGCATCCGGAGCTGCAAAGTGTGCCAGTACCGCGATTGGACAGACAAGCGTTGAACGTTGAAGTAAGCTGGGATCAACAAAAGACTATTTTCCCTTTTTTGCTTTGTGCCTCTGCAACGCCGGATCATCGCGACCATCCAACACCATTGAGTCGGGAACAAACGATGCAGGTATACCGGCTGTTACTACCTGATTTGAGCGGGCGTTCTGATTTGGGATTTGGCGACGCGCCTGGTGGCGAATTTCTTGAAGAATTTGGTAAAGTAGTAGCATTGCGGTGCCAGCTGGGACAACCGGTTTTATGTGGTCAGCGGGCTGGATTACCCGTCAGTGCTTTGCGCCTGTGCGCCAGCGCCAGGTTGATTGTGGAAGCGACAGCCAATCAAGGCCAACAAGCATCACAGGTCATTGCGAAGGCATTGGCGGTTTTAGATAAAACAATCGTATTGATCCAGCATGTCAGCCAGCGGAGTTAAATCAGCTTGATTCAACGTCATTCCCGCCAAACACATAAGATGTACCAATCATATACTCCCCATTATTTTTTATAAATAATGCTGATTGTCCAATGATTACTTGGACGACCCATATATACATCCTACCAGTATAATAAAATATCGAGCTTAATCTGAGCAATGTGCTGAGCGTTCCTTACGCTGGCAAGGCTTCTGCAAATTCTTCGTTGAGCGGTATGACGGTGACATTGACTTGTAGTTCTTGACCGTTACCGCCCAGCACCAGACCGCGCATCGGTGTGACATCGCTAAAATCCCGCCCCCAGCCCAAGGTGATATGTTCGCGCTGAACCAGGCAGTGGTTGGTGGGATCGAAATCAATCCAGCCCAGTCCCGGGCAAAATAAAGATACCCAGGCATGCGATGCGTCGGCACCGATCAGTCTTGCTTGTCCGGCAGGCGGGTGCGTGAGAATGTAGCCACTGATGTAGCGGGCTGGCAAACCCAGACTGCGCAAACAACCGATCATTAAATGCGCAAAATCCTGGCATACGCCACGCCGCCATTCCAGCAATTCTTCTAAGGTTGTGGAGATCTCAGTAGCTTTGTCGTCGAACTCAAAATCGTCAAAAATACGCCGCGTTAAATCCATTGCCGCATCCAGCAATGGCCTGCCCGGGGTAAAACTGACGCGCGCATATTGCGCCAGCAAATCGCCACAACTGATATGCGGCGAGGCATATAAATAGCGGCAAATTTCTAAGGTTGCCGGGCTGCGGACTTGCAGCATCATGTCGCGTAAATGCTCCCACGCCATGGTGCCTCTGATCTGACTAAGATCGCGGCGCGGGCTGAGCGCAACTACAGATTCTGCATGTACCAGCAAGGTTTTATGCGGCACCGTAATTGTCACGTGACGGGTGCCGTTACCAAAATAATCAACACCATCGACCCCGTCATCTTCGCCTGGGTCCATCACGATCTGATGGAACTCTGTCTGTTGGTACGCAAAGTCCCGCGGTGTCATGTGCAAAAACTGCTGAGATAAGGTGACCAGGCTTGGGTAGGTGTAACGGGTCTCATGCACTACACGGTAGCGCACTGGGGCACTATTATTGTCGACTAAAGTATTCATGCTGCTTGGGACTTTGTTTGCTGATCGCCGGTGTAACTAAAAAATTGTGCGCTGATCTGTTCTGATATGGCTTCGCTGGCGATTTTGATGCGATATAAGAGGTCGATCAAATGCGCGTTACCACAATATAAATCCGTCTCTGGCACCAACGCGATTAATTCTTCTCTGATGGGTGCAAACTGTTCCGCACCACAGGGACCATATGTGACGGCTAATTTTCTGAGGCTTTTTAAAATTCCCTCTACCTGGTAAACAATAGAACGCGGATTGCTGTCATCCAGAACTAGCAAATCGAGTACAGGCAACCACTCCGGTTGCGACTGATAGCGGGCGTTGTAGCTGACGGTACTGTCTGACAATTCCAATACCCAGTCGAGATCGCCATTGACATCCATCACCAAGGCGCGTTGCAAAACGATGGTCTGAAATTGTAGGCGCTCCAGACGCCGGCCAACCGACATAAAGCGCCAGCCCAAATCACGGTTCATACCATCGAGGGCGAAACCGACCATGGTCATCGAGGTGGCTGCGGCGTCATCCAGTATGCTCATGACTTCGGCTTGGGATAGAGTTTGTCGAGTTTGTGGTGTCTGCGCTTCGGTACTGGTACGTTGCACCATACGGTTGAGTGCGCGCCAGTTATCGACGGATAAACGTTCACGCAATTTACTGGCGATGTCGTACAGTTGTTGCTGTTGTCGTGCCAAGCCGGTGGCGTTTGGCGAGACCACGCCGAGCAGCATTTCGGCTTCGATCTCAGCATCCGTTAACACCATGTCTGCGGTGGGTTTTAGTACCAGAGTTTGGTTTTGGTTTTGGTTTTGCGTTTGGTTTACATATTGGCTTTGCGACTGACCCTGACCTTGAGATTGGCTTTGTGCCTGACTTTTGTCTTGGTCTTGAGTCAGCGTTTGGCTCAGTGCGTGAACTACTGCGGGGGTGCCTCCCGGCGGCACTTCTTTGACTTTGACTGGCTTGAGATTAATCAGTTGAAACCATGCACACAAGGCTTTCACCGCAGGCCATTCTGCACCGCGATCCTCTAACAAAATATTGAATAAAAAATTCAGCGACACACGCGTCAGTCGAGCCACATTATCGCAACGCTCTGCATTACGACCAAACCAAAATAAGTTCTCGGCCATGCGGCTGGATAAATGTGTATCGTCACGAATCAGATCACGACTAGTGGTAGTGCGCTTTAATAAATGATGGGTATCGATATGGGCATTGGCCTGCACCCAAGTGTCTTTACTACTGCCACCGCGCTGCATGGCAATCACGCGCGCATCGGGGCCAGTTGCCACGCGGGTCAAACCGCCCGGCATGACAACATATCCCTTAGGTGTGGCGCAGGCATAGACCCGCAAGCCGACGGCGCTGGCGCTTAAGCTGTCTGGCGTGCCTAGCTTCCAGACCGGGGCTTGGGATAGTCGTACCAATTCTTGTGCTACATAATTTTTAGGATTGGCGCGCATTTTTGCGATAAATGCGGTCCGCGCTTCACCTTTCAGATCTTGTCCAAAGACAGGGAATTCACGCAACTGCGGGAAGCTCGGTTTGATCACCAGTTGGTCGAGTCTAGTGATGGCTTCTTCCAGCGCAGCAGGTTCACCACACCACCAGGTGGCGACCGATGGCATCTTGAGCGGCGCACCTAATAAATGTTCGCAAAGCGAGGGCAAAAAGCCGAGTAAGGCGCCTGATTCCAGCAAGTTAGAGCCCAAGCTATTGGCGATCAATACATTGCCACGGCGTGCGACTTCCGTGAGTCCGGCCACACCCAAGGCAGAATCGGTACGTAGTTCTAAAGGGTCGCAAAAATCATCATCGACCCGGCGCATAATCACATGCACCCTTTGCATGCCGGACAAAGTTTTAAGCCAGACCATGCCATTGCGCACGGTCAGATCGCTACCTTCTACCAGCGGCAAACCCAGATAGCGCGCCAGATAGGTTTGCTCATAATAAGTTTCGTTATACGGCCCCGGTGTGAGCAGCACAATCAGTGGCGGTTCGCTGTCGCGCAGAGGTGCAGCATTTGGGGTGTTGGCGGCGCACTGGCGTCCCCAATGGGCGAGACTGTCGCGCATGGTGCTAAAAAATCCTGCCAGATTTTGTACTTTCAGGTCCCGCAATAAATCAGGGAAAACCCGCGCCATCACGGCACGATTTTCTAAAGCATAACCGGCACCGGATGGCGCCTGGGTTCGGTCGCCCACCACCCACCAGCGGCCATTCGGCGCGCGGGCAATATCCACTGCATAAAAATGCAACGCAACGCCATCTCGATGACGCATGCCATGGCAAGGTCGTAAAAATCCGGCATGGCCATGAATTAATGCTGGCGGCAATAAACCTTGAGCGAGCAATTTTTGGTCGCCGTACACATCCAACAAAATGCGGTTGAGTAAAGTGGCGCGCTGGATAATTCCGGCCTCAATCCCGGCCCATTCGTCTTGCGGCAGTATCAGCGGAAGTGCGTTTAAGTCCCAAGGGCGTTGCATGCCTTTGGCATCGGCATAGACGTTGTAAGTGACACCGTTTTCGCGTACCTGACGCTGCACTGTTTCGATGCGCTGACGCATCATATCGGGCGGCTCTGCCGATAAACTATCCAGCAAAATTCGCCAATGCGCGCGCGGCTGGTGGGTACTATCCAGCATTTCATCAAAACTACCTTGTGCTACAGGATAGTTCGCAAGCAGTTGACTCGACATAAGACTAATGATTTCTTTCAGAGATCAAGCGCAGACGGTATTGATCTGTGCTTCCTTATTACTAAATTGCTTAATTACTGAATTACTTAGCTACTTAAATTACCTATTTGCTGATTTTGGCGAACGCTACTCACCATCTACCATCTGCAACGCATTCATTTTTTTGAATACGGGAGAACAAAAGTTGAGATGCCGGGGGCGCTGAAAATTACCTCTAAATTCTGCACGTAGCAATATACCCCCCCCAATTTTATTCAAAATGACCATATAGACCAATGATTACCTGGACAACTAAATATACTTACTATCAGTATTTAATTTAACTTTAGTCCAGGTTAACAAGTGCAGAAACATATTATGTTGTTGTTCGCCCTGATATCTTGTTTATTCCCTGCACTATTCAGCCAAGTCGGAGAACGTAGATTCGCTCTACTCTCTCCGACAGCGCTCCGGCTAGCCCTTAGTATACCTGCCAACGTAAATCCAGCGTCATTGGGAAGCTAGGATTGAGATCTTCTTTGTGGACAAACATCGGTCCCGGTGTATGCCCGTGCGACCAAAACCGCGCAAAACGGCGTGCCTCTGCGGCATTGGCATTCACCGGCGAACTGGATTCGCTGCGACCACCGGGGTGCGATACATGATAAGTACAGCCACCAATCGCACGACCGCTCCAGGTATCCACCAGATCAAACGTCAGCGGCGCCTGAATTTTGATTGTGGGATGCAATGCCGACCAAGGGCTCCAGGCACGGAAGCGGACGCCTGCAACGTATTCGCCCGGGATACCGGTCGGATGCAGCGGCAACATGCGACCGTTACAGGCAATCGTATGACGCCTAGCCGTTAAGCCGCGAACTAATAACTGCATCCGTTCGACGGAAGAATCTACATAACGAGCAGTGCCGCCGCCGGTCATTTCCTCGCCCAGCACATTCCAAGGCTCAATTGCCTGACGCAATTCCATCTCGACACCTTCGTACACCACGGTACCAAAACGCGGGAAGCGAAATTCAATAAACGGATCAAACCAATGCTCTTCAAACGCATAACCGGAAGCGCGCAAATCCTTCACGACATCACGGATGTCCTGCGCCACAAAATGCGGCAGCATCCAGCGATCATGCAAAGACGTTCCCCAATGAACCAGCTTGGCTTGATAAGGCTGACGCCAAAAACGTGCGACCAGTGCGCGCAGCAGCAGCATTTGTAGCAGGCTCATGCGCTCGTGCGGCGGCATTTCAAACGCGCGGAATTCGACCAAGCCTAAACGGCCGGTGGGACCATCGGGCGAATACAGTTTGTCGATAGAAAATTCGGAGCGATGCGTATTCCCGGTCAAATCCACCAGCAAATTACGCAGCAAGCGATCGACCATCCAAGGCTTATCGCCCGGATGCATGGTCGGCAGTACCTGATCCATTTGCTGGAAGGCGATTGCCAGCTCATACAAGTTGTCGTCACGCGCTTCATCCACCCGAGGCGCCTGACTGGTCGGACCGATAAACGTACCTGAAAATAAATACGACAAGGCAGGATGATTTTGCCAGTAGGTGATTAAACTCTTCAACAAATCTGGCCGACGCAACATCGGACTGTCTTCTGGGGTGGCACCGCCAAGCGTGGCGTGATTGCCACCGCCAGTGCCGGTGTGGCGACCATCGACCATAAATTTTTCTGTACCCAAACGCGTCAGACGCGCTTCTTGGTACAGCGTAGACATGTTGTAGACCAGCTCATTCCAGCTTGCGGCCGGATGAATATTGACTTCAATCACACCCGGATCGGGCGTCACGCTGAGTAATTTGATACGAGGGTCGCGTGGCGGCGGATAACCTTCAATCCAGAGTTTTAACTTCAGCTTGGCGGCGGTGTATTCGACCACATTGACCAAGGCCAGATAATCTTCTATCCGCTTTACCGGCGGCATAAAAATATGCAAACGGCCGTCACGTACCTGCACGCATAAAGCGGTGTGGATGACATCACGCGGCTCTGTCACAGATTTGTTTAAGCTCGCCGCTGGCGAAACTGGTTTGGCGGGTGTAGAAGAAGTGGCAGGAGATTTCCCCATTAAAGCAGCGACGGCGGCCGGCGTTGCTCCCGCCGAGGTTGCAGCCGCTACCACTGCGGCATGTGCTGCCATCGCGGCTGTCAGCGGTGCCGGGCTGGCACCGCTCGCGGCTGTTTTAGTTGAAGAAACAATTGTTGGCACTGATGGAGCAGGCTTGGTTTTGTCAGCAGCAACACTGGCATTTGTTGCACTATTAGCACCGTTGATGGTCACTGGTTTGTCGTCTTTGGCAGAAGGCAAAGGCGTGCGCGGGGAGAATGGATCTACATCAAATTCATGGATTTCTTTTTCTGGCTGCACCCAAGGTAATGCATTCAGCGGCAGGCGCAAACCCATCGGAGAATCACCATCGATCAGATATAAATGTTCGCGCTTAATTGGCCACGGCGAGGTACGCCAGGCAACCCCCAAAGAGATGCTCGGATCGGTGTCTTTTGGCTTTAGTGGCAATACATAACCAACCACCTCGCCAAGGCCGTGCTCCAGCAAACGCGCTAAGCGCCGACGTTCTTCTGGCGCTTTTAAATCAGCTTTCAGCGGATCTAAATTGACGGGCAAACCCTGTTCGCGCTGCGCCTGTTGCATCACATCTTCGTAGGCTGGGATCTGGCTACCCTCTGGCAGTGACAGCGCTTTAACCAGCGCCGTCATAAACAGATATGCTTCGGCATTGGTATACCCATCGGCTTTTTTCTCATCCGAGAATAAGCTGGCGTCCAGCCACATCGGCTGACCGTCAATCCGCCAATAAATATTTAAAGCCCAGCGCGGTAAAGGCTCACCCGGATACCATTTTCCCTGACCGTAGTGCAGCATGCCGCCAGGCGCGAAATGGTTTTTTAGCCTGTGCATCAGCTCGCCGGCCAATTCCCGTTTTTTATCACCATGCGCCAGCGTATTCCACTGAGCACCATCCATATCATCAATCGAGACAAAGGTTGGCTCGCCGCCTTGCGTCAGCCGTACATCTTGTCGTTTTAAATCTGCATCGACTTGCTGGCCGATCAGATCAATCGCCTTCCAGTCGGCGTCGGAATACGGCTTGGTCACGCGCGGATCTTCATGGATGCGGGTAATCGTCATCTCATGGTGGAAAGTCACTTCGGCCTTATCGGTAAAGCCCGTCACTGGTGCCGCAGAAGAGGGCAACGCCGTACACGCCAATGGAATATGCCCTTCACTGGCCAGCATGCCGGAGGTCGGATCTAAACCAATCCAGCCGGCACCCGGGATATACACTTCCGCCCACGCATGTAAATCGGTGAAATCGACGGTGGTACCGCTAGGGCCATCTAATGCCTCCTGATCAGCGGTAAGCTGGATTAAATAGCCCGATACAAAGCGCGCCGCTAAACCCATCTGACGCAAAATTTGCACCAATAACCAACCACTGTCACGGCAAGAACCGGAGCGATTGGTTAAGGTTTCTTCCGGCGTCTGTACGCCTGGCTCCATCCTGAGCAAATATCCGATATCGCCTTGCAAACGCTGATTGATGGCAACCAGAAAATCATTGGTCAGCAAATCTTTTTTCAGAATCGCAGTACGTGCGTCCTCCACCCATTTGGTCTGCAATTCACCCGGTTTTTCGGTCAGCAAATAAGGGCTAAGTTCTGCGCTCAATTGCGCAGGGTAGCTAAAAGGAAAATGCTCGGCGTATTTCTCCACAAAAAAGTCAAAAGGATTAATCACCGTCATATCGGCAACCAGATCGACAGTAAATTCCAGCACATCCGATTTTTCAGGAAAAACAAACCGACCGATGTAATTACCGTAGGGGTCTTGCTGCCAGTTGATGAAATGCTGTTCCGGCGCGACGGTCAGTGAGTAAGACAAAATTGGCGTACGTGCGTGAGGCGCTGGACGCAGGCGCACCTCATGCGGAGAAAGAGCAACCAGGCGGTCATAACGGTAGCTGGTTTTGTGATGCAATGCGACACGGATAGCCATTCGATATTGCCTTTCGATAAAGGTTAAAACAGCGCTAGAAAGCTGCGCCAAAACGCGTCAAAGTCGTTCTGTTTTCATAAAAGCAGGATTCATGCCCATATAAAACACGATAAAACTTAAAAAGGCTGCCTGTTTAACCCAGATTTTCCACTGGATCGCCAAATACACATTTGCCGCGATCCCAAAGGACAATCAAGCTTAAATTTGAATGATACGCCAGCGATGTGTCATTGGCACGACTGACGAGCGTTGCTCTAAAGCATGTGGCGGATAAAATACATGAAAAGAAACTTTTTGATAGCTTTTCAGCACTAACAGGTAGAGCACTAATCAAAAAAATGGGGAAGACATTATTTTTTGAACGGTGCACCTAGTTGCGTTTCTACGAAGTGATCGCGGTTCAATGGAAAATCTCGTTCAAATACGTGTATTTTCCAACGCCAGAATACGATATGCTTTAAATGAATCGAACAAGTTTATTCGGCAAAAATTTATACGACTTCTACCCTTATTCATCATGCGCCCTTTCCCATATAGGTTTTATTTATTATCCGCACTAACTTGCGTTGTTAGTGGCTGCGGCGGTGGCGGCTCTGCTACTACATCCGGATCTACTTCTGCTGTGGCTCCGGCGATACCGTTTTCTGTACCTGCGACGCTGGCTCAAAAAATGGGAAAGCCAACACAATTTTTGGTTGGGCTTGGCTCGGGCATGTCGACCACAGATATCAAAGCACAGTCAATCACACCCGATATTTATGATCAGTATTTGGTTGGCGTCGGTAATACCGCATGGCCTAGCTGGAATGTGCCTAGCGGTGCATATGTCGGTATCACGGCAACTAATGCAAAAAATATTGGTGCTGTGCCGATGTTTACTTTGTATCAGATGGCACAAAATGGAGATGGCAATTTATCTGGTTTGACGGATGCCAACTTTATGACGAAATATTGGGCGCAGACAAAATTACTGTTTACTGAATTAAAGAAATTTGATGGTCCAGCCTTGGTCAATTTAGAGCCCGATTTTTGGGGTTATGTGCAAAGCCAGGCGCCTGGTGGCGACCCGACCAAACTCTCGGCACAAGTGACAATTATGTCTGAATGCTCTGCACTGACAAATGACGCTGTTGGTATTGCTGGCTGCATGTTAACGCTTGCGCGTCTATATGCGCCAAAGGCGTTGGTCGGTTTTCCGGTATCGATCTTTGGTCGTAAAGAAGCGGATGTAGCGCAATTTATGACTAAGATAGGTGCAGCAAAAGCAGATTTCATTGTGGAACAAACGATAGACCGTGATGCGGGTTGCTATGAGGTGTTGCCATCGCCAAGCGAGTGCAATCATTCAACTGCGGCACTGTATTGGGACGAGTCGAATTTGACCTCGCCCAACTTCCATGACTACCTGAGTGGAGTCTCGATTATCCAGCAAGGTATCGGCGGCTTACCTGTGTTGTGGTGGCAAATGCCGATGGGCGTGCCTTCGGCTACACCTGGCGGTACGCCTGGGCATTACCGCGATAATCGTGTGCATTACATACTGACTCACCCGGCAGAATTTACCAAAGTTGGCGGCGTTGGTGTTGTATTTAGTGCAGGTGCTCCCAATCAGACGACGATCCTTACCGATGGCGGACAATTCCAGAATTTGTGGAAAGCGTATATCAAAACGCCGGCAGCGCTTTAGCTTTTAGATCGGCTAATCAGTGCAGGTGAAACAGCGTTGCTGCCACCTGCACTATTATACAATTTAAGCTGCCGTATTAACCCGCATAAGTCAGAGTATCGGTCGATGTAGTGTAAGTCGAGCTAGTGACCGAACTGACGTAAATATAATCCCCTTTTGCCACGTTCTGATTGACGGTAATCAACATATAACCACGGCGTGAGGTATCAATATAGTTGATGTCATCGACCAGCGCTTTGATCGTACCAGCCAAGGTGGCTGGCGGCACTACTGCTGGCGGGAAAACGCCCTCAAATCCTGATGAAGTCACCGACATCCCGGCAAACTCTGCGCCGACTTGCGTGCCATCCGGCAAAGTTAATTTATTAAACCAAGCGTTGTGACTATCGCCGGATAACACCAAAAACTTCTTATTCGCTGCTTTGAGTTTGTTGGCAGACGTGAACAGTGCATCGCGGGCGTTGGGATAGCCTTCCCAATTATCAAAATTGTAGGAAATTTTTGGATTTTTACTCAAATCCAGCAAATCCTTTTGCGCTTGAGTTTGCAATGCAACTGGCGTCGCTTTTGCTGTCAAATAAGCCGTCACAGATGCTGCACTCAGATTCGTCGACAGCACAGATGCGGGCAATTGAATACGGCCCATCACCGTTTGATTGCCCAGCACTTGCCAAGTCGCTTTGGATGCAGTCATTTGGGTGTCCAACCAAGCTTGCTGAGTTGCACCCATCAACTGCTTATTCTTGTTGAAGGCATACGGCAAAAACGCCGGATCAGCGATGTCACGACCAGATGCATCATTAGTTCGGTCTGGCTGGTGCTCACGACCGATGATGCGGGTATCCAGCATATGTAGCGACAATAAATTACCAAAATCAAATGAGCGATAGATCTTTAACAAATTGGTCGGATCCGGTGTACGGATGGGCATCCATTCGTGATAAACCTGGCTCGCTACAGCTTTGCGCGCCGCCCATGGTCCTTGCGTGACTGGGTCATGATTTTCTGCGCCATCCATATACGCGTTATTGGCAAACTCGTGGTCATCCCAAATCGCAATCATAGGCATGCGGGCATGCAGTGCTTTGACATACGGATCGGCTTTATGTAAGGCATGACGGGCACGATAATCGGCGAGGGTGACGACCTCATTCGCAGGTGCAGAAATACGCGCCGTAACCGCAGTGGCAGCCGGTGGATAAACGCCATCTTTGTATTCGTAAATATAGTCGCCTAGGTGCAAAGAAAATTGCGCGCCAGATGAGATTGCGGAGTCATACGCATTGAAATAACCGGCAGGATAATCACTGCAAGAGAATACGGCTAGCTTGACTTCTGACACGTTCCCGACAGGCAAAGTGCGGGTACGCCCAACTGCCGATACGCTGTTATTGGCGGCGATAAAACGGTAATAATATTCTGTGTTAGGGCTGAGTCCGGTCGCATCAACTTTTGCGGTAAAGCCCGTATCTTTTGTCGTGGTTGTTTTACCGGAAGAAACGATGGTAGAAAACGTCGCATCCGTCGCCACTTGCCATTGCAAATCCACCGATGCGTCGGTAGATACTTTTGCATAGGTCCATAAAATTACCCGGTCAGATAACGGATCGCCGCTGGCAATGCCGTAGTTGAATGATGCCTGCTCTAAATTAACATCCGCATTAGAGCCGCCGCAAGCAGTCAATACACCGCCAGAGGCGACTACTGCTGCGACGGATGACATTTTAATGACGAAGCCACGACGGCTCAGATTTTTTGGTGACTCTGTGTTTTGTATAAGCGCGTCTTGCGTTGGCTCGTTGGTTTTCATCTTGGGTATCTCCTCAAAGGAGGCCGATTTTATTCACCGCTTATGTCAACGGTATGACGTCCAATACAAATTATGCCCAAACTGAGCATCCACTCTATAAGTAACATTTGTAAAATTAATGAACTGGATAATATGTGCTCTGTCGTACAGATGTAGCATATGAAATCAGCTTATAGTGATGTCTTCAGTTGGTAGACAGGCTTGATAAATAGCCGCCAATTTGGTTAACGATTTGGCCGACAATTCTGCTGACGAATTAGCTAAATCCTCTATAGGTTTTGTACTCAGTTTTGTACTAATTTTTGTAACAGCGTACGCTCTCTTCACTTACCACATCAAGGATTACGTTTATGACCGAAGATGAAATCCGTCGCAATGCGTTTGCGATGCCATATAGCAATTCTGCTTTCCCGCCTGGACCGTATCGCTTTACTGACCGCGAATTTTTAATCATCACCTATCGGACTGATCCCGAGCTTTTACAAAAAGTGATTCCGGCGCCGCTAAAGATGACGGAACCTATCGTCAAATTTGAATTTATCAACATGCCAGACTCCACTGGCTTTGGTCATTATTGTGAATCTGGACAAGTCATCCCCGTCACGCTGGACGGTGTGGAAGGCGGCTACGTTCACAGCATGTATCTCAATGATCATCCTCCGATTGCGGCTGGCCGCGAGTTGTGGGGCTTTCCAAAAAAACTGGGCGAACCAGAATTAAAAGTCCATAAAGATACGCTGGTCGGCACGCTGGATTACAGTGATGTTCGTGTTGCAACCGGTACGATGGGATTTAAGCACACCAAACTGGATGTGGAGGCGGTCAAAAAATCGATGGCAGCGCCCAGCTTTTTGCTTAAAATTATTCCCCACGTGGACGGCACACCTCGCATCTGCGAACTGGTGCAATATAGCTTGACCGATATCATCATCAAAGGCGCTTGGGGCGGACCCGGCGCATTAGATTTAAGTCCGCATGCACTGGCGCCAGTGGCAGCGCTGCCAGTGCTGGAAATACTATCTGCTGTCCATATTCTGGCCGACCTGACGCTGCCGTATGGCACCGTCGCGTACGACTATTTGCAACAATCCAAATAAGGGAAATCTCATGTTACTCAAAGATAAAGTCGCTCTGATCACTGGCGCTGCCAGCGGTATCGGTAAAGAAATCGCCATGGAATACGCTAAGCAAGGCGCGAAGATTGTAATCGCCGATATGGCATTGGATGCCGCCACCGCGACCGCCAAAGAAATCGAACAAGCAGGCGGTACTGCAATGGCCGTGGCGATGAACGTCACTGACGAAGCGCAAGTGGACAAAGGCGTAGCAGATGCTGTCGCCGCTTATGGCAGCGTGGATATCTTGATCAGCAATGCGGGTATACAAATCATCAGCCCTATCGTAGATCTGAGTTTGGATAATTGGAAGAAACTGATCGCTATTCATCTTGATGGCGCTTTCCTCACCACCCGCGCTTGCATGCGCGCGATGATCGCCAGCGGTAAAGGTGGCTCAGTCATTTATATGGGCTCGGTCCACTCGCACGAGGCGTCACCGTTGAAAGCACCTTACGTTGCGGCTAAACATGGTCTGGTTGGTCTGGCAAAAGTCGTTGCTAAAGAAGGTGCGAAAAATAACATCCGCGCCAATGTCATTTGCCCGGGATTTGTACGCACGCCATTGGTCGATAAACAAATTCCAGAACAAGCCAAAGAACTGGGCATTACCGAGGAAGAAGTGATTAAAAACGTGATGCTGAAAGAAACCGTCGATGGCGAATTTACAACGGTACAAGACGTTGCACAAACCGCGATATTCCTCGCCGCATTTGGTTCCAATGCGCTGACAGGTCAATCCATTACCGTCAGCCACGGCTGGCATATGCAATAACTGGTTTGATCACTCGTTCATGTAGATGAACTGAGCGCATCCAGGATTGAATCTTAGATTAACTAATTGATCGACTAATTGATCGACTAATTGATCGACCAAGTAGTAGCCTGAATTATTAGCTGAATGGCTGGACTTATTTTTAGATTTTTTGCAGATTGATTGAAGGGAATCTGTCTGCGAAATTTCTTTAAATAAGTCCAACATTTAGTCTGGGCTTCAACTGATAAATCAACATACTTACCTATAGTATATTTTAATCGTCCAATTATTCTCTGGACAATCGGCTTATTTAAATAAAAATATCGGGGAGTATATTTTTTCTGCAAGAATATTTAAATGTGCTACGCCCGTTTTTCAACGTTAGTAAAACTTTACGCAAAAGCGACGCTGCACCTAATAGCTCACCGCTCAATTCAATACTCAACTCACAGTCTCTTCCGTCACCCTTTTCATGCTCGGCGGCAATTCCAAACCCTCCGCAATTGCCACTCTTACTAAGGCATTTTCTAAAATCGCTCTGGCGTGTCCGGCAGTTTGTTGCAGATCACGATGTAGAGCGGCATCATCGGCATTGCGGTTGGCGCACTCGGCGCTGTAACGCTCAAAGCTGCCCAAACTGGTGACCAGCTCAACTAAATGACGTGGGCATTCGCAGTACACCAAGTTGGTCGCATTGGCCAACTCAGATAAGGCATGCTCGTCGAATCTTGGAGGTGGCGGGTCACCCAGTTCATTCGCCGGAGCGACGATTTTTTCCTCCGTCTGCGGCAATTTCAGTAGAGCGCGGCAAAGCGATTCAATCTCAATCGCGTCTGAAGGTGCGCGTGCGACTTCATGCCCGACCGACCGCAGGCGCCGGATCACCGCGCTCGGTGCAAAACGGTATAAAACGATCGCCTGGCTGGCACCAAACATTTTCTTGATACCCGCTACCGTGTCGAAAGTCGCCTCATTTAACAGCGGCAACTCAATCACGATGACATCCGCTCGCACGTTCTGCAAATTGGTGGTGGCATCGACTACATTGACGGCGCGTCCCACAACTCTGAGCGCGTTATCCGATAAGGTTTCTTCAAACCGACGAGATGACACCAGTGGACCGATCAATCCAACCCGCAACTCACGGGCAAGCTCACCAGCGAGTCGTGGCGGCGCTTCTAATGTTCTGGCGGCACTACGCATCGCGATCAAAGCATCGGTCGGTAGTGCAGCAATGGAACCGATTGAGTGCCCCATATCAACCAGTTGCTTGATCAAAGTGAGGCGTTTAATTTCTGTTGACGAATACAAACGCTGACCACGTTCACTCAGACGCGGACCAACCACGCTGTAGCGGCGCTCCCACACCCGCAAGGTTTCAACCGGCACACCAGCCAAACGAGCCGCTATACCGCTGCGGTAAGTCGCCGCATGTGGGTCATTCATATTATTTTCGGACGCCATAATTTTCCCAGTTCACGTTGAATCTAACTTCAGACAAATACACAGTAAATACTGCAATTGACACATCAATGAACCGATATTATCACAGTATATCGATTCAAGTTCTGGACATAAATCGGATAACAGCCTAAATTAGTAATACAAACCCAGTTCAATAAAATAGAAGTTTTTATCTCCGACTGGTAACACGGTGCAACGTAACGCTCACTTGAATTATTTTTTGATGATAAATTAGCGCATCAATTGATTGCTCATACTTAGCTTGCTGCCTCATTTATCGACTGTTCAATTGATTGATTTACTCAGTTATACACTTTTAGTCCCTTTTTAAAGGAAATACTATGACAACCCGCCGGCAGTTCATATTTACCACCATCCCTTCCACTGCAATTTTGTTAGGCACTGCAAATATTGCGTCAGCTCAAGCAGTCCATTTGGAAGAAAGCGATCCTATCGCGACCGCACTCGGTTACAAAAACGATGCGAGTAAAATCGATGCCAAAAAATATCCCAATAAAGTCGCCAACAGCAATTGCGCTGGCTGCCAATTATTCCAAGGTAAAAGTACCGATGCGTGGGCTGTGTGCGGTGCAGTCGGTGGCAAGCAGGTAAATGCCAAAGGCTGGTGCAGTGCATGGAATAAAAAAGCCTGATTAAGCCAAGTGACGATAATCACTGACATGTGACATTAATGCGTTCGGGGATCAAGGTTTTACCAATTTTGATCTCCGAACGTTGATTTCTGAATGTTGATTTCTGAACGTTGATCAGATCAACGAAAAAAGTCACTACAGACCCAAAATAATGATGAATTCATTTCCACAAGACAGCGTTTGTGTGGTGATTGGTGCGACCGGCGGCATTGGCAGCGCACTCCTGTCTGCATTAGAAAACAACGGCACTTTTAAAACAGTTATTGGCCTTAGCCGTAGCAGTTTTCCTGCACTAAATTTACTGGAAGAATCTTCGATTGCAAGCTGCGCGGAATACATCGCAAGCGTTGGCGTACCGCGCTTAATTATTGATGCAACAGGACTCTTGCAACGCGATGGAATGCAACCAGAAAAAAGCTGGCGACAACTAGATCCTGCACACATGATGGAATCATTTGCAATCAATGCGATTGGTCCCGCTTTGTTGATGAAGCACATACTCCCTCTACTGCCGCGCGAAGGCAAATCGGTATTCGCCACGTTGTCAGCCAAGGTCGGTAGCATTGGCGATAATCACTTAGGTGGCTGGTATAGTTATCGCGCCTCTAAAGCTGCTTTAAATCAACTCGTGCACACCGCGGCGATAGAATTAAATCGACGCCAGCCCGAAGCAATTTGCGTCGCGCTGCATCCGGGCACGGTACAAACATCTTTGTCATCGCCATTCAGTAAAACGGGGCTGGAGGTGCAAACGCCTTCCACCGCGGCGACACGTCTGCTCACAGTAATTGATCAACTTATGCCAGAAAATTCTGGGCAGTTTTTAGACTATCGCGGTGATTTTTTACCCTGGTAAAACTGAGAAATTTTTATCAAAAATAGGCTAAAAAAATGCACTTAGATTTTGTTTTTACGAATATATTTTTCTCAGCTAATTAAGGACAACTAGCGCTCAAATATCATCACAAATTTACGCTCTTTTAATTGAGATTAATTTCAGTTAATTCAATATACTCCCTATCAATTTTATAAAAAACCCTTCACTGTCCAAATAATACGTGGACAATTAATATATACTCTCTACTAGTATATCCATCAATAGATAGGAAATTCAAATGGATATTTTCTATCTTCAATAAAAAAACGACTGATTTTTATTAGAGTAACGATGCCGTTTTTTATAGAGTTAAATCACTTATTTTTTTATTTCTTGAATCCGATTGATCCTTGCTCGCGTAAATGATTAGGCAATCATGCACAAGTAATTCTTCAGGAGATAGACATGCGTAAATTTAGCCCAGCAATTCTGTTCGTAGCATCCATGATGACGTTCGGTGCCAGCTATGCTGCTGACATGACCGTGATGGTCGGTGGTCAAAGTATGCTTCCAAGTAAAGACATCGTTGACAATGCCGTCAACTCCGCAGATCACACAACATTAGTCGCGGCTGTCAAAGCAGCCGGCCTGGTCGATACACTGAAAAGCAAAGGTCCTTTCACCGTATTTGCACCAACCAATGCAGCCTTCGCCAAACTACCGGCAGGCACAGTAGAAACATTGGTCAAGCCAGAGAACAAAGCAACACTGACAAAAATTTTGACCTACCATGTGGTGCCAGGTAAGTATGATTTTATGGCGCTCGAACGCGAGATCACCAAGCAGTCCGGTAAAGCAACTTTGCCAACGGCAAGCGGTGGTAAATTGATGTTCACCATGAACGGAAAACACAATATTGCAGTCATGGATGAAAGCGGCAACACAGCCAATATCAGCACGTATGACGTGTATCAATCTAATGGCGTAATCAATGTGATTGATACAGTTTTAATGCCAAAATAATTGGTCAAATGCTGCGCTGATTTTTGACGCATTTGTTATTAATTTAGAGATCCTAGTAGTCGAATTTATTGCTTAGCGACTACTATGTTGCTCTCCTATGGTGTGTAGCGCGAACCATTCGCAGTACACACCATTTGCATTTTTATTGCGCGTCTCTTGTACAAATGCATCTAGGACTGAACTTTATGCAGTCTATTCATCTAACATAACAGAAGCAGCAATCGTTATTAGGTCAACGGATGTGTTTGGGTAACGTTGTATAGATATTGCCGCAAGGCGTATGAGGTAGAAATGATGAAAAAATTTATACTAGCGATGTCAGTAACGTCCATCATCGCAGCAACCGGATCTGCGTTTGCTGCGGACATCGGCGTCTCCATCAACATCGCGCAGCCAGGTATGTACGGTCGCATTGATATAGGCAGCGTACCAGGCCCACAAGTCGTTTACAGCAGGCCAACAGTGATCTATGCAGCACCCGTAGGTGTCGTTAGAGAACCAATGTACTTATACGTACCACCTGGACATCAAAAAAATTGGCGTAAATATTGCGGCAACTATAATGCCTGCGGCCAGCCAGTCTATTTTGTGCAAGAACGTTGGTACCGCGATGTCTATGTGCCGCGCTACAGAGAACATGAACACGGAAGAGACTACCGCGATGATCGCAGAGACTTTGATAGGGATCATGACCGGGGTCACGGCAAAGGCAGAGATGACGATCATGGCCGAGGAGATGACCATGGCAGAGGTCATAAAGATAATTAATTTGAAATTAATTTAAATTTGATTTGATATCGCTGGTCGGACAATTAAATATAATTGTCCGACTTTTTATTGTGCGAATTGCAGGCATTAAAAATCCCCCACGGCACTCAACATGCGATGAGGGATTTTTAATTAATCAGACAAGTTAGACTGAACACATATCTGAAATGAACTAAACCTGAAACGAACCGGCCGGGCTTACGTAAAATTGCTCTGAGAAGAAGATCAACTTAGGATGCATGACGCCGCTGGGACGTCTTTGCGTAAGCCCTGATTAAAAAACTTCAGCAAGCTCTTTCGTGACGGATGCTAACTGGAACGCCTTTAAGGCTTTCAACGCATCAGGTACGGCTTTGATGACTTGATTACCGTTGATCAGTTCAGAGATGTGGTGCTCCAGCGCCGCTGTATCTCTGTCAAGCTTGAAATGAGCTGGTCTGTCGGTTTGCATGATGCTCCAGCGCGCAACTGGTGCGTTACCAGTTTTATTTAACAGGGAGCGATCTGTGAGCCATTTTTCAAATGATCGTGTCGATAAATTTGCATCGATCCAAACCAGATTGTTGGATGACGCTGTATTTTGTCCAGAAGAGCGGATTAATAATTCGTAGATCATTTGTAAGTACTCCCTATTTATCGGAGCATTTCTGTTACAGAAATGTCTTATCCTCGTAGCTAAAAGCGTTTATCTCCCCATCTTGGTTGACAAGAATTTGGATTTTTTTTGGAATTCTCTGTAAAAACCCATTTTTTATGTAGTTTTGGCCTTGATTTAAACTTTTTTTGCAATTTTATTTGGTAATAAAATGTTATTTATGTAAATAGCAGTCTAAATAATATAAATATATAAATAAAAAATCCGGCGTTTAAAGCGCCGGATTTTTGTTGTGGACTGAGTTAAAAAGTCGCGTCTAATGCAATTTATTTAACAAAGTACACTTAGTAAAATACAAATACATTCTTGAACTAATTACTGAGCTGGTTTTGGTTTTACATCCTCAGTTTTTACGTCTTTCGCTTTGGCATGAGTTTTATGCTTAGGCTCAGATTGTTTAACCTCAGTTTTCGCATCTAACTTCTCTTCCGACGCTGGCGTTATTTTTGCAATCGGAGCAGATGCAGCTGGTGTCGTTGCACTCGCTGTTTTGCTAATGATATGGGTAGCAGAAGAAGCCGTAGCAGCTTTGCCAACGACTGGTGCTGTGGTGGTAGAGGCAGCGACTGAAGCACTAGCACTAGCAGAGGCCGATGCAGATGGCGCTACAGGTTTCGCTGTCGTAGTTGTTTGGGCGAACGCTGTACCCATGACGAAAGTAGTAGCGACGAGTGTGGTGATCAGCTTGTTCATGATTAATCCTGTTCTTGAGTGTGTTTGCCTTTATCGGCTTTTATTTACTTCACGTAGTCAATCTACGTATCTCTCAAACGCCACTCGCTTAGTTTCTGTTGACAGGTAAAGTGTTGCGAATTGTTACTGCGTATTTTTATTTCCGTTTGTATTTTTACGTATTACAGGAAATCGCACAGGCGCTAAGCAGAAGAAAATTTCTCAAGAATAAAAGCATTTTCCGCATACATGTTGATACCGTTCATTGCCACCAATCGCTACTTGCTCACCCGCTTTAACACGCTTGCCATTGGCATCCAGACGAATATTCATAGTGGCTTTTTTCCCGCACGCACAGATATTTTTTAGCTCTTCAATATCGTCGGCAAGTGTCAATAAATAAGCCGATCCAGGAAATGGCTCGCCCATAAAATCACTACGCAAACCGTAGCAAATTACCGGTACGCCTTTGACTTGTGCGAGCTGATGCAACTGACGTACCTGAGCCGCTGTTAAAAATTGTGCTTCGTCTACCAACACACAATTGACTTGCGGGATGGCTTGTAAAAAGTCGTAGTCGGCATCAAATATCTCCGCATCACGCTGCGGGCCTAAACGTGATGTCACTTTGCCCTGACCGTAACGATGATCAATTGCCGCCGTGTACAGACGCACTTTTTGTCCTTGCTCTTCATAGTTATGAGCGACTTGTAGCATGGCAGTAGATTTACCTGCGTTCATTGCTGAATATCTGAAATAAAGTTTTGCCATAAAATTTTTTAATTAATTGTAATTCCAATGTCGGACGTGATTGTAAATCCATTCGTTCCGCTTCAGGCAATAGATAACCGAAGCATCAATTTACTCATTACAAAAATATGAAATAAATCAACGATAAAATTATTTAATAAAAATAATAAATCTGATTGAAAAATTTTTGAAAAAATAAAGTCTTGAAATTCTAAAACAGTGTGCCCATATCCGTATCAGCAAGTGCTCAACAGAGGCTTGCTAGCTTATTCAGCATGGAGCTGAAATAGTTTTTTTTCATATCGCTTACTTTTATTTCGAGGATATATCATGCGTAATTTTGACTTTGCCCCACTGTACCGTTCTGCCATTGGTTTTGACCGTTTAGCGCATTTATTTAATGAAGCGCAACGTACTGATGCAGCCCCCAGCTATCCACCTTACAACATAGAATTGATCGGCGAAGATAAATACCGCATCACGATGGCTGTCGCTGGTTTTGAGCGCTCTGAACTAGAGTTGGAAAGCGAATTAGACACCTTAAAAATTGTTGGTCGAAAACAGAAGGATGAGACCCAATCCACCTTCTTACACCGCGGTATTGCAGCGCGTGATTTTGAGCACCGTTTCCGCCTGGCAGATCACGTCAAAGTGATTGGTGCCAAACTAGATAATGGCTTATTGAATATAGAATTAGTTCGCGAAGTACCTGAAGTATATAAGCCAAGAAAAATTGCAATTGATGGCGATAACTTGCATATCGTCAAACAAGCGGAATTAGAAGCGGCTTAAAAGATCGGAGCGATATCACGAATTGATATCGCTCCGATTTATAACAAGACAATAGCAAAAATCGCTGCACAGATATTTTCTGTGTAGCGATTTTTCAGTAATCCGCCCTGTTAAATCTCTACAGCTGTGCCAGATTATGTCGCCCAACTTCACGAATATCTTTAGTACCTGTCAGTGCCATACTGACATCTAATTCTTTGTGCAAAATCTCCAGCATTTTAGTCACGCCTTGCTCACCCATCGCACCCAAGCCATATAAAAAGGCACGTCCAACCATGCTGCCTTTAGCGCCCAAAGCAGTGGCTTTTAAAATATCCTGACCAGTGCGAATGCCACCATCAAACCAGACTTCGGTTAAGTGTCCGACCGCATCCACAATAGCTGGCAATGCTTGTATGGACGACATTGCGCCATCTAATTGACGACCACCATGATTGCTGACGATGATCGCATCGGCACCGGCTGCGACGCCTAATTTAGCGTCTTCTACGTCCAAGATGCCTTTAAGAATTAACTTGCCACCCCATTCTTTTTTGATCCAGGCCACGTCATCCCAATTTAAGGTTGGATCAAATTGGCTTGCAGTCCATTGACTCAGCGTTAAAATCCCATCACCTCCTTTGACGTGTCCAACTAAATTGCCAAAGGTTTTACGACCAGTTAATGCGCGTAGTGCCCAGGCTGGTTTAGTTGCCAGATCAAGGATATTTGCCAGCGTCAGTTTTGGCGGAACTGACATGCCGTTGCGGATATCTTTATGTCGCTGACCCAAAATTTGCAAATCCAACGTCAGCACTAAAGCGGAACATTTTGCATTTTTTGCGCGCTGTATCATTTCTTTGACAAAGCCGCGGTCGCGCATGACATAGAGCTGAAACCAGAATGGTTTTGTAGTAACGCTCGCCACATCTTCAATCGAACAAATACTCATGGTGGAGAGCGTGAAAGGAATACCAAATTTTTCTGCTGCGATTGCGCCCAGCATCTCGCCATTAGCCCATTGCATGCCCGTCAACCCTGTCGGTGCAATCGCGACAGGCATGGCAACTTCTTGCCCTACCATCGTCGTGCGGGTAGAGCGCTGATCAACGTTGATGGCAACCCGCTGACGCAGCTTCAGTTTGGCCAGATCATCGGTATTCGCGCGATATGTACTCTCTGTGTACGAGCCACTATCGGCATAGTCGTAAAAGGCTTTCGGCACCCTTTTTTTTGCCAGTAAACGCAAGTCTTCTACGCAGGTGATGATGGGCATGGTGATTCTCCGTCACAATTAATTATAGACACAAAGTGTAGGGCAAAACTTTATGGCGATGGCAGAAAAGCTTTCAGTCCTGGGGTGAAGGATTTTCACCCCATTAGTTTGACAAGCTGACTTACTCAGCAAACTGCTCTGCAATAAACTGGCGCAACCATTGATTACCTTCGTCCTGGTTATAGCGGCGATGCCAGAACATATTCGTTTGTAAAGAGGGTAAGCGTAGCGGCGGGCGAACATACTTTAAATTGAACGGCGCTGCGGCACGCTCGGCCAGCTTTTGCGGCACCGTCACTAACAGATCGGTCGTGCTGACTATGTAAGGTACGGCCACAAAATGTGGCACGCAAAAATGTGCTGCGGCCTTAATGCCTGCCTTATCCAAGCTTTGATTAATCCTATCGTAAGGACTCTCTTGCGATGCCACGATCAAGTGTTGTGCTGCTAAAAAATCACTCAAGCTGATTTTGTCACCCGCTAAAGGATGGCTACTACGGAACATGCTGACATAATTTTGTTTAAACAGTCGGCGCTGGTAGAGTGCGCCAGAAATCGTATCAAATGCGCCAATTGCTAAATCAACCCGACCAGCCTCCATCTCGGACTTCAGATCAATACTGCTGGCGCGGACGGTAGAAAACTGTAATTGTGGTGCCAATAACTGACATCGCTCCACCAGCACAGGCATAAAATAAACCTCACCCACATCCGTCATCGCAATCGTAAATTGCCGTTTGCTGCTTGCGGGATCAAAACTCTCTTGTTGATTTAATGCCCGGCGAATATTTTCTAAAGCGCTAGCGATTGGCTCGGCAAAGCTGATGGCTAAGGGCGTGGGTTGCATCCCAAGCGCCGTACGGACAAATAATTCATCATCAAAAGTACGGCGCAGCCTTGCCAGCGCGTTACTAACAGCGGGTTGGGATAGTCCTAGCTTTTTTGCGACGGATGAAATTTGCCTGTCCTGAAATACTTCCTGAAAAATTACCAGTAAGTTCAGGTCTATGTCTTTCGGTTCTATCATTTAAAAATCGCTTAAAAAGTTTTCAACCATTATTGATTTTATGAATGTAGTACATTTTTGTATTTATGTCGCAGGTTTTGACTAGCTGGACTATATTGATGTCACATCAAAATTGCGCTTATTTCTATAGGAACTGTCATGCCCCACATTAAAGAACATTCCGCTGATTCTGCCTATTCTTCTGTCCAGCGCAGCTATCAAACCGGATTTGCGAATGAATTCGCTACCGAAGCCTTGCCTGGCGCATTGCCTAAAAATCAGAACTCACCACAGCAGTGTGCGTATGGCTTGTATGCCGAACAAATTTCTGGCACGGCATTTACCGCACCGCGCCATTCCAATCGCCGCTCATGGTTGTACCGGATCAGGCCAGCGGCAATGCATCAGCCCTTCGTACAAATTGATAATGGCGCGATGACCAATCAGTTTGATCAGGTACCATCGACACCCAATCAATTACGCTGGGATCCGTTGCCGATGCCGGATAAAGCAATTGATTTTATTGACTCGTGGATGACGATGGCGGGGAATGGCTCAGCGGACGCACAAAGCGGTTGTGCTATCCATTTGTACGCGGCGAATCTCGATATGAGTGATCGGTTTTTTTATGATGCTGATGCAGAGTTACTGATTATTCCGCAACAAGGTCGTTTGCACATTAAAACTGAACTCGGCGTCATCGATATTGAACCACAAGAAATCGCTGTCATCCCGCGTGGTATCCGGTTTCAAATCACGCTGCCGGAAGGTGCCGCGCGTGGCTTTGTTTGCGAGAACTTTGGCGCCACGTTTAAGCTACCGGATCTGGGCGTAATAGGCTCCAACGGCCTGGCAAACCCACGCGACTTTATGACTCCGCATGCGAGCTATGAAGACCGCGAAGGTGATTTTGAATTGCTGGCTAAGTTTAGTGGCAATTTGTGGTCTGCCAAAATCGGCCATTCGCCGCTGGATGTCGTTGCATGGCATGGTAATTTTGCGCCCTACAAATATGACTTGCGGCACTTTAATACCATCGGCTCTATCAGTTATGACCATCCCGATCCGTCGATTTTTTTAGTCTTGCAATCTGCCAGTGATACACCGGGCGTTGATACGATCGACTTTGTGATCTTTCCACCGCGCTGGCTAGCAGCAGAAAATACCTTCCGCCCGCCCTGGTTCCATCGTAATATCGCCAGCGAATTTATGGGCTTAATCCACGGCCAGTATGATGCTAAATCCGCAGGGTTCAGACCCGGTGGCGCTAGCTTGCATAATTGTATGAGTGGTCATGGCCCGGATGCTGGTACGTTTGACAAAGCCAGTAAGGCCGACACCAGCGCACCGCATAAGATCGCTGATACCATGGCCTTTATGATCGAGACTCGTACCATCATCAAACCGACGCGTGCGGCAATGACGTCTCCGCAATTGCAAGCCGATTACTACCAATGCTGGATGGGTATCAAGAAAAATTTCAATCCCAATCAAGCCTAACGATATCCAAATAGGAACCTCAATATGAGCAATCAAGCGACTCTGCAATTGAATGAAACCCACGATATTAACTTGCGTAGCTGGGTCACCTCTGCGAATGATATCAACAGCGATTTTCCGATACAAAATTTGCCTTATGGCGTATTCCGCAAGAAAGGGACTGCAGAAAATTTCCGTATCGGTGTCGCGATTGGTGATCAGATTTTGGATCTCGCAGCAGCATATGCGCTAGGCGTTTTTTCAACGTTAAAATCGACGGCATTTGATCAGGCGATCCGCAGTACTCACTTAAATGCCTTGATGGAATTAGGCAACGCGACCTGGACAACATTACGTCTGCAACTATCGCGAGCGCTGCGTGAAGGCATGTCGCAACAAGATTTATTGAAAAGTGCTTTAGTGCCGCAAGCAAATGCGGAATATGCTCTGCCTGCACACATCGGTGACTATACCGATTTTTTCACTTCCATCCATCATGCGACGGCTGTGGGTAAATTATTCCGTCCTGATAATCCACTGATGCCCAATTACAAATGGGTACCGATTGGCTACCATGGTCGTTCATCATCGGTTGTGATCTCTGGTCAGCAGTTCCGTCGCCCTGTCGGACAAACTATGCCACCGACGGCGACAACTCCGGTGTTTGGCGCAGCAAAGCGGATTGATTATGAAGCCGAGATTGGTATTTTTGTAGGGCAAGGTAATGCAATCGGCGATGCGGTAGCGATTGATGATGCAGAATCGCATGTGTTTGGTCTGTGTTTGCTCAACGATTGGTCGGCACGCGATATGCAAGCCTGGGAATACCAACCACTAGGACCTTTCCTAGCGAAGAATTTTGCCACCACGATTTCGCCTTGGGTCGTTACGCTAGAAGCTTTGGCACCCTATCGTTTGCAATGGCAACGTGACGCGGTAGATCCACAACCGCTACCGTATCTGGATTCTGCAGCGGTGCGCGAACAAGGTGCATTTGACGTGCAGATGGAAGTTTTGCTACAAACCAAATCTATGCGTGAGCAAGGCCTGCCTGCGCAGCGTTTATCGCTTTCTAACTTCCGTCATTCTTACTGGAGCGTTTCGCAATTAGTGGCGCATCACACCGTCAACGGTTGTAACCTGCGCGCTGGAGATTTACTCGGTTCAGGAACTCAATCAGGTCCTACACCGGAAGAAGCAGGATCGTTGTTGGAACTGAGTGTCGGCGGCAAACAGCCACTGATATTAAGCAATGGCGAGCAACGCACATTTATGGAAGATGGCGACTCCATCATCATGCGCGCCTGGACGGAAAAGTCAGGCTTGCCACGGATAGGTTTTGGGGAAGTTGAAGGGACTTTACTGCCTGCAAGACAATTTTAAACTGTGAACTGATTAAATAAAAAAAGCGTATGCAAATGAATTTTGCATGCGCTTTTTTTATCGATGTACTGACAGACCGTCGCTAAACCATAAACGCCTGACTCATCTTATATAACTTATCTAACTTATATCTTAGTTAGATCAGCACATCGCTCGCCGCAACGGCAACAGCGACTACCCCAAAGCTGTCTATATTGGTGAGGGTGCGGTTGTGATGCCGGATGATCTGCGCGGCAGTCAAAATCTCGCTATCTTCAGTGGTATGTGCATCCGCAACCAAGACCACAGGGTAAGTCAACGCCAATGCTCTGCGCACCGTGGTGTCAACACAAAATTCTGTCTGCATACCGCAAATAATCAGATTAGTTATCGCATGCTGTTTCAGCAAAGCATCTAACTCCGTCTGATGAAAAGAATCTGAAGCAGTCTTACGAAGCCGTAAGTCGCTTGGCTCAATATGAAGACCGTCCGCCAGTTGCCAAGCTTTGCTACCAAATGTCAGTAAACCTGATGATGACTCATGCTGGATAAAGATCACGAGCGCACCTGCATCTCGCACTTTTTTTGACACCATATTGACGTTGGCAATGACACGTTGCGATTCAAAAGTGGTGTACTTACCTTCGCATAAACCTTGCTGGACATCGATGATTAACAGTGCTGTTTTCATAGTTTGGAGTCAGTTTTCATTATGAGTAACTAAGCAAATACGTAATTTTATAGGATCGTATATGCGGCGTCATATTAGGTCGCTTACATAGACGATTAATTTTTATAAGCTTGTTTTGCGTAAATTGCCACTCTACCTAGTCCTTGGAGCAAATCCCAGATATCCACTGCGACATAGTGTAATTCTGCGCATATGCGCAAACCAACTATCCAACCGCGAAACGATTAGTTCTGATTTTTTGTAGTGTGTTTTATTCTGCAAGGCACAAACAGCAATAACCGATAACCGATAACCGATGGCATGCAATCAAAACTAGCATCGACGGTCGATATTGGTTGCAACGTCTTTATTAAAGTTTTACTGAGTGTTCTGGTAAAACCCATTTTCGCTAAATATATATACTCCCTATTAGTATATTTAATTGTCCATGTAATTCCTAGACGATAGAGCATATTTTAATAATTCAGTGGGGAGTATATTCAATATCAAGCGTATTTTTTACCGACATACGCATTGGAGTCAACATGACATCTCCTGCTTTACAACAATATTTGCGGCATTTACAGCTTGCCAATCCAGCTAACACTCACATCCGTCTGGATGCGCAAGGTCAGGCTTTGGGGCGATATTTTCATTCGACCTTGACGAGTACATTTCAGCCAGTTCGTGCTCATCTGGATCAGCACATCGTGGCTTATGATGGTTATGCCCGTAGTTATGCTGTTGATGGCGGGGGCTTACATATCTGGAAATTGCTTGACCACGCCGCTAATGATGATGAGTCGGTAGAGCTAGATCGCTTATGCCGGATTTTGCATACGATCAATTTTTACCAGCAAGCGTCATCGCAGGCAACGACATTGGATTTGTTTTTAAGCATCCACACCCGCTTGTTAACCGCGGTAGAAGGTAATCATGGCGCGGCGTTTCGGCGGATTCTTCATCTGCTGGAGTTGCCGCAGCAGCAGATCGTTTTGCAATTGCCACAAATTATTCCTAATCAACGCTGGATGCTGCAACACGTAGCAGACAATTACCGACGTAACGGTTTTAGGATAGGTGTGCATGCGAGCGATACCTTGCAGGCATTGGAGCTCATGGCAAAAATACGTCCCGATGTCATCAAGATTGATGTACGCCAGGTTGTCGCCAAGGACGCTGGGGCTGAGTCTGCACAACACGACTCATTGCGGACTTTATTGAAGCATGCAAATCAACTCGGTAGTCGCGTCATATTTAAGCGGATAGAGACAGATCAGCAGTTGCAATCATTGACACAGATTGTAGAAGAGCTGTCAGCCAACCAGACTTTGCCTTATTTCTTGCAGGGATTTTTGCTGGATACACCCAAGGCCAGCCTCGGCGTCGATAACGAGACTGCGAAAGCTGCTTGAGCAAAATACTTATATGACCGGTAACTTCCCGCAAAAAATCCTGCCCTTTATACGAAATTCGTCTATCAACATTCGAAAAAAATCGTTTTCTATATAACGAGCGAGTGCCATTATTGCCCCTCAACGGCTAAATAAGTAATAACGAATGGCATTCTCACTCACTCCTAAGCTGCAAAAACAGCGCAATGCTCCCAGCAGAGTTATCCCGGGTTTTCATCTGACCTTGGGATTTACTCTACTGTACCTCAGCCTGATTGTGTTGATCCCGCTGTCGGCGATTTTTTTAAAAACCTTCACCATGACCTGGGAGGCGTTTTGGAATACCGTCACGTCGGAGCGGGTGCTGGCGTCTTATCGCCTGACATTTGGTGCCTCGTTTTTAGCCGCGCTGATCAATGTGGTGTTTGGCGGGATCGTAGCCTGGGTGTTAGTGCGGTATAAATTCCCGGGCAAACGTCTGATTGATGCGCTGGTCGATTTGCCGTTTGCGCTGCCGACTGCGGTTGCCGGGATCACCTTGGCAACGCTGTATGCGCCCAATGGCTGGTTGGGAAAATATCTGGAACCACTAGGTATCAAAGTTGCGTTTACGCCGCTGGGTGTATTAGTGGCGCTGACGTTTATCGGTTTGCCTTTTGTGGTGCGCACCGTGCAACCGGTGTTGGAAGAAGCCGAAAAAGAATTAGAAGAAGCCGCCATTAGTCTGGGCGCCAGTCATTGGCAAACCTTTGTCAAAGTGATTTTGCCAACCATCTTGCCGGCTCTGCTAACAGGCTTTGCGCTGGCCTTTGCGCGGGCCACGGGTGAATACGGATCAGTGATTTTTATCGCCGGCAATATGCCTATGGTGTCCGAAATTACCCCGCTGTTTATGATCACAAAATTAGAGCAATACGATTATGCCGGTGCGACCGCCATTGCTGTCGTCATGCTGATGCTGTCCTTTAGCTTGCTACTAACGATCAATTTATTGCAATCCTGGAGCCGCAACCGTAACAAAAGTGAGCCTGCATAATGACCAGCACCCCGATTGCGTTTCCCCCGCCAGTTCAGACACCAATTCAGACTTCAGCACCACGTCGTATCGAACCGGCAATTAGTTTGTCCGCCACGCTAGAACCTTTATGGGTTCGTGCGCTGCTAATCATCACGGCGCTGACTTTTTTAACTGTGTTCTTGTTCATTCCGCTGGCAGCCGTATTTTTTGAAGCGTTTAAAAAAGGATGGGAAGTTTACCTTAAGGCCATCGTCGAACCGGATGCTTTGTCCGCCATCAAACTGACGTTGATTACCGCCGCCATTGCGGTACCGCTGAATCTGGTTTTTGGTGTCGCCGCTGCCTGGACGATTGCTAAATTTGAGTTCCGCGGCAAACAGTTTTTGCTGACCTTGATTGACTTACCGTTCTCGGTATCGCCTGTGATTTCTGGTTTGATTTATGTCTTGTTGTTTGGTGCGCAAGGCTGGCTTGGTCCATGGTTGCGGGAACACGACATCAAGATTTTATTCGCGGTGCCTGGCATCGTACTGGCGACTATTTTTGTGACCTTCCCTTTCATTGCGCGTGAGTTGATTCCCTTGATGGAGGCACAAGGTAGCGAGGAAGAAGAAGCTGCTTTGGTACTCGGTGCCTCTGGCTGGAAAACCTTCTGGCATGTGACCTTACCGAATATTAAGTGGGGCTTGTTATACGGCGTGATCTTATGTAACGCCCGCGCCATGGGTGAGTTTGGCGCGGTATCGGTGGTGTCTGGGCATATCCGTGGCGAGACTAATACCATGCCTTTGCAAGTCGAAATTCTCTATAACGAATACAACTTTACTGCGGCTTTTGCGGTGGCATCACTGCTCACTTTGCTGGCATTACTGACGCTGGCGCTGAAGTCGATTGTTGAATGGCGAACACGAGAAAATCAGGCGCTTCCGCAAGAGTAAATTAAGAAAATTTCAAGAGTAAGAATTCAGGAGCAAGTCATGAGTATCGCAGTTCAGCATTTACAAAAAAAATTCGGCAGTTTTACTGCGCTTAATGATGTGTCGCTAGAATTTCCTAGCGGTGAATTAACCGCACTCTTAGGTCCGTCTGGCTGCGGAAAAACTACGCTGTTACGCATCATCGCCGGACTGGAACATGCCGATGCAGGACAAGTTTTACTGGATGGTCAGGACGCCTCAGCCCAGCATGTGCGTGAACGCCAGGTTGGTTTTGTGTTCCAGCACTATGCGCTGTTTAAGCACATGACGATTTTTGAGAACATCGCGTTTGGCCTCCGGGTCAAGCCACGAGCCTTGCGCCCCTCGGACGCTGTGATTAAAGAGAAAGTGCATAAATTACTCGACTTGGTCCAGCTCGATTGGCTGGCAGATCGCTACCCACCGCAGTTATCTGGCGGGCAGCGGCAACGGATCGCGCTGGCGCGGGCGTTGGCAGTGGAACCACGCGTCTTGCTGCTGGATGAACCGTTTGGCGCGCTGGATGCCAAGGTACGTAAAGAGCTCCGCCGCTGGTTGCGGCGCTTGCATGATGATTTGCATGTCACCAGTATTTTTGTCACGCATGATCAGGAAGAAGCCTTGGAAGTCGCCGACAAAATCGTTGTAATGAATCAAGGTAAGGTGGAACAAATCGGCGCACCGGCAGCGGTCTACCAAAATCCGGCATCGCCTTTTGTGTACGGCTTTTTGGGGAATGTTAACTTGTTCCGTGGTCGTATCCATGAAGGTACTTTGGACGCTGGTGGCGTTGCTTTTGATGCGCCAGATCATGCAGCGACCCGTGACGCGACAGGTATTGGCTATGTCCGTCCGCACGAGCTGGAAATTGATCGCTATTCACCCGGTGCGGATGGTCTGGTGGTGCAATTACGCCGCGTACACAGCATAGGACCATTAGCGCAACTGGAACTGGAGCGTGACGACAATGGCGATTTGCTGGAGGCCATGATCTCTAGCGAGCGCTACAACCAGCTAAAACTCAAAGTCGGTGAAGTATTGGTAGTGAAGCCCAAACGATTGGCTGTCTTTGTCGATCAGACGTCTCTCTAATTTTTTTGCCAGACACATTATGAATTTCCAACAATTACGCTCTATCCGCGAAGCTGCCCGTTGCGGCTATAACCTGACTGAAGTGGCGAATGTTTTATTCACCTCGCAGCCCGGTGTGAGTCGCCAAATTCGAGAGCTAGAAGAAGAACTTGGCGTCGATATTTTCGAGCGTAACGGCAAACGCCTGACTGGCTTAACCGAACCGGGTAAAGGCATTTTGCATATTATCGAGCGTCTGTTGCTCGAAGCAGAAAATCTGAAGCAAGCTGGTGACGATTATTCCGATCAAACCAAAGGCACGCTGGCGATTGCGACCACGCATACGCAAGCACGTTACGTGCTGCCAAAAGTAGTGCAGGGATTTAGAAATAGTTTTCCCGATGTGCGCATCGCACTCCAGCAAAGTTCGCCAGAACATATTGCGGAATGGGTTTTATCGGGTAAGGCAGATATAGGGATTGCGACTGAAGGTCTGTCGCAGTTTAAAGATTTAGTCTCCTTCCCATGCTATCAATGGAACCACGTAATCGTTGTGCCAGACGGCCATCCGCTGCTGCGCAAAACTCAGGTCAGTCAGACACCGATCACGCTGGAAGATTTATCGAATTACCCATTAATCACCTACGACGTCGGCTTTACCGGGCGCGGTCACATCGACCAAGCATTTAAAGATGCAGGATTACGGACTGACATTGTGCTGACAGCGATGGACTCCGACGTGATTCAGCAATATGTTGCTCTGGGTTTAGGTGTGGGTCTGGTAGCAGAAATGGCGGTAGAAAAACAAACCGATGCTCATGGCAATGCGGGTAATGCAGGAAATATTGCCAACCGTTATAGCGCACTACAAGCGTTGCCAGCCAGTCATTTGTTTGCGCCAAACGTGACTCGACTTGCAGTACGACGCGGTGCCTATCTGCGTAGCTATATTCTGGATTTTATTTTGCAATTTGCACCCGAGTTAAAACGCGAACACATCCAGCTCGCAATCGCACCTGAGCAAGAATCATGAGCACTACCTGGTCTACGATAAGGATAGTCGCTAACCAGTAACCAGGCCGTCAATTACCTGTATTGTTTTGTCACAGCGGCTAGCCAGGTCAGGATTGTGGGTCACAAATAAAATAGTCGTTTTTTGTTCGTGATTAAAACGCCGTAATAAGTTAAAAACTTCATCAGCGCTTTTGGTATCGAGATTACCCGTCGGCTCATCCGCTAGCAGCAAAGCCGGATTCATCGCGAGCGCACGTGCTAATGCGACGCGTTGCTGCTGTCCTCCGCTTAGATTGCCCGCCAGATTATTTTGCCAGTTTGTCAGACCCACATCGCCGAGTAAAGCTGCTGCGCGCTCCTGCATTTGCTTGTTCAGAAATTCCTCCGCACCTAGCATCGGCATCATGACATTTTCGAGCGCAGTGAATGCGGTAATCAGATGATGATATTGAAAGACAAAACCAATATTGTGACCTCGCAAACGAGTCACCGCTTTGTCATCAAGTGCAGTCGTCTCTTCGCCACAGATCGCGATGGTTCCTGCTGACGGACGATCCAGTAGCCCGACGATATTGAGCAAGGTACTTTTGCCAGAACCGGAGGGTCCCATTACGGCACAAAATTCACCTTGATGTAAGGTGAGATCAATACCATGCAGTACTTCTGTCGCAATCGGGGTTCCTATATTGAATGTCTTTCGGACGCCACGTAGTTGTACAACGATGTCGCCAACTGGCAATTTTTCCGGGGAAGCAGGCAACTCCGGAAGGGGATTAGTCACGTTGGATGCAGAGGTCATATCAGCCACCGATTGCCACCACCGGGTCAAGACGAGCCGCTCTTAAAGCAGGGGCAAAAGCGGCGAGCAGTCCGGTCATCGTTGCCAATAATAATGCGGTAATGAATAAAGCCGGATCAAACTGTAGGGGGAATAAGGCCGTGCCGTCCGCATTTCGCGCGTACCGCTGCCACAACACCAAGGCCATAGCACCAATAGCGCAGCCTGCGACCGCACCGCCGAGACCAAGTACGCCGCCTTGCAATAAAAACACTCTGAGTATTTGTCCTTGAGAAATCCCCATGGCGCGCAGTATTCCGATCTCTCGTGACTTTTGAACCACCACGACAACCAGCACACTCGCAATCCCGAACGCGACCGACAAACCAACAAAAAACCGTATTGCCGTGTTGGCAGTAGTTTGCGCACTGACGGCGGCAAAAAATTGGGCACTGGTTTTAATCCAGCTGTCTGCCTCTACACCGGTCGCGGCAGTAATTTGTTGCGCAATCACTTCCGCAGCATAAACATCGCGCACAGTGACTTCAAGACTGGACACGCCGCCTGGTAAACCCAACAGGCTTTGCGCGGTATGTAATGCGATAAACGTATTGCGCTGATTTGCGCCTTTATTCCCCAAATCAAAAATCCCTGAAATTGTGAGCGTGCTGGTCGCACCACTCGCTGTCGAAATCAATAATTTATCCCCTACGTCGACGCCCAAGTCGCTGGCTAATTCTGTCCCGATCAGTATCTCTGTCCCTAAAATACTCGATTTTCCTCGTACTATTTTGTCATTGATATCCACTATCCGATAATACAAGTCAGGCTCGATCCCGCTGACCGTAATCGCATGACTGACGCTGCCGCGTACCACCAGAGCCGATCCGCCAGCGACAGGCGATACCACGAGGACATCGGGCATGGCACGTATCTGTGTTGCCACGGCTTGCCATTGATCAATCGACTTTATTCTTTGCAAGGGTGGTTGAATAATCGCGCCTTCGACTTCGGTATTCGCTGAAATTACAACTGGTCGTAACGGACGGGTGACTTCCTGCGGAGGTAATAGTTGAATATGGGCTTGTGCTGATAAAACACGCTTGATAAAGTTAGACTGCAAGCCGCTGAGCAAAGCGGACATAAACACAATTACGCCAACCCCGATAGCAACGCCTGCAATGATAAATACAGTCTGTAGCCGCCCCTCCCGTAAGAAGCGAATAGCAACAATCCATTCAAATGGAAGCCAGGCTGTTAACATCACTCGCTCCTCATTGTGCTACTGGCTTATTGGCTGAATTGGCTGGCAGACTCGCGGCTGAATTCGACACCGGGCTGCTCATCACCGTGCCGGATGCAATGACCCGTACCCGCGCGCCTGACTTGATCGTGCCAGGTGATGCAAGAACGAGGTCGCCCTCATCCACACCGCTGAGTACTTCAACCAATCCTCCGCTACGAAGACCGGTACTGACCGTACGTCGTATGGCATGGTGCTGCTCTACTCTCAACAAAGATGGAGGAGCTTTGTCACTTTCTAGTAAAGCGCTGACAGGAACTAATAACACATGAGGCCGGCGTGCGACTTCAATATCAACCGAGACCGTCATATCTTGTCTTAATACCTGAGGCGGATTCGATACATCGAGTTTGACTTCAACCGCTCCGGTCTGAACATTGATACTGGGATTGATATAGACCAATGCTGCCGGAAAAAGCAACTTAGGGTATGCATCTGCAGAAGCAATCGCTGTTTGATTCAAGACTAACAAGCGAAGATTTTTCTCATCAATTTGTACAACCAATTGTGCACGTCCATCTGGAGATAAGGTCATTAAGACTTTACCGGCCTGCACTACATCACCCACCTCAACCGCACGACTAATTAATATCCCACCCACAGGAGCAATGATTCTTGCGTATTTGACGCGCGCGCTCGCTGCATCTGCGTTGGCATTGGCACCGATCAGATTCGCTTCTGCCAAGGCAAAATCACTACCCGATGGACGTGTCGTTTCTAACTGCTTTTGCATAGTCCGTTGCTGCGCATCGGCAAGTTCAGCCGCCTTACGCACATCGTCCAGAGCAGCTGCTCCAATAAAGCCCTGCTGGAATAAATCCTGATTACGCTTCAATGTCGCTTTTGCATTATCCAGACTGACTTGTGCCTGACGCAAAGCCTGCTCGGCAACTGGCGCCTGAACCTCACGCAACTGACGGACACGGGTCTGCGCTTGTACTGAAGCAGATCGCGCTTGACGCTCATTTGCAAGCAACTCTGCCGTATCAAGCTCAATTAGGACTTCGCCCGCTTTTACCATTTGCCCTTCGATCACAGGCACTCTGACGACGGTGCCTGTGATTTGTGCTCCGATATCGACCCGGTGCGGGGTCTCGACATGGCCGCTGGCGACCACTGACTGAACAAAATCTCGCCGTACAACGCTGACTACGGAGACTTGTGGTCCACGCCACCAGATCGTCAAAAAGGCGAAAAACAAGCTGGCGACAATCAAGCCAGCCACTATTTTCCACTTGTACTTTAGGAAGACTGACTTGTCCAACATGACGATGCCTATCCGATCAGTTATTTGTCTTTGTGACACGCTGGTGCACTGGAACGATTGTGCGACTGCGATATCGGTTCATATCGTTTGAAGAGCTCATGCTATATCGCCAAAACGCTATTTCTTTGTGCATTAACGCGCTTAGTGTGGAGATTTAATCACGATCGTGAAGCTGACAAGCGCTCGGCATCTCGATTGAGAAGGTCATCTCGTCGTTAGCAACAATGCACGCAGCGTCAAACTAACTGATACGGAATAAGCGATGGCAGCAGATGCGGTCACGGTAACTTGTAAGACATCCGAAGTATGCATAAGTAACAACCCGTACTCATTGATACATATCAAACGAATGGGTTTTTTTATGGTTAACTATTTTTAGTGTTTGAATAACACCATAGACATAAAATATTGCAATTACACTCTGTTACATAGTTGTATTTTCAGGTAAAACATGACAGAGTTATAAAAGTTTTAATGTTATCAATATTCACGAATACGCTGTCCAAACCAATTTCGCAGTAAAGCCCAGCCAGATTTCCACAGCCCAGTTTCAAGCGAAAGAACTTATCCATGAAAAAATTTACGTCCCTAAGAAAGCAAGTGGGTCAGGCGGCAACAAAACTTCGGCAGGGTTTACATAGCAGTATCACGGTCGACGCGGGTCGTTCGGTTGATGTGATGGGCAAATTGACGCCAGCGTTAAAAAGCGGTTCGACTGATTTAAATCTGAACTTTGGATTGTTGGATAAATTTACTGCTGAAACTGGCGTGTCGGCTACGGTGTTCGTCAAAAGTGGCGACGACCTGATCAGGATTACGACTTCGATTAAAAAGCCCAACGGTGAGCGCCCATTGGGTACGACGTTAGACCGCGCGCATCCGGGTTATGCGCTGGTCATGTCGGGTAAATCTTACGTTGGTTACGCCTCATTATTTGGTAAGCCTTATATGACGCAATATGACCCGGTGCTGGATAGCAGCGGGCGATTGATTGCAGTTTTATTTGTCGGCATTGATGTCAGCGAAGTCCATCAAATGAGTGTCGCCAGCAAAGTGGCCTTGATGACGTTTGGCGTAATCACTTGCATTATGGGTTTATATGTCTGGATGTTTAGCTCAGCCGTAATCGCTGTCAGCGAGCAGCACGCGCCGGCGCTCACCGAGTTGCGTAACTGGTATCTGTTATTTGGTGTGCTGGCTTTAGCTGGTACGGCCTGGATCATTCATAAAGCAGTCAGCTACATGGTGAGTCGTGCTTTGATCCAGGCAACGAAGGTATCGCAGCAACTTGCCGCTGGCGATCTGACCAAACAATTGCATGTGGGACGCATGGATGAAATCGGTCAGTTAATGCAAGCCATCAATGGCGTCAGCCAAGGCTTGGCAGGCATCGTCAGTAATGTCCGGCAAGGCTCGGATCAGATCACGGTTGCCTCGCGCGAGATTGCTTCTGGCAATTCCGATCTGTCGTCACGCACAGAATCGCAAGCCAGTTCACTGGAAGAAACCGCGTCCTCGATGGAAGAATTAACCTCGACCGTTAAGCAAAATGCAGACAGCGCGCGGCAGGCTAATCAACTGGTGTTGTCGGCATCGGAGGTGGCAGGCAAAGGCGGACAAGTCGTAGCGCAAGTGGTTGAGACAATGGAATCAATCAAACAAAGTTCGCTCAAGATCACCGATATTATTTCTGTGATTGAGAGCATCGCTTTCCAAACCAATATCCTGGCATTGAACGCGGCGGTAGAGGCGGCCCGCGCGGGAGAACAGGGGCGCGGTTTTGCGGTAGTTGCGAATGAAGTCAGAAATCTGGCGCAACGCTCGTCATCCGCAGCGAAAGAAATTAAATCGCTGATCAACGACTCCGCAGATCAAGTCGATGCCGGCGGTGTGTTAGTCGCGAAAGCAGGCGAAACCATGACCGAGATCGTCAGTTCAGTTAAACGTGTTGCCGACATCATGAGCGAGATCACGTCCGCCAGCAGCGAACAAAGCACTGGCATAGAACAAGTCAACCAAGCCATTACTCAAATGGATGAAATGACGCAGCAAAATGCCGCGTTGGTAGAACAAGCTGCGGCGGCGGCAGCGAGTTTGCATGAACAGGCAGAAAAATTATCGCAAGTCGTGGTGGTCTTTAAACTTCTGGACGGACAAACTGTCAAAGCGCAAAAAGCGCAGAACACCGGAACGATCTCGGCGATCGAAAACCACAGTAACGCAAGATCGGCAAACACACGCGCTTTAGCAGCACCGCGTCGCAAATGAATGAGCGATTCAGGCTTTAACCCAGATTTTCCATTAGACCGCTACCACTTCGCAAAAAACGCAGACGGCGTGCGGTGTTTAGATGGATAGCACCACCGCGATTTGGGTGGGAGCGCTACAGCGACAAGTGTGCCTTTGGCGAACTGACTGGCGTTGTTCCAATGGAAAATCTGGGTTTAATTTGGCCTGAATCGAGCGTGACAATCCTCGGGCTGATCAAGTCACTGATATTTAGAAACAAGATACGGACAATATACAAGCAAGATAAAAAATATACTCATAGCCAGTATATTTAAATTGTCCATAGGATCATTGGATAATATGACATTTTAATAAAATAAATGGGGAGTATATTGAAAAGGTAAAAAATATCACCGATAAAAATAGAAGAATAAAAAACAGCAAACCTATTGCCTAAGTTCAGCCTTACTAGATATAATGAGAATTATTCGCATTTATAATATTGATTTGAATGGCAACGCACAAACATGACGGGCAACACCAGGACAAACGAACTCACTGACGAGTCCAAACAGCAGTCCAAGCAATCCACGAATTTAAGCAAGCCAATCACGCCGCTCATGCCAACAAGCAAATCGATCGCTGGCCAACAAAGCACGCGCGCTTTCTGGCTGCGGCATCTGCACCAATGGCATTGGATCAGCTCAGCATTATGTTTGATCGCCATGCTGATGTTTGCTACGACCGGCATCACGCTCAATCATTCCGCCCAAATTGAGGCGCATCCCCAAGTCACCAAAAAATCCGGTCAAATTCCTGCGGCGATACTGGCAACATTAAAACAAACTAAGCACAGCGCTAAAGACGGCAAAGACGCACAAGATCCCCTGCCCGACGATCTGAGGCAATGGCTGGATCAACAGCAGTCCATCAGCGTCGGCGATCAACCAGCTGAATGGTCGCCGGAGGAAGTGTACGTATCCTTGCCGCGCCCCGGCGGCGATGCCTGGCTACGTATTGCGCTGGACACAGGCGAGTTGGAATATGAAAAAACCCAGCGCGGCTGGATTGCCTATTTCAACGATTTACACAAAGGGCGCAATACCGGCAGTGCATGGAGTTGGTTTATCGACATCTTCGCAGTTGCCTGTCTGATTTTTTGTATCACCGGATTGTTTTTGCTCAAAATGCATGCAGGCAATCGCCCTATTACCTGGCCCATTGTCGGTTTAGGATTAGTGCTTCCGCTATTGTTGGCGATTCTGTTTATGCATTGATGTATTGATTTTGTTTTACTTACGCCAGCTCAGCCGCCAGCTAATTTACCTGCACAATCCGCTATATCTTCAATGAATAGCGATCATCGTTAACTGTATTTTATTTACCAAGAGGTTTTTTGTATGCGTAAGTTGCTCCCTTTTGCCATCACCAGTTTGTTGGGCAGTTCTGCCATGGCTGCTGATCTGACCGTTAAATTAGAAGTACCGCGCCTGAATGTGGCTGAGTATCACCGTCCGTATGTTGCGATGTGGATAGAAAAATCCGATCAGACTTTCGCTGGCAATCTGGCTGTTTGGTATGACTTAAAAAAGCGCGATAACGAAGGCCTCAAATACTTAAAAGATTTACGTCAATGGTGGCGTCGTAGCGGACGCGATTTGCAATTGCCAGTGGATGGTGTGAGTGGTGCAACCCGTGTCGTGGGTGAATACACGCTGAATTTTGCAGGCGACAAAGGTGCTTTAGCCAAACTGCCAGCTGGCGACTACCAGTTAGTGACAGAAGCAGCGCGTGAAGGTGGTGGGCGTGAAGTGGTCAAAGTACCTTTCCAATGGGGTGGTAAGACAGAACAAAATGCCAAAGCACAAGGTAGCAATGAGCTGGGCGCAATTGCACTCAACGTCAAACCTTAAGTGCTACGCTTTACTCTGAGTTGCAATCTCGGTGTGCATTTATTTAACACTGCATCTTAATTTGCATCTCGATTGATGCGCTACTTCACATTCAATATCTGCAAGGAATAGTATGAAACCCGCTACCAAAATCATCGCTTTATCACTAGCTTCACTCGCTCTCAGTTTGCCACTGGCGGCACAGGCGCATCGCGCTTTCTTATTGCCGACATCGACTATTACCGCAGGCAATGCGCCATGGGTCAGCATTGATGCAGCCGCGGCTACGGATGTCTTCTTCATGGATCATCAGCCGCTAAAGCTAGACAGCTTATTGATCACGGCACCGGATGGCAGCAACGCCAAAGAAGAAAACGCCAATACAGGCAAACTACGCAGCAGCTTTGATCTGCATCTGGAAAAAATCGGCACCTACAAAATAAGCTTGCTCAACAACGCGGTGTTTGCCAGCTACAAAGATAAAGGTGTACCAAAACGCTGGCGCGGCGCAGCAGAAAACATCAGCAAAGAAATCCCTGCAGATGCAGAAGATGTCGTCATCAGCCAGATGCAAGGCCGGATCGAAACCTTTGTCACCAACGGCAAGCCGAGCACAAAAGCATTAGAAGTCACCGGCAAAGGATTAGAAATGCAAGCGATTACGCATCCGAATGATCTGGTCGCCGGTGAGAACGCCAGTTTCCGTCTGGTATTAGATGGCAAACCCGCCGCCAATGTCAGTGTTAGCGTCATTCCGGGCGGCATTCGTTATCGCCAGAATTTAGGCGAACAAACCTTGACGACCGATGCAGATGGCAAGCTGACGATTACCTGGAAAACGGCTGGTATGTATTGGCTAGAAGCCTCGGTTAAAGATGACAAATCAACGGTCAAAGGCGCTAAAGAACGACGGGCAAATTATTCAGCGACACTGGAAGTTCTGCCGCAATAATCGAATGTTATTTTTAATTAGCGCATCAGTTTATAACTGAACTTCAACTGAACTTCAACTGAATTTCAACGGCATGACGCATGTCTTTATTCCTACCCACATGACAATGCCAGCGGCATTGTCTGTGGGTGCGTGCATAGAAGATTTTTCTGGTGCGACTATGGGCACCACATGGGCAGTCAAACTGGTACGCCCTCAACATAGCAGCGCAGCACAACTCCAGAATGGCATGCAACAAGAGCTAGATAAGGTAGTCGCGCAGATGAGTACCTGGCTGGCTGATTCTGATATCAGTCGCTTTAATCAGGCAGCAGCCGGGAGCTGGCATGTGCTGCCGCCAGAGTTTTTTAAAGTGCTGGATTATGGTTTATTTATCGCACAGCAGACAGCCGGCGCGTATGACCCTAGCATCGGACACTTAGTTAATCTTTGGGGTTTTGGTCCTGATAAAAATGCCGGACAAATTCCAAGTAAGGAAGTATTGGAGCAAGCACGACGACAATCCGGTTATCAAAAATTACAAGTCGATCGTCTGAAGCACAATGTGTATCAGACGGGTGGTTTGTCGATTGATTTATCTTCGATTGCCAAAGGCTTTGGCGTTGATCAGATAGCGCGATATTTAGAAGCGCAAGGCGTACTCAGTTATCTGGTCGAAGTTGGCGGAGAATTGCGTGGCTTGGGCACTAAACCGGACAACACACCTTGGTGGGTAGAGCTAGAACAAGTACAAACAGAAGCGCAAGCGCAAACGACTAGCACTGCCAGCATCGTTGCACTGCATGGATTGTCCATCGCCACATCAGGCGATTACCGTCGTTATTTTGACTACGAAGGACAACGTTTTTCCCACACCATTGATCCGCGTACAGGCTATCCGGTGACACATAATCTGGCTGCAGTCACCGTGCTGCATGCAGAATGTATGATCGCCGATGCGCTGGCCACCGCCATGACAGTCATGGGATTAGAACAAGGGATGGCGTATGCCAATCAACTACATGTTGCTGCTTTATTTGTTTGCAGAGATACGGCAACCAGGCACGACGATACGCCTGCCTTTACAGAACACATGAGCAAAGCCCTGATGGCGATGCTGGAAGAATGAATTCATATTTAAAAAAATTAGGCGCAAGTATTTTTTGGGTGACGAGTGTTTTGTTGCTCGCTGCGCTTAGTGTATGGACTGTCTGGACTATTTGGACTAGCCAATCTCAGCAATATCATCCGCTAAGTGCAGTAACACAGCGTAATCTGACGGCAGTTTTAGTCGTCATCGCCTATATACTTTTTTGCGCTGCCATCTTGCAGCGGCATCGCCGTCGCATCGCGATCGCCTCTGCAACTTTCGTGAGCAACATCAATACTACAGACGTAGCAAATAACGCAAAAAAAATACTCGTCGTGCATGCCAGCCAGACCGGTTATGCCGAACAACTGGCGCGTCAGACCGCGCAGAGTTTGCAAGCTGGCGGCATGGCGGTAGAGCTACTTTCTATCGCACAAATCGATGCGAGCCGACTACAACAAGCTGAACGTATTTTATTTGTCGTCAGCACCACGGGAGAAGGCGATGCGCCGGATAGCGCAGCCGGATTTGCACGCAAGTTGATGAGCCAAACTCTGCCAATCACACAATTACGCTACAGCATTCTGGCGCTGGGTGACCGCAACTACCAACACTATTGCGCTTTTGGACACAGGCTGGAGCATTGGTTACGGCATAACCATGCGGAAACTTTGTTTGATTTAATTGAGGTTGATAACAGCGACGAAGGCGCGCTACGGCACTGGCAACATCACCTTGGCGTACTTAGCGGCCATACCGAATTAGCCGACTGGACAGCACCTAGGTATAGCAACTGGATTTTGACTGAACGTCGGCTGTTAAATCCTGGCAGCGCAGGCAGTGCCGCCTTCCACATCACACTGCGCCCAGATCATGCAAGCGGCACCGAGCTGCCGCTATGGCAAGCGGGCGATATTGTAGAAATCGGTCCAGAGTACGCACCTGACGATACGACGCCAGCCACTGAACGCACCCCTCTACCGCACCGGGAATACTCCATTGCATCCATCCATAGTGATGGTCAAATCGAGTTATTGGTACGGCAGATGCAGCAAGCCAATGGCAAACTGGGTATCGGCTCTGGCTGGCTGACAGCGTACGCACAAGTCGGTGACAAGATTGCGGTACGTTTGCGTGAGAACCGCAGTTTTCACCCACCTACAGATGCGATGGCCGATAGACCGATGATACTCATTGGTAATGGCACTGGTCTGGCTGGCTTGCGCGCGCACATCAAACATCGCGCAAGCTTAGGATATTTGCGCAATTATTTATTTTTTGGCGAACGCAATCGTGCCTTTGACTACTTCCATCAAGAAGAAATAGAAGCGTGGAAAACTAAGGGTGTACTTCAAGAATGTCATCTGGCTTTTTCTCGTGACCAGGGACAGCGCGTGTATGTACAAGACCGGCTTTTGGAAAACGCAAACGCGATTCAACAATGGATTAAGGACGGTGCGGCAATCTATGTTTGTGGCAGTTTGGCTGGGATGGCGGTAGGTGTCGACCTGGCGCTGATCCAGATTTTAGGTGAAGATTGTTTAGCGCAATTAAAGGATGAGGGTCGTTATCGACGCGATGTGTATTGAACCCAGATTTTCCATTAGACCGCTACTACTTCGCAAAAAACGCAGACGGCGTGCGGTGTTCAGAGGGATAGCACCACCGCGATTTGAGTAGAAACGCTACAGCGACAATTGCACCTTTGGCGAACTGCCGGCGTTGTTGCTCCTTCTAGCAAGATGCAGCTTGCGTTGTCGTCGCGTCTAGCCAGTCAGTCCGCCAAAGGCACACTTGTCGCTGTTCCAATGGAAAATCTGGGTTGAAGATCTCGGTTATTTCGGTGGTCTCAAAGGATGGAGTAACTGACGCAGGTTGTTGTGATCCAGCTCGTACATCAAGGCGATCAGCGATCCCAACTCCCCTTTCGGAAACCCTTCGCGGGCAAACCAGCCCAAATAGTGTCCGGGCAGATCAGCCAGAACGCGACCCTTATATTTACCGTAAGGCATCGTGCGTGTGACGAGCAGTTGCAAATCTTCTGGACGCATACTACGACTTCGCCTTCTGCTCAAATTGATACAAGGTACAGTGCATCTCATCAATCCATTCCCGATGCACCGAGAACGCACCGTGGGTGTAATCGGCGATAAACTTTTTCCAGAATAAAGCCGCAGGACGATTGTCATCAATATGAAAAATCTGCCAGCGTCCGACAAACCGTGGCAATAACAAACCAAGCGCTTGCTTCGCAACACCTTTACCGCGAAAACGCCGGGTCACAAAAAAATACCCCATATTGTGATCAAGCTCCGGATAATTAACTTCATCATCCACGGTGACAAAACCAGCCACCTCGCCGTCTACCTTGATGATGAATCCTTGAGTAGTCGGCCGCGCCCAATACGTCGCTTTAGGACGGATCGTAAATAAGCCGTTTTGCCCCAATGACAAAGCGGGTGACAAAGGCAGCCACTCGCTGAAGTCATAGCTATAAAACTGCATCATATTTTCGATGCTGAGGTAGTCGGACGGTTGAGCCAGATGGAGTTCAATTATTGGCATGCTACCCCTGCTATTTTGTTTAACTAATTAGTTCTTGGATTATTACCGGACACTGATAGTGAAACAAGTACTTTTGCAGCCATGTTCTAGCGCACTGAAGATCAAACGCTTTTCCCTCACTCAATTTATACTCTCACTATGTATATTTTAATCGTCCATGTAATTGTTGGACAATAAGCGGTTTTTACAACAAATAACGGGGAGTATATTGTAAGGAATAAAAACTTTCACTTCATTTGCGCTGTTATAAGGGCACCCCGCTGATGCCCCAGATTAGCTGCTTAAAACCATCGCCTGATGCTATGATTTATATCCCACCACACCCTACTTTCATAGAAAAGAACCTCATGTCCAAATCTCTGTTCATGTTGCTCTGCTCCAGCCTGGCGATCCATACCAGCATGGCAGCAGATACGCCACCAACCCAGTCATCCGCATCTGCCTCAACACCTTCCACCTCAGCTGCGGATACAAAAACACTGTCATCCGGAGGTAGCACTTTGGCGCTTACCAGCGATGCCAATAATCCTTTTTTAGCCGCCAGTACGCTGGCGTATGAATTACCGGCTTTCGACAAAATAAAAAATGAGCATTACGCTCCTGCTTTTACCGAAGGCATGCTGCAACATACAGCTGAGATCAATGCAATTACGAACAATTCTGCCAAGCCGACGTTTGAGAATACCGTAGTTGCGATGGAACGTGCCGGCCAGACTCTGAAGCGCGTCTCCACCGTATTCTTCAGTATGGCGGGTGCCAATACTAACCCGACGATTGAAGCCTTATCGCGTGAGCTGGCTCCTAAGCTGGCGGCACATCGTGATGCGATTACCTTAAATGCCAAATTATTCCAGCGCATCAATGAAGTGTACGAGCAGCGTGCTCAACTCGCCCTGGACCCTGAATCGCGTCGCTTGCTGGAACGCTATTACACCGATTTTGTACGTGCTGGCGCTAAGTTGTCAGATGCCGACAAAGTCAAACTCAAATCACTGAATGCTCAACTGGCAAGTCTGGGCACGACCTTTAGCCAAAACGTGTTGAAAGAAACCAATGCGTCTGCTGTACTGGTAGATACCAAAGCAGAACTCAAAGGTTTAAGCGATAACGAGATCGCCAGTGCTGCCAGTGCGGCAAAAGCACGTGGTCTGGAAGGCAAATATCTGATTCCGTTAATGAACACGACTGGTCAGCCCTATGAAGCCAATCTGGTGAATCGTGCTATCCGCAAACGCCTGTATGACGCCTCGATCGAGCGTGGCAATCATGGCGGTGAATTTGATAATCGTCAGGTGGCGATTGATCTGGCGAAGTTACGTGCTGAACGCGCGCAGTTGTTAGGTTACCCAAATCATGCCGCGTATCAGTTGGAAGATGAGACCGCTAAAACTACGGATGCCGTGAATAAAATGCTGGGTGAATTGTCACCAGCCGCAGTCGCGAATGCAAAGAAAGAAGCCGCAGAAATGCAAAAGCTGATCGATGCTAAAAAAGGCGGCTTCAAACTTGCCGCATGGGATTGGGCGTTTTATAGCGAACAAGTGCGCAAAGCAAAATACAGTTTTGATGATAGCCAATTGCGCCCTTATTTTGAGCTGAGCAATGTGCTGGAAAATGGCGTGTTTTTTGCAGCGACCAAACTCTATGGCATTACCTTTAAAGAACGCAAAGACCTGCCGGTGTACAACCCGACAGTGCGCGTGTTTGAAGTATTTGATGCGGATGGCAAACCGATGGCGCTGTTTTTATCCGACATGTATGCTCGTGACAACAAGCGTGGTGGTGCATGGATGAATGCGTATGTCGAGCAATCTGGTTTATTCGGAACGCTACCGGTCGTTGCCAATCATCTCAACATCCCGCAACCACCAGCAGGTCAGCCGACTTTGTTGACTTATGACGAAGTACGCACGGCCTTCCATGAGTTTGGTCACGCTTTGCATGGCATGTTCTCCAACGTGCGTTATCCGCGCTTTTCAGGCACCAGCGTACCGCGAGATTTTGTCGAGTATCCATCCCAGGTGAATGAGATGTGGGCAGTCTGGCCAGAGGTTTTGAAAAACTATGCGCACCACTACAAAACTGGGGAAGAAATGCCACCAGAGTTGTTGGCGAAATTGAGTGCTACCGCCAAGTTTAATCAAGGCTTTACCACCACGGAATACATCGCGGCGTCCTTACTTGATCAACGCTGGCACCAACTGACGCCAGCGCAGGTGCCGACTGATGCGCTCGCATTTGAGGCGGCTGCGCTGAAGCAAGCTGGCGTTGATTTTGCACCAGTACCGCCACGTTATCGCAGCACCTACTTCTCGCATATTTTTGCCGGCGGCTATTCAGCTGGTTATTACGCCTATCTTTGGAGTGAAGTGCTGGACGCTGATACAGTGGAATGGTTTAAAGAAAACGGCGGCCTGACGCGCAAAAACGGTGACTGGTTCCGTCAACAACTGCTGTCACGCGGTGGTAGTGTAGATGCGCTGGATTCTTTCCGTAGCTTCCGCGGAAGGGATGCCAAGATAGATCCTTTACTGATCCGTCGTGGCTTGAAGGCTGAAGCTGGTAGTAAATAAAGCTTCATTGAGAACTTTACCGAGAACTTAACTGCAAACTTAGCTACGATTTAGCGACAAACTCAGCTGCAGATTTTTTGTAGTTTGAGTTCTGGTTCTGATTCAAATTGAAGCAAGATGGGATTACTCATTGTTCGGGCAATCCCCACTAGAACTAAACCTCGGACACATACGAGCTGGAGCAATAAAAAAGGGAGCCAATGGCTCCCTTTTTTATGTTCAAACCTACTTTAGACTGACTTAAAGTATCGCAACGAATGCTAAATACTCCCACATAGTATTTTAAGAGCGTCCAGAAGAAACTTGGACAATCGGGCTATTTAGCATAAAAACTAGGGGAGTATATGCTGCACTCGATATATAAAACAAATATCAAGCGAGCCACTTCTAGCTTATCTAGTGCTTAAATTTATCTTAGACTTATTCCAATTTCCAAACAAAATCTACCTTAGTCCAAACCTGATCTGGCTTACCGTCTTTGGTACCTGGTTTGAATTTACATTGGCTCAGCGCGGACAAAGCAGCTTTATCCAAACTCTTGGAACCGCTAGATTTTTCTACTTTTGATTCACTGACTTTACCATCCACAGCGACCAAAAATCCCATAGATACGGTGCCTGTTTCTTCATTCATCAAGGCAGCTTTTGGGTACTTTGGTGGATCGCAGGATTTGTTATCAATGGTTGGCGTTACATCTGCTGCAATAGCAGAACTAGCAACCGCTGCAAGTAGAACAGCGCTGGCAATGGCGGATAAACGTGCGTTCATAAACAGACTCTTCATTGTCAAAGTAAGATAAAAATTGTGCCACAAATAGTGTTATACGTCTCTAGCCAACAAGTTGCAAAGTTTGGCCAGATAAGAACTGATCAGCAAAACTATTAAAAGCTACGACCGCAACTACAGTCGCGGTCGCAGCTTAGATTAGAACTCTTCCCACTCGTCCGCACTCGCTGGGCTGCTACGCTGCGCTGCGTTGCTGCTGGCGCTGGTTTTGCTGGCGCTGCTGGTTGCTGCGCGCTTTGCCGTTGCTCTGGCAGAAGGTAAGGCTTTGACCATTGTTTTTGGTTTGGCTTTGATTGGTGAAACCTCGACCTTGCGAACTGGTGCTGGTACTTTAACAAAAGATTGTTCTAGCGCATTGAGTTTAAAGATGCTGACGACTTTTGCCAACTCTGCGGCTTGATCTTGCAGACTTTGCGCAGCAGCGGCGGCTTCTTCTACCAACGCGGCATTTTGTTGAGTCATGCTGTCCATCTCGATGATGGCGTGATTAACTTGCTCGATACCGACGCTTTGCTCTTGGCTGGCAGCACTGATTTCAGCAATGATGTAAGTTACGTGTTTCACGCTGGAGACGACTTCATCAATCGTGACACCCGCTTGCCCAACCAACTTACTACCGATTTCAACCTGCTCTACCGAGTTGCCAATCAGCGTTTTGATCTCTTTTGCAGCAGCAGCGCTGCGTTGTGCCAGGTTACGTACCTCTGCTGCAACGACGGCAAAGCCACGACCTTGTTCACCTGCACGTGCTGCTTCGACTGCTGCGTTCAAAGCCAAAATATTGGTCTGAAAAGCAATACCGTCGATGACGCTAATGATGTCAAAAATCTTTTTAGCGGAATCGCTGATTGATCCCATCGTATCAACCACCTGCGAAACCACAACACCGCCCTGACGTGCAACTTCCGATGCGGAGACCGCTAATTGATTCGCCTCACGCGCATTGTCTGCATTTTGCTTAACGGTGGTGGTCAACTCTTTCATTGACGAGGTAGTTTTTTCCAGAGAACTGGCTTGCTGTTCAGTGCGGGAAGACAAGTCAAGATTGCCGCTGGCGATTTCGCTGGAAGCGGTGGCGATCGTATCGGTACCGGTACGGACCTGACCAACAATGTTAACCAGGCTGTCACGCATGGTTTTCATTTCTGCGATCAGGCTGGTGGTGTCACTGCTATGGTTTTCAATCTCAACAGCCAAATCACCAGCGGCAATGCGGCTGGCGATATGTGCCGCATAATCAGGCTCACCACCCAATTGTTTGAGCAAACTGCGAGTGATCACAACACCGGCAAAAATCCCCGCCAGCAGTGCCAGGCCACCCAATGCAAGCATCAAGTTACGCGCAGCGGCAAAAGCAGACTGCGCATCTTGGGCGACTTGCACATTCAATTTATCTTCTAATACAACCAGCTCATCCAAAGCGTCTAACCACTTCTTCTGTACTGGACGAATTTTTTTGATCAGGGTAACGGTAGCTACCTCTGCATTGTTTGCCATACCCAATTCTTGGGCTTTAGCAGGCAATGCGGCAGAAGCGTTTTCTTGCTCCTTGAGTTTAGCCAGCATGGCTTTCTCTTCTGGCGTGGTGGAGGACTCTGCACCAAACATCGAAGCAAGCTTAGCTTCAGCTTCGGTGTATTTTTTAGACTGTTCTGCGATCTTGGCAATTTCTGGTGCCATATCATCAGCGTCGTTGAGCAAGGTCAAATTGCGCAGCGAGACCATGCGGTCATACACAATCGCCCGCATGTCGATGATCAGACGCGACTCGACGTTGTTGACGTTGACGATTTTTTCCAACCGGCTCTGGATTTGTGACATCCGGGTAATGCCAAGCGCGGTGATCGCAATCAGCAGGGCAAGCACTAATGCAAAACCCAGTCCCAAACGTTTACCAACCTTCATTTTTGTGAAGTTCATATTTCTGTCTGATTGAAGTAAGGAATTAAAAATCCACCTACTGGTTTAACAACTAGCTTGCTTTTTTCATTGCATAGCCGATTATAAAAACGAGAAGTGGTCATACAGCTTTTAATGCAAATGCGCGTTTTTAGTGCGTAGTACGTGATTAGTTTATGAATCAATTTTTTACAAGCAAGCATTGCGCCAAGCAAGAAAATTAAGCATATAGGGGGAAGAATATACGCTATTTTTTCCGTGTGGCAAGGTTTTTTCTGTAACTCGAATACATCTTTAAACTAGCATTTTTGACAATAAGATCAGAAAGTATTTCTATTTATTTATGTCATTAATGTGTCTTATTTTTAAGCAATTGAACTAATTACAGCGATTGAACAATACTACAAAATTTTCTTCGCTACGATTGATAATTTCTGCTGAAATGCTTGACGATTGATATTGCGCATCATCATTCTAGTATGGCAATTTAGTGCTTGAGTGATAATCTGTAACAAGAGAAAAAGCTACTTATCTATGTGCCATTCTGTGCCAAATTTGACAGCGAAGCAACAGTCCTCAAAAAATACTTGCCGGAGCATTCATGTCTGACCCCATTCGTTTCTACTATCGCGGCAAACAGCATCACATCACGGATGCATCCCCGACTCAAACTTTGCTGCAATATCTGCGTGAAGATTTGCATTGCACCGGCACCAAAGAAGGTTGCGCAGAAGGTGATTGCGGCGCATGTACGGTAGTGATTGGCGAACTGACACAAGATCCATCAAAGCGGGATGAACTACAGATGAAGTCGGTCAACGCTTGTCTGCAATTTTTACCGACACTGGACGGCAAAGCGGTTTTTACAGTTGAAGATTTAAAGACCGGCAATCAACTTCATCCCGTACAACAAGCAATGGTGGAATGTCATGGCGCGCAATGCGGCTTCTGCACGCCTGGTTTTGTGATGTCCTTATGGGATTTGTATTTGAAACAGACCGATAGCGACCTTCCGCTGCAACGCAAGCAAATTGACGAGGCCTTGTCCGGCAATCTGTGCCGCTGCACTGGCTATCGTCCGATTATCGATGCGGCACATAAGATGTGTGCCCTACCTAAGCAATCGTTCGATCAAGCCAATTTAATATCGGTATTGCGCAGCATGCAACGATCAGATTCGTTAGCCTATACACATCAAGGCCAACGCTTTGATGCACCGCGGACACTAGCAGAGCTGGCTAAGTTACGAGCCGCAAAACCAACTGCCTGTCTGCTGGCAGGTGCTACCGATGTCGGGCTGTGGGTGACCAAGCAATTGCGGGATCTGGGCGATATTATTTATCTCGGACAGGTCGCAGAACTTCATCAACTGTCTGTCGATACGGACATGCTGCATATCGGCGCCAGCGTGAGCCTGGATGATGCTTACCGTGCGGTCTGCCAGCATTATCCGCAACTTAATGACTTATGGCAGCGCTTTGCCTCATTGCCCATACGTTATGTTGGCACCTTGGGCGGCAACGTGGCCAACGGCTCGCCGATTGGGGATTCTATGCCCTGGCTGATCGCGCTGGGGGCGCAAGTCGTGCTGTATAGCGTGCATGGAGAGCGCACGCTAGCATTAGAAAATTTTTATCTGGCGTATCAGAAAAAAGATCTGCTGCCGGAAGAAATCGTCGCTGCGGTCAAGATCCCATTACCGTTACCGGTGGCACTCTCAACATCAAAGCGAATTTTCCGCACCTATAAATTAGCAAAGCGTTTTGATCAGGATATTTCTGCTGTATGCGCCGCATTCTCTGCGCAATTGGATGGCGACCAGCTAAGTCAGGTACGTATTGCCTTTGGCGGCATGGCAGCAACGCCAAAACGCGCAACTCATGCCGAAGCTGCTATGGAAAATCAGCCTTGGAATCAAGCTACAGTAGAAGCAGCCATGGCGGCGCTGGCGCTAGACTATGTGCCAATCTCCGACATGCGTGCCTCCGCCGCATATCGTATGAAAACAGCGCAGAATTTGCTGCGTCGCTTCTGGCTGGAAACCCGCACTGACGCTCCCTTGCCGGTCAATGCACTGGATGTCTTTGCGGCAAATACGCTGGAAGGAGCGTCAGCATGAAGCACGAAACGCAAATCCCTCCGTGGGCAGAAGTCGGTCGGGCTCATCCGCATGAATCGGCGATTTTGCATGTCTGCGGTACTGCAACGTATACCGATGATATTCCCGAATTGCGTGGCACCTTGCATGCCGGCCTAGGACTTTCGCAACGAGCCCATGCGAAGCTAATCAGCATCAACTTGGATGCCGTGAAAGCGGCTGAAGGCGTCGTTGCTGCCTATGTGGCCAGCGATTTTCCTGGCACCAACGACTGCGGCCCAATTCTGCATGACGATCCGATTTTGGCGGATGGCGCAGTCGAATATGTAGGCCAACCGATCTTTGTGGTCGTCGCCAGCAGCCATGATCTGGCGCGCAGAGCCGCGCGGAAAGCGCAGATCGTATACGAAGATTTGCCAGCGATTTTGACGCCGCAAGCGGCCAGAGAGGCGCAATCCTTTGTATTGCCACCGATGGCTTTACGCCGTGGTGATGCGCATCAAGCCTTGCTGAGTGCTCCATATAAAGTGCAGGGACAATTACAGGTCGGCGGACAAGAACAGTTTTATCTGGAAGGTCAAATTGCCTATGCGCTGCCAAAAGAAGATCAGAGCATGCACGTATACTGCTCCACTCAACATCCGAGCGAGATGCAACATGTGGTAGCACATGCGCTAGCGATTTCTGCGCATCAAGTACAAGTTGAATGTCGCCGCATGGGCGGCGGTTTTGGCGGTAAAGAGTCGCAATCCGCATTGTGGGCCGCCTGCGCTGCTTTGTGTGCCATGCAGTTGCAACGTCCGGTCAAATTGCGGGCTGATCGTGATGACGATATGATGGTGACCGGCAAACGCCACGAGTTTTATTACGAGTACGAAGTCGGCTACGATGCACACGGATTAATTCTGGCAGCCAAAATCGAGATGGTCTTACGAGCAGGTTTTTCTGCCGACTTATCTGGTCCAGTCGCAACCCGAGCGGTCTGTCATTTCGACAATACCTATTATTTGTCGGATGTCGAAATCATGGCGCTCTGCGGCAAAACGAATACTCAGTCGAATACGGCGTTCCGGGGTTTTGGCGGCCCGCAAGGTGCGTTGGCTATCGAATATGTCATCGACGACATCGCCCGTAACCTGGGTAAAGATGCGCTGGATATTCGCAAGCTCAACTTCTATGGTCGCAACGATACCGAAGGTCGCAATGTGACCCATTATGGACAAAAAATTGTCGATAACATTATTCACGAACTGGTTGCCGAGTTGGAAACAACGAGTGACTATCAACAGCGCCGTGCTGCGGTACAAGCATTCAATCGCTCCAGTCCGATACTCAAAAAAGGCTTGGCACTGACGCCACACAAATTCGGTATCGCCTTCAATGTTACGCATCTCAATCAGGCAGGCGCCTTGGTGCATGTGTACACCGATGGCACCATTCTGGTCAATCACGGCGGTACCGAGATGGGACAGGGTTTACATACCAAAGTAGCGCAAGTAGTGGCGCATGAATTGGGCGTGCCGCTATCGATGGTCAAAGTCACTGCAACCGATACCAGCAAAATCGCGAATACTTCTGCCACTGCCGCATCAACCGGTGCCGATCTGAACGGCAAAGCAGCACAAGACGCAGCACGCCAGATACGCGAGCGCCTGACGGTCTTCGCCATCAGCAAATTCGGGTCGTTGGAAAGTGCCGGATCAACTCAATTGCCGGCTGAATCGCCAGTTCAATTGCCAGTATTGTTTTCTGCGGGACAGGTGACTTGCAATGGCACCAGCGTGAGCTTTGCAGAGTTAGTGCAACAAGCTTATCTGGCGCGGGTGCAATTGTGGTCGGACGGTTTCTACGCGACACCGCATTTGCAATGGGATGGAAAAACCATGACTGGCAATCCCTTCTCTTATTACGCCTACGGTGCGGCGGTGTCTGAAGTCGTGATTGACACCTTGACTGGCGAGTGGAAATTGCTACGCGCCGATCTGTTATACGACGCCGGCAATTCTCTCAATCCGGCGATCGATATCGGTCAGGTAGAAGGTGCATTCATCCAGGGTATGGGCTGGCTGACCACGGAAGAATTATGCTGGGATGCCAAAGGTAAACTGACCACGCATGCACCGTCGACGTATAAGATTCCGGCGATCTCGGATTGTCCTGAGGATTTTCGCGTGGCGCTGTATAAAAACCAAAACGTGGCGGACAGTATCCATCGTTCCAAAGCCACTGGCGAGCCGCCGTTATTGCTACCGTTCTCTGTATTCTTCGCGATCCGCGACGCCATCGCCAGTGTCGCCGATTACCAGCGCAATCCACCATTGCAGGCACCAGCAACGAGCGAGGCAATTTTAAGAGCGGTGGAGGCTATTAGCTGATATTGGTTAATACTCGTTGAGATGAATAGACATTAGAATTGGACATCCAATCATTCTGTGCCTCCCAGCCCGATTTTGGCCTGGAAGGCGCAGAATGATTGGACATTTTTTACAGGTTTCTAAAAAATGTTCAATTAATCATTAACGCAAAAACGAAAAGCTACTTGCGACCATTTACATGGAATCAGACGGCTGGATACAAAATATCAAGACCTCTCACCCTAGAGGCGCAGAAGAAGAACGAAAATCTGCCTTTCTCCTCCTTGGTTGTTCCTCAGTTGCCGTCTATGAGTGTCACTATGGTGAGAGGTTTTGGTTTTGGTTTTGGTTTTGGTTTTTGCGTATGTCCTTATTAAATGAAGCGATAAAATCACACATGTCATTCCTGAATATCTTTATCAGGAGCGACGAGCAAATAAATAGTTCGTAGAGTTCTCTCTTCAATAAAGTTTGCTAATTGACGTCCCGCCAAATTTGGATAATCCTTTAGCCGTGATGTGGTAATGGAGTTTGCAGCTTTATGAACTTCCAATGTGAATTTTCAGATTGACGTTTACGTTAACGTCATATAACTTAGCTTATCCATTGAAACGTCTACAATTACCAAGAATATTTGTAGTCAAATCGATAAAACATACAAAAATCCTGACCGTTGAGGAAGACATGACCGACCTGTCCATCGCCCAAAAATTAACCGAATACAAACCTGCCAATAAGGTACGTTTTGTCACTGCCGCTTCTCTGTTCGATGGTCATGATGCCTCGATCAACATCATGCGCCGGATTTTGATGGCGAATGGTGCAGAGGTTATCCATCTTGGACACAACCGTTCGGTTGAAGAAATCGTTACTGCCGCTTTGCAGGAAGACGCACAGGGTATTGCTATCTCTAGCTACCAAGGTGGTCATGTTGAATATTTTAAATACATGATCGATTTGCTCAGGCAACGCGGCGGTGCGCATATCAAAGTATTTGGCGGTGGCGGTGGTGTGATCGTGCCGGACGAAATCGCCGATCTGCATGCTTATGGCGTCGCCCGCATTTTTAGTCCAGAAGATGGACAGCGCTTGGGTCTGGTCGGCATGATTCTGTCGATGATTCAGGCCTGCGATACGGATTTATCCGGTTACGCTCCGACGCAGATCGACAGTTTGCAAGGCGATGACATGGTCGCTAAACATCGTCCTCTGGCACAACTCATCACCGCATTAGAAAACGATCGCGTTACGTCTGAGTTGCGTCATGCGATTCAGACCGCGGCAGATAACATCAAGACACCAGCATTTGGTATTACTGGCACTGGTGGTGCGGGTAAATCCTCGTTGACGGATGAGTTGATACGCCGGATTCGTTTGGACCAAGATGATCAACTGAATATCGCTCTGATATCAATTGATCCTTCACGTCGTAAATCGGGCGGTGCTCTGCTGGGAGATCGTATCCGTATGAACGCGATTAGCCCTTGGGGTGGCAAGCTGAAGGTTTTTATGCGGTCGCTGGCGACACGCGAAGCTGGGTCTGAGATTTCACAAGCATTACCGGATGTGATCGCTGCTTGTAAGGTTGCTGGCTTTGATCTGATCATCGTTGAAACATCCGGTATCGGTCAGGGCGATGCCGCAATCGTGCCGCATGTGGATTTGAGTATGTATGTCATGACGCCTGAGTTTGGCGCTGCATCACAACTGGAAAAAATCGACATGCTGGACTTTGCTGATTTTGTCGCGATCAATAAGTTTGACCGCAAAGGTGCGCTAGATGCTTTGCGTGATGTTGCTAAGCAGTATCAGCGCAACCGTGAGCTGTGGACTAAAAAGCCGGAAGAAATGCCGGTGTATGGCACACAAGCGTCACGCTTCAATGACGATGGTGTTACTGCCTTATATCAAGGCATCTTACCTGCGCTGACTGAACGCGGACTGAAAGCTGTGCCGAGTAAGTTGGTGCCGGTGAACGCCAAATTTTCTAGCGGTAAAAACGTCATCGTGCCGCCTGCACGCAGCCGCTATCTGGCGGAGATCGCTGATACTGTCCGTCATTATCACAAACACACAGGCAAGCAAGTAGCAATCGCCCGCGAACGTCAGCAATTACAAGAAGCCAAACGCATGTTGGCTAAAGCGGGCAAAGTGGCTGACTTTGACGATCTGATTACCGAGCGTGATCATCATCTGGATGCCGAATCCAAAAAGCTGATCACCATGTGGCCAGATATGCAGGCCGCGTATGCCGGTGATGAATATGTGGTCAAAATTCGCGATAAAGAAATCCGTACACAGTTAGTGACCAGCACCTTGTCTGGCACAAAAATCCGCAAAGTTGCTTTGCCGCGATTTGTCGATCATGGCGAAATTTTGCGCTGGTTGATGTTAGAAAACGTACCTGGATCATTCCCGTTCACGGCGGGTGTTTTTGCTTTCAAACGCGAGGGGGAAGACCCAACCCGCATGTTTGCAGGAGAGGGCGATCCTTTCCGTACGAATAAGCGTTTCAAATTGGTATCACAAGGGATGCCCGCCAAGCGCCTCTCTACCGCCTTTGATTCTGTTACCTTGTACGGCGCTGACCCGGCGATCCGCCCAGATATTTACGGCAAAGTCGGTAACTCAGGCGTGTCCGTCGCCACCTTAGAAGACATGAAAGTCTTATACGACGGATTTGATTTATGTGATCCGGCAACCTCAGTGTCCATGACGATCAACGGTCCAGCACCAACGATTTTAGCTTTCTTTATGAACACCGCAATTGATCAGCAGATGGACAAATTCCGCTCCGATAATAAGCGCGAACCAACTGCAGATGAAGCCGCAAAAATCCGCGCCTGGGTGTTGATGAATGTGCGCGGCACGGTTCAGGCCGATATTCTGAAAGAAGATCAGGGACAAAATACCTGCATCTTCTCGACCGAGTTCTCGCTCAAAGTCATGGGCGATATCCAAGAGTATTTTGTACATCACCAAGTGCGCAACTTTTATTCGGTATCGATCTCCGGTTATCACATCGCAGAAGCCGGCGCCAATCCGATTTCTCAACTCGCCTTCACTATGTCGAATGGCTTTACTTTTGTGGAAGCCTATCTCGCACGTGGCATGCATATTGATGATTTCGCCGCTAACTTGTCGTTCTTCTTCAGCAACGGCATGGACCCCGAATACACAGTGCTTGGCCGCGTCGCACGTCGCATCTGGGCAGTTGCCATGCGCGACAAATACGGTGCGAATGATCGTAGCCAAAAACTGAAATACCATATCCAGACCAGCGGCCGCTCGTTGCATGCACAAGAAATTGACTTCAACGATATCCGCACTACGTTGCAAGCCTTGATTGCGATCTATGACAATTGCAACAGCCTGCATACCAATGCGTATGATGAAGCAATCACGACACCCACAGATGAATCAGTACGACGCGCTCTGGCGATCCAGCTGATCATCAACCGTGAATGGGGTTTAGCCAAAAATGAAAATCCTATTCAGGGCAGCTTCATCATCGAAGAGCTCACCGACTTAGTTGAAGAAGCCGTGATGCAAGAGTTTGAGCGTATCGCAGAACGTGGTGGCGTATTAGGCGCAATGGAAACCGGCTACCAACGCGGCAAGATCCAGGAAGAATCCATGCACTACGAACACCTGAAACATGACGGCACATTACCGATCATCGGTGTCAACACCTTCCGCAATCCTAAGCAAGGCGAGACACCACAAAAAATTGAGTTGGCTCGTTCTACCGACGAAGAAAAACAATCGCAACTCACCCGCCTGGCCGACTTCCATCAGCGCCACGCAAAAGACGCACCGCAGGCACTGGCGGCATTACAGCAAGCTGCTATCAATGATGAAAACGTCTTTGCCAAACTAATGGACGCAGCACGAGTTTGTTCATTGGGGCAAATTACTACGGCGTTGTTTGAGGTTGGTGGGCAGTACCGGCGGAATATGTAATTATTTAGTTTCGTCAATTAATAAAAATCCCGGTTTTATGCCGGGATTTTTATTAATCCGATAGGTGCGACTGCGATGCGCTCATCTCACCTGTAAAATGTAGCGTCCTTTTTGATGCATAGACAAGTAGCAAGCGAGGATCTATTTTAAAACTCTACATAATTAATATGACAGTCAAGGCGAACGACATGATATTTTTATGCCTTGTAGGGAGTCGCATTATGCGGCATGTCTGAGCTTTGGATTCGCCTTTCAATATTTGTATGCAAACATCAAAACAAGCACTCGTACTGCTACTCACAATGACATTCTTATTGACGGCCAGCGCTAGCGAGAATGCCGATACCGCGAAGCTACGATGTGGCTGGTTTCACAATCCCACGCCGCAGAACGCATCGCTGGTTGACCGCGAAGGCGAATGGCTTATTAGTACGCAAGGTGGCGCGCAAGCCGACGGTGATTGGCCAGAATTCGGGGCCTCGCAATGGGTCAAGACGAACAATAATTATGGCTATGGTTGCGCATGTATTAAGCTCATTGCCAACTCCGAGTCACATGAAGTATCCAAGATTATCTCAGCCAAAGCAAAGCCACTTAGTGCCTGTCGCAACGACCGCTCACTCAAGAAGCCTGTAGGCTAAATAAGCATGGAGCTTAGCGCCAGAGTCTGAATACTTGTTTAAATATCGGATGTAAATCTCAGGAATAATAGTGCTAAGAAGTACCAGGAATAAGTCTATATATATCAGTGCAGATCCCGTTAGCATTATCCAATTGCACGTATATGATTCAACCTAAAAAGGTAATCCATGGCTGAGAACAAAACGCAAGCGACTGCGGCCAGCGTGGAGGATTATCTTGCCGCAATTGAAGATGGCTGCAGGCGCAAGGATTGTGAAGATTTAAGCCAGCTGATGGCCAAAGCGACCAAACACAAACCGCAGATGTGGGGAGCCAGTATCGTCGGTTTTGGCAGCCATCACTATAAGTACGAGAGTGGCCGCGAAGGTGACTCATGCCTGACAGGTTTCTCGTCACGTAAGGGCGATATCAGTGTCTATATTTTAGCTAGCTTCCCCGATCATGACGAACTGCTAGCCAAACTGGGAAAGCACAAGACAGCAAAAGCCTGTTTGTACATCCGCAAGCTTAGCGATGTCGATCTTAAAGTCCTTGAGCAACTTATTATCGGTTCTGTCGCCGAGAGGAAACGCCGCTATCCATAAGTTCTGCTGCCGATTCAGTTATGTGTTTAGATGCATATTTAGCTGCTTATTCAGTGACAAATATCAAGCACTGACAACAAGTCTTTTTACAATAATAAATATACTCCATTACAGTATACTTAATCGTCCATATATTTAATGGTCATTAACCAATATTTGATAAAAATATGGGGGAGTATATTTAAATAGAACTTATTCATGGCTCATGGCATCACATGCTGGGCAATAAAGATTCTGCCGAAACCTGTAAGTAAACTTAATCGCTTTGGAGAAAACCATGAAGAATATCTTTGCTACTGCAATCATCGCTGCTGTATCGGTCACTCCTCTCGTTGCTCTCACCGCTCTGGCTGCGCAGGCGGAGGAGAAACTTTTCCGCTTGGAAGTCAAAAACCAAGCGGTAGAAAATGGTAAAACACTAGAAATGTTTTTTTTAGAAACTACACGAAACCCAGACAACTCTGAAGTCGAGGTCAGTCTCATTTCTGGCGGCTCGGTGTCGTCATCGATGTTCACCTTGCGTGGCATGTGCGGCCTGACACGTGAGCGTAACGAAAGTTATTTCAAGACAGAATCGCTGGGTGGTAAGCCCGCACGATACAAGGTCTTGTTCCCAAAAGTCGCGCCGCCAGAGAGTGTGCGACCATCTAAGTCCGAAGATAAAATCTGGTCACTTTCTGAATGCGCTATGTTGAAGTTTTAACCCAGATTTTCGAGACATATATTGCCACCCGGTTTTTTATTTTTACCATAGGTTGCTCATGCAAAAAACTAACTCTCTTTATCCCTTGAGTACGCAAATAACCGGCTTCATCGGCTGGTTTATCATCACCTTTGCCGCGGCTGCCATAGGCGCATTTGCATCGGCGCAGGCGGGGGCTTTTTATACGCAACTTGTGCGCCCTGTCTGGGCACCGCCCGCCTGGCTTTTTGGTCCGGTATGGACGCTGTTGTATTTGATGATGGCGATTGCAGTCTGGCTAGTCTGGCGTGCTTATGGGTTGCAGCGTGCTGGTGCTGCGCTGGGTATTTTTGTTGTGCAGCTTACGGCGAATGCACTGTGGACCTGGTTATTTTTTGTGTGGCACCAAGGAGCTTTAGCATTTGTGGAAATACTGCTGCTTTGGGTACTAATTGCTGGCACGATCATCGCCTTTTGGCGTTTGCATAAAGTAGCCGCTTTGCTGCTATTGCCTTATCTGGCGTGGGTCAGTTTTGCTTGCGGTCTGACTTATTCTACATGGACGCTTAACCCTAGCATTTTAGGCTGAACATCCAGATTTTGCTGCGAACGTTAAACGATGCTTGCCTCAATCTTCCAGTTTAAAATTAAATTCTAAAACTAAAGTTTGCGGCTTAGAGATAGGCGCATATTTCCACTGAGAGACGGCGGAAATAACTTCTGCATCAAACAGTCTTGCGGGTTTTGCTGAAAGAATTTCGACTTGAGAGACCTTGCCATCCGTATCAATGTGGACACGCGCTTTTACTACGCCGCTAGTGATACCGGATCGGGCAACCTTGTTAGGAAATTTGGGTTGCGTACTGGTTAATAATTTAAGAACCGTTTGCTCTGGTGCGGGGGTTGCGGCAGGCATTGGCGTTGGTGGAGGCGTAGTCTTTGGCGTGGCAGCAGCAACGACTGGTGCTGGTGCTGGTGCTGGTGCAACTGCGACCGGCTCGATCACTTTAGGTGCAACCGTCTGCGGCACAACTGCGGCAGGTTTTGATGTCTCGCGGGAATTCGCTGCGGATTTCTCTGCTAAGGCTTTTGCCTCTTGCGCCAGTTTTGCGTCTTTTGCTAACTTCTCTTCCTGAGCTATTTGCGCGGGCGTTTTGGTAGAGGCCATATCCATCCATTTGGTGACATCCGCTGTTCCACTGTGTTTGTAGGGGTTTTTGACCAGGCCGGTAGGCGCTGACGCTGCACTCTGTGGGACAGATGCCTCATTTGCTGGCTCTTCTGGCAGCGGTGTTTTCTGGCAGGCCGCAAGTAAGCTCGTTGTAAAAATGACGCTTAATGCCAAACCAAAAGATGGTTTTATTTTTTTGTGCACCAGCATTGGGTCTTCCCTCAGAGTAAAAATTAAATTTACAAAAAAATAAAACTGATCCGTTTTTGCTTATAAAAAATAATTGTGTATCGAAACACTTATCCAATGCTTATCACTGCTTGGTAGGTTTCACAGATAGCGCCAAATACTGAAGTAAAAAATATAAATAATAATTTGCCATGCTTTTATAGATAAGTCTATAAAGCAATATTCGATTCTCGCTTTTCTATGCAGGATCTGTGCCAAATACGCAATAAGTGTTATGCCGCGCCAATACGCCAACCAATACGAGCCTGGTCGTCTGCGCAAATAAGAAAAATGCACATTTTTGTAAATGTGCTTTGCTAGCTCAAATTTGTTAAAGGGGATATAAAATATCAAAGGAGGCGAATTTGTCATACAGCGATTTTTAAATCCAGCACAAACTGCGCTAAGTATCTAGTGAATGAACAAACCCACTGAACTGACAGATGGCGCTTCGCACTCAGATATAATGATTTGTACTATCAGAACCGTGCCTGATGCAGCATGTTCATTGCACGTTTAAAATATATTCCTCGGCGCCTTTAATTTAGCACTGTGAAACCTCTCTTTAATTTACGCACATGAAAAAGAATTCATCCCTTGTCTTGGCAAGCTTAGTTTTGGCTCTTGGCTATAACGCATTGCCGTTTGCCGCCTCCACTGCTTATGCAGAAACTGAAGCGGCGGCACCTGCTCCCGCAAAAACTGAAACCGTGCGTCCAGCAATGGGGAAACCGCTTAATGAAATTCAGGAGTTACTCGCTGCCAAACAGTATCCGCAAGCATTAGAAAAAATTAATGCTCTTGAATCTATTGAAAATAAAACACCATATGAAATATTTGCGATCGACCGTATGCGAGCAGTCGTTGCGTCAGGCACGAACAATACTGAATTATTAGCGACCTCCTTTGAAGGCATGCTGAAAAGTAATTTCCTTCAGGAGCCTGAAAAACTGCGCTTGATCGAAGCGATGGCAGGTACTTATTTCAACGAAAAGAAATATGATTTATCTAAGCAGTGGGCATTACGCTATTTAGCAAAAGATAGTACTAGCCAGGCAGTACATACTTTACTGGCACGTGCTATGTATCTGCAAAATGATTTTGCCGGCGCAGCGAAAGAGCTAAAGCAGTTACTAGCAGCGGATCAAGATGCTAAACGCACACCTAACAACGATAATTTGCGCCTGCTAGGTAATAGTTATCAACAACTTAAAGATGATGCTGGCTACATTGGTGTTTTAGAATTATTGGTTACGTATTATCCCAAAAAAGAGTACTGGGGCGACTTGATCTACCGTGTTGAACGCAAGCCAGGATTCTCTGATCGTTTGCGTCTGGATCTATATCGACTGTTACTCAAAACAAACAATATAGAAGATGGTCCGCAATTTGTTGAAATGGCAGAACTAGCACTTCTGGCGGGCTTGCCACTAGAGGCACAACAAGCGGTTGACGCGGGCTATGCGGCTAACATCTTAGGTCAAGGTAAAGACGCAGCCAAGCATAAACAATTACGTGACAAAGCAAACAAGCAAGCAGCAGACGATGCCAAAACCCTGGATGCAGGCGAAGCCGCAGCAAAATCATCCAAAAATGGCACTGGTATGGTCAACATGGGTTACAACTATGTAATCCGTGCGCAATACGACAAAGGTATTGCACTGATGAACGACGGTATTGCCAAAGGTGGCTTGAAAGCACCTGAAGAAGCTAAGCTACATTTAGGAATGGCATACCTACAGTCAGGCGACAAAGCGAAAGCTGCTGAGATTTTTAAAACCGTACAAGGTAACGATGGTTCTGCTGATATCGCTAGATTGTGGATGTTGATGAAGTAAAAATTTAGCTGCATCATGAAAAGGGGCGCTGTGAACAACGCCCCTTTTTTTGTTTAACAATATGAACTCGATTTGCCGTAAACAATACCGATATTACTTGCCATCAAAAACCACTTTTTGAATTCTATTTTTCCGCCGGACCACCACCGTCCCTGCTAATTTGTCATGCCAGCCTTGCTTGCGCGGATCAAAGGCGACCCAGAGCAAACCCAGTCCCAGCGGGATAGTCGACACGTAATAGCCAAGATAGCGAATAATCAATTGCGTTTTAGTCGGCTCTTTACCAGTTTTGGCATCCACAATCTTGGCAGAAATAGCATCTTTGCCTGGCGTTGACTGGCGCTTTATCCAAAACACAATCACCGCAATCGCTGGAAAAATCCAAGACATTAAAAAATCGGCAGGTCCCCGTGCCAACGAGAATGTATCGGCGCCAAGACCAGAACTTGTCGGACTGACATAGACCCAGCCATAAATTGCAATCAGGATCGGGTATATCACGACGGCTAAAAGTAAAGAATCAACTATACAAGCACCAACCCGCGCCCAAAATCCTACGTATTCCAACTCGTCAACCTCATCTTGTGGCATGGATATTCCTTGGCTAAGAACAAAAAAGCAGATATTCGGATAACAACTACGACATAGTATGCTGATATTAAGTTCGCATCTTAGTAAGCGTGCCGGATAGTTTCTCTCTTAAATAGTACCTTCACCTTAATCACCTTACGCAAAACAAAAAACGCCGTCACGAGGACGGCGTTCATGTCGGAGAAAAAACGACTTATTTGTTTTGAGAAATCTGTGTCGCTTCAACTACTGGGCGCTGTGTTTTTGCTGGTGCAAAAGACACATATGCTTCGCCGCCGACTGGCAAACCAGCAGCACGTGCCTGGCTCAGTTCTGCGACAACTTCTGCACGGGTTTTACCGTTGCTTACAGTGTCTGTCTTAGTTTTTGTCATACTTGGAATAGGGAAACTGACATACGCTTCGCCGCCAACTTGGTGATCCGCTGCGAAAGCAACAGAACCAGTTGTAACACCAGTAGCGATCAGGGCAACAGCAGCAATTAATTGTTTCGCGTTCATTTTAATTCTCCAAATAAGATAGATGGTTAGGTTGATGACTCTAGGCTTGGGATACATTGGATCTCTTCTGCCTCGGTAAGTCGCGCACTGTTTGTTTCTGTTGCTGCGGTGTCGTGCTCATCGATGCAGCAAGTCTATACAAGCCAGATCAATCAATAAAGGTGACTATAAGCAATAGATTGTTGCGAATAGAAGAATAATGCGATTCGACTGTGAAGAGTTTCTGCAAAATCATTTCCCTTATCGTATGATTTGGGCACTTATTCCAGAACGCGCTATTTCGCCTCGAAACACCTTGTAACAACAAGATACGAAACGGATATCCAATTGCAAAAAACATCCAAAATGGACGCTGGCCAGCTGCATATCTGGCTCGCCGGCGTCGCGCGAAAAGACGCAATTGCGTTTAGATCGCTTTATGATGCAACTTCTCCGAAACTGTTTGGCTTCGCGCTGCGTATATTAATTAAGCGCGAACTGGCGGAAGAAGTGTTGCAAGAGAGTTTTGTCAACATTTGGAACAATGCCGCCACTTATCAGGCCAGTTTGGCCGCGCCGATGACCTGGATGACGACCATTGTGCGTAACCGCGCTTTTGATCTGTTGCGCAGACTCGACCATGATGTAGAAATTGACGCGGATAACTTTGATATGGATGTCGTACACGCGCTAGAGAGCGGCGATCTCACCCCGATACAGTCACTGGAAATGACTCAGGATGCCAAAGCACTGGCGTCATGTATGTCACGTCTGGAAGGTTTGCATCGTCAGGCAATGGCGTTGGCGTTTTTTCACGATCTGTCACATAGCGAAGTAGCCGAACAAATGAAACTACCGATGGGCACTGTCAAGACCTGGATACGGCGCGGGCTGGATAAGCTACGCACCTGCCTTGGCAAAATGGAGATAGTATGAATATCCAAAATAAGCCCAACTTGCAGCAAAAACTAGCGGCTGAATACGTACTTGGTACCTTACGCGGCGGCGCACGTCGACGCTTTGAAGGCTGGCTCAACCGCGACGCACAATTACAGCAAGTGGTGCGCCAGTGGGAGGGCAATCTGCTACCAATGGCAGAATTTGCCAAAACTGCACAACCAGCCAATAGCGTCTGGCAAAGTCTGGAAAAACGTCTGGGACTGAATCAAAGTGCCGACCGTTGGGCGTTCTGGCGCAATCTGCGCGAAGACCTCGCTTTCTGGCGTGGCTTGGGCATGTTCTCCACTGCGATGGCACTGGTCATGGTATCCGTCTTGTTGAGCAAACAAGTCGATCAAACCCTGCCGCCAACCAATAGCTATGTAGCGACATTGTCCAATGACAAATCCGAACCGATAGCAGTGATCACAGGCGATATCAAACACAAGCAATTGATCGTGCATATCGTCAAAGCACAAAATATTGCGGCAGATAAAAGTTTAGAATTATGGGCTGTCAGCAAAGCCGGGACGGTTAAATCACTGGGACTGGTCGCAGACAATGGCAATATTACGCTGCCTATGCCCGACAATATGAACAGCGACAACGTGCCGCTGCTGGCGGTGACGCTGGAACCTAAAGGTGGTTCAGGCAATCCTGAGAAACCGACCGGACCGATTGTCTTTAAAGGAAACTGGTTACTGATTTAATTGTAGATGGATAGTTACCAATTAAACTGAAAAAGGAGCAAGTCGTCTTAGCGGCTTGCTCCTTTTTGTTTTGGGCTAGTGGTTTCAAATACGAAGAGCAAACTCTATAGCATGTGTTCAAGAAAGAAAAAGCATCCTGCTTTTTGATTACCTGACGCTAAGTCGTTTATATACCTAGGCACCCCATGATAAAATTTCAACATCAAAAAATCATCTAACAGGATTCTCCATGAACGTCGTTATTCTCGCTGCCGGTATGGGTAAACGTATGCAATCTGCTTTGCCTAAAGTCTTGCATCCACTGGCTGGCAAACCCTTGTTATCGCATGTGATTGATACGGCGCGCAGTCTTGCCACTGATGCTGGCACGCATAATATTTGCGTGATTTATGGTCATGGCGGCGATCAGGTACCGAGCTTGATTGGCGCACCCGATTTACAGTTTGCCAAACAAGAACCGCAGCTTGGCACCGGACATGCCGTGGCGCAGGCCTCACCGGTGCTGGATGAAAAAGTACCGACCCTAGTGTTGTATGGCGACGTACCGCTGACCACAAGCGCTAGTTTGCAGCGACTGATTGCGGCGGCGGGTAGCGATAAGCTGGCGATTTTGACGGCAGACATGGACGACCCGACAGGTCTTGGTCGCATCGTGCGGGAAGGTGGCAAGATTGTGCGTATCGTCGAGCAAAAAGATGCCAGCGAAGCCGAGAAAGCCATTACCGAAATCAATACCGGCATCATCATCGCGCCGACTGCACAGCTAAAACAATGGCTGACCACGCTATCGAACAACAACGCGCAAGGCGAATACTATCTAACCGATATCGTCGCGCGTGCAGTCGCAGATGGCGTACCCGTTGTGTCAGCACAACCCGACGCCGTGTGGGAAACCCTGGGCGTGAATAGCAAAGTGCAGCTGGCGGAATTAGAACGCATCTATCAGCGTAATCTGGCGCAAAAATTATTGGAGCAAGGTGTCACTTTGTTCGACCCGACCCGTATCGATATCCGTGGCAGCCTGACGTGCGGACGCGACGTGATGATTGATGTCGGCTGCGTGTTTGAAGGCAAAGTCACGCTGGAAGACGGCGTACAAATCGCAGCGCATTGTGTAATTAAAGATGCGCATATTGCGGCCGGTACGGTGATCAAACCGTTCTGCCATATTGAAGATGCGACAGTCGGCGCGCAATCGCAGATAGGCCCGTATGCGCGACTGCGCCCCGGTACGACGCTGGCAGAAGATGTCCATGTGGGTAATTTTGTCGAGATCAAAAATAGCCAGGTTGCCGCACATAGCAAGGCCAATCACCTTGCGTATATTGGCGATGCCACCATCGGCAGCCGCGTCAACATCGGTGCCGGTACGATCACCTGCAATTACGATGGCGTGAATAAATTCCGCACGATAATTGAGGACGATGCATTTATCGGTAGCGACAGCCAACTGGTCGCACCAGTCCGCGTCGGCAAAGGTGCAACGCTGGCTGCCGGCACCACGCTGACCAAAGACGCGCCAGAGGGTAAATTGACGATCTCACGTGCAAGACAAATCACGCTAGAGAACTGGCAGCGCCCGGTAAAAATCAAGAAGTAAATTACGCTGAAACCTGATTCAAAACCATATACTCCCCTCATAAATTGATAAATATGACCTATTGTCCAGACTTTCTCTGGACAATTGAAAATACTACCTAGGAGTATATTATTTAACCATAGTACAGTCCTGCTTTGATACTGCTGCAAAGCAGCCAGAAGTTGACAGCAGCAAGCCTGCGGATTATGGTGAATAGAATTGATTTTTCCCTGCAACTACGTATGCCGATAGCGAGCTTCCGATGAATGTTTTCCGCCCCCTTTTGCTCTGCGCTTTCATCCTGTCTGCCGTGTCTGCCCAACTGGCTAGGGCAGGTGATTTTGAAAATGGCGTTAGTTTTTATGAAGACCAAAACTACCCCGCTGCAGTTGCCGCATTTAGCAAAGCGGCAGAGCAAGGCAATGCGAATGCGCAATTCAATCTGGGTTTGATGTATGTCAATGGCGAAGGTGTGCAGCGTGATTACGCCAAAGCGATGTCGCTCTACCAGCAAGCCGCGCAGCAAGACAATGTGCGTGCACAAGTCAATTTGGGGCGTATGTATGCCAAAGGTCTGGGCGTGGTGCAAGACTATGCCAAGGCAATGCAATGGTATAAAAAAGCAGCGGAAGCAGGCTATGCCGATGCGCAATACAGTCTGGGCACGATGTTAGCTAGCGGGATTGGTACTCGCCAGGATTTTCGGCAAGCCAAATATTATTTACAGCTGGCAGCGGATCAGGGCAATGCCAGCGCCCAATACCAGCTTGGCTTGCTCTACCTCAAAGGGAATGGCGTGCCACAAAATAGTGTCGAGGCATATAAATGGTTTAGCCTGGCAGGTGAATACGACGCTGCCGCGATGTACCGCCAATATGCCGAGAAAAAAATGAGCCAAGCGCAAATCGACGAGGCCAAACAATTAGCCGCAGAATGGAAGCCAGAATCTGGCAAATAGGTTTGCACGACTCGACCTAAACTCAGCTCAACTGAACTGAACTGAACTAAAGCCAACTCAACATAGCCCAACTGAGTTGAGCCAAATCCAAACTGGTTCGCACTCGCTGCCGCTGACCCAAACGAAAAATGAACAAGAATAGCGACGGGCAATCCTTGTTGTTTTTCAACACGCTCCCGACAACTACCGACATTCAGGCGGGCATTGAAAGCCAATTGAAGGTTTACGATGCTACGATCGATCGTGACTGACGCATAGTTAGAGCATAAATAGAATGCGCAGTTATATGCTTGCTGAGACACCAGCGACAAAGACGGCAACGCCGTACCAATCGCCTGAGAAAAACAGAACGCCCAGCGAGTTCAGCAGCACTAACCACCATCGGGAGACAAGAAAATGCACACTAAAACAATCTGCAAGGCCGTCAGTATCGTCCTGCTGCCACTAGCCATCGCCAACTCAGCATCCGCACAAAGCAATGTGTCGGTATATGGCTTAATCGATGCCAATATTGGCTACACCAATAATTCTGACGCTAACAAAAATAGCGCGTTCAAACTCAATAGCGGCGGCATGAACACATCCCGCCTGGGCTTTCGGGGGAATGAAGATTTGGGTGGCGGATTAAAAGCCATCTGGCAATTGGAAGGCGGCGTCATTCTCGACACGGGCACATCAGACGGCGATCTGTTTGGGCGTCAGGCCAATGTCGGGTTGCAAGGCGATTTTGGCCGTATCGTTGCCGGGCGCTCTTACAGCACGACTTATGATTTTATTTTGCCCTTTGATCCGCTAGGCTACGCACCCCAATATTCTTGGGCGACCTCGGCTGGCGCTACCGGTGGCCGCAAAGACGGTATGTTGACGGGCACCTCCAACATGGTGAAATACCAATTTGATGGTAGCGGTTTTAAATTGGGCGCAACCTATGGGTTGGGTGAAGTCGCGGGCGACACATCGGCCAGCGCTAAATTATCACTCGCCGCCAGTATGAGCAGCGGGCCATTCTCAGCGGTTGCGGTGTATGACCAGGTAAATGGTGCACTCGCCGCCAATGGTGCGATTGATAAAGCCAAAACAATCCATCTTGCGGCGTCTTACGAAATCGATGCCGCGAAATTATTCCTCGCTTATCGCAACTACAAAAAGACACTGGCAACTGGCGCAACTGATTTACGTAGTGATCTGATTTGGGCAGGCCTTAATTATCAATTAACACCGTCGTGGATTTTGACAGGCGTGTACTACTATCAGGACATCAAAAACTTACCGGCAGGTGCCGATGCTGATCCAAGCCTGACCGTCGTGCGCGCCAGATATGCATTATCTAAACGCACCGACCTGTATGTCGCCGCAGCTTATGCCAAAGCGTCCAACAATAAATTAGTCGGGGTGTCACGTGATGACGCTGGATTTGCCAGCACCCAAAATGCAGCGACATTTGGGATTCAACACCGATTTTAATTATGTTAAAACTTAAAAACTTGAATAGCGGTTAAGTAAAAAAGCCAGACAGGATCTGCTGATCTGGTCTGGCTTTTTTAGTTTACATTAAAGTACTAACTCGCAGGTAGCAAACCCGCAAACATCTCCGCCGTCATCGACGGGACAAATTCAGTAATCTCAAAACTCGCTACATCACCGGTAAAAAACGGATCTTCCTGAACGATGGATTCGATCTTTGCGCGGTCCATGCTATTGGCTAAAATCACGCCGCCACTGCGTGGTACTTTGCGGCCAGCCAATACAAATACGCCGCTGTCGAAATAGCTTTTCAGATAGTCCCGATGCGGCGTCATGAGAGCATCGACTTCGGGAATGGATTTGGTATAGGTAATTGAGATGATGAACATTCGGTTTCCAAGTCTGGGCAATAGTGTGTGCTGAATAAAGTGGTTGCGCGCTACGTCACTAGCTTACGTAAAAACAAATTAGCTGTCTATCTGCCCAATAAAAAAGCCAGGCAAACTGTGATCTGCCTGGCTACTTATTTAGCAACAATATCAGCAACGATATCAGCAAAAAATTGACTTTCTATTTTTAATGCGGCCTGACCTCGTCCTTTAACGCCGCCATCGCCATCTTCTCGACCAGACCTGGTGCAATCAGTTTTAGCCAGCGTAGCAATTTGCCTTTGCCCGACATGACGACGTCGCGCTGTCTTTGCTCCATCCCTGAAATGATCAGACTGGCGCATTCTTCTACCGACATCGCATCGTCTTCCTTTAAGCCGCTGCTACCTGCTGCCACACCGGCTGCGTTATAGCCGCGATAACGGATTTGGGTGGCAACTACGCCCGGATAAGCGATGGTGACTGCGACGCCTGCGTTCTTAACTTCCAGACGTAAGCTTTCAAAAAAACCATTCATCGCAAATTTGCTGGTGCAATAGGCGGTACGTCCCGGAATGCCCATCAAGCCAGCCAGAGATGACACGGCGACGATATTGCCACGGCTTGCTTTGATATGCGGCAAAGCGGCGTGAGTACACCAGATGCTGCCCCACAGATTGATACGGAACAGTTCTTCATACCAGCCCAGATCGCTGACATCGGACAACAAGGCTTGCGCGGATTTGCCTGCGTTATTGATAAGCGCATCAATCCGGCCAAAGTGATCAACCGTGCGCTGTATCAGTTGCTGACATTGCGCCTGATCGCCGACATCGGTTTTTACCACTAGCGTTGCACTGCCGAGCTGCTGACATTCTGCCGCGACCGCATCCAACATAGCCTCATTGCGCGCAGCCAATACCAAGCCAAGTTTGCTGCCATAAGTTTTGGCAAGCTGCCTCGCCACTTCTGCACCGATGCCATCAGAGCTACCAGTAATGATGACGACTTTGGATGTGGAAGCTGACTTTGCAGCCCCGCTCATAACTTATAACTTTCATCCGTACGATCCAATTTACGGATCAATGATGGCCATACAAATGCACCGCCAAGACCGCCGGTTTGTACCCGCATGGCTTCTGCCACGCCTTTGACAATCAATGGATTGACTTGCGTCAACTCGCCACCTGCTTGTGCCGACAATTGAATCTGGCATGTCGCCTCAAAGGTGTACATGGAGAGGAAGGCATCAGCGATAGATTTACCAGCAACCAGCAAACCGTGATTGCGCAACATCAGGAAATTTGCTCTGCCCATATCGGCTTGCAAACGCGGTTTTTCTTCATCACGGAAAGCGACGCCTTCGTATTCGTGATACGCCAATGAAGCCAGTACAAAAGTCGATTGCTGCGAGATGGGCAGTACGCCGCATTTTTGCGCACTAACCGCCACACCGGCGCGGGTATGCGTGTGCAAGACGCATTGCACATCGTCACGCGCTTCATGCACGGCACTGTGGATGACAAAACCGGCAGGATTAACCGGGAAAGGTGAGTCAATAATTTTGTTGCATTGCTGATCGACTTTTACCAGCGAAGAGGCGTTGATTTCATCAAACATCAGGCCATAAGGATTGATCAGAAAATGATGTTCCGGGCCAGGGATACGGGCAGTGATATGAGTAAATACCAGATCGCTCCAGCCATACACGGCGACCAGACGGTAGCAAGCGGCAAGATCAACACGGAGCTGCCATTCTTCTGCGCTGACTTGATCTTTAATTGAGGGAATATGCATGTGTGTCATTTTGATCTCCTAATTTTATGATGGAATTTTAAAACGGTATTGCTACGTTTACTCTGTCAATGCCGCTTTGTAAATCGTGTTGCGTGGCTTGGCAAAAAAGCGCCTGAGCATGGGTTCAAATTCGCTGATGGGCAAGGTCTCTGCTGTGGCATCGAAGGCGGGATTATCGTACAGCTCGCAAAAACTAGCGGTATGTTCAAAATGAGGATGGGTACGAAATTGCTCGCGCATATCTTTGTCCATACCAATATGGTGGAAAAAATAGTGCCCCTGAAAAATCCCATGATGCTGCACCATCCACAGATTAGCATCACTGGCAAAGGGCTTGAGAATCGCCGCTGCTATATCAGGGTGATTAAACGATCCCAGAGTGTCGCCGATGTCATGCAACAAAGCGCAGACGACGTAATCTTCATCGCGCCCATCGCGCCAGGCGCGGGTAGCTGTTTGCAACGAGTGGGTGTAGCGGTCAATCGGAAAGCCACCGTAGTCGCCTTCCAGAATCTGCAAGTGCTTGATCACGCGATCCGACAAGCCTTTAGAAAACTGCATAAACTCGGCACCAATCACTTGCCAGTCTTGCTGTGTACTGTCCTGCATGCGGACGAAATTTGCACGGGTAGTCATTTGTCTCACTCCAGTTAATTTTTCTTTGGTGCCTACACCATACAACCAGGCTACACTGCAAACTGTCAAATTATTTACAATTGGAATTTAAGTCCCATTCACCGATAATCACAACAAAACCACCATCGAGCCAGCATGAACGCGCATCTTGATTTGTTACCGCAACTATCCAATAACCCATGGTTTGGCTCTTTGCCCTTGCGTGATCGCAAGAGCATGCTCAGCGCGGTCGAGCTGCTGCGCTTGCGCCCGGGTGAAATGCTGTTCCGCCAAGGCGATGCGCCGGGTGGGTTTTATGCCGTGCTGTCGGGCACGATCAAAATGTCGACCTTGAGCGAGGCGGGTAAAGAAGCAATTTTGGTGGTGCTGGAAAGCGGCACCTGGTTTGGCGAAATCTCCTTAATTGATCACCAGCCACGTACGCATGATGCAACCGCGATGGGGCCAACCGAGATTTTGGTACTGCCGCGCAGCGTGTTTGCGAGCTTAATGCAGCGGCCGGTTTTTGCTTTTGCGATTAGTAGTATGTTGGCAGCGAGAATCCGTTTGCTCTACGGCATAGTAGAAGACGCCACGCTGCGATCAACCCCGGCCCGCATCGCACGGCGATTATTACTGCTGGCGCACGGCGACGCGAGTATGGCAAAAGATGCGCGCCCCAAAGTAACGGTATCGCAAGAATCGCTGGCAATGATGCTGGGGATTACGCGGCAAACCCTGTCTAAAGAACTCAAATTATTAGTGCAACAAGGCGTCATCCAGCTTGGCTATCGCTGTATAGAAATTATCGCCGAAGATAAATTATCTAAATAAATATCAGCATAAAACGACACTCATGAGGGTTTATTGGACATGTGCCGGGTTGCGTGCTGATGTCGCATATTGGCATCAATAAGCTATCAATTTATTTCTTTACCTATCTGAATGGCGCTCTTGATTTAAATATACTCCTAATATGTATATATTGATCGTCCATATAATCATTGGACAATTGGCTTATTTTCATAAAAATAATGGGGAGTATATTGTTTTTATGGGGATCACGTCTTTTTAACAGTGCAAATATTTTAATCAATGCTTGTAGATACGTCTCGGTGTTGCGACAATTCAATTGCGGCACGAGCAGCGATAGCCTATGTTTATGGAGTGGTGTAGATGGCTGATAGCGATGGCTGACAGCACCCGCTATCAGCGTAGGTTTAAGCTGACTTAGTGGTGACTACAGTTCCCGACAAGGCAAGGCAATACATTGTTTGCACAAAACTACCGATTAAGTACCATTGCTGCCGCTGCTGTCATTGTTGCAATGGCTGCGGTCGCGCCAGATGCTGGTGCAAAATGCTCGCGGGAGATTAACGTCCCGGTATCTGCCACCGGACAAAGCGTCACCATCGTTGATGGCAATATCAGCGGCATTTATCCAGAGATTTTGCGCAGCTTTGGAAGCAAAGAAGCTTGTAGTTTTAACTTTAGCGATGTACCGAGGTCGCGCCTGGAAGTGCTGTTTAATACAGGAAAAGCCGATTTATTAATACCCGCCAGCAGAACACCTGCGAGGGATAAGTACGGAATATTTATACCGCTCGTCTTTAATCGAGCGACCATCATCTCCATCGACATCAACCGCCCTGTCATCAAAACTGCCCAGGAATTATTAGATCGTAAAGAACTCAAGGTCGTGCTAGTGCGCGGCTATGATTATGGCGACGCGTATCAAGCGCTGGTCAAAGAGTTAAACAAACAAGGTAGAGTCGTTCTGGAAGCAGACCCCGTATCGGTTGCCCGGATGTTAAAAGCCAACACGACCCATATCACGATCATGGCACCATCGATTTTTGTCGGTGCGATTAAAGATAATGACCGGGCGAAAGATATTTTAGATAAGCTCAGGTACGAACCGATAGAAGAGCTACCCTGGGGTGACAGCGGCGTGTATATCTCTAAATCTTCACTCAGCGAAGAAGACAAAGCGTCACTTAAAGATTTACTCCAGCGAGCAGAAAAATCCGGCGCAGTCTGGAAAAGTTTTCAAAATCATTATGACGCTGACATACTGAAAGAAAGTATTCGTCCGCGTTAGGTTTTAAACATAAACGGTAGGATTAAGCTATGGATTAAGCCTTGGCTTACACCGCCACTCAAATCTCAATCCGCGTTTCAAACTTACTCCGTAGCATAGAGAAAAAACTCCGCACATTCCGCACATTTGCCTGCCCCGCAAATAAACGGTGCGCTAGATTGTGGTACGCCGACATATCTGCCACCTGTATCACCAGCACAAAGTCTGGTCCTGGCGATACCCGATAACATTGCTGCACTGCTGGCTCTTCCGACACCAGTTTCTCAAACGCGAGTTGATGCTCGCTGGCCTGATGATCCAAGGTAATTTCTACAATCGCCGTCAAACCTGCACCAACTTTTTCGGGCGCTAAAATCGCTACTTGCTTAGCAATCACGCCCTCATCCAATAAGCGCTTAACGCGCCGCAAACAAGTCGGTGGCGACGCATGCACTAGCTCCGCCAAGGCCTGATTGCTGACCGACGCATCTCGCTGTAGCTGCTGCAAAATGCGTTTATCCAGTTCGTCCAGAGTCATCATACTTTTCACCAATGGAATTTAAATAAATAAATTTTATTTAAATGAAATTTAATTTCACTCAATAATCGCAATTGAATTTTAGTTCAAATCTAATTAAATATTGAAAGATAATTTCATTTGATCTGATTTACGATGACAAAATCCTGTGAAATTAGTAATTTTGCAATCTTATGTTTAATTGCGTTTTTGGGCTGAAGATTCTTACTAGCCTTACTAGCCTTATTAGCGTCGAATTTACTGGCCTTATTTATTCACTTTATTTTTTTATCGTTTTCTCAAATTTTTATTAAGAGGTTCTTATGTGCGGCATCGTCGGCGCTGTAGCGCAACGCAATATCACTCCCGTCCTGGTTGAAGGTCTTAAACGTCTGGAATATCGTGGCTACGATTCTTGCGGCGTCGCATTACATGTGGACGGACATCTGCAACGCTCACGCAGCACCGCCCGCGTGACGGAGTTGCAAGCGCAAATAGAACAAACAGGTTTAGCTGGTTTTACCGGTATCGCCCACACGCGCTGGGCAACGCATGGTGCGCCATCGTCATCCAATGCCCACCCGCATTTTTCTCCCGATGCTGAGAATTCACGGATTGCCTTAGTCCATAACGGCATTATTGAAAACCATGAAGAATTACGCGCAGAGCTCAGCGCAGTTGGTTATATATTTGAAAGCCAGACAGACACCGAAGTCATTGCCCACTTGGTCGATCATCTGTACAGCGGCGACTTATTTGAGACTGTACAAATCGCCGTCAAACGTTTGACTGGCGCATTTGCGATTGCCGTATTTTGCCGCGACGAACCGCACCGCGTAGTCGGTGCGCGCCAAGGCTCCCCATTAATCGTCGGGGTAGGTCAAGGAGAAAACTTTCTAGCCTCCGATGCAATGGCATTGGCGGGTACAACCGACCAGATTATTTATCTGGAAGAAGGCGACGTCGTTGATCTGCAACTACAAAAAGTCTGGATTGTAGATACCAATGGCAAGCAAGTACAACGCGAGGTCCGTACCGTGCATGCGCATACCGGTCAGGCAGAATTAGGTCCGTATCGTCATTACATGCAGAAAGAAATTTTCGAGCAACCACGCGCATTGGGCGACACCTTAGAAGGTGTCACAGCCATCATGCCAGAGCTGTTTGGCGACAAGGCGTACAAGGTTTTTAAACAAATCGATAACGTCTTAATCCTCGCCTGCGGCACCAGCTACTATGCAGGCTTGACCGCAAAATACTGGATAGAATCCATCGCCAAAGTCCCGGTCAATGTAGAAATCGCCAGCGAATATCGCTACCGCGATAGCGTACCCAACCCTAATAGCTTAGTCGTCACTATTTCACAAAGCGGAGAGACCGCCGACACCTTAGCAGCACTCAAGCATGCACGTAGTCTGGGGATGGAACACACGCTGACAATCTGCAACGTCAGCACCAGCGCCATGGTGCGCGAATGCGCTCTGGCTTATATCACCCGCGCCGGTGTAGAAGTCGGCGTCGCATCGACCAAAGCCTTCACAACACAATTGGCAGCGCTGTTCTTGTTGGCACTGACACTGGCGCAAAGCAAAGACAGGCTCAGCGATGAGCAAGAAGCCGAACACATCAAAGCCCTGCGCCACTTACCTGTAGCGATCACTGCGGTGCTGGCATTGGAGCCACAGATCATCGCCTGGTCAGAAGAGTTCGCCCGCAAAGAAAACGCCTTATTCTTAGGCCGCGGCATGCACTACCCAATCGCTTTGGAAGGCGCATTAAAGCTGAAAGAAATTTCCTACATCCATGCAGAGGCATACCCCGCAGGAGAACTCAAACACGGCCCGTTAGCCTTAGTGACCAAAGACATGCCGGTCGTCACAGTCGCACCAAAAGACGCGCTGCTAGAAAAATTAAAATCCAACATGCAAGAAGTCCGCGCCCGTGGCGGCGAGCTGTACGTCTTCGCCGACGCAGATTCCCGCATTGCCTCAAACGAAGGCGTACACGTCATCCGCTTGCCAGAACATTACGGCATGTTGTCACCGATCTTGCACACCGTGCCGCTGCAATTGCTGGCGTATCACACGGCGTTGGCGCGGGGGACGGATGTCGATAAGCCTCGGAATTTGGCTAAGAGTGTGACGGTGGAGTAAGTGGGTTTAGGATTTTTGAGTCGCAACAATGAAGTCGGCCGGAAGCCGAAAGCTGAGTGCAAACTAGTCTGACTGGCCGTATCGAATAAGCTCGTATATATTCCAGCCATACCGACCGCTATCGACCGATAGCGGTGCTTCCGACACATACGCGCCGACCACCATAACGTCGGCGGGGAATCTACTTTTCAATTTCTGGATAGAAGCCGATCGATTTATCTGAAGACTGCGGCGAAATCGACGTCTATCATCAGCGAGCACCTCCACGTACCCCTACAGCAAAGAGAAGAAAGAATCTGACCATGCCCGACGATATCGATGAAAAGTGGAAATCGTTTGCTGACCTACACAATTATTACCAGCGCCTGCGTGGTGCGGAAACGCATTGGTTTTTCGTGGAGGCCGAAAAGGCTTTGCGTCATGGTCTGCATATTGCAGCCGTACTGTCCTTTATCAACGGTATCGAAGCCAGTATCCGCACTAACATTCTTTACCAACAAGGTAAGTTTGACGAAGAGTCAATGAGCACAGTGGACATCATGAAAAACGCCTTGCTACGCGACGCTCAACTGATCGGATTGCGAGTCGAAATTTTAGCGTTTCCAGGCGAAGTTGATTTCGAAGAAAAGCTCAAGAGCAAGAAGAAGCCGGTCGAGCTCGTGAGGGTGCGAAACAACCTGTGCCACGGAAATGTGTTCGAATACTTCAAGAAAGTTCCTGATACTGGCGAGACTATTTTTACCTCGGAATGCTTACAAGATCTCGCTTTAATCCTTAAAGACATTAGCGAGAAATGGAGCAAGGAGATTGAGCGCTTCAAGGAATTGCAGTAATACTAAGGGATTGCTCACCATGACCGCTTTGAGCCGGAAGCTGTCGCACACTCCGACCGACTTTCTTGGATTTGGCGGTCTAGCAGAATCAACAACTTACCTCGTCGATTCCGATCGACTTTATTGTATCTAGTCAGACTTCCGATTTATTCCTCGTCATTAAAGTCGTTAGTTAGATCAAAATAAAAACGCCCAACTTGGTTCGTAAGTTGGGCACTAATCGCTTTAAATTTCTGAAGTAACCTGCTTGAATGGCTCCACTCAAAAGTATCTCAAAAAAATCACGCCGGGCCTATGTCTAAGTTGAGCCAAACTTTGGCCAGACCCGCATTGCCATCTCTCCAATATGCAATAATTTTTCACGCGTGGCTCCATCGCGAGCCAGTGTTGACATCCCTTGAATGACAGCCATTGTCATCGCCGCCAGCCCGTCTGCGTCCGTATTTACCGGCAACTGTTTTTGATCAATGGACTGCAAAATTTTTGTCCGAAGACGTTCTTCTACTTGGCGTCGAATCGCAGCTAACTCCAGCTTGACGTCGTTGGCGGCGTCCGAACAACTAATCGCTGAACTCGCCAATAAACAGCCTGGTGGCGTGGTCGTACCTGTAAACCCGATTGCAGAGACTCGAAGTAATTCTTGCGCTGCGTCATACGCTGAGACGGCTTGCTCGATAATCGTTTCAGAGGTTATCGGTCCTGACAAATACAGACCAACGGCGTCAAGGAAGAGCTTTTTTTTATCGCCAAACGCTGAATAGATACTTGAGGGCTTTACCTCTAACGCGCTCGTTATGTCGTTCAGCGATGTAGCCTCGTAGCCATGTTGCCAAAACAGGAGCATTACCTTTTGTAGGGCTTCATCGCGGTCAAAGGACAGCGGTCTCCCCTTCTTCTTAACTGTTTGATTCATATTTTTTAGTGGTCACTACAAAATTTATTGTACTTACTGGAAATCTGGTTTATCATTTTCCTATCAATCACTATGAAAGTAAAGATATGCCTATGACAGACTATCGTACCCTCGGACGCTCTGGTCTGGTTGTCAGTCCTTTTTGTCTTGGAACCATGACCTTCGGAACTACTCGTTGGGGCTCAGGAGAACCAGAATCACAAGCCATCTTCAACGCTTATATCGAAGCGGGTGGGAATTTCATTGATACTGCTGATGTGTACTCAAGCGGTCGTAGCGAAGAAATGTTGGGTAAATTCATTGAAGATGGGGCGTTACGTGACAGTATTGTTCTGGCAACCAAGTCGGGTTTTGCGGACGGTCACGGCCCTCATGCGGGCGGTAACGGGTCCAAACATATTCGTACCGCGCTGGAAGCCTCGCTGCGTAGACTACGCACAGATTATATCGACCTGCACTGGATTCATGTCTGGGACTCCGTCACTCCAGCAGAAGAACTATTGGAAACGATGGCTGCACTAGTTCGCGCTGGGAAAATACGGTATTGGGGCATTTCGAATACACCTGCCTGGTACATTTCTAAACTAGCGACGCTAGCCGTATCACGAGGTTTGCCTGGTCCAATCGCTTTGCAATATTTCTATTCTCTTGCCAATCGGGACATCGAAGACGAATTTGTACCGATGGCAGCGGAGTTCGGCATGAGTATCGTGCCATGGAGTCCGCTTGCTTTCGGCCTACTCACGGGAAAATACAACCGAGAGAGTGTTGAAAGTGCGGCACCGCGGGCCGCTGGACTACCACGTGAGGCAGCACAACAGGGAGAGAGACGCGCAGACGGTGATAAACGTTTGGATGGCGCAAATCCCTTTGGTGATTCGCTATTTACTGAGCGAAATTGGAAAATCTTAGACACGCTCAAAGCAGTTTCTGAGGAGACTGGTTACAGCCAAGCGAAGATTGCCCTGTCTTGGGTCACACACCAAACAGGTGTGGCGTCTACCCTGATGGGCGTTAGTCGAGTAGCGCAGATAATTGATAACGTGGCTGCGTTGGATATCGTGCTGTCAGCTGACCACCAAGCAGCATTGAATGCGATTAGCGCTCCTGACCAAAAAATGCTCTACAGCTTGTTCACGCCAGTATTGCGACAACACGCTGTATTTGGTGGGAGCACGGTGAGGCGGTTACACCCTTAACGGATAGGTATTGTTACGTCGATTATGCGGTCCCAAAACGACCGAATATCATGTGTGAAGCTAATACGATATTCCCCTCCACTCTAGTGGGTGAAGTCAAGTTAGGCAGCTTCAACATTTTTTGCCACTTTTGGGAACGCTTCGAATAAGCTCTATTAGCTCGTTAAGGATGCGCTTTAAAAATTGGCGTTGAGATTTGTTTTTGAACTTCCTCCCAGTCAAACTTAATCAACGCTTTTTCGAACGATTCAAGAAAATTGCCGAACTTACGATTAGGGTGGCTAGCTGGGTAACTAGTGACGCAGTCAAGGGAATATCGTCTACTAAAAACAGAGCTACATCTCAATATAATGCCAGCACCGATATATCGATTTACACATACTCATAGCTAGTATATTTAGATTGTCCATATAATATTTGGACAATAAGGCATTTTCCCTAAAAAATTGAGGGAGTATATCTATTACCTACGCTTACATGAACATTCGTGAGCAAGTTAATCTCCAGCTACAGACAATCAAACGAGATGTTGATGCGACCACATCTCTGAAGTTTGCCTGGTAGTTCTCAGCTTGCTTAAAAACAAAATCCTGCTACCCTAACCCACTACGCTTGCATACGAGGCAAACCCATTATCGCCAACTCAGACCTGCGCCGCAGTCCCTGTTTGGCGAGAGAATGTCGGTAGCCAAAACAGCAGTCCGGCAGCGCCAAGCATTAACTGAGCGATGGACAACGACAACATGGAGTTCTGAAGTACCGGTGCTAATAGCGCGGTGATCACGGCGGCGAGCATCACCATAGTAAAGGACAGCATAGATGCGACGACGCCTTTAATATCTGGAAACAGGTCTAGCACTTTTAACGTCAGACGCGGTGCTGCGAGTGACATGCCAAATGCGTAAAAGAAGATTGGCGTAACTGTCCATGGTAGCGCTGGTGGCATCGCGGCGTGGTAAAGCACGTTGGCGATGCCTGCGCTTAAGAGGATGGCAAACCCGATGCCAATCTGCGTTTGCATGCTGAGCTTTGTGCTGAGTCTGGCGGCCACCACCGAGCCCAGAAAAATACCGCCGACCATCGGCACAAACTGCCAGCCAAATTGGTTGGCACCAAGTCCCAGATGCACACCCAGAATGACCGGCGCTGCTGCGACGTATAAAAATAGGCCAGCGAAGTTAAACGCGATTGTGCCTGCCCCATATTGAAAACCGCTAGAGACGAATACCTTGGTATAACTGCGGATCAGGCTAGCGGGTGCTAAGGATTGGCGTAGTTCCTCCGGTAGTGTTTCGGGCAGGTAGCAAGCGCAGAACCATAGCAGTAGCACGCTATAAATCGTGAGGAAAGCAAAGACTGCGCGCCATTCAAATACGGTGACAATCCAACCGCCCAATACCGGCGCGAAGGCAGGAGAAATCGAAAATATCATGCTCACTAGCGACAACATGCGAGCGGCAGCGGCCCCTTCGTACAGGTCTCGTATCATTGCCTGACCCACCACCGTACCAGCACCGGCGGACACGCCTTGCAGAATCCGAAAGCCCGACAACCAGTGGATATCTGGTGCAAAGGTGCAACCCAACGAGGCCAGCGCGAACAGCACTAACGAGGCCAACACCACTTTGCGCCGCCCGAATGCATCCGACAAGGCACCGTGCCAGAGACTCATCAAGGCGAATGAAAAAAGATACGCCGTGAGCGTGTATTGCACCTGTACCGCGCCGACGTGCAAGCTCTGCTGAATGCTGGCAAACGCAGGTAAATAAGCATCGACCGAGAGTGGGCCAAGCAGCGCAAGACTACCTAGCAGAATCGCGATCGTGCGCTGGACAACTGGTCGGGTGACAGGCGCGTTGGAGACATTAGTGTGAGTAGACATCGCGATTCCTCAAATTGCTGGCACGGCCATACCGCGCTGTACTGCGGGGCGTTCGCCTATGGTGGTCATCCAGCATTTTAAGGCTGGTTTGCTGCTCATACGATCGCCCAGGACATCACCGAGAAAAGTCGTGGCAGTCACGACCCACGGATATGCCGAGATATCAGCGATACTGTACTCCTCACCGGCCAGAAAAGGGAACTCCGCCAGACGCTTATCCATCACAGTGAGCAAGCGATCGGCTTCGGCGATAAATCTTGCGCTGGCAATGGGTGATTTGGTTTTTGAGAATTTTTCAAAAAATCCTACTTGTCCCAACATCGGCCCCAAGCCGCCGACCTGCCAGTAAAGCCATTCCAGCGTCTTGTAACGCGCCGCACCAAAGGCAGGTAGAAAGCGGCCATATTTTTCAGCAAGATAAGTCAGAATCGCGCCACTCTCGAAGACAGAAATAGATCCTTCCTCGGTCTCATCGACCAGCGCTGGAATCTTGTTATTCGGCGAAATCATCAGGAAGGCAGGCGAAAACTGTTCGTTCTTACTCAGATTGACGGGTTGAACGCGATAGGAAATACCGAGCTCTTCAAGCAGGATAGAGACCTTGCGTCCGTTGGGTGTAAGCCAAGTATATAAAGTGATCATGGTGGTTTTTTCCAGAGTGAGCCAGGCGCTGCTAGGCTGCTGGGCAACTAGCGGCCTAGCAGCGCTTGGCGGACGCGATCTGCCTAAATCTGTGCCGTGCCACCATCGACAAATAGCTCGATGCCGTTAATGAAGCTGCTGTCATCAGAGGCCAAGAAGGTTGCAGCTTTGGCGACCTCGCTTGGCTGACCCAGACGACCGATTGGTACCATGGTTGCAAGTTGAGCCAGCAAGCCCTCTTGATGTTCGGACGGAACCAGACCTGCCAAACCTGGAGTGTGAACCGGACCAGGGCTGATGGCATTGACGCGGATATTACGTGGTTTTAATTCAATCAACCAAGTGCGGGCAAAGTTGCGCACGGCGGCTTTGCTAGCGCTATAGACGCTGAAGTTTTCTGTCCCTTTGACTGACGTGGTCGATGAAGTCAGGATGATCGATCCGCCATCTTTCAGCAGAGGCAAAGCCTTCTGTACGGTAAACAAAGTACCTTTGACGTTGGAATTGAAGATGCGGTCAAAGTGTTCTTCAGTCACTTCAGTGAGCGGCACCATATCGCCACCGCCCGCATTGGCAAACACGACGTCGAGGTGTCCGGCCTTGGCCTTGATCTCGGCGAACACGCGGTCAAGATCATTAAGGCTAGCAATATCGCCGCGAATGCCAGTCGCACTAGCGCCGATCAGAGCGACCGCCGCATCGAGTTCCGCCTGACGACGTCCTGTGATAAAAACCTTTGCGCCTTGTGCCGCAAAGTCTTGTGCCGACGCCAGGCCGATGCCTGTCGTTCCGCCAGTAACCAGTGCGATTTTACCTTCGAGTTTCTTGCTCATGATGTTGCTCCTTGTGGATTGAGTGAGGGCTTTTCAGCCCGGTCGTAATTGACGACGAGTGCACTTTACATCCGGCAGATTGTTGAATAAAGTAGCTAAATTTGAATACTTTATTCACATGAGTGAATAATCACATCAAAGTTCGAATCAATGTTCAAATCAACATCAAACCAATATTCCAATGAATCATCGGGAGCGACATGGATCAGCTATTGGCAATACGCGCATTTGCCCGCGTGGTAGAAGTCGGCACTTTTACGAAGGCGGCGGATTCACTAGAAATGCCAAAAGCCAGCTTGACCAAGCTGATACAGGCACTGGAGGCGCATTTGCGTGTCAAGCTGCTGCAGCGAACCACACGCAGCGTGTCGGTCACTACCGAAGGCCCCGCTTATTACGAAAAAACCATGCGGCTGCTGAAGGAGCTCGATGATGTTGACAATAGCTTTGGCGCAGTACAGAGCCGACCACGCGGACACCTGCGAATTGACATTGGCAGCTCGACCGCCAATCTCATCCTCGTTCCGGCGCTTCCGGAATTCTTTGCACGATACCCGGATATCCGTATCGATCTTGGGGTGAGTGACCGACATGTTGATCTGATCGGCGACAGCGTTGATTGCGTCATCCGTGGTGGTGTGCTGACCGACATGGCGCTCATCGGACGTGAAATAGGCAAAGTACCCATGGTCACCTGTGCCACACCAGCTTATCTTAAGCAGCACGGTATTCCAACTCATCCTGATCAACTAGAGAAAGACCATATCGTCGTGAGTTATCTCTCTCCACGCACCAGCCGGCCAGTTCCAATGATCTTTGCGCGGGCAGGGAAAAAAATGGAAGTGGTCGGCACCCGCACCGTTGGCGCCAACGAAAGCAACGCCCATTTGGCGGCAGGTCTTGCAGGATTGGGCGTAATCCAGACCTTCGTCTACACGGCAAAACCACATCTTGAGTCGGGCGCGCTAGTGCCGATATTGGAAAACTGGCAGCCGCCGCCCTATCCGTTTCATGTGGTGTACCCGCCCAACCGATATGTGAGCAACCGCCTGCGCGTATTCATCGACTGGATTGCGGATCGCTTCTCTGCGTTGGCATCTTAAATTACAGCGGTCTCGGAGTTTATTTGTTCGCTTTAATTCCCAAACAAGCACGCGCCTACGTCGCGTCTAATCGAATTGAAAAGTCGAGCGTCCTAGTCATTATTTATTTCTATTGTTGTTCACGGCAACGTTAATTTCATGTGCAAATTTCCTAGCATCTTTAACACCTAGAATTATTCGACTCCATTTATCGTGATCCAACTCAATCACAACACAGTGTGTTCCGCGAGTCCAAAATACAAATTGTGTATCGCCGCCTTTTCTGTAAGTTCCTGCTTGAATTAAACCAGGGAAACCAGTGCCGGGTGCGCGCATTCCAAGATTCATGCCGCGAAAACCGTCATCGTCCGTCGCTCCTCGAACATGCTCTAATCGAACTCGGACATTTTTCTGAAAAGACGCTATCTTTTCCCAAAAATTCAAATGAATAATCAGCTCTTCGTTGGTCAGTTCCAGCATAGGCATAGTCAAACTCCTTGTTTATTCCAAATTTTCGAGCAAGCGCTCACCGATGATCTTCGCCATTTCACTTTTGGATTTAGGCAAAGCCGCGCGACAAAGCTCGGCAATGGGATCATCTTCCGGAGCTAATTCTCGCAGGGCGATGATGAACAAATCGAGTGACTCGTTTTGTTTTAGCCATCCTGGAATCAATGCTCTTTGCAAAACCTTTTCAAATAAATTCCGTTTTGATCCAAAAGCTTTATACAGACTACCTCTTTGCAATCCTGTTGCTTCAAGTAAGTCATCAATTGAACAATCGTTATAACCTAACCGTCCAAACACTTCGGCAGCGAGGGCAATAACGTCTTCTTCTTCAAAGTTGCGTGGTCGGGCCATATTTTTTTGGGAAAAAGGAAAACAACGCGATGGAGAGAAGAACTGGAAAAATCCAGCCAGTCCAGCCAAGAACGGTCGCTTGCGTCATATCTAGCGTTTGTCCGGCGACGCCATACGCATAGATAAATCCGGCAGAAGCGTTAAATGCACCGTGTCCAAGGGCGGCGGCCCAAACCGAGCCAGAGCGTAACCGTATCCAACTCAACACAGATCCAAACGCAATACAAGATGCAGACATGCAAATAAGAGCGTGCCAACCAGGAATAGCACCATAGTTATATCCTAATAAAATCGCAGGCGCATGCCATAAGCCCCACACCACGCCAGAAATCAATAGCGCAGGAACGGTACCAAGCGGCATCAGCTTTGTTAACAACCAGCCACGCCACCCGATTTCTTCACCTAGTGCCGCGATCGCATTCAATGGCGCCGCGACTATGGCTTGCAGTATCAAAAGCAGAGCGACTGTATGTAGTGAAGGTAGTTTGGCTAATGCAGCTTCGTTTCCAGCAAATTTCGCGTTTAGCAACTCCTTGAGCCCAGATAAATTCTGAAGATCCAATTGATACACGCCAAACATCGATCCTATAAGCAATGAGCCCAAAGAAACAGCAACAGAAATGAATATCGCCAGCAAACAGAACTTCAGCGTTCGACCAATTGGACGCCATGAAGAAAGTCCCAAGCTTTCCATTAAGCTCACATTCGGCTCAGAAATCTTGCTCACGACCATCGCTGAAATCGCGGGAACTCCCATCATCATGATAAGCAATGCGGTTGCCAGCGGATTTTTTAGACCATCGTGTAGCCACAACGGCAACGCAACGAGCCAAGCCAGACCGAAGGACAGTAAGACAAAATACACAACTGGGCGGTGTTTAAATTTTTCCATGATTTAATAAGAATCGTTATGTACTAATCAGTCAACAATAACGATTCTAATAATTAGGAACTGATTAGTCAACAATAAATTGAAACGAATTTAATCCTGATTAAATTACTTAATCAGGATATTCGTAAAGTATTTCTGTTGAGCGGCGTAAGCGGTGGAATGAAAACTGAACTTAACTTTTGAAAAGTCGATTTTCTCAACAGTCTGCGTATCCATATAGCAAATGAATATATCAATAAAGTTCCGAGACTAGCATCACAGTTTTAATATACTTATGTCCAGTATATTTTTTGTGTCCATGTAAAAAAAGACAATACGGTAATTTAGAAAGTAATTAGAGGGAGTATGTTGATATATTACTCTTTCTGCGGATACCTATCAGCAATACAACTCCCTTCTATAACTAATAACCTAGGCGTTACTACGGCAATGTTTTATCCCACTTTACTTAGTCGCTCTTAATTTAGGTTTATTGATGATTGTATATTTCCGTTTTAAAACGACGATTTGGACATGCGGATTTGTACGCCAATCTCTTTGATTTTTTGTATCCCTTTTTCAAGTGCAGCCTCACTAGTGTGAACTGAACTTTGCCCTGATACCAGGCGGTGAACATGTTTCTTCGCGCTGCCCACTAGTATGCGTGAAGTGCCTAGAGTCGCTTTAAAATCAATCACGCCATCACCTTCAAAAAAAAGTAATTCTTTATCGCTAATGAGGTCTTGAGCTTGGGACAATCCCTCAAATGAGAATGCCCAGCTTACATCATGGCGTTGTGGCGGCGAGTAAGACCATGCCTCGCCCTCCTCAAGGGTAATCACAAAATAGTTCATGTCCTGATGCGATGGTATGTTGCTGGTTAAGTTGACTTGGTTTTGTTCAAGCTCGCCTAAAAACAATTGAATTGTGCCGCCGGGGATAAGACTGGTTGGCACTTCTTCAGGTGCGATATACATACCCTGCGAAGCACCCTCCTCAATCATCGGCGGCATCGGAACCCATAGCTGAAATCCAGTGACATGACCACTGCCCATCAACAGACCTTGATGCCATGCGCCACCGCCAGAATTCATCCACTCTAGGCCACCTGCTTTGAGTATTCCCTTCTGCCCGGTCGTATCTTGATACGAAACATCATAATCTGGCTGCCAGGTCAATGTTGCGATTCCAGAATGTGGATGCATCGGAAATCCAAAACCGGACTGAATTTCAGAATTGAAAAAATCAAGGAAGATAAAAGGTTTTAATTTTTCACCAAGATAGCCAGGGTCAATTAATCGCATGATGGGTCCATGACTACTGCCCTCAATCCGATCGCTGATCTTTTTATACTTTGCCATTTTCATCCTCCTTTATTCTTTCTTTACTTAGCGAGCTTAGAAATAATTTCTTCTAAATTAATCTTCATCGCTTTTTGTCCTTCTGGGGTGCCGAAGTTATTTACCAATTCTGTTTGCGCTTGATTGATCCCGCAAACAGTCACGCCCATATCGCGTAACCGATCAAATGTCAGTTGTTCAGACAGGGTGGTTAATGCACCGCAGGCATCAGCCACCAGCATGACGTTGTAACCTAAATGAAGTGCATCATGAGCTGCCCAAAAAGCGCATATGTCGGTAGTCAAACCAGCCAGAATAATATTTTTGCGATTGAGTTTTTTTACTGCCGCAGTCAATGCAGCATCATCCCAACAACTTAACTGACCACCACGCTTAAAACGCTTGGCGTAAGCATCTGGTGCCAACTGTTGCAAATCGTCGATGGTAGATCCAACCATCTCTTCCATGGTCGTCGTCAATATCAACGGCATACCGTATTCGACAGCCATTCTGGCCAACGCCCGCGTTGCTCCGATCACTTGATCTTTGGGCTGACTTTTGACCCAGTTGACGGTTCCTGATTGATGATCGACCAGCATGATAATGCTGCCATTGAGATTGAATCGTGAGTTCATTGCAGTTCCTTTTTTTTGAGGTGTATTTTTTTCTGTCGTTGCTGCCGCTGATGTTGGTGTGAGCAAGCTTGTTCCACCAATAGCGGCAATCGCGGTTGCGGCACTCGCCACAAAATTACGTCGGGTATTTGCTGTCATGTCTCGTTTCTCGCTCTTTGTTAAGGTAAAACAGAGACTATTCCAAACAAATTTGGAAATAAATAGCTAAGATAAGAAACACTATTGCAAATTTAGGAAACTGAGCAGGCTATGCAAATACTAGGAGATATCGCCTTGTTCGTCGAGGTTGTGAACGCGAAGAACTTTACCGAGGCATCAAAGAGAACCGGGGTCCCCGTATCAACCATATCAAGACGAATCTCAAATCTCGAAAAAACAATTGCTCTGAAACTCTTCAATAGAACAACACGCAAAGTCGAAGTGACCGAGGCAGGAAAAGCCTACTATGCCCGATGCGCTCACCTGATTGCGGAGGCTCAACTGGCGCATGAGGAAATCTCAGAAACCGTCAATACGCCGAAAGGAACACTCAGAATATCTTGCACGCCCGACTTTGCGACGGCGTTTTTGCCAGAGGTATTGATTGAGTATGCAGAGCAATATCCGGATGTGCAGATCGAACTCGATTTATCACACCGTAAAGTCGATTTAATCAGCGAAAATTTTGACGCCAGTCTGCGTTTTGGGCGTCTACCCAATTCCAACCTAATCGCAAGAAAAATCGCGTCATTGCCTCTGAGTCTGTATGCATCACAGCAGTATTTAAAATCATCGCCACCAATCAAGGTGCCGAATGATTTATCCAAGCATCATTGCATCCGTATGAACTCAGACGAGAATGGCTCCAATTGGACGCTTAATTCGATCAATAACCAGATTGATGAACCCATCATTGTTCCTGTTCACGGCAAATATTGCGTCAGTAGTTTTCTGTTTATTCGAAAGCTATTATTGAACCACGCTGGCATTGGTGTAATGGATGATCTGATTGTTAAAAACGATGTGTCCAAAGGCGATTTGGTGAAGGTCTTGCCGCTATGGCACTTGAGTCCGGTTGATTTAACTTTGCTGACACCTTCCAGGCTTTTACCCGCCCGGGTTCGACAATTTGCGGATCTGCTGAGAGATCGGCTAGCAATTATTCTTGACCGGTGACTTGTTGCTGTTTATATCTTCCTAAACGATAAACTCAACAGGCCATATAGCTCCGGCTAACGCAGTGTAATCGAAGGGATCAACAAGCCATACTGTCTAGCGGAATGGGCGAAAGTAGGACAGATTGAATTCACTTTAGGAATTACGCAAAATCGAACAACTACAAATTAAAAAAACAATTTAATAAAATATACACATAGTTAGTATATTTAGACTGTCCAAATAATCATTGGGCAAAAAAGAATATTTACGAAAAAATACGGGGAGTATATGGATTTCAAACTATTGAATCGATCACTCTCTCTGCGCAAATTCATCGACAAACTGACTCCAGCACATCAACCATGTCAAGTCTTGGACCGATACCTGATCAATCCAAGGTTTTTAAACAGGCTGCGATACTTATTAACGCTTAGCGGTGCCTAGCTTAGCGCTAGACTTTAAGTCAGAAAACCGCGTCATTTAGTTCGCCGCGACCATCAAAAATCCATAATAAAACCGCCACCTAAGGATTTTTGTGAATAGTTGTAATCAATCAGACTTTGGCCATAACCTGAGAATAGTTGAACATATCCTTTAAGGTTAGTCGTGATAGGAATCGCCCAGCCAGCCTGGATTGCGCCACGACCTGTAGCAAAATTACGCCGAGCGGTCAGAGAAAATTCTTGTCCACTTTTCTCGCGGTAAACTGCTCTGATGTCGCCATGTCCCATATAGTCGACAATATCGATATTATCGTTGTCGGACCTTGCGTTATCAAGACGGCGCCAGACCCGTGTGGTCAACGCAAAATTACCTCGCTCTACGCCTAGTTCTGCATAGACCCTGTTCCAACTACGCGATAAGGTAGCGGTTTGACCGTTCGATTGATGCATTAATCCAAAATTGACGTAGCGAATATCGAGTCCGGCGAAGTTTTTATTAACTGGTATCACCGCCATGATTTCTGGCTGATAATTGGTTTCGCGGAACGGACTTGATGCGCTACGGTTATATGCCTGCCAAAAACTTTGCTGGGTATAACCAAACCATAAATCAACCGGAGAGTTAGCGATATCTTCCGCCAGTTTCATCTTAAAACTCAATTGATATGTCAGCTCCACGTGCTGGGGTTTAACCCCGCCTGGCGTAAATTCTTTAAACGTCTGATCATTGGTTGCGTTGCTGTAATTCGCTAGCAACAAATAATTATCATGGTGCGGACGAAATACAAAACGTCCTCGCTTAGACGCTTCGTCCAGCTCCCAATTCTGGACCATATGAGATATCTCTGGTGCGGGTTCTACCACTTGTGCGGACTGCATGGGCTTATTACTCACGAGTGGTTGAACGGCTTCTGCCTTGGCTACTGCGGTATCGGCTTGCTCTGGCGTCGTTGCTTTGGCTAGCGCATCAAAGCAACTCAGCCGGGCACTCGCATCACCAAGTACAGAACAGCGCAGCATCTGTTGTTCAATTTCACCAGCATAAGCAAGCATAGGACTCATCGCCGGTGAGATGAATAACAAAGGGACGATTATTTTTTTTATTGAATTCGACATAGAGATTTTTGCAGGGTAATTAAATGAAAATAAAAATTGGAGATAAGATTTGAAGCAAGAAAAATACGAGGTGGAATACTCTATATCTTGCTTTTAAAACATAATTGCTTATAGAGCATGATAGCTCTTTAGCGTACAAAGTTATGTTCGCCACCGCACACATTGAACTCAGATTTTCCATAAGATCTCTACCGCTTCGCAAAAAACGCAGACGACATGCGGTGTTCAGAGGGATAGGCACCACCGTATTTTGGGTGGCAACACTACTGCGACAATTGACCCTTTGGCGAACTGCCTTGCGTTGTTACTCGTCCTGGCTTGACTTAAGTTTACTCGTAATTTTTACTCAACAGAAGTTGATACAGGCCGAATAGCCTGTTAGGTATGAATCGGGTTTACACAAAAAAATACCCAATAACGATAAAAGCGCAGAGAACACAGAGGACGTAATCCTCTGCATTCTCTGCGCTTTTGAATCCGCTTGAGTCTTCGAAGACGACAAACTGCCTTCACAGAACCGCTTTATGCTAAGGGATCAGGTAAAACAAAAAACTACCAGTGAATTTGCGGTAATCGAATACCGGGCACAATTCCGAATACCGACAAAATAATGATAATTAATAATATGATGAACAGCACGCGTACGATTTGACCTACCGGTGATGGGAGCGGCAACATTCCGACCAGCCACCAGATAAGTCCGAAGACGACAAGATAAACGATAAGGCTAATGATCATATTCATATATTCCAATCATATGGATAAAAAATGCGCAAATCCGACGTTCAATATTGTGTCTTGACCGAAGAAAATCGCATCGTGTTGAGAGTTAGCTGGCAGCAATTCAATCAGTACTGCCAACCTATTATTTTGAAAAAATTAATTACTTAGCAGGTACAACAATAATCGTCGGATCGGCTGGCTTGCCCGGCTCTCCAGTCTTACCTTTTGTACCGTCATTTCCAGGCATACCTTGATCACCCGTCGCGCCAGCAGCGCCTTGTGCGCCATCAGCACCAGCGGGGCCAGTTGCACCGACAGAGGCAGGGGCACCGGCTGCGCCAGTTGCTCCCGTTGCTCCAGCAGGGCCCGGAACAGCGACTGGGACGATAACTTGCGCTGGTTGGCGATCACAAGCCGTCATCGTTAAAAGACCTGCAAGGGCTAGCAATAAAATAGAAATTTTCATGATGAAACCTTAAGTTGACTTCGAAATATTAAAAAAAGGACTTACGTAAAATTGTCCCGGAACGACGCAACAACGACAGCACGTTTAGTAATTTGCTTAGTAAGAGCGGAGGGTGCAACGCATCTGGGGCAATTTTGCGTTAGCCCTAAAATCAGCGTAATGGCTGAAACTAAACAAGTGGTACAGTGATATGCGGTGATGCCTGATTGTGCCGAAGGATGCGCGCAAATATCCTGGCGTTCTGTACGCTGGCAAACATACGAAAAATTAGCGTTGTTTTATATTGATCAAACCGGTAATACAGTGTGCTGCCAAAATGAGATTTGCAATCAAGTAGTTAATTTTATAAGGTCAGTTTATAAGATTAATTTATATGATTAATTACGCGATCCAGTTTTGGTTTTCATGGATGATGATCAAACCCGCTACCAGCTGGTATGCGGGTTTTTTTATTTTTTTGAGGAGAGATGTATAAAAATATGGCTCTTAGCTCGATGCTATTTTTAGCGATAGAGAGTCAATAATTATTCTTTTCACTTAGTAAAATAACTAAGTATGAACATCAAGGATCAATGGAATTTTGTACAGACACCAAAGGCAATTCGAAGAAAAATTGGCTGCCAACATCCACCGTTGATGTAAATCCGATAGTACCGCCCATGTGTTCTATAATGGTTTTACAGATATTTAAACCCAGACCGGTACCGCCTTTTTTGCGAGTATTAGAATTATCGACCTGGCTAAATTTTTGAAAAATCTTATCGTGAAAATGAGCAGGAATACCGCAACCCTGATCACTCACGATAAGCTTAACAGTCTTGGTACCCTGTTCCACAGAGACGCGAACTTCGCCTCCTTCATGAGAAAATTTGACTGCATTCGATAACAAGTTGGTGAGCACTTGTGCAAAGCGGTCGCGGTCTACATTGACATCGACATCGCCGTAATTTCCAGTGCGTACAATCCTCACGCCGTATTGATCGGCATAAGAAATATTGGTACTGATAGTCTCTTGTATTAACTGATCCAGCTTAGCTAGTTTGAAATTGAATTCCATATTGCCAGAGGCAATTTTCTCCATATCAAGGATATCGTTAATCAAACGTAGTAAGCGATCTGTATTACGCATTGCTACTGTTGTCAGCTCTTTCGCTTTAGGCGGAATCTCGCCGGCAACACCGGCAGCAAGCAAACGCAAAGCACCATTGATTGAAGTTAAGGGTGTACGCAACTCATGGCTGACGGTTGAGACGAATTCGTTCTTCATCATCTCTACCCGCTTGCGGTCAGCAATATCAAAACTCATCGCATAAAATCCTTCTACAACACCCACATCATTCAATGCCGGTACGTAAATAGACTGGTAATAATAGACTCGATTATTGATGGTTCCTTCGGCTTCAAAACTGACACGTTCACCCACTAATACTTTTTGCACGTGGGTCGCCAGGCCTGCGTAAAATTTATTCCCGACGACCTCTCGCAAAGTCTTTCCTATCAGCTGCTCAGGTTTGACGCCAAACTCAGTAGTGACGAAAGCGCTCACAAATAGATAGCGCTCTTGCGTATCCATAAATGTGATGATGCTGGGAAGATTGTCGGTAATCGTCTGCAAGCGACTTTGCGCGCTGCGCTGACGTTGCAGGGACAATTCCAGCTCATTGGCTTTACACTCGATTTCGCGCGTGCGCTCAGCGACTGTCGATTCAAGACTCTCATTGACACGTTCGATCCCGGCCAGATACTGCCATTCTTTTTTGACCATATCGGCCAAAGTCACAGATAAAAGATGTGCCTCATGAAATCCATTGACGATGGGTATAGATTCCACCGTGCGATGCTGCCCGCGGCGCTCTATTGATGAACTTAATTGTATTAAAGAAGATGACAGACGACGCGCCATCAGTGCTGCAATAAACGCTAATATCAGCGCAAGTACGCCACCTAAATACAAAATTTCGTGTTCCAGATTACGCAATGCTGCCATGGCAAGATCTTTGCGCTGGCGTACTAAAATGCTCCATTTCAGTGCGGGATAATTTCGTTGGTTACCGGTGAGAGCATAACCTGTAAGATATTCTTGCCCATCCTCCCATTTTTCTTCAGTAGCCCCACTTTTGCCCGATCGCGATTGAGTCAAACTAGCAGATTTAATCTTCTTTTCCTCCATGCCACTGGGGCCAAGAATGACCGTACCATCCTCACGTACCACTAAAATCTCGGCGGAATATTGTTGGTTCACTGGTGATAATAAAGTCCGCGCCATTTCACGCGCCCAGCCCCAGCTTAAGTGGGCGCCGATAACTCCGCGATAGGCGCCATCGGATGAACGGATAGGGATAGATACATCCACAAAACGCCAGGGATCTGCGCTGTAGGGCATCTGCTTTTGTAGCAACAAAGCAGGATGGTAGTCACCGATATAAAGTCCTTTTTGGCCTTGTTGAAACCAAGGTCGCTGACTAACATCCGTACCCTCTAACAAACCCTTAGTCGCCGCGATGACTTTGCCATCAGGTGCTGCAAAACCGATCCAGGCATAAGATGGAAAAGTCGTTTGTAGTGTGTCGACGATGTTACGGATATCGCTTGGTTCTTTTGCGTCTTTAATTTGATTTAGTTGCGATAGCAGTTGTACATCGCCGACGGCTCTTTGCATGACTTGGTCTAGCTCATCGCGCATTTGCCAGGAGAGTTGCTGCAAGCGCTGTTCGGCCTGTTTTTGTGCGTAGTTATCAGCGAAATGGTCCACCAAAACTAACATCGACAGGACTGTGCACAATACAACGATGCTGACACCACTAGTCAATAAAGTGGCAAGTTTTGGCCGCGATGCCTGCTTCGATAAAAACATAGCTTGTTATCACCCAAAAGTAATACCGTAAATTGGCGGACTAACTTAGGAATGACGCAAAACCGACCCAGCCGCGTTGTAGCTCCTAACTGCACTAAAGTACTATCTTCGCCGCTACGCTTTGCTGGAACAATTTTGCGTCAATCCTATAACTAGAGTCTGTTAGTAATTTGTATATTCGTTAATCTAATTTTTGGATCGGGGGGATAAATAAATAGTCATTCACAGAATACCGTCTGGAAACATGATATTCAACTACTCGTCAAAAGACAATTAACAATCTTGCCATCTTGTAACTGAGTTTAGAGGCGCTATAGTGTATGCAGCAATATAGCTAATGAAACTCACTGGGAATGTCATTCAACGCCCGATACCGTGTTGAAGCGTAAGGCGTATGATACATTTTTCACTCAAAAGAAAGAGACCCGATCATGCCAAAAGCAATATGGAACGGAGCGATCATCGCTCAAGCGACGGACGAGGAAGTTCAGATTGTCGAGAACAATATCTATTTTCCGCCAAACAAAGTAAATGCTGAATACCTAAAAAATAGCGCCCATCATACTGTCTGCGGCTGGAAAGGCACGGCAGATTACTACAGCCTTGAGGTGGATGGAAAGATCAATGAGAACGCCGCCTGGCTGTATAGAACGCCAAAAGAAGCCGCCAAACAAATCGCTGGATTTATCGCCTTTTGGAAAGGCGTGAAAGTCACATCCTAGCGTATCGTTATCAAATTGGCACATACCAGATTAATGGTAAATCGGCAGTCATCAGATGGTAATTCCGTGCGTGAATTACCGTTTTAGAGAACTGTTTGGCAAGTTACAGTGCGGGCTCATCCACTAATAAAGGAACATCATGTTAATCACCACCACTGAAAATATCTCTGGCTACCGTGTGCTGGAAGTCAAAGGGCAAGTGTTCGGCGTGGTCGTCCGCAGTCGAGGATTAGGTGGCAACATCATGGCGGGATTGCGCTCCATTATCGGTGGTGAGATCACAGAATACACATCCTTGCTGGAGGAAGCGCGTCGCCACGCGGTTGATCGCATGGTAAAAAATGCGCGCCTGATGGGTGGCAATGCAATTGTGATGATGCGGTTTGATTCTTCCGAAATCGGTCAGACCATGAGTGAAATCGTGGCCTACGGCACAGCGGTCATTGTTGAGAAAACTGAAAAAAACTAGGGAGTGTTGACCTGATGTTACGCACCACATTATTATTCATCGGATCGTTAATGACGATCACAGGCTTGGTTTTTATATCGGCCGGCAACACGCATGCATGGCCACTCACCCTTTGGGGGACGATTTTGTTGGCGGCGCTGTTATTGGAAAAATGGCGCTATCGGCCAACCGCCACAATCACAGATTTAGATAAAGGTGAATGGCAAAAAACTGACGAAGAGTTTATCGATCCAGAGTCAGGTGCACTCACCCAAGTGTTCTACCAAGCTGCAACGGGGGAGCGACGCTATGTGCAAGTCAACGCAGCTGAGGGGTAAAGCTGTTTGCTATATCGGCGATATGGCTGGTTAGCTGGTCACTGTTCTGCCTTCAATTAGGGCGATTAAATGTGAATCTAGCCTAGGACTTACGCAAATCTTCACTGCGGTGTCGTTGCATCTGGCAGAGCAATTTTGCCTACATCATCGCTATTATTCCTAATCATCTGCGAGCAATAAACAACACAGCGCTAATACAGACTTATTGATTTTGCGCAAACTCAATACGGGTATTGCATGGAACAAGTGGTCATCAAGTGCCCGTCTAATTAATGCACACAGTCTCTTTTTTCAGCGATGCAAAGATCAGATAGTGACGATTTTTAATATACTCCCCTTTAATTCAATAAATAACATCGTATCGCCCAATTATTCTCAGCGTGTTTAAGATATACACTATTGAGTATATTAATTAAATATCCAGCGCAAAAACAATCAAGAATCAGAAAATATCTAATCCAAAGTTTTTTTGGACCAAATTTTATGCATACACAGCATAAATTTTCATATTAGCAAGAGTTTATCCACGAAAAAAATTCACCTGAAGGTGATCTAGCGAACATAAGAATTGACGCAAGCAGGATATAAAGAGCAACATCGCTTTGCAACATCAAGTAATGGCGTATCCGGTTTACATCTGTTTTATCCGATAACAATATCTAAGGAGCCTCAAAAATGAAAAAGCATCTCTCATTGTTTGTTTTACCATTGGCCTTTCCACTCATCATGCTGGCGAGCACGTCGTATGCACAAACCGCATCTGCTAGCGCATCGGCAAGTGTTGCTGCCGGCAAAACCAAAGCCGAAGTAAAAGAGGAAATCAAAGCTGCCAGAAAATCCGGCGAGCTGGATAAGAATCAAGATTTAGATCCGATCCCAACTAAAGCAGATAAAACCAGCGGCAAGACACGTGCTGAGGTCAAGGCAGAAGCCAAAACAGCGGTTAAATCTGGCACAGCGACTAAAAATCTGGACTTAGATCCTATTCCGAAGACAGATAAAAGCGCAGGCAAAACTCGTGCAGAAGTAAAAGCAGAAACTAAAGCAGCAGGCAAAGCTGGTGAGCTGAATACTAATCTGGACGTCCCAGCGACAGCACCAAAAACGAAATAAGTTGAACGTATGATTTGTTTTACTTAATTACGTTACTTAGTCACTTTGTCACCGGACTGAAGGGCGGCAAGTGATATTTGAAGACTACGCCTTCCACACTAACTAGCTTGGAAGGCGTACTTGTATTGGCGGACGTAATACGCGAGCTTCAAAAAAAAGAGCATATCAATCCGCCGGTTACGACAATGGCGGGCCTTCCGTCTGTATCGTCAAGGCACCGCGTAACAGATTCGCTGCCAGATGGTCAAAGTCGTCGCTTTGATTCTGTTTCATCTTTAAGCGTAGTTCAACGATGTCGCCATATGCAGCGCGGATGATGGTCACGCCGTGTTGCTCGCACAGTCGGCGCAACTGCGACTCATCAGCGAATGCTAGTTGATAGACGCGTTCGCACATCAGCTCGATCTGAATTAATTCTGCGGTTTTACATGCGTCTGAAATGGCTTGGCCATAGGCGCGGGTCAATCCGCCGGCACCTAGTTTGATACCGCCCCAGTAGCGCACGACTACTGCCAGAATATTGTGCAGTTGCTTGTGTACCAGCACGTTGTACATAGGTTTGGCGGCGGTACCCGAAGGTTCGCCGTCATCATCCAAACCAGAATCGCCATCGCAGACCAGTACCCAGCAAACATGCACGGCATTCGGATGTTCGGCATGTAAGTTCGCCAAAATTGCACGTGCTTCTGCGCGGCTAGTGACGGGGTAAAGCAGACCTAGAAAGCGACTTTTTTTAATCTCGATTGCGGCGCTGGCGAATGCGGCTAATTGATACATCCAGTAAATACATCCAGTTAGTATATTTGAGTTGTCCATATATTTACTGGACAATAGGCTGTTTTCTTGAAACAAATCGGGGAATATATAATTCTACTCAGGCTGAGAACTATTTTAAGTCTCGCTCCATTGTCTCATCAAGTTGTGATAACAGCCTACCAGTTTGACGCGCGCACCCTCGTCCGCCTGAGTTTGGTTGAGTGTCTGAATCGCGTTATCCATATCAAATAACAAGCTACGATGACCGTCGTCTTTGACCAGACTTTGTACCCAGAAAAAACAGGCGAGGCGCGTGCCACGGGTAATCGGTATGACTCTGTGCAAGCTAGTTGCGGGATACAGCACCATGTCTCCCGCCGCCAGTTTGACTGCATGCATACCGTAGGTGTCTTCTACCTGCAGCTCGCCGCCATCGTAGTCTTGCGGGTCAGCCAAAAACAGAGTGGCGGAAATATCAGTGCGTAGTTTTTTACCGGTATGTGGATGAATCCGCACGCTGCCATCAACATGCGCGCCAAAGGTCATACCCTCGCTGTAACGGTTAAACATCGGCGGATAAACGATATTAGGTAAAGCGGCGCTGATGAACAAAGGATTGCGCTCAAGCGCGCCGAGTATCAACCGTTGGCAATGATGTGCGACCTCGGATCGCTCATCAATTTGCTGGTTAAACTTGACCGCAGCACCTTGATAACCGGCTGTTACTCGTCCGTCGACCCAGGCATCACCAGCTTGGCTGAGTAACGTCCGTACGGCGTCTAACTGCGGAGTATCAAGAACGTTAGGAATATGAACCAGCATAGAGTTTTCTGCTAAGTTTGATTGGTTAGAATTTGAACATTGTCCGGCGCAATAGCAAAACCGGAGCAGCAATTATCTTGCAACTCCGGTTTGTTCGCTAGCGCTTAGTCACCACTTCATTACTGCAATACGATAGCTGCTGCTACTTTATGCATTACATCCGATAAGTGAATGAAATCATCGCAGCACGTGAGGTCCCCGGCACCGAACGACCGCCATCCGATGGGATCAGAGCGTCGTAATACATTTTGTCCGTCAGATTAAACACGTTTAAACGGAGTTCGTATTTAGGCTGTTTGTAAGCTGCTGTGGCATCCCAGCGTGTGTAACCACCGACACGGACTACGTTGGTGTTGCTGGCGAAACGTTCCGACATATAAACTGGACCACCGCCCACTTCCCAATGCGGCGCTGGCTCGTAAATGGTCCATGCGGTCAAGGTGTTTTTTGGGGTGTTAGCTGGTGTTTTGCCTAAGGTGCCATCCAATGCTGATGCGCCGACAATCTTGGCATCCAGGTAAGTGTAATTCAGCGCAAGTTGCAGCTCTTTGTTCACACGGCCAGTCGCACCGGCACGGAAACCATTGACCCGCACTGTGCCTTCTAGCTCATACACACCGGTGCTGATCAGACTGCGGGCATTTTCTTTCTGCACTTGGAACAGGGCAGAATTTAATGCCAGATTGCCGTCAGCTAAATCCCATTTTCCGCCCAATTCATACGAACGGTTTTTTTCCGGATCAAGATTTTGCTGACCAGTTGTGCCCGTCAATTGTTCCAGTGAAGGATTGAAGGAAGTACCGTAAGAAACATAGTAAGACTGGGTTTTGACTGGCGCCCAAATGCCGCCTAAACGCACACTGGTGAAACCAATCGCTTGCTTAGCGCCTGCCAGGGTTGTGCTACCAGTCGTATTGCTGGCATTGATAGAGTTGCTGATGCCAGCAGTGTAGCGGTCATAACGCAAGCCACCCGCGAGTTTAAACTCAGGGTTTAATTCTATCGTGTCATTGACGTAAGTCGCCACCGTATTAGCCGATCCGCCAGCGCGATTTCCCAGAGTACTTGGCACTGCCGCTGGTGAATCACCGTTATTCGGATTCAGCAAAGGGACGCAGGCAACGTAGCCCGCGGTGGTGCCGGCGGCATTCAGGTTTTTGCCATTGCATGTGCCGTTGCGATAAAAATTCTGATTGTCGTAACCGTCATGACCTAATTCCAATCCGGCCAAGAGATTATGCTTGAAGCCACCTGCTGTCAGATTGGCGACCAGTTCAGTCTGGTTAAAGAAAGAATAGTCTCGGATATCGCGGTCATGACTTTGCAGGCGCTCATACAAGCTAGACAGCGGCAAGCTACTGATGCCTGCTGGCGACAATACGGTAAAGCCATTCGCAGAAACGGTACCGATGGTGTTAGGTGCGGTTTCTCTCGCGCTAGTTTTGACGTAATTGAATTGCGTCTGATTACGTAATGTGACCTCTGACGATAGCTTATGAATGATGGTGCTATTAAGTGAGGCGATGTCGGAATCGGTACGGTCATCGTTATAGCCGTACGCCGTTTTGCGATCCACATTGACTGGTGCGCCGTTCAGCGGGCCAAGACCATAGTCTGGCATGTCGTGATTGTGTTGCAGCAAAGCGGACAAGGTGATTTCTGTCGCAGTGCCAATACCAAATTTGACCGATGGTGCAAAACCAAAGTCTTGCAATTTAGTCTGATCACGGGTGGTGGCATTGCCACTTTGCCCCATAGCTAATACGCGCACAGCAGACGTATCAGAGGTTGGTGTGTTGTAATCCACCGTGGCTCTGACCAAGCCATTGCTAGTCACTGATCCGCCGATTTCTGTTTGTTGCTTGAGGATAGGTTTTTTGGTCACTTGGTTAATCACACCGCCAGTTGAACCGCGCCCAAACAGCATGGAAGAAGGCCCCATCAAGACTTCGATCGAATCTAATGCGAACGTATCGCGATAGTATTGACCGCGGTCGCGGAATCCATCCAGATAGATATCAGTACGCGCTGAGAAACCGTTGAGGTTAACGTTATTGCCGATCTGGCCGCCTTCTGCACCGCCCAGAGTAATACCAGACACATTGCGTAAGGCATCTGCCAGGGAGTTGGCACCTTGCGATTGCATCAGAGCTTTGTTCACGACCGTGACGGATTGCGCGATGTCATGTGGATCAGCAGGTAATTTGCTGACGGACACTGCACCCGGCGCGAAATCATTTTTTGCGCCTTGGATGACGATTTCTGGCAAGGAAGAGCTGGTTTGTTGCGCCAATAAAGGCAGCGGGCTGGCGAACAGCGTCAATAATGCTGCTGCAATGGGCTTGCGGTGATTCATAGTGATTGCTTTCGGTACGAGGTTAGTGATGCATACCCCTACCGTCACTATATGGCTAGGCTTGGAGAGTTCAGCCTAGATTTTAATCTAAATGAGAATGCTTTTCAATACCATTCAACTTTGAGGAATTAAATACAGGTAAATCTGAAGCAATCTCACATCCTGCTTTCAGTTTTTATGACTTACGCAAAATTGTCCTAGCAGGGCATAGCGACGACAACCCTTTAGCACCTAATTTACAAAATACTGTCGCTGCAACGCAGTTGGGAGCCGTTTTGCAAGCACTGCTTTATTGAATAACAAAATTCTCAAAGAAAATATTGGTCACGCCGTCATGTTCTTTGACGTCCAGCGCTTTGTTGACCGTATCGCGGATTTCTTCTATTAACTCCTTTTTCCCTGCGGACGAGAGAATATCACCAGGCTCTTTGCCACTCAGACTCACTAAAATCACATGCCTTACTACTGGCAGATAGACTTTGATTTTTTCTGCAATTTCTGGATTAGCTAACTGAAGCGTCATGCTAACTTGCAGGTATTTTTCAGAAGTGGATAAATTCACGGTGAACGCTTCCAGCTTTGTCATATTGCCACCGCCACCGCCTTCTTTCGCCCCCGAATTGGCAAACGCCGCGCCCGATAACGTGCTACTCAGGCAAATTAAAATGATGCATAGCAAATTGAGCAGGAGATTTTTGTGGGGTCTTGGCAGCGTCATATGCAGCTCTTTTTATTAAAAACAGCGAGTTAAAAGTAGAAATAATGAGGAAGTAATGAAGAAGCAATGGGGAAAAAATGAGCGGAAAATCCATAAAAAAATGGATGAAAAGCATCCGTCCGTTTTGATTTTAATTCAGCGCAGGCAGACAAAGCCAAGAAATATGTCAACGATCGTCAATTTAAGCTAGATGTTTCACTGAAATTTGAACTGATCACCGATGCACTTGTTTTCCTACCCCACTAAGGAGGTCAAACAAGACGGCAATGTGCTGTCACCGGTCATTTGGCAACATTGGTACCCGGTGTTGTTGATTCGGCTTTGTTGAAATAGGACCACCAAGTGTTTGCGATTTCATTCCAGTTCTACTCAATTCCGAAATCAAGAACAGGTTCACGACACCGTCCAACTTTTCTGCCTGCTCTTGCATGCTTTCTGCGGCAGCGGCAGCCTGTTCAACCAAAGCAGAATTTTGTTGTGTGGTTTCCTCCATCGCATTAACAGACTGACTTGCCCGCTCTATCCCAATTCTCTGCTTTTCGGTAGAGCTGGCGATCTCATGCATGATTTCTGCTACTTGTTTGACACTGATGAGCATTTCTTTCATGGTTTTACCCGCTTCGTCGACTAAATTGCTACCCAAATCGACCTTTTCAACAGAGTCGGTGATCAGTGTCTTAATCTCCTTGGCTGCACTGGCGCTGCGCTGTGCGAGATTACGCACCTCGCTCGCAACAACGGCGAAGCCACGTCCCTGCTCACCAGCCCTGGCTGCTTCCACAGCGGCATTCAAGGCCAGGATATTCGTTTGGAAAGCAATCCCGTCAATCACGGCAATAATATCAACGATTTTTTTAGAGCTGTCTTTGATCGACCCCATAGTCTCGACCACTTTGCTGACAACGACATTTCCTTTGCTGGCAATGTTCGATGCGGAATTAGCTAGTTGGTTGGCATTCTGAGAGTTGTCGGCGTTATGTTTTACCAAGTCGGTCAATCCAATCATCGAACTGGCTGCTTCCTGTAACGCATTTGCCTGCACCTCTGTGCGTTGTGATAAATCAGAATTGCCACTAGCGATTTCTGTCGATGCGGTGATGATGGATTCCACGCCCTGTTTAACCGAATGCACCGCATCATGTAAGGTTCTAACCATGTTTTGCATGGCATAACCTGATGTGCTGATTGGATGTATGTCATTGTCGCGAAGATTAATATAACCGTTTGTGCCGGTTAAGACTCTCGTATAGTTCATCAAATCTGCTTCTTGAATACGTTCTTTGTGCATGTTGATCGAAATGTAAGACAGTACGGCAGCTTCGACGATTACATACGCTGCGTGCGTTAACAAAATCGCCAGACTCGGTTTAGTAAAGCACACTACTCCAACACCAATTTCCTGCAAATAATCAAAACTGAAGTGATGTAGCGCGACCACGGTGGCTGCGACCAATATGACCCGCCAGTCCGCGTAAATGAGTAAAAATGCCAAAAATGCAAAAATACCGAAATGAATTTCAGTCATTCCCATCGCCTGATGGATGTGCAGACCACAATAAATCATTATCGCTGCGCCGTTGAATAGCCGTGTCACCAGTTCTCCCGGCTTGGCATAAACCAAACCGGCGGCAGTCAACAACACCGGAACGCCAATAAAAAAAGTAAGCAGCCACGTGCCATGCCAATTGGCCAGCGCAAATGAAAAGATTTGCATCCCCGCCAGCACAGCGAATATCACTTTGTCTGATCGGGCGTAACTTGTGGAAAGATAATCGGCGGAGCTTGTCATAACAGGAGAGGTTCTTGCAAAACGAAACACCGGAGAGTAATTTTATTGCGAGAAGCGCAAAATAGATGAGAAAGGAGCGGCCATTTCTGGCAAGATGAAAGTGACTAAACAACCATCTGCGCTCCGCTATGAATCCTACACAACGCCTGCTGATAATGCAACGCTGGAATTTACTGCAACACGATTTGCTACCGGAGATAAAACAGCAATGCGGGTCACTGACGCCGAAGCTGGAAAAATTGATTCATGTACTAGACTGGGTGCGCATCGAAGAATTTGTGTCGGACCAATGGCAAGGGATAGGACGCAAACCGCATGACCGTGGTGCATTGGCCAGCGCCTTCATCGCCAAAGCTGTGTTGGGGCTCAATACAACAGCGGCCTTAATAGAACGATTGACGATGGATCGCAGTTTAAAACGGCTGTGCGGCTTTGAGATGTGGAAAGAAGTTCCGAATGAAGCCACTTTTTCGCGCGCCTTTGGCGAATTTGCCCAAGCCAAATTAGCGGAGAAAGTGCACGAAGCGCTGATCAAGAGTTATTTAGGCGACAGCCTCATTGGACACATCAGCCGTGACGGCACGGCGATTGCGGCGCGCGAGAAGCCGAAGAAACACATGAAAGTTGTTTCCGTAGAAAAGGCCCAAAAGCAGCGCCGTGGACGGCCAAAGAAAGGCGAGATAAGGCCGCCAAAGGAAGAGAAAGTGACCAAGATAGGCTGGCAGTTGACGCAAACTTTACCGAGCATCGTCAATGCTTTACCCAAAGAGTGTGACCGCGGCACTAAATGCAATGCGCAAGGTTATAAAGTGAGTTGGAACGGCTACAAGCTGCATATCGACACCGCTGACTGCGGCGTTGCCATCAGTGCGCTATTGACCAGCGCCTCGGTGCACGATAGTCAAACGGCGGTGCCGTTAGCAACGATGACGGCCGCACGAGTAACGAATTTGTACGATTTGATGGATGCAGCGTATTGCAGTGAAGAGTTAAGGGCACACAGCAAAAGTCTTGGCCACGTGCCATTAATTGATCACAACGCACGCGGCGGGGAGAAGAAACCGTTCGCCCCGCATGAACAACAGCGTTATAAAGAACGCACGCAAGCTGAACGTACCAATGGCAGGCTGAAAGACGAATTTGGTGGCACGACAGTACGGGTGCGTGGTAGCGAAAAAGTGATGTCGCATTTGATGTTTGGTTTATTGGTATTGACCGCAGATCAGTTGATGCGTTTATTTACGTAACAGCTTTGCTTTTAAAGAGTCGAAAAAAACAACGTTTCCCAACGTTCATAGGGGCAGTGATGGTCACATAGGGATTGACACGCCATAAAACGATAATCCGGCACAAATTCATGTCACATGTACCGCTTCAAACAAGAAAACCAATCGCAACAGTGGCCACACCCATGCTCGACTTTACTGGTTTGGGTATTTTGCAAGAAGCTCAGGATTTTTTCAATTAGGTTAAATGGCGAAGTAAGACTACACCCAATCCCTCATATCATCGGAAAATTTTCTTATGGCAACAAACTTAGAATTTTGGTTGTGCAAGTAGCAAGATGTGGTGCAGTTTGATCAAAAAACTGCACGCTGCTGGGGCAGGGGGAAATAATAAACGTCAAATAAACAAAAAAAAGATTAGAAATGCTTCGTCGATTTAAATGTTTAGTCGCTAGAGTGTAGTCAAGCCAAGTCGAGAATATGTCAATGATTGTTAAGTTAACTCAAAGAGTTACTAAAAAAACTGCACTTCAGCATGACGAGGCTAAGCAAAGCAGCCAGAGCGGTTTTGCTTAGCCCTATACGTATTGAATGTCGGGGGAGGGGCAAGCGCCCTCAACCGAACTCAATGCGTTACACCGACAAAGGTTTGTAACGTATCCGTTTTGGCTTGGCACCTTCTTCACCAAGACGTTTCTTTTTATCAGCTTCGTATTCCTGGTAATTACCGTCAAAGAAGCTGACTTGCGAATTGCCTTCAAACGCTAGAATATGCGTCGCAATGCGATCCAGAAACCAGCGGTCATGCGAGATCACCATGACGCTGCCAGCAAATTCTAGCAAGGCATCTTCCAGCGCGCGCAGCGTTTCTACGTCCAGATCATTGGACGGTTCATCCAGCAGCAAAACATTACCGCCTTGCAGCAGCGTCTTGGCCAGATGCAGACGACCGCGTTCACCGCCCGACAAATTGCCGACGATTTTTTGCTGGTCGCCACCTTTAAAGTTGAAGCGTCCGAGATAAGCGCGGGATGGCATTTCAAAACGACCGACTGTCAAAATGTCCGCACCGCCAGCGACGTCTTCAAACACAGTTTTGGTGTTGCCCAGATCTTCGCGGGACTGATCGACCAGCGAGATTTTGGCGGTCTGCCCCAGTACCACTTCGCCACTATCCGGTTGCTCTAAACCTTTAATCATTTTAAACAGCGTCGATTTACCAGCACCGTTAGGGCCGATGATGCCGACAATCGCGCCAGGTGGAATCTTAAAGCTGAGGTTGTCGATCAGCAGACGATCACCAAAGGCTTTGGAGACATTTTTAAATTCGATGACTTCGTTACCCAGACGCTCTGCGACCGGGATAAAAATCTCTTGAGTCTCGTTACGTTTTTGGTACTCGTGCTCGCTCATTTCATTGAAGCGCGCCAGACGTGCCTTGCTCTTGGCTTGACGTGCTTTAGGATTTTGGCGTGACCATTCCAGCTCTTTTTGCAAAGCACGTTGGCGGGCAGATTCGGTCGCTTCTTCTTGCTTTAAGCGGGTTTGCTTTTGGTCCAACCAAGAGGAGTAATTACCCTTCCATGGAATACCTGCGCCGCGATCCAGTTCCAGAATCCACTCAGCGGCATTATCCAAAAAGTAGCGATCATGGGTAATTGCCACCACTGTGCCAGGGAAACGCAATAAAAATTGCTCCAGCCAATCGACTGATTCTGCATCCAGATGGTTGGTTGGCTCATCGAGCAAGAGCATGTCGGGTTTGGATAGCAATAATTTGCACAGTGCGACACGACGTTTTTCACCGCCGGACAACACCGCTATCTTGGCATCCCATGGCGGCAGGCGTAATGCGTCGGCGGCCATTTCTAATTGCAGTTCAACATTGTCGCCGCTAGAAGTGGAGATGATGGCTTCTAGGCGTGCTTGCTCATTGGCGAGGGCATCGAAGTCGGCATCTGGCTCGGCATAGGCGGCATACACTTGCTCTAACTTAGCCTTGGCCTCGAATACTTCGCCAAGCGCGGATTCGACTGCTTCGCGCACAGTTTGCTCTGGGTCAAGCTGGGGTTCTTGCGGTAAATAGCCAATGTTCAGATTTGGCATCGGCACGGCTTCGCCCTGGATGTCCTTATCAATGCCCGCCATAATTTTAAGCAGTGAGGATTTTCCGGAGCCGTTCAGACCCAAGACGCCGATCTTGGCGCCAGGGAAAAACGAGAGCGAGATATCTTTAAGAATCTGGCGCTTAGGCGGCACGATCTTGCCGACGCGGTTCATGGTGTAGACGTAATTTGCCATTTTTTCGATTTTTTATGGATGAAGAAGATGGGTGCAAGGATACCGCAAGCCAGCGCAGATGGGGAGTCCTGGATGGGAGTTTGTTCGTGGACCACATTACAGGCGAAATCACGTCTTCACTGACGGACTTGATAGTAGGAGCGAGTAGCTGCTTAGCATTGGGATGAGTTGGCGTTACTTTGGAATTGCGTTCAAAGCCTCTTCAGCGACGGATTCCTCCATGCTTAATATTGCAAAGTAGGGGAGTATATTTAATTGTCCAAATATTTTCTCGGCAATAAGGCGATTTATGCCTATACACCCTATCAGTATATCTAGCCAGCCAATTACATTTTTGCTGGTTTTCTGGCGATAGGCACAAAATCAAACTGGAACTTCAGCAGTGTTGATTGGCCATTGATGGTGACGGTTTGCGTCAAAGGCGGCTTGATACTTCCCATATTCGGGTGCCAGGCCTTGATCTCGTATTGACCATTGGGCAGATTTTCTAATTTCAATACGCCGCTGTCGTCCGTCTTGGCAAAATAAGGTGTGTCGAGCACCAAGACATAGGCGCGCATCCAGTTGTGTAGCAAGCAGTACACCACAACAATGCCCGCTTTATCAAAAATCACGGGTGGTGGCGTCACGCCTTTGTCGTAGGTTTTGATTTCAAACTCTTTGGCGGGCGAGAAAGACTTAACGTGATGTTCCAGCTTGTCGTAATTGGGGAACTTGACTTGCGTGCCGACACGTATCGGTGTGACATAGGGCGCGAACTGCAAATCGCGCTGGGCAATCACCTCAGTCTCGGTTTTGCCAACTGGCGGCAAGGGCGCGCCGATCGGCGTCGCGTACACCACAACATCTGGCATTAAGGCGCCATTTTTATCCACCGCACTGGCGCTGATGGTGACGCTCCATACGCTGGACAGCAGGCCAAAGCTGCTGAGGAACAAACTGGCTTGTAGTAAGCGGATGACGGAATGACGGCGCATGGATTATCTCGGTTGAAATTACTTGGTGACGATGGGGCGTTGCATTGGTGCCAGTTTTGCTACCAGCTTATTAGAAACCGAAGAGGGGATGTTATTTTTTTCCATTGCGATTTGTAAGTCTTCTGCCAAGGCGTTGAACTGTGCATTATTGATATTCATCCCCTTGTGCGCTTCTTGCATCTCTTTACCGCTGTATTTGCATGGGCCGCCAGTCAGTGCGCAAAACTGTTCTGCCAACATTAAACCTAGGCGTTCCATATCAGTTTCTTTGAATGCGTCTTTGATGCGGTCGTCTGCTAAAACTATCGGCAAAAAATCAGCCACAATTTTATTGATGCCTTCTTTGCCACCCAAGCCTTGGTACACCGCGTCGGGCGTGGTCTGGGCGAATGCCGCTGTGCTAGTGGCGAAAGTAGCGATAGTAGCGCTAATGCCAAAGCTGAAGATAACAGCTGCTTTGACGAGCTTGGAGCTGAGACGTGTTTGCATGATCATGTCTTTCTAAAATAGGTCAGTTCTTGTATGTGTTTTAGCCTGTGCGCTGTGTTGCGCGATACAGCCAGATTAAAATCCGGCTTGCAGCGACAAATAGAAGCCACGCTGATTGGTCGGATTAAATACGGTGATATCGCCCAAAGTGGCATAGGCCGCAGTGATCGACACATTTTTAGTCGGGAAATAAGCCAGAAACACGTCGTAGTAATCTTTTTCGTTATCGACGCTGAGGTTACGTGGCTTCATCCGGTACTCTGCCCCCAAGGCTAATTTGCGGGTGATTAAATAAGCAGCAGAGCCTTCTAGCATAGGCTTGTACTTGTCTTCTTTATCACCGCCAAAACCGAGAATACCCATTTGGTTGGCTTTGGTCATCCGCAAGGCGCCGTTCAGCAGCAGGCTTTGTTCCAAAAACACTTTAGTGGCTGAAGCGTAGTAATCCACACCACGATCATCTTTGGCACCGAGTTGCTTGACATTGGTGACGCCCAACGCGCCAAGGCCGCCGATGCCGTTATTACGTTTGATCATCGCGCCGACGGCAATTTGTGGCATCCAGCTATCTTGGTCATACACAGCGTCACCTGCGACTTTGACTTTGATGCCAAGAATATCTTGCTGGATATTGAGCGAGTTGAGTGGTGCCAGGCTGCCGGTAAATTCTTGCTTAGCCAGGGACAATTCGACCCGGTCTGCGATACCAACGGCTACGCCATAGGTTTTGAGTCCGTAATCTTGGGTTTTAACTTGGGTGTAATGCACATTCGCACCATAGCTGTCGCGTGTGCCATAACCTGTGATTAATGCCCAAGGCGTCAGACCGCCGCCACCTGCGCCCTCTAGCTGGCTAACGCCGCCGGTTGCGGTCAGTTTGCCCATGTCGGGTCGCATGCTGGATGGTGTGTCGGCTGATGTCGATGTGCTGGCAGCTGCGGTAGTTTGGGCGCTAGCCTGCTGACAGAACATGGCAAAACTGCTGATCATGGCGGCTTGTAAAGCTCGGTTCTTTAGATACATCGTCAAATACATAGTCATTTCCTCGCTGATAGGTGGGTTGGGAGCATCTCAGCAACGAGCGTCTCGTGGAAGAAATACGTTGGCCTTAGCAAACCGGATTCAAGCTAATGCGACATAACCACGAATATTGTGTGACATATTGTCAAATCGTATGAGGCTATTTTTTGAAGCTATTTTTTCGGTTCAACGATGTCACGCTTCATCGGCGCAAGTTTGGCAATCAGTTTGTTCTGTACCGATGAAGGAATATGCTGTTGCTCCATCGCGATTTGCAAATCTTCTGCCAGGGCGTTGAACTGAGCACCAGTGATGCCGAGCTTGTCGTGTGACACCTTCATGCTGTCGCCAGAGTAAGTGCAAGGGCCACCGCTGAGAACGCAAAATTGTTCTTTTAATAGCTTGGCCAGGCGCTTCATGTTGGTTTCTTTGAACGACTCTTTGATACGTGGATCTGCCAGTACTAATGGAATCAAATCATCAACAATATTGCCAATGCCGGCCTCACTACCCAAGCCTTGATAAAGCGCATCGGTCTGTGTTGCGGACTCTGCGTAGATGTCTGAATTTGCTGCAAACATGGGCACGACGAACAGCAGTGCTTTCAAGAGTTTTACAGCCGAGATTTTTAAAACTGGTCGCGCGTTCATTTGTATTGTCTCTTGTCGTTTACTAGTTACCAACTTGTAGTGATAAATACCAGCCGCGCTGCGTGGTGGGATTAAACACCGTGATGTCACCCAATTTGGCATAGGCCGCAGTGACAGAAAAATTCTTGGTCGGGAAATAAGCCAAAAACACGTCGGCATAATCTTTTTCATTATCAACACCGAGGTTGCGCGACTTCATTCTGTACTCCATCCCTGCGACCCATTTACGGTTGATCAGATAGACCACAGAGCCTTCTAGCAGGGGTTTATATTGATCGTTTTTATCACCACCAAAACCGAGCAAGCCCATTTGGTTTGCCTTGCTCATCCGCAGTGTGGCGTTGATTAACAGGCTTTGTGCCAGATATAGTTTTGTCGCAGACAGGTAGTAGTCAACGCCGTTGTCACTGACTGCGCCAAGCTGCTTTACATTGGTGACGCCAAGTGCCCCAAGACCCGCCACGCCGTTATTGCGCTTGAACATCACACCTAGCGCAATTTGCGGCAACAGCGTGTCTTGATCGGTCACGGCATCACCGGACAATTTCAATTTAATACCAACAATATCTTGTTGAATATTGAGATGATCCAAGGGGGCGCGGCTGCCGGTGAACTCTTGTTTAGCTAAAGACACTTCCAGTTTGTCAGCAAAACCCAGCGCGACGCCGTACGTTTTAAGGCGGTAATCCTGGGTGTCCACTTGCGTGATATGTGCGTTGACACCATAGCTATCTTCACTACCATAACCGGTGATCAGCGCCCACGGCGTAATGCCACCGCCGCCCGCACCTTCTAGCTGGCTGACGCCACCAGTCGCTGTCAATTTGCCCATGTCGGGCAAGGGCAAATTTTGCGCGTTGGCTACTTGTCCAAAAAGTGACCAGGACAAACAAAAAAAGAGCGCATTACTTGCGATTACGATTACATTTTTTTTGTACATCAAATGACCTGTGGCTAAAGAGCGTTGGTACTCGATCGGTGTTGCTGAGCTTTTTTGCTTCGGGTGATTTAGGGTGTTGATATTTTGTGTATCGATAATATGAACATCTTGATATGAAACGATCTCACAGCATTAAATTACGCAACACTTTACCAAAAAAAACTAAATCTGCCCGAGCAAAGCCGTGACAGGATTTTGATTGAACCTACATTCCTGATATCTTATAAAACCAGATTAAATTCTTCACTATTTTCTTCAAGTCAGATTACGATATTTAACACTTTATTATACAAAAGCAGATGAGTCGTTCGTCCCTACGTCGTGAATTAGTTATCCCCATTACTATATTAGTAATAGGGGTTGCTGCCGCCATTGGCTGGGTATCGACGAAGGCGGGTACTGCTGCAGTCAACACACTGACCCAGCGCATTTTGACCGATATGGTTAATCGCATCAGCGGCGCGACGGAACGACATTTAGACAGCGCGTTAGTGGCGCTTGATGCCATAGCACCAGATCCTAAGCATGCGCCGACATTACAAAACTTCTCGGATGATCTGAGTTTGCTGGAATCTAAATTGTGGACTGCCAGCGGTCTGTTTATGGACGTAAATAATTACGTCTATTACGGCGGTCAGGATGGCCGCATGGTCGGTGTGTTCCGGATCAAGCCTGATTTCGTAGAGGTGTATTGGCATGAGCCCGGCGCACGCCAACGTCAGGTTTATCAGGCGACAACGCCGGGCGACCGGTCGGTATTATTGCGGACAGATCAATACGATCCGCGGTTGCGCCCTTGGTATCGGGCAGCGATCGCGTCCGATAAGCCGGTGTGGACGCAAATTTATAACGACTTCACTTCTGCAGAACCGACTGTGACTCTGGCCAAGCCTGTGTTTCAGACCGACCATACTTTAATGGGTGTAGTCGCAACCGATGTGACCTTAAAAGTACTATCAGATTTTTTACGGACTTTAGAAATCAGTAAAAACAGTGTCGCCTACATCATCGATAGCGATGGTTATATCGTTGCCACATCTGGCGATGAGCTGGCTGTCAAACGCCCGAATCCGAGAGACGCCCCTCAACGCTTGCGTGCATCAGAAATGAAGACTCCTTTAATTAGCGAAATTTATAATCGCAGTTATGCGTGGCAAAGAAAAATTTTGCAAGGTGATAAGTCTGTCTCGTCAACCCAGGCGTTCACTTTGGCGACCGGTACGGTAGACGTCGCAGTCGCTGCCTTAGGTGATAAACAGGGTTTGAACTGGTTGACGGTGGTTGCGGTACCGCGCTCCGATTTTATGAGTAGCGTCAACCAAGGTTTTTTTGAGAGTTTGTTAATTGCTGTGGCCTGCATTATTTTTGCACTGACGATAGGTCTGACCATTATTGACCGGGTCATACGTGACATCCGAAAACTTACTAGTGCGGCAGAAAAATTTGGCGAAGGGCAGCCTTTGCCCAATCTGGATATCCGCCTCAATGATGAAATTGGTATTCTTGCGCAAACATTTATTGATATGGAAAAGAAGCTTCGTTTTGATAAATTGACGCAAGTCGCTAACCGGGAATCCCTATTCGCACAAATTAGTTACCTACAAAAAATTGCAAAAGATAATCCTCATGGGCAGCATGTGTTCACGATCTTATTTGTCGATCTGGACAGGTTTAAATTTATTAATGACAACTATGGACATGATGCAGGTGACGCCGCTTTAGTCATCATTGCCGCCCGTTTGAGAGCGACTATTCGCGAGTCCGACGTTGTGGCGCGCTATGGTGGCGACGAATTTGTACTACTGCTCAAAGATACCAAAAGCTCTGTCGATATCCACAGTATGGTAGAGAAAATTTCGACCTTGGTAAAGATGCCGATTGCGCTGGACGATGTGATGGTCAGCGTAGGTGTATCAATAGGCTGGTCTTGCTTCCCAGAAGATGGCGACGATTATGTGAGACTGATCAAGATTGCCGATAGCCGTATGTACAACCATAAACGAGATCGTAAATCGCATCAAATGGATCAGATGTGATGGCTTGAAGTATGATTCAGGTAAAACCAACTTAGGTCGAAAACGATCAAGGAGGCAACGATTAATTGAAAGTTAGCACTAAATTTCAATATACTCCCCATCTTTTTTTGAAAAATCGGCATATAGATAAATCATTCTATGGGTAACCAAACTATACTCATAGTGAGTATAGTTTGGTTAATCAGGATTCATCTGATCAAACTTGGGCAAAAAATCAAAAAGGCGAGTCAACTACTTGCAATACTGGCGTCCAGTTGCGTCTGGCTCGCATCCCACTGCGCCATCCAAGTGAGCATCTGCTCGGCTGGCATGGGTTTGCTGATGTAATAGCCTTGCGCCTGATCACAGCCCATGTCCTTGAGCAGTTGCATGACTTCTTTATTTTCTACCCCCTCTGCCACCACCCGCAAGCCCATGTTGTGGCCAAGATCAATGGTTGATTTGACAATTTTAGTGTCATCAATATCTTTCTCCATTTTCAGAACGAAGGATTTATCGATCTTTAATTCATCTACCGGCAAGCTTTTTAAATACGCAAGTGAGGAGTAGCCAGTACCGAAATCATCAATCGACAAATCAGCGCCCATCGCATGCAAACCCTCTAAAGTCTGTTGCGCCCGGATCGGGTCATCCATAATCGCACTCTCGGTAATTTCCAGACAAAACGCAGCAGGCGTGATGTGGTGCCGCTCCAAGATATCGGCAAACTTGTTCGGCAAATCCTGATCCAGTAAATCGCGGGTAGATAGGTTGACTGACATTTTCAGGTTGAGACCTTGCGCTATCCAAAGGCTACAAATACGGGCGGCGTCATTCAGCACCCAGCGAGTTAACTGGCGAATAAAGCCGGTATGCTCTGCAAATGGGATAAATTGATCGGGGAAAATAAAGCCACGTTCTGGATGTATCCAGCGGATTAATGCCTCGACGGCGATTACTTTACCGGTATCTAATGCGACTTTCGGCTGTACATATAAGTGGAAATGCTGCTGTTCCAGCGCCGTGCGTAATTCGCTCAACAAGGACAAACTTTGCTGGCTGGATTTGTCGATGGCTGGTACATAGGTTACTGCGCCGCTGTTGGCACGCTTGGCTGTATACATCGCCACTTCTGCGCGGCTTAACAGGGATTCGGCATCATTGGCATTGTCTGGGAAGCCGGCAATACCAATCCCCGCACCCAGATCAACGGTTTGATCTTCGATCGAAATTGGTTTTTCTAAGGATGCTAAAATTTTTGCAGCCAGCTCTTGTGCTTCCAGCAAAGTGGAGTCGGGTAACAGGACGACGAACTCATCACCACCCAGGCGAGCAGGTTTGATGGTGCCTTGTCCTAACTCATTAGTCAGCCTGAGGGCAACCTGCGTCAGTAATTGGTCGCCAAAACCATGTCCCATCACATCGTTGACATGTTTAAACCGATCCAAATCCATCATCAAAATATAACAGGTAGTTTTTTTTGCCCTTGCCTGTGTAATCGCATCTTGCAACATGCTCACGAACAGTGCCCGGTTTGGCAGATTGGTCAAAATGTCCCAATACGCTAAGCGCCGGATTTCTTTTTCGCGGTTGGCAATCCCATCACGCATGACCAGAAAAGTCCGCGCCAGATCGCCGATTTCATCATTGCGTTGCACTTTGATTGTGGCAGTATAGTCACCCGCGCCTAACCGTTTGGCAGTATCCGCTAACTGACGCATAGGTCCAGTAATTCGCTTAGTGGTGACAACGCTAATAATACTGGCGATGATGACCCCAAGTATGGTGAGTATCAGGAGATCTCGTTGTAGTTGTTTATATGGCGCAATGGCTTCGCTCAGAGATATCTGCAATACGGCGACCGTAACCCACTTCTCGTTTTCGGCTAATTTAAGGACGTGCGCGCTGTATTCTTCATCGCCAATGCGTAGTTCCGCGATGGATTGGCTTGTATCTTGAATTTTGGGAATCTGGGTTGCGAGTATGGCGACTTGTTCTGCATTGAGAGTAGAAACATCCGGCATCCATTTATTCCCGTCAGCATGATTTTCAGTTAGCAGGGATATCTGCAAGCCTGATAATTCACGCATGTCAGCGACGATACGCTGATCAATCGGGATTGCCATCAAGACCCAGGCAAGAGTGACAGGTGCCTTAATCGGCACCATCACTAATTGATACGATTTACCTTGGACGACGGCATTGCGGTAAGAGCTACCGACTTGTTCTGCCTGTATCACCAAAGGCAAAATTGATTGCTGAAAACTACTTGCAAAAACATCGCTGGTAGCTGCCGTAACGCTGCGGTCCAGGCCTATTACCATAGAAAAACTGGCACCGATCCTTTCACCATGATTGATTAGGGCAGACTCTATCGTTTTAGTATCGTTGGTACCAATTGCCTCACGAAACGCATAATCTTTAGCGAGCACCTCGCCACTTTGTATGAGTTTTTGTGCATTCTGATCTAGTAAGCGATTGAAGATTTTTTCACTCCGCTTCAGTTCTTCCTGAATAGAGGCGCGCGCATTGCGATAGATCGTATTTTGAATAACAAAAAAACCCGCGAGTTGAACCATCAGGGTCAGGGCGATAAACAGAGTGACAACTCGGCTTTCCAAGCTATGCAAACGCATGAACTATCCTTGCTGATTTGTGGCGATTTTCATTTTTTTGAAATGGCTGCATGCTGTTTTAATATCCGGTCGATAAACCATAATAATCGTAACTTACTGTAAGCGTAACTAACTCAGTCAATCCCGGAACACTGCGATCAAGTTCAATTTACTTTGTAATTCAATTTGACAACAAGCGCAGAGTTGTCATCCTTGATTACAACGGCTTGCTCACTTATTGGGCTATTTGCCATTTGTTGATAGTACCAAGTTTTTAAACTATATTTCCCGGCAGGCAGGGTAGTAATTTTTGCTTTGCCGCTGGCATCTGTTTTTGCGAAATAAGGCGTATCGACGATCTGGATATACGCCAGCATCTGATCATGGATATTGCAGCCGACTACCACGGTCCCCGGTTTGTCAAAGGTGATCGGTGCTTCGGGCTTGCCTGCATACAGTTTTAATTCAAATGGCTTCGCTGGCGAAAATGAGTAAGCTTGATGCCGTACCGTGTCATTATTGGGGAAGCTGATGGCTGTCCCAGTCTGCACTACCGTCACCAGCGGAATGAATTTTTTATCTTTTTGCTCGATATCAACTTTGGCGGACTTGGTTTTTTCAATCGTACCATTATCAAAATAAACGACCGCATCAAGGACAGGTTTGCCAGCACTATCAATCACCTGAATAATGTGATCAGCGTGCGCAGGTAGCATACATGCACAACTCAACAAACCGATGGCCATTGTGGTAAGTTGGGAACGTTTAAAGTTATCAAGCATTGCCGTTCTCCTCGCTAAACTGATCATAGAAATATGCACGCAATCATAAGTATTTTACTTGTATTTATCATGCGCCCATCCTTCATCAAAATGATTATTGCAGATCTATTTAACCACATTGCTAATGTCCTACGGATGTCAAACTTAAGTCCATGAGCTTTGAGTTTTACCGAAAAACCTAGTCCGCGTGTCTTACTTATCATCATAATGCAAAATAATTATAAAAATCGCTTTATGTAGCTTTGTAGTTGTTGCTGTCCCTGAATGCATTGGGTATAGTAAATATTCAGAATAAACCGATTAAAAATAAGTAATTGTGACAAAGATGTTGTAAATTGTTGTTAAGTTATTGTTTCTTAATCGTTGCTAAGGTATTGTCGGTGCCACTTCGTTTGCTTATTGCAGTTAACTCTTAGTAGGGTATGGATTCCATCATTAAACATCTTGTGGAAATTACTGGTCATCGTGACCATGATCTCCTCAATATTTCTGTCATCTCGGCCTTGTGTGAATTGACACGCGCTGAGTATGCACGCGTGCTGGATATAACCACCGTAGGCAAGCAAACATTTGTACAGTCACAAATCACGATTAAAAATGGCAAAGTGCTGGAAGTCGCAGATATTAGCGCCATCAACTTAGCCGGTGATCTAATTGCCAAGTACCCCAACTTGGAAGACGGCATTACAAAACATCAGAATTTGATCGAAGGTTTGTCAGAAGATGGTAAGCGTTTAATATGGCTACCAATCTGGACTAACGAAAAGGTAAACACCTGTCTAGAAATCGCCAATCCTGAATCGTATAACGAAAATACTTCTCAAGTGATGGAAGGGATTTTGATCGTTTATCGTAACTTCCAAAACTTACTCGATTACAGTGAGAGAGACTCATTGACAGGTTTATTAAATCGTAAGACTTTTGACGATAATTTCTCCAAAATTTTGCGGGTTAGCTCTCAGCAAAAAAATACCGAAACAGAACCAGAGCAAGACCGCAGGTCCGTTGAACCCGAAAAGCCACATTGGTTAGCGGTTCTGGATATTGACCACTTCAAACGTGTTAATGATCAATTCGGTCACTTGTATGGCGATGAGGTATTGATTTTGATCGCCAATCTCTTACGCTCGTCTTTCCGTCCCACCGACAGATTGTTCCGTTTCGGTGGTGAGGAGTTTGTGATTTTATTGCGCGCTACGGCTCAAGACGATGCACACCATATTTTTGATCGCTTCCGCGAAAATGTGGAGCAATATCCATTTCCACAGGTAGGTCAAGTCACAGTGAGTGTGGGTTTTGCCCGCATTGATCCGTTTGAGCCTGCAGTTGCGATTATGGGTCGTGCAGATCAGGCGCTCTACTTTGCAAAGAGCAATGGCAGAAATCGTACTTGCTACTACGATAGTTTGGTCGACAGTGGCGACCTGCATGCCGAAAAATCGAACGATACTGCAGAGTTTTTCTAGAGTCTAGCTATGCTCAGCATCAAGCGCAGCATTTGTTTTTTTACGCGCAGTAGTAATCAGGATCACACTTCCTAAAATCACCGTTATTGCAATCATTTCACGCACGCCAATTTTTTCTCCTCCTAGCATAACGCCTAAAATTACCGCGATCACAGGGTTGACGTAGGCATAGCTGCCAGCGAGGGCGGGCGTTACTGCGCTTAGCAAATACATGTACGCAGTAAATGCAAGCAAAGATCCGGCAACTACAAGATAAGACCAAGCTATCCACGCGTTGACAGTGATTGGCGTATTGAATTTTTCTCCCATCAAAAAACCAAGCATCATCAAAAATGCGCCGCCAAGTAACATTTGACTGGCAAATCCCATCGCACCCGGCGCCATTTTTAATTTTCGTTGCGACAGCACTGATCCGATATCCCAACTTAAAATCGCCCCGATTAAGCTAATCACACCAATTGGCTTGGCAGAAAATTCGCCACCAAATGCCAGCATCACGGCACCCGCGAAGCCGATCATTATTCCTGTCCATTCACGACGGTTAGGCCAGTCTCCAAAAAAACCCACGCAAAACGACAAAACCATCGGGGAGCAAGCAATAAATACGGCGGTCAATCCTGAGGAAATACTTTGCTGTGCTAGTGCCGTAAAACCCATGCCTCCACCCAGCATTAACACACCAACTACTCCTGCATCGCTCCACTCCCGTATCTTGGGACTAGGAGTACCACGCCATTTTTTCCAAGCAAATAGCAAACTACCCGCGGCTAGAAAACGTGTACCCATCAAGAGGAATGGTGGGAATGATGTTAATGCCACATGAATCGCAAAATACGTCGATCCCCAAACGATATACACGACGGATAAAGCGATCAGAACAGAGCGTGACAGACCGGACATGGTTTTCCTTTAACTGGGGTTAAATTTCTTATTCGTTTTGATACTTAACAAGCTTTTATTTAAAGCGTTTTCAAACTAACTTTAAGGCTGGTTATTAAAGCATGCAGAGATCAAATTACAATCTAAAAAACAACAAAAAAGCCCCAAATTTCTGGGGCTTTTTTGTTCTTGCTGATCTTACTAAATATATCTAAGTAACTTAGACAAAGACACCATTACATATTCTATAAATCAGAATTTGTAATTATATTCAGCTGTCAGTTTTGCGGTACGCGGTGCAGAGTAGCTTAAGACACCTTCGTAAATTGCATAACGAACGTTTGCTGTGTTGTAACGTTCAACCACTTTTTGTACAGTTTGTGCATCAAAAACGTTAAAAACATCAAGTTTTAATGACAAGCCACTCAAGAACGATGGTTTGTAAACAATATTCAAATCCAAACGACGATCCCATTCTAAGTTACCCACCGTGCCGCGTGGTGATGGAATATTTTGCGCGCCAGTTGCACCAAAGCAATAGTGCGAAGCTGAAGTGTAGTTTGGTGAATCAGCTGGTGTAGGGTTAGTACCCGAGCATGAACGTGGACGACCAGCTGCGAGTAACAAATTACCACCAACGGACAATTGAGGAGTCAAATCATAGAAACCATACGCTTTGATTTGGTGAGTACGGTCATTTGGCAGAAGTCCGTTTGCGTACAACATCAGCTCACGATAATCCCAAGTTTGAGTCGCTGCAACGTCAGCTTGTCCAGTATTAGTATCAGATAAAGTTTGACCTTCAGTGTTACCAGTGCTGCGTGACCATGTGTAGTTCAACTTACCGTACCAACCACTGCGATATGGATGCTCAGCAAATAAATCGACAGCTGTATATTTACGCTCTGCTTTTTCGAAACCGAGATCAGCTGCGGTTAAATGTACTTTTGTATAATTTTTACGAGCTGTTGCTGGGTTCGCGTCATTGAAATCAACTAAGAAATCATTGTCTTCGCCTGGATTGAAAGATGCACAACCAAAACCTTGCCAATTAGCCGTACTCACATTATTCCGTGCAGCCCATTTATCAAATGGACGTTGATCACAGAAGTCGTCAATCGTAGAACGCAGAGTTCGGTAAGTTACTTTCGCACCAAAATTTAAATTAGCTGAATAAGCTTTTTCGAAACCCAACGTAATTTCATCTTGATAGCTTGGCTTCAGGCCTGTAGAAGTAATCACCTTAGGATCTTTTGCTTGGCCGTATTCGTTATTGGCAGATAATACATTGGTCAATTGAGTCAGACCAGTTGGGGAACCATTTGCGTCGGTACCAGTGTATGCAAAATATTGATTCGTATTCAACGATCCATTAGCACCACGCAAAGCAACCACTGTCGGCATCTGAACTGTATAACGACCAGCACTTCCAAATACTTTTAAAGAAGAATCACCGTTGACATCCCAAGCAGCACTAAAACGAGGTGCTAATTGGTTTTTCATTTCAATGTACTTAACTTTATCTTGATTTGAGTTAGAGAACTGCTCATTACGCAGGCCTGCCGTCAGCAAGATGTCTTTAGTAATTTGGTAGCGATCTTCAATATATTGCGCTGCCTGATCTGCATATGCATTAGATACTGTAGAGCTCAAAATTTTCTCTACGTAGTAACCTTGAGCTGCCAGACCGCCGTATGGTGTTAGCGCAGGTACTGTGCCACCAGCAACAGCCGTTGGTAAGTTAGGCGTCGTTGACTTCAGATATGTCCAGTTACCGCCACCCGCCGCGGAGTCACCAGCATTCAAGGATGTCATTGAATTATTATCCAGACCGGCACGCAATGTGTGCTGTCCTAACTTATATTCCAAATCCAGACGGAAGGCCTTAACAGTATCTGTAGAACCAGAAAAAGGCAGATTTCCACTAAAGCCTTGTGGACTGTTGTAGTTAAAACCAGGTGCTTGGTTGTTAGCATCGGCGGCTACTTGGAATACATTCGGGTTGTAACCTGCTGGCTGATAGATATGTGTTGCCTTGCTTTGACCATAAGAACCAGTCAAAGTGAGGTTATCAGTCAAATTACCGGTATATTTTAAAATCTGAACTTCGCCACCATTAGCGCCATTATTTTCTTGGTGATCGGATGAATTGATCTTTGAACCAACTACACGAGTCGTGTAATCGTAAGAAGAGTATTTGTTATCAACTTTTGGCAAGTCACCTAATGCAGTCAATTCTAAGCGATGATTGTCTGTAATATTCCAGTCGAACTTGCTGTAGTAACGGTTTAATTTTGTTGTTTGCTGTTGCCAACCATTTACAGCGTTTGTGGTGGATGTTCTGCCGTTGTACACGCCGGAGAAATCCGTTGTAGTCGCTTCTGCCGCCAAAAACATGAACAACTTATCTTTGATAATCGGACCACCGACATAGGCGCCCACTTGTTTCTGCTCTGTGGAATTGTCTTGACGACGGAAACGCAGAGTTCCATCAGTAGTTTTGGTATTTGAAGCACCAATCACAGGGTAGTAATAATCAAGCGGCGTTGCACGCAGCGCGTTAGGTGTAATCGAGGCTGTTGCACCGACCTCCCAATTATTTGTACCGCTCTTACCCGTGATATTAACTACGCCACCAACAGAGCGACCAAACTCAACACCATAACCACCAACCAAAATATCAGCCTGAGCAATTGCACCAAAAGGCAGTTCGGATGCGCCTAATTGCGTCAATGGATTTGTTACAGGGAAACCATTAATGTAGTAAGCATTTTCCGAAGCACCGCCGCCGGCGAAACTTGCACCTGCTGCATAAGTAGGATCGCCTCGAGTTGTATTGGGCGCTAATTGAATAATTGCATCGACGTTGCGAGCAACTGGCAATTTTGCCAATTCTTTCGCAGTGAACGTTGCACCGTTTGTTGAGTTAGAAACGTCAATACGGCTGCGACGTGCAGAGACCTCAATGGATTGCACTCCAGCATTAGCGGCAGCACCGAAATCTGGCTCTGCACCTTGACCTGAGAGTACGTCCAATTCTGTAGTTGCAAGAACAGAAGAGTCTTTCAATAAGGTTGCTTTATAGTGCCCCGAAGGCAAAGCTGTTGCTTGATACTTACCTGTCGCATCGATTGTAACGGTACGTGTCAAATTGGTATCGGTATTTTTTAGCACGACGGAAGTAGCTGTTCCTGCTACAACCTTACCATACACGGTACCAACTGTGTTGGACTGTGCCATCGCAGTTTGGTTGGCACCCACTGCCAACACACCTACGCCAAACGCGACAGTCAACGCGTGCGCGACTAACGTTTTCTTAAAAACCAGATTCTTCTTGGACATGAAATTTCCTGAGTATGTGAGTCAACAATGTGCTTCTCAAATTTTTATTTGAATAAGCGCTATTGGTGCGAGTTGTAACGCCTCATAACCAAATGTTTCTTGATTATTCTGATGTAAATATAGAGGCCTTTTGAAACATCCAAATGTAACTAATCGTTTCAAAACGCTTACATTGCATAGGAACATTTTTGGGATATTCGTGTCAATACTGCGCTTTATCTTTGTCTCAAAAAACAACAATATTGTTTAGAGGAATATCAAAATTACAAAGATATTTTTAAGGAAAAGAAGATGACTATTTCAAATTTTTTTAATTATTTGTCAAATAATTAAAAAAATTTGTATGTAAGGTTGGGAGTTCATTGCGAACGATAAGCAGTTAGGATCTGCATGAAAAATACAATCCATACTTGTCGAACGAATTAGGAAATCGGAGATAAATATGTACGATTCTTTTGAACAATTAACACTAAGATGACATCTAATAAGTACGACGAAGCGTTGGAATTATTCTTGTTTTTGCTTACGACGATATTAAAAGAATCAATTATTGCGTGATGAAATAAACGATAATAATTCCCCTAACGAAACTTAATAAGTAACAAATTCAGCATTAATCGATTAACAGTTTCTTGACTCTTTAAAATAATTCGCTCAGCTACAGATAAACGACTCTTGCTTAAAGACAATGACTCATAGAAAAAAGCCGCTTAGATAAACTCTAAGCGGCTTTTAAAATAAAACTTTGCTCTTTTATACTAACTATTAAAACTTATAGTTACCTACTAAGTAGAATTGGCGTCCTAATGGGTCTGTGTAACGACCATCGTAACCCAGTTGGTTACCACCACCGTTAATACGTTGAGAGAACGGAGGATCTACGTTAAACAGATTTTTGATGCCACCAGTTAAAGTGAAGTTTTTAGTCAACTTCGCTTTAGTTTGCCAATCAAATACTGTGTAAGACTTAACGTCACGGACTGAATCTACATAAGCACCTAAAGTACCATCTGCATTCACTACACGGACAGCTGCGTCATCGGCAGTGATAGGTGCATCATGGTAACCAGAGTGATAGTTTGCAGTAAATGAATGCAAGTATTTTTCACTTGGCTTCCAAGTTGCGGTCAACTTAGAAATTACACGGAAGACGACATCATTGTATGAGTTAAAACGTCCAACACCGTGATCAGTTCCAGAACCGGGAACATCTTGGTCAGCTTTCAACATATACGTACCTGTCCAGTTCAGCGCTACTTTGCCGAAAGTGGTCGAAGTTGTGAAAGTGTGATCCCAGTCAATACCTTGGTAATGAGAAGCAGCAATGTTAAATGGTGTCAACGCAGCTACCAAAACATTTTGCTTTTGGATAGGATCATAGTAAGACGAGAACAAAGCTGCATAGGTCTTTGGATTATCAAATACCAGACTTTCAGGCAATGTTGCAATCTGATCTTTTAGTTTCATGTCCCACAAATCGAAACCAATAGACAGACTCTTGATCGGTTCTACACGGAAGCCAACAGTGTACTGAGTGGACTTTTCAGGCTTTAAACCAGAAGCGCCAGTCAATGCATTGCCACCAGACAACAAACCGTATTCTGCAGTACCGTTACACAAAGGTAACAGTGGACCAGAAGTAATAGGACAAGGATGGAAGTTAGAGGAACCGCCATTTGTCAGGGGACTTGTAATAGCCGACAAAGTTGGCGCTTTAAAACCTGTTCCGTAAGAACCGCGTAACAACAACTCATCGACAGGGCGATATGCAACAGCCAATTTGTAGGTAGAAGAACTAGCAGTATTACCTTGTGTTGCAGGTGCTGCAAGATTACCATTCACATCAAAGTTCTTGTTATTTTTTACCGCGTCGTAACTATCGTAACGAATAGCAGCAGTTACATCCAAGTTCTTGATAACAGGGACTAACAACTCACCAAAAGTACCCCAGCTATTACGTGAGGAGTCAAACGGTAACGCACCAGTACCACCGCCGATATTAGTATCGGTCCAGTTTGGTTGCAAAACGTTCGGTCCTTGAGCAATTGGACTTGGACTATCAGAATAACTTTGCTTAGAAAAATCGCCGCCAAAACCTAACTGTGCCATACCGCCTGGTGCTTTAAACAACTCCATAGATCCACGTGCACTAGCAACATCGATTTTTGATACTGTTTGATCAAGCACTTGATGCAATACGGCTGGTGCCAAAGCGGCTTTAGTGACAGCTGTTGGAGCGACAAAAGGATTGTAAGCACCACTGGCAAATAATGCTGCAAACTGATCGCCACTTGTATACCCCGCTACAGCATTATCAGTCGCTTTATTTTCAGAATGTGTATACGACAAGTTGTAGTCAACACCTTTGGCATTACCCTCAACGCCGATTACTACATGCTTAGCTTCTGTGTCATAGCCATCGGTACGTCGTCCAGCATCAACCAAACGCAAATTCATCGTTGCGGATGTTACCTTTGTTGGATCTATTCCTAATTTAACAAGTGCTGGCACGATTTCTTGCTTGTACAGTTTGCTGTTTATATCAACGCCCAGCGGCTGAGCAGGAGGTGCATAAGCGGCAGTACTTGTGAACTTGGAATACAAAGCCTCTGCATAAACTGATGTGTCTTGATTGATCTTGAAACTACCTTTTGCCAGGAAACCATCACGTTTTAATTGCGGCAAAGCTTCTACGGTGCTTGCAAAGTTAAAGCGACATGTAACGCCAGATACAAAGGTATTTCCTGATGGGCAAACACCAGTGTTAACTAGCGCAGGGTTAAATGCCTTAGAAAATCCAGCACCCTTTACCGTTACGTTTGCTGGAATTGAGTTTGAACTTGTTTGGTATAAAGAATAAACCTTACCGCCATTTACAAACTGTTGAACACCACCGTTGGCACTGAATGCGCGGTCGCTTGCGTCTAATTGGGTCTGTTCGTCGTGGCTATATGCGAATAAAACGTTGTAACCATCTTTTTCTACATCACCAAAACCTTTGGAGATCGCGATATTAGAAGTAGCACCTTTAGCTGACGCGTCAGGAGTGTTGTATGTCAATTCTATGTTCGCGTCTTGTTGATTTTTCTTCAAGATGAAGTTGACAACACCTGCGATAGCATCAGAACCGTACAGGGCAGAAGCACCATCTGTCAAAATCTCGACGCGCTCAACTGCAGATAAAGGGATACTTGCTAAATTGACCGCAGAACCAGTGCCGTATGGCGCAACACGATGACCATCAAGCAATACTAAGGTATAGCTTGTGCCGATTGCGTGGATAGAAGCAGTCTGAACACCGCCGCCGCCGCCATTAACAGAGGCTGAGGAAGTCAAAAAACCCTGCATAGATGGCAAGGAAGCAACCAAATCAGCTACCGTTGTTGCACCGCTTTGTTCAATTTGTGCTTTAGACAAAGTTTGAACTGGCAGTGCGCCTTCGACAGCAATACGCTTAATCGACGAACCAGTAATTTCTACGCGCTGCGGAGCTGCATCTTCTTGTGAGAATGCAGGCTGAGCCAATAAGCCTAAGCTCATTACTACGCCGCCGGAAAATATCATTCTGACTGATCGAGACAGAATTTTTTCTTTTATCATTATGTAACTCCCTAAATTGGTGTGACGACTGATCTATATAGAACAGAATATTTTTGTGCTTACAGGTTTGCAAATAAACCCCATTTTTTGATCTACAAATGTAAGCTAGTTTGAATATGTAAATTAAAGTGTCACAAGGTATCAAAAAAACTTGATACACCATGGAACCATTTCTGCCAGATTGCTGTCAATCGCGTCACTGTCAAGTAACTCAAAAAAACAACAGGCATTTTGCGTGTACAAGAATGCAAAAAACCAAACTGATGTGACTAGAGAAATATTGTTTTACTGTTGAAACGAAATTAATACTTAATTTTCTATTTTTTAAATTCCGCTATCCCATTCGCCATAGCAGTAATTAACTGTTGTTCAGCGAAAGTTAAATGAGGGTGCCAGATGTCAAATATCAACACGGCGCGCGGCTTATTACTATTATTCCAAGCCTCATGCTCAATAGTGTCGTCAAATATCAATGCCTTACCCAACTCCCAAGGTCTGACCTGATTTCCAACTCTAAAGCCACAACCATCAGGAATGATTAGAGGGATATGAGTAACCAGCCGCACATTCGAGACACCCGTATGTGGGGGGATCTTTGTATTGGGCCTGAGTAAAGAGAACATTGCAGATGGTGTCCTGCCAAGTTGAATGGGTTGAGGTACATTCTTTAACAATTGCATTGTCGTGGGGCATCTAGATGCGTTTTCTTCCACTAAATTGCCGTTTTTGTATAAGTGAAAAGCGCTCCAATTTGGTGAATTATTCAATTCTGCAAATTGATTCAGCGGTAATCCCGGAGAATATTCAAGATAAGGTGTGAATCCTGTTTCGGTCTGTAATGTATGCAAAAACTCATCGCGAATTTGATCAGTCCCTTGTTCAATTTTTTGCAACCAAGGAAATTCTTCTCGGTCAAAAAATTCAATAGGAGCTAAATTGGGATAATGAAACGCCATTGATTGAGAATCAAATCTTTTTTTACGCCCAACCATGATGTCAACGGAATCTCGAAAACGATGTAACTTTTCGCCAGAAAACTCCTTGTAAAAAGGTTCTAAATAGTCATCTAAAAATTGTCCATATTTTTCATCGTAATCTTCTTTGTATTTAATCGCATGTAAAACTGCAGGCTGTAAACTTGGATGCAGCTTTTCTAAGGGAGGCGCAACTTTGGCAACGGCTCCATGCGCTAAAACGGCTTGATGATGTTTACCTTGCCTATCCAGTAAATCTGCATTCATCATCAATGCCAATAGATCGCTAGGATCAGCAACCAAGGCCTGTTGAATGGAATGCTCCTCGCTACTATCGTCTTCTAATTGACGGTAGGTGATTGCCAAACTAATCCATACCCTGGGATCATTACCTTCAATACAGGCTACCCGTTGAAATGCACTTAAAGCTGACTTTAATTCACCTTTTTTTAAAGCATGTTTTCCTAATTCATTCAGCGTCGGCGTGTGGTTAGGTGAAATTTGTAAAATTTCTCCCCAGAATTTAAATGCGTCCTGCTCTTTGCCAGATTTCATAGCATTTTTTGCAAGCATTGCTAACACTTCAATTTCTTTTAAGATTGTCTGTGTATTTTTCATTTGATTTCGCTTTTATAACTTGTGGTTTTTAGCAAATCATAGGTATTTAACTTGTATACGAAAAACGGCAAGCCTAAGCTTGCCGTTTTTTTCGTACGTCTTAACAAAATACTATTTTTAGAACTTAGCAGTTAAGTTGATGAACAACTTACGACCATAAGAATCATATACTTGTGGATAAGTATTGCCGTTAGCTGAACCAGCCGCTGCGGTTGCGTTCGTGGAAGCGATTGGAGGGTCTCTATCAAACAAGTTATTTATACCGCCGCTGATCGTAATTGTCTTACTGATTGGATATGCAGCATACAAATCAAAGTAATCACGTGAAGCTAAAGTTGCTTCGATTGGATTAACAGTGCCTGCTAACAAAGGACTAGGATTCAAGGCATCGTTATTCACACTACTAAAGTGACGCCATGTTCCAGAAACTTCCACTTTCCATGGAGTTGCCCAAGTTGCACGGAACTTATGACGCCATTCAGGATTCGGGGTACCGCAAGTAGCGCCGAAGTAGCCTTTGCAATCATATGCACCCAAACCAGGAATATTTTCAACACTCAACTTAGTCAAATAAGTACCGTTGAAGCCGAAATTGAGGCTACCCCATGTATTTAATTTATAGCTGTAGCTACCACCAACGTCAAATCCAGAGGTGTTCACCTTACCAATGTTTGTAGTGTTTGCTAGGACATAGCCGTCTGTGGATAACCAGAGACTGCCGAACTTGTCACGATGGATCAGGTTACAGAAAAGAGGATTACCTGTTTGCAAACATTGATTTAATGCAGTGGTTGGATCGACAGTACTGATAGTGTTGTCAATCTGAATGTTAAACATATCAACTGTGACACTCAGATTTTTAACTGGCTCGACTACAAACCCTAATGTGTAGGTTTTTGCTTTTTCCGGATTAACGTTTTGGTTACCACCTGTCAACGACTGATACTGATTAGCGGAGTTGTTAGTCACATTACCGTACTGTGCTCCGGTGACACCTGTGCGTGCACATTGTGCGGCACTGGCTGTAGGAGTTGCGCCACTGCATGGATCATTAGATGGGCCATTATTCCCAACCGATTGTGGATTGTACAAATCAAAAATAGTTGGTGCACGGACAGCTTGTTGATAGCTGCCACGCAGACGCAATTGTTTGACTGGTGACCATTCAATGCCTAAACCATAAGTATTTGTCGTCTTATTGGTGCTGTAGTCAGAGTAACGGTAACTTGCACTCAGATCCAAGGACTCAATCAGTGGACGCTTTTCTGCAATGGGGATATGCACCTCACCAAATGCTTCTTTGACAGTGTAGTTACCAGCAAGTGGAGGAGATGCGCCGCCACTGCCAGCTAAATCGCCTGTGGAGTTTTCCAGATCGGGTGTATAAACCAATTTTTCTGTACGCTGTTCGGTACCGAAAGACACGCCAACACCGTTTGCAGACCATGGTGACTTGATACCATAAGCGGCCAGATCAGAACCGATGTTCGCGCCCAACACTGATTGTTGCGTGTAACCTGTTTTTAAACCTGTGACCTGCAAATATTTCAATGCTGCAGGTGTTACGCCACCAAGTGTGAATAAGTTGTACGGTACGCAATTTGGGTCGGTTCCGTTAACTACTGAACGACAAACTGCCTGACCATTTACATTTACTACGTCCAGTGCTTTAGAAATCCTAGCCGTAGAGAAATAATTATTTTCTGACTCTTGGTGATTTACACGGGAAATTTGTGCAAACGCATCGTAGTGCCAGTTACCGATATCACCTTTGACGCCTAAGACGTTACGATATGACGTGTCTGAGATGCTACTAATACGAGGGCCACCTTCAACGTTGCGCTTGCCCACAAACACAGCAGCCGTATCACCAGCTTTTTTCAAACCCAGAGCAGCTTTCCATGAACTTGAGAGCAAAGGATTATCATATGACAAGGTTGCCTGCTGACCATAAAATACACCCCCGGGTGCAACTTGTGCATCTGTGTTGTAAGTATGGAAGTTGAATTCTTCGTACACACGTACTCGATCGTTTATATCAAAGTGTGCTTGCGCATTAAAACCATAAATTTCTGACGGACGTTGTAAGTAATTTAATGGTCCAAAATTATATGCATCCGATGATGATACGTATTTACGTGCTGTACCATTTGTATCTGCATTAGTGTACGAGCTACCACCCGATTGCAACGCAACACGACCACCTGCTGGAGTACCAGAGCCGCTGCAGCTAAACCCAGCAGCAGAAGAGCCTAATGCGCAAGAAGTAAAATCACGTTGCGATTGCAACAGGGCGTCTGTCTTTTTGTAAGTAAAGTATAAAGTTGCATTACCTTTACCATCGGCAAAATTACTACCCATCAAAATGCTTGCATCTTGAACTTTACCGTCATATCCAGCGCTTCCAGGGACTGGGAAGCCTCGCGCACTGACTACTGCACCGACATCGTTGTGCTGACTGTGATTATTACCACTGGAGTTGACTTGCATCTCAACACCATCATAATTATCTTTGAGTATGAAGTTGACCACACCTGCTACAGCACCTGCACCGTAAACTGCACCAGCACCACCAGTCAACACGTCAACGCGTTTGATCAAACCTGCTGGGACTTCGTTCAAATCGGCGGCTGAACTGCTGACGCTGCCGGAAGGTAAACGACGACCATTGACTAGCACCAAAGTACGATCGGCACCTAGACCGCGTAAGCTGACAGAAGATGTACCGGTAGCGCCGTTAGATATTGCACCACCTTGATCAGCAAATACTTGAGGCAGATTATTCAGTAGATCTTCGACACTTCTGGCGCCGTCAATTTTAATGTCTTTCGCGCTAAGTACAGTGACTGGGCTTGGCCCATCAACATTGATCGTTGGGATACGAGTACCAGTTACTTCCACTTTTTGTACTTTTTCAACCTCTTGCGCACCAGCAAATTGCGCTCCCAAAATCAATCCGCCTGTAAACATCAGACGCACTGATCGAGAAATAATTTTTTCTTTTATCATTGTGTAGCTCCCGTAAGGTGTAGCAACCATCTATCAATAAAACTTTTTTATTTAGGTTTTTAAACAAACCCAAATTTTTCGATGTGTAATTTAAAGTATCACAAAGTATCAAAAAACTTGATAGTGCATGGAACCATTTCTGTCAGATTGCTGTCAATCAAGTTGCTCTTGGTGGGCACAAAAATACAACAGCCTTTTCTTTATCTGTTTTGATAATTTTTATTTGATTTGCTTGGATTTCGTGCGTTCTAAAAAATCTTAAAAGCTTGCTTTTTTTCTAAACAAAACTAACTTTGGAAGATTTTTTTCAAAAATAAATGAATAAAAATAGGTAGAAAAAAATATATAAGCTTTTTATTTTCTGTAATTGTGATTTTTTAGATTTTTGTTTTATATTCGTTTTTTCAATCGTTGCATACGATTAAATCGCATGTTTCATCAGAGCAACTTATTGCAATTATTTAATGCGCTAAATCGAGCTAATTTGGTGCAATTTATAAATGTAAATTTTTGTAAGTGTGCGTATTTTTGTTTTCAAAATAGTAATTTTTATTGCCATTTAAATATTTAACAGATCTGTCTCCCAGTTTTCCAAACCCCCATAATTACTGGGAAATTCTCCACTATCCGAACCCGGATAAAGTCTGCGCGTAAACCTTTAGTGATCTCCCCCCGGTCATGCATACCTAAGATTTTTGCGGGATTACTTGTTACGGTTGCAATTACTTTTGGCAAGGACATGCCGGACTCGTGGAGTAAAAAAGCGGCGTGTAATAAGCTGGCTGGAACGTAATCTGATGACAAAACGTCTAGCAAATCAGCCTTGGCTAAGTCTTTGGCCGATACATTGCCCGAATGAGAACCGCCCCGGACGACATTTGGCGCGCCCATGATGATGGCTAATTGATGCTCGCGGGCAGCTTGTGCGGCGGCAAAAGTGGTGGGGAACTCTGACATGCTGACGCCTTCGAGCACGCCCTCGTTGACATGATCTAGCGTGGTGTCATCATGGCTAGCCAAAGGGATGGGCGTTGCTGACTCGCGGCACAATCTGACGACTTCCCTCCGGTTAGCCGAAGCGTGAGTTTGCTGGCGTTCTAGTAAATGCGCCAACATACCATCCACTTTTTCGTTGGTCCAACCACGCTTACCCGTTACATAGGTACGATAATGTTGCAAATTCGTCCACTGTCTTTGACCTGGAGTGTGATCCATTAACGAGACGAGTTTTAAGCGATGATCTTGCAGGAATGGCGTGAACATCCCGATCAGCTTTGGTTCTGCTAGTTCAAGACGTAAATGTAAAAAATGATCTGCGCGCAAAATACCGGCGCTTGCTGCAGTTTGCAAACCCTGAATACTGGCATGCAATGTTTGCATGCGCAGGCTATCGGTATCGATATCGCCGATAGCAATTGCATCCAATACAGTGGTGATACCAGAAGCGGCAATTTGCGCATCGTGCGCAACAATTGCGGGCAAGATCGGCCAACTGACCTTGGGGCGCGGCATTAAATGTTTTTCTAGGTTGTCGGTATGAATTTCTACCAAACCTGGTAGTAGAAAATCTCCGTCCCAATCGGTCCCAGCCAATCCGCTATTACCGGAGGACACATCGGTAATAACTTGATCTTCATAACAAAAGCTACCGATAAATTCAGAATCAGTCGTCACAATTCTGGCGTTGCGTATGGTGTGTATCATATCGATTTTGATTATTAGGTGCGCCTGGAAGCATAGCATGCGCTCCGTGGTCAAAAGCTCTCAAGTAGGCATCTATGACACGTTACGCTCTTTATTTTGCGCCCGATGATGATTCGCCTTGGTGGCAAGCCGGTTGCCATTGGCTTGGGCGAGATCCGTCGTCTGAGCAACATCTCTCACAAAATCTGATCGCTGGAATAACGCCAAATCAGCTGGCAGACCTGACCCAAAACGCGCGCAGATACGGATTCCATGCCACCTTAAAAGCACCATTCAGTCTGGCTCTAGGCGTAAGTGAAGGTGATTTGGTGCAGCATGTCGCCCAATTTTGTCAGCAAGCTATAGCACTGAGCATCGTCACGCTGAGTGTACAAAAGTTGGGGGATTTTTTAGCCCTGCAGACTGCCACGAACCGTAGCGCAATTGCAGCGCTCGCCCAAGACTGCGTGGCGTATTTTGATCCATTACGTGCGCCGATGACTGATGCTGACTGGCAAAAGCGCCGCCAACAAAATTTAACGGCGCGGCAAGAAGAGTTGCTGCGACGTTGGGCTTATCATTATACCGAAGAGCAATATCGCTTCCACATGACACTGACCGATTCTCTGGCGCATATCGATTACTCAACGGCGTTAATTTTGCAGCAGGCTGCTGAAGCATGCTTTGCAATTGATGCACCTTTAAGCATCGATCATCTTTGTATTTTTAAAGAAGATTATCCGGGTGCAGCGTTCTCGCTACTGCATCGCTGTTATTTTCGCGGACACGTTCAGGCAGTTAGCCCAGTCAATATAGACGACTAAAGTAGGCACTAACTCAGCCACATATCACTCTCAGGATGTGGAAATTGGTCGGAAACAAAATTAACAAAGTTTCTGACCTTGGCCGACAGCAAACGACGGCTTGGATAGACCATAGAGACTGACACTTCGCCCAACGAGTATTCGGGAAATAACCTGACTAAGCGACCACTAATCAAATCGTCGCCCAAAGTAAACGAAGGACGCAATACCAAGCCCATACCGGCTAGCGCGCAAACCCTGAGTACATCGGCATTATTAGAAATAACGCAGCTATGGATGGGAATTGGTCGCGGCTCGGGCAAAGCGCCCTTACGCCCCTGAACCATCCAGTTATCCCTCATGAAGTCATAACCAAAATTCAGGCACTTATGGTTAGACACATCGTCGGCATCTTTCGGCACACCGTATTGCTTTAAATACTGAGGCGATGCGCACAACATCACCTCGGAAGTGGCAAGCTTACGGGCGATCATGCTAGCGTCTATTTTTTGTAAGTTAAGGAAAAAACCAACATCAATTCCCTCCTCTACCAGATCGACAGTCCGATCAGAAATCCTGACATCCAACACGACGTCTGGAAATTCTTTAGCAAATCTAGGTAATAAGGGCGCCAGCTGGGTCTTGCCAAAACCGGGATGCGAGTAAATCCGCAAGGTACCGCTAGGCTTTTTTGCAGAGAATGAAGCAACCGCATCGGCGTCATCCACATCGGCCAAAATTTGGCGCACACGCTCTAAGTAGATTTGCCCTGTTTCTGTCAATGATAGTTTTCGAGTGGTACGATTAAGCAAGCGCGTCCCAAGATGCGTCTCTAAATCAGCCATGTAACGAGTGACTACCGCGTTTGACACCTCCAGCGATAACGCGGCACGGGCAAAGCTCCCTAGCTCGACTACCTTGGAAAAAATACGCATCGATTGCAAGCGATCCATTTTTCAAGCCCCTTATTGTTTCGTATTCCGCAATAGTATATTACTGATTACCACCTTTCTTGTTCAATCCGAAAAGCCTACACTCCTTTCATCGGTGTGCAGTGCAACATAAATGGCACATCGAAGCCAAATCCTCAGGCATGTTGCAGTTGGCATCGGAAGTGAATGGTGTAGGTTTTAATTCACTTCTCATGCAAATTGAGACCGGCATATGCCGAGCCAGGATTGGTTCAACGATGAGTTACCACTTACTTAATTTGATTACTGGAGAATGAACATGAATTCAAAACAAATATTTGCTGCTGTTAGCCTGATCGCTTTGACAACTAGCGCTGCTTTTGCTGCAGATGCGACAACGTCCACAAAAACTCGTGCTGAAGTCGTCGCTGAGTTGGCACAAGCCCGCGCAGCTGGCGAGCAAGTTGGCGGTCAAGAATTTGCCTGGTTTGTAGCGCCGAAAAGCACAACTGCAACAGCAGGCGCTACAAAAGACCAAGCTGACTCTAAATTAGAAACAGCTAAAGCAGCAAAAGCTAAAACTAGCACTACTGAATAAGTCAAAGTTAAGCTGATGTAAGTGTTAACTCAGGCTTACATCTGCTTTAACTCAGTTTTTACTTCTGGCAAATATCGCCAGAGCGTTAGAAAACTTTGAGCAGATCAGATGTTAAAACGCCACCTTAGGGTGGCGTTTTGCTTTTATATAGAACATTATTTTCCTCCACAAAAAAATACTCCCACCTAGTAATATTAAGTTACCCATAGAATTACTGGACAATAACGCTATTTTAACAATCTTTATGGGGAGTATATGAATACTGCCCAACTTTCATCTTACAAGAAGCAGTAAATACGGCCTTAACGCCTGCAATACAACAGCGCAGTGTGCGGTATCAATTTTTTAGGAGTGCCGCTTTTAGAAGCCATACTATTAGAGTGCACAAACTATCTCTTAGTTATCCCTTACTAACGGCATTTGTGTATTCTTGCGCAACACCAACACTTTTAGTAAAGCGTCCCATGCCAAACCCACATTATCCACACTTGCTCGCCCCGCTGGATCTCGGCTTCACTACTCTGCGTAACCGTACCATCATGGGTTCTATGCATACGGGTTTGGAAGACCGCTTTTATAATTATCACAAACTAGCGGAATATTTTCGTGAAAGAGCGCGTGGTGGCGCAGGTCTGATCGTCACTGGCGGCATCTCACCCAACCGGCGTGGCTGGTTGTTGCCATTTGGCGGCACCATGAATAGCCTTGCCGATATCTGGCATCATAAAAAAGTCACCCGCGCCGTGCATGAAGAAGGCGGCAAGATTGTGATGCAAATCCTGCACTCCGGTCGCTATGGTTACCAACCCTTCGTCGTTTCCGCCTCGGCGAAAAAATCGCCAATCTCCCTGTTTAAGCCCAAAGCACTGACCGAGAGCGGCATCGAAAGCACCATACGAGCTTATGTACGCTGCGCTCGACTGGCACAAAAATCCGGCTATGACGGGGTTGAAATCATGGGCAGCGAAGGCTATTTGCTCAACCAATTTCTGTGCGCCCGCACTAATCTGCGCAAGGATCGCTGGGGCGGCAGCATCGAAAACCGCATGCGTCTGCCAGTCGACATCGTCCGTCGCGTACGCGCTGCTGTCGGTAGCAACTTCATCATCATGTATCGCCACTCTATACTCGATCTGGTCGAAGGCGGTAACAGCTGGCAAGAAGTGGTAGAAGTAGCGCAGGCGCTAGAGCAAGCTGGTGTCAATATTCTCAATACTGGTATCGGCTGGCATGAAGCCCGCGTGCCCACCATCGTCACCTCGGTACCGCGCGCGGCATTCGCCAGCGTCGCTGGTCGCCTGAAAAAAGCGGTGTCGATTCCCGTAGTCGCCTCCAATCGTATCAACATGCCTGACCAGGGCGAGGCGATTATTGCGCGCGGCGATGCCGACATGGTATCGATGGCACGACCGTTTTTAGCCGATCCGGAATTCGTCAACAAAGCCGCCGCTGGTCACGCCGATACCATCAATACCTGCATCGCCTGCAATCAAGCCTGTCTTGACCATACCTTTTCGAACAAACGTGCCTCCTGTCTGGTCAATCCGCGAGCCGGACATGAGACCGAATTACGCTATATTAAAACCACTAGGCGCAAACGCGTTGCGGTCATCGGCGCAGGCCCAGCGGGATTATCTGCCGCCACTGTTGCTGCAGAATGTGGGCATGATGTGACCTTGTTCGACAGTAGCGACAGCATCGGCGGCCAGTTTAAAATCGCCATGCAAGTGCCGGGTAAAGAAGAGTTTGCAGAAACCTTGCGCTACTTCGGGAAGAAAATCGCCTCGACAGGCGTCAAACTCCAATTAAACCAGCGCATCACCCGCGAGCAATTATTATCACAAAGTTTTGATGACATTATCGTCGCCACCGGCATCGTGCCACGCACGCCTAGATTAGAGGGTGTAGATCATCCCAAAGTTTTATCCTACATTGACGTCCTGCTACATAAAAAACCGGTAGGCAAACGCGTTGCGATCATCGGCGCAGGCGGCATCGGCTTTGATGTCGGCGAATACTTATTACACGACCCGGCAGTCGCCTTGCCAGTGAGCTTGCAACACTGGTTTGCCGAATGGGGCGTTGACCCACAAGCGCACAGCAACGGCGGTCTGATCACCCCAGAACCCGCCCATCCGTATCGCCAGATTTATCTCTTGCAACGCAAAGCCAGCAAAGTTGGCGCAGGCCTCGGTAAAACTTCAGGCTGGGTGCATCGCACTACATTACAACGCAATGGCGTAGAAATGCTGGCGGGCGTTGAGTATCTAAAAATTGACGATCAGGGTTTACACATCACCGTCAACGGTCAAGCACGCGTACTGGAAGTCGATAACGTCATTCTCTGCGCGGGGCAAGAATCATTGACTGAACTGATGCCAGACAAGCCTAGGGATCAAAGTCCAAGGTTTCATAAAATTGGCGGTGCGGCATTGGCATCGGAATTGGATGCGAAGCGGGCGATTAAAGAGGGTGCTGAATTGGCGGTTAGCTTGTAGTTGAAAAGGCTGGTAAGCGTTGTATACCTCCAAAACAGCCCCAGATATATCCGCACATTACCAGATAGCAAGATAGCCAACTCACTGCACCCGACTAAGCTATTCAAAACTATCAATCTACTTCCTTAAGCAATCTTTGCTGGCCTGCATGGGCTGCTTGGGCTTACCCGGCAGGTTTAGCAATTTTCTGAACGTCATCAGAAAAATCTCGCACCAAAAACTGATCACCAAGAGCGCTAGCGTCAAAAGAACTAGCGCTCGGTTTGGCCGTAGATTTATCTAAATAGCAAATCAGTCGTTCCGTAAATCCGCTTAAAAAAATTATCTTTTTAATAAAATAAATGAAATGTTTTTTGTAACTTACTAATACAAAATGCATCTTATCGTACTAGGCCTTGCTATTTTTTATCTTAAAAATCTCGTCAAAAACTCCATCTTTTCATTATTCTTTTACCACTAAAAATAATAATTAGTTTGAAGATAATTCCAATTTAACTATATAAAAATACGTTTTATCTTATAAATCCATCGAAATTAAGAATTTTATTCTTAAAAAAATTGTGAAAACAAATCATAAAAAAAACTTTCTGAAGGCTAAAAAAATCAGGTAAATAATAAAAACTGTATCTGAAATGTAAATAATGCGTTGTATTTTTGGATGTTGTTTGCAAGTACGTTTATTGACAGCCTTCTTGCAGAAATGCTCCCATGCTCCATCAAGAAATTTTGGCAAATTTATTTACATATGGATGTCAAAAAACTTGGTTTTATTTACAAAATATCGTACGAAAAAAGTTTAAGAAGTTGAAAAATTCGTACTTCAACCGTCCTTGGGAGTTTAGCAATGATTAAAGAAAAAATTCTGGCGCAATCCGTCAGAGTCTTATTTTCGGGCAGCATCGCGGTTGGCTTGGGTTTATTTGCACACCCAGCCTTCTCACAAGAAGAAGCGGCGCCGCAGCGTGTTGAAATTACTGGTTCGTCGATTAAACGTCTGGCAGCAGAGAGCTCTTTGCCAGTTACTGTAATTAAGGCAGATGACTTTGTTAAACAAGGTTTGACTACGGCCGAGCAAGTCGTTAATTCTCTGGCGTCAAACCAAACCCAACAAGGCGGTAGCCAAAGCGTTGGCCTATCCACTGGCGGTGCGTCACAAGCAGATTTGCGTGGTATTGGCTCCAACAAAACTCTGGTGCTGTTAAACGGTCGTCGTATTGCCAATCATCCTTACGATGGCGCAACCGTCGATCTGAACATTATCCCGATTGGTGCTCTCGACCGCGTAGAGGTATTACGTGACGGCGCATCCGCGATTTACGGTACCGATGCGATTGGTGGTGTCATTAACTTTATTACCAAGCGTTCAGTAAAAGGCGTTGAACTGACAGCAGAAACAACCGCACCGCAAAAATCAGGTGGCACTGAAACACGTGCGAACTTGCTGGTAGGATACGGTGATCTGGATAAAGACGGATTCAATATCTTTGGTGTGATTGATGCACATAAACAAAATTCATTAACGGCAACTCAGCGTGATTTTTCCAGCACTGGCATTATCCCTAACAGAGGTTTGAACAAAACCAGCGGTAATACTCCGTCGGCCAACTTCTATGACAATGGCAGCGGCAATGGCGGCAATATCTCTTTTGCCAATGGTTGCGATCCGGTAAACCACTCCTTCCCAAAAGCATCTAATGGCACCTGCCGATATGACTATACGTCTCAAGTAGATGATATCCCTGAAACTAAGCAGATCAGTTTCTTGGGTAAAGGTACTTTCAAACTCAATGCTGACAATAATGCGACCGTAGAATATTTGCATTCAGAATCGACCAACATCAACTCGGTTGCTGCTGCACCTTTGTATGATGGAGAAGACGCTGCACTGACTGGATTGCAAGTGCCTGTTGGTAGTAAATATTATCCAGGTGGTAGCGGCGGTGTAGCTGCTTTTCCTGGTCTGACTGGCCCTTTGAGTATTAACTGGCGTCCTTTAGAAGTTGGTAAGCGTACAGAAAAAGACGTGAGCAAATCTGATCGTTTTCTGGCAGGTCTTGAAGGTACTATTGGCGCATGGGATTACAAAACGGCTTTCGTCTATACACAAGGACAAGCCTCTAGTACCTTAACTCACGGTTACACGAGTGACAACGGTATTTTCAAAGGTGTTACGACTGGCTTATTAAATCCATTTGGACCACAAGATGCTACTGGTACAGCCTACTTAAATAGTATTCAACTGGTCGGCCAGACTCTGTCCGGCAAAACTACTTCTACTGGTGTTGACATCAAAGCCAGTCGTGAGTTTGGCGCCCTGGCTGGTGGTGCGATGGGTATTGCGTTTGGTGCAGAAGCACATCAAGACAAAGCCAACTATGACGTCAACACTGCAATTGCATCGCAGGCAGCCAGTACCGGTTTAGCAGATTCAAAAAGCATTGCAGGACAGCGGAATATTGAAGCCGTATTTGCTGAATTTGATGCCCCGTTCACCAAAGAATTAGAAATGCAATTAGCAGGTCGCATGGATAATTACAGCGATGTCGGCTCAACATTCAATCCAAAAATAGGTTTGCGTTACCAGCCAACGAAACAACTCTTGTTCCGTGCGTCAGCCAATACAGGTTTCCGTGCTCCTTCTTTGTATGAGAAAAATGCGCCGACAGTCGTAAGCAATACTGCAGATTCTTATGATGATCCAAAGTTGTGCCCAGGCGGCGTTGCAGTACCAGGCGCTAACCCTAACGTCGTATGCCAAGCACAGCAAAATATACAAAGTGGCGGCAATCAGGCGTTGACGCCAGAGAAAGCTAAAAACTTCACAGTAGGTCTTGCGTTTGAGCCAACGCCAGAACTGACTTTGACCGCTGACTATTGGAATATTCACTTAACCGATAGTATTGGTACATTGCCAGAGGCAGTGATATTTGGTAATCCAACTAAGTATGCGAATTTGTTTGTACGTAATGCGGATGGCACATTGGCCTATATTTCTGCGACCAATTTCAACTTAGGTGATACCAAAACAGACGGTATTGATGTGAGTGGTACATGGCGTTTGCCTAAATCTTCTGCTGGTAACTTCGTGTTATCGATGGAAGGCACTTATGTACGTCGTTACTCCTATCAAACTGAAAAAAACGGTGCCTGGACAGAAAACGTCGGTACTTTTGCAGACAATGGCCCGGTTTTCCGCTGGAAGCATACGTTGAATTTGTTGTGGAATAACGGTCCATGGACTGCCACATTGTCAGAAAAGTTTTTGTCCGGATATCATGACCAAAATGGTGTTGCAGACCAATATGCACAAGACGTAAAAGCGTATTCGGTATGGGCACTCACAGGCTCTTACAGTGGCTTTAAAAACTTGACGCTAACCGCTGGTTTGAAAAATCTGTTCAATACCAATCCACCGTTCAGTAACCAAGGTATTACCTTCCAACAAGGATACGACCCACGCTACACAGATCCATTGGGACGTGCTTTGTACTTACGCGCTACTTATAAGTTTTAATCACGCTGAACGAAGAACTTAGTTCCGAACCTAGTTCAACGCTTTATTAAGCAAGTAGCAAAATAAAAGGCCACACAGAATTTATTTTCTGTGTGGCCTTTTTAGATTGTGTGAACGGCGCTATCTATATCTGGCGCAAGGCTTATGCGCCAGATCGTCCCATCGCCTCCTTAGACGAATCCGACACCATCTTACGCAACCATTGCACCTCTGCTGCCGCATGTGAACGTTCATGCCACAGCATAAAGAAACGCATTTTTGGCATCTCTACCGGCATAGGCAAAATCGTAATTGGCCATTGCCCGACAAAGTGCATGGCGAAGCTACGACTAGTGGTAAAAATCAGATCCGTACGCGACAGTACATCCGGTACCATGCCAAAGTAAGGGATCGTCATTTGTATGTTTCGCTTTAAACCTTGATCAGCCAGAGCGCTGTCAATGATGCTGCGATGTCCCATCATATAAGGGGTGGGCGCAAGGTGCGGCATCTCTAAATAGTATTTAAGCGATAGACCTTTTTTTACGATCGGATGCTGGTTATTGACCATGCAGACCAAGTCATCCTCAAATAAATGCGCTAAATGTAAGTGCGGTGGCTGGTCTGGCCAGTTACCGATGACGCAATCTAACTCGCCGTTTTCTAGCGCTGACGCATAATCAAATCCTGCATTCAGCGAATGAATGACCAGACCGGCATTGGGCGCTTGTTCGCGTATTTTCTCCATGATCATCGGGATCAGCAAAACGCTTAAATAATCCGGTGCGCCGAGGTGGAATATACGTTGGCTTTGTGCGGCAACAAAACTGGGCGCAGAATGTGTGATGCTCTCCAGCACGCTAAGTCCCTGCTTTGCCAGCAACAATAATTCTTCGCCGCGTTCGGTCGCTGTCATCCCGTTTTTGCCACGCACTAATATCGCGTCGCCGGTAATGTCACGCAAGCGCTTTAGCATATTGCTGATTGCGGGTTGCGATTGTCCCAACTTCATGGCGGTGCGGGTAACGCTGCGCTCGGTCAGCAAAGTATGCAAGACGCGCAGTAAGTTGGTATCGAGGTGGTCGCTAGGCCGATTGCTCATGGTCGTAAAAATAAAAAAGACAAATTATCATGCGGCATGCACATCACCATCTACAAATACCATCAGCTCACCCGCAGCAAATTGGGTCCAGTTCTCATTCTTGGTCAATGGTTCTGTGACGATCACGGCAACGCGATCTTGTGGCGTGGTCACTTCAGAAAAATCGACTGCGATTTCTTCGTCCGACAAACTGGCGGTGGCAAAAGGATATTTTCTGACGATGTAATGTAACTTGGTAGAACAATGTGCAAATAACGCCTCTCCGTTGGACAGCATCATATTGAAGGTACCGTATTGCGCAATCTCATTGGTGATCTGGCGCATGAACCGGGTAATCTCGGTCATCGATGGCAAAGTCTCACCAAAGCGACGGCGCATTTCTTGCAGCAGATAACAAAACGCCCGTTCGCTGTCTGTTGTACCGACAGGATGGTATGCACCATCTAAGACCGGATGAAAATTTTTCAGGTCGCCGTTGTGCGCAAACACCCAATAACACCCCCAACATTCACGCACAAAGGGATGACAATTTTCTAGTGTGACTTGCCCTTGGGTGGCTTTACGGATATGGGCGATGACGTTTTCAGATTTGATCGGATAACGCTTGATTAACTCGGCAATCGGGGAAGTAACGGCGGCTTGGTGATCGACAAAATGGCGTACACCGTTGCCTTCAAAAAATGCGATCCCCCAGCCGTCTTTATGTTCGTCCGTCCGGCCGCCGCGTGTAGCAAACCCCGTAAAGCTGAACACGATATCGGTCGGGGTATTGCAATTCATTCCTAATAATTGACACATAGTCAGGCGCAATGCTGCGTTACATAAAATCCAAGCTTAGCATCATTGCGCTTGCCTATGCCATCTTGATTGGCAAGTCCCACTATTTTTATGCAGAGATTCTGGCAAACTTGGCAACTGGACTAAGCCACCTAACAAGAGCATTGTTACGCCTGAAAACAAAAATATAGTACGATCAAAACCATATTACCGAATATACTCCCCATCATTTTTTACAAATATGGCTCATTATCCAGCAATTACAAAGACAATTAAATGTACTTACTGGGAGTATATTTAATATTGGCTGCTAACCAAACTTATTTACCGATACAAAAACGGGAAAATATCACACCCAACAAATCATCAGAAGTAAATTCGCCCGTAATGCTGTTGAGCCGGTCTTGGGTTAAGCGTAGCTCTTCCGCAAACAAATCCAGCGACTGATCATTTTGTGCAGCATAGGCGGCAGCAAATTCTAAATGCTCGTTAGCTTGCTTTAGTGCGATCAGGTGACGTTCGCGCGCGAGATACAAGGACTCGCCCGTTTGTTGCCAACCAGCGATGCGGAGTAATTCTTTGCGCAGTAAATCAATGCCGATATGGTCTTGCGCAGACAAATATACGTGGGTGGCATCCGCCATCTGATCGACGCTGGGATGATGGCCGGACAGATCAATTTTGTTCCAGATGCGGATCACAGGCACTTGATCCGGGAAACGCGCCACGATCGCGTCGTCAGCGCGGGTCGGGCCACGGCCAGCATCGAGCAAATGCAAAATGACATCGGCTTTGCTGACTTCAGCCCAGGTACGTTCGATGCCGATACGCTCCACCGCATCAATGCTGCTGCGCGGCGCGTCCTTATTGTGCTCATTATTATGCTGGTCCTCGTGTTCATCATCCTCATGACGAATACCGGCGGTATCGATGATATTAAGCGGGATACCTTCGATATGGATAGTCTCAGTCACTTTGTCGCGGGTAGTGCCTGCGATAGGCGTGACGATAGCAACGTCGTCACCCGCCAACGCATTGAGCAAAGACGATTTACCGACATTCGGTTGACCGGCTAATACAATATTCAAACCCTCACGCAATAAAGCGCCTTGCGCCGCCTGTTTAAATACCGCCTGCAAGGCCGTTTGGATGGCGCTGAGCTGACCACGGGCATCCGATTTTTCTAAAAAATCGATTTCTTCCTCGGGGAAATCCAGCGTCGCTTCTACCAGCATGCGTAAGTGCACAACTTTTTCTACCAACGCATGAATCACTTTAGAAAATGCACCGGACAACGATTGTGATGCTGATTTGGCGGCGGCTTCGGTCGATGCCTCAATCAAATCCGACACTGCCTCGGCCTGCGCCAAATCCAGTTTATCGTTAAGGAAAGCACGCTGAGTAAATTCACCCGGTTGCGCCAGGCGTAAGCCCGTATCTTTGCCCGCTTCCAGACAACGCGTCAGCAGCATTTGCATCACCACTGGTCCGCCGTGCCCTTGTAGCTCGAGGACATCTTCACCGGTGTAAGAATGTGGACCTTTAAAGTAGAGCACGATGCCCTGATCAATCACGCTACCATCCGCTTGCGTAAATGGCAGGTACGTCGCGTGGCGTGGCTTGAGTTGTATCGCTTTTACACCGTTGGCAAATGCGTCCCCAAATAAGGAATCAATCACCGGCCTTAAATCTTTGCCGGAAATACGTACAACACCAATACCACCGCGCCCTGGTGCTGTGGCAATCGCGGTAATGGGCGTGCTGTCGTAACTACTTTGATGATGGCGATGTTGGTTCATGGTGTAATTCTAACTCTGCAAAAAAATACAGGAAAATGGTCTGTGGTTTAGCCTAAATACTACAGGAGTCCATAGAAAAAAAGCCCGTTAAAAAGTCCAAAAAAAAGCCCATGATTAAGATGGGCTTTTTTAACATAGACTTTTGGCTTAAACCTTCAAAACCTTAAGACTTGTGCTCTGGCGGGATCAACTTATTATTAATCACCCATTGCTGGGCGATCGACAAGACGTTATTAACAACCCAGTACAAGACCAGACCCGCCGGGAAGAAGAAGAACATCACTGAGAAAGCCAGCGGCATAAACATCATCATCTTGGCTTGCATAGGATCAGCCGGTTTTGGATTGAGCTTGGCCGTTACAAACATCGAGATTGCATACAACACGGGCAAAATGTACCAAGGATCCGGTGCGGTCAAATCGGTAATCCAGCCCACCCAAGGAGCGCCGCGCATTTCTACGCTGGCTTGCAACACCCAGTACAACGACAAGAAAACTGGCATCTGGATCAGAATCGGCAAGCAGCCACCGAGAGGATTGATTTTCTCAGTTTTGTACAACTCCATCATGGCTTGATTCATTTTTTGCGGCTCGTCTTTATGACGCTCACGCACGGCTTGCATTTTTGGTGTGAGTACTTTCATCTTCGCCATACTGCGATAACCAGCAGCCGACAACGGGAACAATGCCAGCTTGATGGAGATCGTGAAAACCACAATCGTCCAGCCCCAGTTACCCAACAACTTATGGATCAATTCCATGAGCCAAAACATCGGTTTTGCAATAATCGCAAAGTACCAATAATCTTTTACCAGATCCAGCCCTGGTGAAATTTTTTCTAATTTGTCAGACTCTTGTGGACCAGAATACAGACGCGCATCCATACTGACTGTTGCGCCTGGTGCAATGCTGCCCATTGGCAAAATAGTCGCTACCGCATACAGATTATCTTTGACTTTTTCGGTCACGATAGTGCGTGGCGCTTTGTCTTGCGGGATAAAAGCGGACACGAAAAAATGCTGGAGCACGGCGACCCAACCATTGTCTGCCTTGGTTGCGTGATTTGGCTTAGCGTCTGGATTGGCGCTATCTTTTTCAATTTTCTGGAAATCCAGTTTCTGAAAATGGTCCGACTCAGTGTAGACAGCAGGAGCATAAAATTCTCTGGAGGCGCTAAACATGCCGCCGTTTTCTGGCTTGGTACCGTCATGCAATAACTGCAAATACAAAGATGGCGTGATCGCTACCGGAGAATTATTCGTCACGTCATGCTTGACGTCGATGACGTAATCACCTTTTTTGAAGGTATAAGTCTTAGTCAACTTAACGCCGTTCAATTCAGATTCCAGTACCAGTTGCACTTTGTCGCCAGTATCCATCGTGCGCACGCCTGGCTTAGCAGTAAAGCTGGATTTGTGGTTTGGGAAAGCACCACCCATCAGACCAGTTTGAGCCAGATAAGTCCGTTTAGCGCTTTCATTAAACAACACAACGTTCTTGGTGTGGTCGTCTACATCTTTGTACTTGAGTAATTCCAGGCGACTAATCTCACCACCTAAGGTGTCGATATCGGCTTTGATCACATCAGTAGTAATCGTGATGTGCTCATTTTTAACGGCAGCAGCGTCAGCGCCAGTGGCAACACCATTAGCGCTGACGTTGCTAGTGGCAGTGGTGCTGGCAGCAGATGAACCTGATGCAGAAGCGCTGGCGTTTTTGCTCTGCTGCGCCTGGCTAGATGGCGTAAAGGAGAACATAGATGGTTTGCCGTTATGACGCATCCAGTTGTCCCAAAGGATCAACAGCGACATCGAGAAAACAACCCACAGGACGGTACGTTTGATATCCATTTGTGTTTTAGCAGGTAGATTTAGAAGAAGAATCAGGACGTTTTTTTAAAGCCATCATATTGTGATGCTTAGTTGCATGAGTAGCATTTTTGGCATACGCAGCTTGACGCTTTTTAGAACGTCCGTCGGATGTGGGGACGAAACTGTTTTTTTCAGATTTTTGTGGAACTGGATCCACTCCACCCGGATGCCATGGGTGACACTTACATACGCGTTTGCCCGCCAGCAAACAACCTTTTGCAGCGCCATGCTCGCGGATTGCCTCTGCCGCGTAATCTGAGCAGGACGGATAAAAACGGCAATTTTGTCCCAGCATAGGGCTGATAGCGAGTTTGTAAAAACGCAGCAGCAGGAGCAATAAAGGTTTCATGGCAGAGATTTCACAGCGCTTCTGCACCGTCGGTAACCAGCAAACGCACTGGCGCAAACAGACGCAAGATCTCCAGCCGCAACTCACGCTTCAGTTGCGCGGTGGTAGCTGGACCTGCTTTGGTATTTACGGGCTTGGACAAGCGCACGATACAATCCACATTGGTCAGGGACGAACAACGAAAAATTTCCCGCGTAACACGCTTAATCGTATTGCGTGTCGCCGCTCGCGGCGCAAAACGCTTGGCAGCAACCACGCCCAAGCGCGCGTTTGGCAGCTCGGTCGGTCTTGCATACAAAACAAAATGTGCTGTTCTTTGTACCGGCCGCAAACGAAAAACGGATGAAAATTCATCCGTTTTAACGATGCGCCGAACGCGTGTAAAATCACCACTTGCGTTTACTGATGTCATTGCATTAACCATATTATCAGTTGTGCAACTCATGCCACCAGCCAATACAAGCACTGATCATAGCTGGACAGATCAAGCTGCCAAGCGCTTGCGACCTTTAGCGCGACGTGCGTTCAATACAGCGCGGCCGCCACGGGTTGCCATGCGTGCGCGGAAGCCGTGAGTGCGCTTGCGGCGAACGACGGAAGGTTGGTAAGTACGTTTCATGTTGGTCTCGCTATTTGAGCAAATAAAAAATCGGAATCACGGGTAATGTACGAGTAATGCTTTTATGCGAATTAAAACCAGAATTAAAATTGCTTACTCGCCATTACTTCCCCAAAACCGCTGCTCATGGTGTGTTGCATTTATAACAAACTATGAATGCAATCAACAAAAAGAGGGTAGGGAACCCTGAATTAGACACTACTTTCTGCTTACGTGTCAATCACTTAGCACATTTTTTCGTCTTGTCATAGCGCAGACAAAGTAAACAAATAGGACTTACGCAAAATTGTCCCGGCAAGGCATAGCGACGAAGATAGTACTTTAGTACAACTAGGAGCTACAGCGCAGCTGAGACGGTTTTGCGTAAGTCCTAACAAATTTCCGCATTAGCCTGTGGATAACTCGGGATAGCAAGAGTAAAATAGCGGATTAGTGTGGCATGACCGATTTGCCTTAATGGCAAGATGTTTAATTTGTTTTGCGTAGTAGTATTCATGCAGAATCATTTGCAGGGTTTAGCAAGCAGCAACCAATCTCATTGCTAGGTTAATGACTAAGCAGCGACTCAGCAGCAATTTAACATTCGATAACACGCCGCACATCAGCATCATTAAAGTGACTACATGGAAAATTTCTGGCAAGCCTGCTCGTCCCAATTAGAGCAGGAACTTACGCCGCAGCAGTATAGCGCCTGGATCAAACCACTGACCCCGATCGATTATGAAGACGGCCGGTTGCGGATTGGTGCGCCTAATCGTTTTAAACTGGATTGGGTTAAAACCCAATTCGCCAGCCGGATTACTGAACTGGCAGTGCAATTTTGGGATGAAAATATTGATGTCCAATTTATTCTGGACCCACGCATCAATAAAAAACCGGCTCCCGCTGCAAACACCAGTACAAATCAAAGTAGCGATCCGCGCGAGTCGTCCACTAGCAACAACGACATGCCACCGCAAATACATGATCCGGTGCCAGAATCCACGCCGCGCCGCGACCAAAGCCGCATCAATGTTGATCTGACTTTTGACAGCTTTGTGACGGGTAAAGCCAATCAGTTAGCACGTGCAGCAGCCATCCAGGTAGCAAATAATCCTGGCGTATCGTATAACCCGCTGTTCTTATATGGCGGCGTAGGTTTAGGTAAAACCCATCTGATTCACGCGATTGGTAATCAGATTCTGGTGGACAACCCTAAAGCACGGATTCGCTACATCCACGCTGAGCAATATGTGCGCGATGTCGTTACTGCTTACCAGCGCAAAGGGTTTGACGAATTTAAGCATTACTATCATTCGCTGGATTTATTGCTGATCGATGATATTCAATTCTTTGGTGGCAAAAGCCGCACGCAGGAAGAATTTTTCTACGCGTTTGAAGCGCTAATCGCCGCCAAGAAGCAAATCATCATCACCAGTGATACCTACCCAAAAGAAATCACGGGTATGGACGATCGTCTGATTTCGCGTTTTGATTCTGGTCTGACGGTAGCAATTGAGCCGCCCGAGTTAGAAATGCGCGTAGCGATTTTGCTCAAAAAAGCGCATTTCGAAGGCGTACATTTCTCGGATGACGTCGCCTTCTTCGTCGCCAAGCATCTGCGTTCTAACGTACGCGAACTAGAAGGCGCTTTGCGAAAAATTCTGGCGTACTCGCGTTTTCACGGCAAAGAAATCACGATTGATGTCGTCAAAGAAGCCTTAAAAGATTTGCTATCGGTACAGAACCGCCAGATTTCGGTAGAAAATATCCAGAAGACAGTTGCAGACTTTTTCAACATGAAAGTCGCCGACATGTACTCTAAAAAGCGTCCAGCGAATATCGCCAGACCACGCCAGATCGCGATGTATCTGGCGAAAGAATTAACGCAAAAAAGCTTGCCAGAAATTGGTGAACTGTTCGGCGGCCGCGATCACACCACAGTCTTGCATGCAGTACGCAAAATCACGGCAGATCGCAGCAAGAATCCCGAATGTAATCATGAGCTACATGTGTTGGAGCAGACTCTGAAGGGTTAAGCACTACAAATTGTAGTGTACGCCGTGCGCACCAAAGCAAGCGGCAACGAAGCAAATAAAGTTGATAATGCGCATGGCGCACCCTAGGATTTTAGAAGTACCATTTTTAGACGTCCAATCATTCTGCGGCCTCCACGCGGTTTTTGCCCCAGAAGCCGCAGAATCATTGGACAATGCATTTAAGTTTTTTAAGTCATTACCTTACGGCATTGAAGTTATAAAACTAAGTTACAGAACGAAGTTACTGAATCAAGCCAGAGAAGTAAGCTACAGAAGTGAATCATCCTTTATTAACAAAATTACGCGAGGATATAAACATGCAATTGGTCAAAACTCACCGGGACACAATCCTCCGGCCTCTGCAAATCGTGAGCGGTATTGTCGAGCGTCGGCACACATTGCCGATTCTGGCCAATATCCTCATACGCAAGGACGGCGAAAAAGTGTCTTTCTTGTCGACTGACATTGAAGTGCAAATCACCACCCGTGCCGATATCGGTTCGGGTGGCGAGAGCATTGCCACTACCGTCGCTGCGCGTAAGCTGCTCGATATTTTGCGCGCACTGCCGGACGACAATGACATCGTCCTCAAGCTCGACAATAAGAAGATGACTGTGCAGTCAGGCAAATCGCGCTTCTCTTTGCAAACTCTGGCGGCAGAAGAATTCCCTACCGTCGCACAAGCAGAACACTTCAACGCCAGCGTTAGCCTGCCGCAAAAAACGCTCAAGCACCTGTTTAACATGGTGCACTTCTCCATGGCGCAGCAAGACATTCGTTATTACCTGAATGGTCTGTTGCTCGTGGTCGATGGCAAAAACGTGATTGCCGTGGCGACCGACGGTCATCGTCTGGCGTATTGCCAGGTGGAAGTCGAACAAGAATTCCCACGTCAAGAAGTCATCATCCCGCGCAAAACGATTATCGAATTGCAGCGTTTGTTAGAAGACAAGGACGATCTGGTGCAACTCGACATCGCCAACAATCAGGTCAAGCTGACGTTTGCTGATATTGAGCTGATTTCCAAATTGGTCGAAGGCAAATTCCCAGATTTCAACCGCGTAATCCCTAAGGGTTATAAAAACAATTTCACCTTGGGTCGCGAGCAATTGCTGCGCTCCTTGCAACGTGCCGCCATTATGACCAGCGACAAGTTCAAAGGCGTGCGTTGTGTAGTCACACCGGGCAGTATGCAAATCCTGTCCACCAATGCCGATCAGGAAGAAGCAGTAGAGGAAATTGAAATCGATTACGGCGGCGACAGTGTCGATATCGGCTTCAATGTTACCTATTTGTTGGATGTGTTGAATAACCTTAAAGTCGATCAGATCAACCTCGCCTTTGGTGACTCCAACTCATCCGCATTAATCACCATCCCAGACAACGCCGATTTTAAATACGTCGTTATGCCAATGCGGATTTAGTGCGAAAGAGTGCTAAAGCTCCCCAGCCGCATGCAGCCTAATTACTGAATGCGGCTGGGGAGTGAGGGAGATTAGGTAATCCGGATTTACACAAATTCCGCTATGGATTTCAAAGTGGTTTGTGCCGGATTTATTCAAGTGATATGACGAATTAAGTTGATAACTAAGTTGATAACTAAGTTGACGAATTAATTTGACTCACTAAGTTGACTAACTAAGCGCCCTCATCCCAGCCCCGCATTCAGCAATGACGCTGCTTGCGAGTGGGAACTAAAACTCCAGATCAGTTAGTACGTTAGAACAAGTAAGACCATAATAAAGAAGGTAACCATGTCCGAGAACACCCAAGACAACACTCCAGCGCAGCCAAATGCTTATGGCGCGTCCTCAATCCAGATACTGGAAGGTTTGGAAGCCGTGCGTAAGCGCCCCGGCATGTACATTGGCGATACATCGGACGGCACCGGTCTGCATCACCTGGTATTTGAAGTGCTGGATAACTCAATTGATGAATCGCTGGCTGGTCACTGTACCGAGATCAACGTCACCATCCATGCCGACAACTCCATCTCCATTACCGATAACGGTCGCGGCATTCCGACCGGTATCAAATGGGACGACAAGCACGACCCAAAACGCAGCGCGGCAGAGATCGTTATGACCGAGCTGCATGCTGGTGGTAAGTTCGATCAAAACTCTTACAAAGTCTCCGGCGGTTTGCATGGCGTTGGTGTGTCTTGCGTAAATGGACTGTCCAAATTACTCAAGCTCACTATCCGCCGCGATGGCAAACAATATGCGATGGAATTTGTCCGCGGCGTACCGCAAAACCGTGAAATAGAAACCATCGACGGCATTGTCGTTTCCCCGATTAAAGTCATCGGCGACACCGACAAACGCGGTACCGAAGTCCACTTCTGGGCCGATGAAGAAATCTTCACTCATGTCGAATTCCATTACGAGATTCTGGCAAAGCGTATCCGCGAATTATCGTTCCTCAATAATGGCGTGCGCATCAAACTCACCGACCAACGCACAGGCAAAGAAGAAATGTTTGCCTTTGAAGGCGGCACCCGTGGCTTTGTCGAATACATCAACAAATCTAAAAGCGTCTTGCACCCAACGATTTTCCAAGCCACTGGTGAGCGTCTGTCTGACCAAGGCACCAACATCACCGTTGACGTTTCCATGCAATGGAACGACGCCTACAACGAGCAAGTTTTATGCTTTACCAATAACATCCCACAACGTGACGGCGGCACCCATCTGACTGGCTTGCGCGCAGCGATGACCCGCGTCATTAATAAATATATCGAAGAACACGACTACGCTAAAAAAGCTAAAGTCGAAGTCACCGGCGATGATATGCGCGAAGGCTTAACCTGCGTCTTGTCCGTCAAAGTACCTGAGCCAAAGTTCAGCTCACAAACCAAAGACAAACTGGTTTCCAGCGAAGTCCGCGGCCCGGTAGAAGAAATTGTCGCCAAAACTTTATCCGACTATCTGCAAGAGCGCCCTAACGACGCCAAAATCATTTGCGGCAAAATTGTAGAGGCCTCACGCGCGCGCGAAGCAGCTCGCAAGGCCCGCGAACTAACCCGCCGTAAAGGCGTCATGGACGGCCTAGGCTTATCCGCTAAACTCGCCGATTGCCAGGAAAAAGACCCTGCGCTGTGCGAACTGTATATCGTCGAAGGTGACTCCGCAGGTGGCTCCGCCAAGCAAGGCCGGGATCGTAAGTTCCAGGCGATCTTGCCACTGCGCGGTAAAGTTCTCAACGTAGAAAAAGCCCGCTTTGAAAAAATGCTCTCCAGCGAACAGATCACCACTCTGATCGCCACGCTAGGTACCAGCATCGGCCCAGACGAATTCAATGTAGAAAAACTGCGCTACCACCGCATCATCATCATGACTGATGCCGACGTCGACGGTGCCCATATCCGCACCTTGCTACTGACCTTGTTCTATCGCCAGATGCCACAACTGGTAGAGCGCGGCCACATCTACATCGCCCAGCCACCTTTGTACAAAGTAAAAGCTGGCCGCGATGAGCGCTACCTCAAAGATGACTCTGAAGAAGCCAGCTATATGATGACCGTTGCCTTGACTGGCGCATCGCTCATACCAAGCACAGGCGCAGACCCGATCACGGGCGAGCCACTGGCAGAACTGGTACGCCAATACAATCTCGCCAACGCCATCATGACGCGCCTGACCCGCATGATCGACCGTGCCGCTCTCACCGCCATCATGACCGGCGTCACGCTCAAAATGGACACGGCAGAAAACGCACAAATCTCCGCCACCGCCCTTACCACCACCATCAACGACCCGGCAGTCAAAGCCATCGTACGCACGGATGATTTGTCAGGCACCTTCGGCCTGCGCATAGAACGCATGTACCACGGCAACGTCAAAGTCAGCAGCATCGACGCCGACTTCGTCGACAGCAACGATTACAAAGTATTAGAAAACGCCGCTAACACCTTCCGCGGCCTGCTGGGCGAAGGCTCCTTCATCCGCCGTGGCGAAGGCGAGCGTATGAAAGAAAGCGCCGTAGCCGACTTCCACCACGCCATGCTATGGCTGCGCGACGAAGCCGAACGCGGCGTCAGCAAACAGCGCTACAAAGGACTAGGCGAAATGAACCCAATGCAGTTATGGGAAACCACCATGGACCCAAAAGTACGCCGCCTGCTCAAAGTACAAATCGAAGACGCGATTGCTGCGGATCAGATCTTTACTACGCTAATGGGCGATGATGTAGAACCACGCAGAGCATTTATTGAATCCAATGCGCTGCGGGCTGGGAATATTGACGTTTAACGTAAAAATATAACAATCAAAAAAGCCATCCATTTTTTGGATGGCTTTTTTTACAGATATTGGTTTTGACGAGCACACCATTTTTGACCAGGAAAAAAGATCAATTCAGCAACATACCGTCGTCCATCACAGGCATAAAGCTGCAGCAAATTGCACAGAAAGCGTGAAACAACTGGACGTCGCGTGTCCCATTGAATATTCTTAACTAATTCCATGGATCACCGTGTCCGAGCGCAAAAGCTTGCATGGCGCTCGCCGCACCATCGACGCTGCAAAATGTAGGGCCTGGATCTGGGCAAAGCGATGTACAGGCAATAGCGCACCGCGTACTGGGCGAATAAAACAAAAGTAAATTCAAAAAATACCTTTAGGAGTCGCACATGATTAAAGAAGAAAAAACGGTCGTTTATGGAACCGAAGATCTTTTGACCAGTTTATGCAATTCGGTCACACGCGTATTGAACGTAGCGACGCAAAGCAAGATTCATTACTCTGCCATGGTGCAGCGGGTAACCAAGATCGGTCTGAAGCCTGATATCGGTTGCTTTGTCTTATTTGACGGCGGATTTTCTGGCCTGGTAGTGCTGAACTTTGCTGGCAACGCCGCCTTAGAAATTTATGAGAAATACATGCTAAGCATGGGTATGCCCAAGTCCGAACTAGCCTCCTCATTCAGCTCCGATGAGGTCTCGAATATCTTGGGCGAACTAATGAACCAGATCGTCGGCGATTTCACCGGCAAAGTCCGCAGAGAACTACAAACCAACATCACTCAAAACCAACCCAAAATGCTGGTGCTGAACAAACAAGTCATGCTCAGCGTGGATACTCCACTAGACCGCCCGGAAATCCGCCGCGTGTCCTTCTTCACAGAAAATAATAATATTTTCTATCTGGAACTCGCGATTGACCGCACAGAATTCATTAAATTGCATGACTTCGACTCCAGCGAAATCACCGATCCAGATGCCTTGCTGGACATGGAGCAAGCGGATAAGACTGGCAAAGCAAGCTCAACTCCACCGGCAGCTACCGCCGCCGATGATGCTAGTGATGAACTCTTAAGGTCTTTGGGGATGTAAGTGTCAGAATGACGGCGCCAATTGTCAGACCAGTCGGGACGTACGGGTAGCAATCAACTTAAAGGATCGATTTAAGTTGATTGCTGCCGAGATCAAATATATTTTCAATCACAAACCGCTTTACCTCACTCATCGTATCTGCACGCAACGGTATGCCAAGGATTTTTACTCTGATTTTGCTTTGATTGATTCGATTTAGATACACCGTTTCAGTCACTTCTAGTTCGTTTGATGGATAGCAGAGAATTGCTTTTTTTTCTGCATGCGTATCAAACGATGCGTAGCCCAAAATTTGATGGAGATCGTGGCGATAATCCGTTTTCAATTGTTCGCTGCTGCTGGTTCTATTCAATAAGTGCGATTTGTATTTGGCGTCTATAGTCAGCAAGCTACTATCTTTTTTAAAGATGCCGTCTGGCTCCAGATGGTGTAGCTCCCATGCGTAATGCCGTTTGGAATCGCGAATGATTTTGTAATTAGCGAAAAAGTTTCCGCCGATTTGTTTGGCAACCATGGTGAATATGTGTTGCACAAATTTTTCAAAGACATCAGAAAAATCCACCCGCCATGCTGTACCTAAGTTCCCTTGAAAATTTAAGACGCGGTTAGCTTGTTCCTTGCAGCGTTTGACGACGGGTAGGTCAGATTGCTTCTCGATCAAATGATCTGTTTTGAGAGGGCGATGAAAATATAGTTTTTCTTCCAACACGTCAAGTTTTTTCTTGATGCGTAGCTTCAGGCTTACTGGTGTGCGTGGTGAATTGATTTCATTTTTACAGAGGCTAAATACATAAGCGAGCTGCGCATATTCTGCGTGGAATTCTGTCATCACATTGGTGGCAACGGGGTATCGCTGTTGATTCTCCACTTTGAATTGATTGGCGATGTATTTGTTCCAATTCACCTGTCCGACGGGTGCTTGCGCGGTTTTTTCAACACGAGAAAATTTCTGCCAATGCGTCTTGGTGAGTTCGGTAAGACAATCTATAAATTTGACCGCTTCCAAATATAGAGGTGGTCGAAAGTGGTAGCCAGATTTGAGCGGCAGGCTTTCTATAAATTGCGCTTCTATCTGATTGTCTAGCAGATTCAGGATCTCAACATAATCAGCGTAACGATCACGTGCGATAAATCGCGGTACCACAACGAAGTCGCCAATTTGTTTGCCCGTATCTGGTGCGCGTAGCGGGATAGTGCCAACAAATGCGGAAGTTCTAAAACAAAGCGACACGTCTTGATCGATGCCAACGATAGACGGCGTCACGCCTAAAAATTCGAAGGATTTGGCGTTGTAATTGACGAATTTTTGTAAGACTTGCCCGATCAATCTTTTGTCGGCATTTTTAAAAAATGTTTTCTGCAATTCAATACCACTGAACTGTTTGAACTGTTCAGTTAAGCATGGGAGTTCACAGAAAATATCGTTAAATTTTTTCATTCAAATAATGCCTGACCTATTTCGGCAACGAAGTAACTGTTCAGTTCTTCTTTGGCATTGCTGAGTAAGCCTTCTTGCAGATATTCGCGCATGAGTGGGAATAATTCATAGCGAATTCGATTCTTCATCTCATCTTCATTTTGCGCGAGAAAATAGCCTTGCCCTGGCTGTAACGCGAGTTCAGTTGAGCTGGCGTACCAATTAAATATTTCTTCGAACTTAGCAAAGTGTTTCCCATGAAATTCCTTAGAGCTTATCGCTTGCGGTTTGAGGTCGTACCATGCAAATCGTCTACGTAAGGCGAAATCAACTACCGCCAAGCTGCGGTCGGCAGTATTCATGGTGGCTATCACGTAAAGATTGCTTGGGATCTTTGATAGCGCGATCTCAGGGGTAAGCGCGATTTCGACATTGGCAAAGTCTTGCTTGTATTCGAATAGGTAAAACAATGGCCCTAAGACGTTCGATAAATTGGCACGGTTAATCTCGTCGATGATGAGTATGGTGGGCTCATTTGGATGCGCTTGCGCGTGCTTAATCGCTTTTAGTAATACGCCTTCTTCGCCTGAATAGGCCAATGACGCTGCGTCTAATTTTGGACGTATGCCATAAATAAAATCGGAGTAAGACGTTTCAGCATGAAATTGCGTGAAGAAAGTTTTAGCCTTCCACTCCGCCGCAATATTTTTTGCGAGCCGCGTTTTACCTGTACCTGGCGCGCCTTGCAGTACGACATATTTACGTTCGCTGAGAAGACTAGAAACTGCTTTCTTATCGTCACTAAGCTTGTCGCTTGTGACTTCTTTGATTGCTTTGCTTACTGCTTTTCTTTGGGAATCATTCGTCGGCCAATTTCGTAATTTGGCGTAACCTGCCAAGATGGAGGAAATCCGCTTTTTGCCGTCGTCAGAGTTTGGATCTTTGACAATTTGCGCGACTGGCAAAACGTTGCGATATTTGTCTAAAGTTTTTTTGATATGCGCGAGTTCATCACGATCTAAAAAATTCCTCGGCAAGGAGGATTCAATGTCCGAAAAATCCGATTTACAGATTCCATCTGTATCAATCAATTTTGAAAAGAAACGACACGGCCCAGGATAAGTTGCTAGCTCATAGTCATTTTTAAAACCGCTGGAACCAACACCTAAACAAATTAGCCAAGCTTTGTTTTGATTATTAGGGAAAATCGTGAATGAGAAATCATGAAAAGGACCGGACTTTTCTTCACTCGGATGAATAAACCCAAAGTAAGCGCCATCATCTTTTAATGCATCAGGCATAGTATTATTTCTCTCGATATAAAACCCCTTAGCGCCAAATTTTTCCGCTTCGTCTTTGACAAAAGCCCTGATCGTTTCAATCATGTAAGCAATCTCCTCATTCATATTGGGTGTTGTTTCTTTTGATGCGTTTACGCGGTAATGCGCAATGTATTGAAATGCGATAAACGGAAATTTTGTTAACGTTTGCTAGCAAATAATTCCGCTGAATCGACGTCTAAGGCTTTTGCAATTTTGAATATATTCGCCAAGCTCACATTACGCACACCGCGTTCGATCCCGCTGATGTAGGTGCGATCCAATTCCGCAATCAAGCCCAGTTGTTCCTGACTCAGTCCACGCGCTAGACGTAGCTTTTTGAGATGAAGACCAAACTCTTGCAATTGTGGATTAAGCATGCGCCCGCCTAAGTATCTTGATTCGACAATCATGCGTCGATGTGACTTATAGGTCTACGGACTATGAGTCACATAAAAACTCTTTATGAAATCAACGAGCAAGCAACCCTCGCAAGTAATTGACAACTATTTCGGCAATCTCACCAAAATAGTAAAAAAATGGTGGCGAACAAAGTACTGCTCTAAGTCAAACTTATGTAACAACAATCGAATTCTACGAGTTGAATATCAAACTAAATGACAAGGTTTTCTACGCCCAACACACTTTAAATACCTCCTCTAGCAATTCCCAATTTAGCCACAAACCATAACAATTTCGCACTAGCAGCGCACATTATTGATGTACATTTATCCACGACTTTTCTGTTTGTGAAACTCCCACCTGAAAGGATTCTTGTATGCGTCATATTCTGCGTTATTCTTTTTTTCTGCTGGCTTTGGCAGGTGGTGAAGCCTCTGCAATTACTCAGTCGCTTGGGATTGTGCCGCCTAAGCAGGGTGGGTCGATTGCATATGATATGAATGCTGCTGGTCAGGTCGCGGCGGTGATTGAGGATGAGAAAGGTGGCCGGCATGCCGCTTTTTTTGATAAAGGACAGTTGATCAAGCTTGAATCGCCTGGTGGGACAGAGAGCGAGGCAAAGCGCATCAATGACAAAGGCCAGGTGGTTGGGTCATCCGACAAAAAAGACGGGACTTGGACCGCCTTCCTTTACAGCCGTGCCGATGGCATACAAGAATTAGGTACTCTGGGTGGCCCTAGCAGCCACGGTATGGCGTTAAACAATGCTGGTGCGGTCGTAGGCTTTGCTGATACGGCTAATGGCGACTGGCATGCTTTCTTGTACCAGCGCGGCGAGCCGCTCAAGGATCTGGGTACTTTAGGCGGTAAGGTCAGTGCCGCCAGCGCCATCAACAGCGTGGGGCAAGTGGTTGGCACAGCAATGACTGACGATGGCTCGCGCCATGCTTTTTTGTATGACGCCGCACGCGGCATGATCGATCTTGGCACTCTTGGTGGTCGCTTTAGTGTGGCGACTGCGATCAATGATAAGGGCGTTGTCGTCGGCACATCAGAGATGAAGGATCGCAGCTTGCATGCCTTTGTCTACGACGGCAAGCGCATGACAGACTTGGGTGCGATCATCGGTCGTGGCGATAGCTTCGCTACTGGCATCAACAATGCTGGTCACGTCGTCGGAGGTGTTGATATTATCAACGACCGTTTTGGCGACCACCGTATCTCCTTCGTCTGGCGGGATAACAAAATGCTGCTGCACCCGAGCGGTAAAGGCTTATACCTTACCAATGCCATCAATAACCAAGAGCAAGTCATCGGTGCGACCTATGATCGCGGTTTGAACGCAGCGACTATGCAGTCTAACGCAGTGCCTTATGTTGATCTTGGTGGTACCAAGATTTTGAGTTTTAATTTTATCGTGTTACTACTCACTGGCACGATTGTGATTTTTCGGAAGCGCTTCAAAGGACTATTTTTCGGTGGTGTTTTTCGGGGTTAGTAATCAGTAATAGCGCTGACTGAATTGATTGCTAAGTTGCTTGATGAATTGGTAGGTAAATCGGTCTTCAGCTTGATTGCTTTAGAATGCTGGGATTTGGCCAGTGCTCTTGCTGTGCCAGATCAATTTAGCTTTTGATTCTGGCATTGCTCTTGATTCTCCCATGACCCAACCCCACTCCCCCCCCTTCCCTCACGCTGTATCCCGCCTGCGCTCCTCGCGTCTGGAGCGTAGTACGCGACCGTTTCTTGCTCGTGGCGGTCCGCATGGCGAGCGTTGTGGCGGATGTCGTCTGATCCTGAGTCATTGCCTGTGCGCCTTGCGTCCGGTGGTAGCTACGCGTGCCGGAGTCTGCCTGATCATGGCCGAGCACGAGACGCTGAAACCTAGCAACACAGGCTGGCTAATTGCCGATGTGGTGCCGGATACGATGGCGTTTGGCTGGGCGCGCACTACAGTAGATCCTGCGCTGCTGGCAGTGCTGGCTGATCCGCAATGGCAGCCGTATGTAGTATTCCCCGGCGAGTTTGTCGCGCCGGAACGGGTGATCACGCATTTACCGGCAGAGCAATCCGATACCAAAGATGTAAGCCCGGCGAGCAAGCGTCCGCTGTTTATTCTATTAGACGCGACTTGGCAAGAAGCCCGCAAGATTTTTAAAAAAAGTCCCTACCTGAATCATTTTCCGGTACTAAGTCTGATGCCTGAACAAGTATCGCGATACCGCCTGCGCCGCGCCCAGCAAGAAGATCATTTGTGTACATGCGAGGTCGCAGCTTTATGCCTGACTCTGGCTGGCGAGACCTTGGCCGCGCAGACTTTAGAAGCCTATCTGGATGTATTTACCGAACACTACCTGCGCGCCAAGCAGCAGCAAAAGCTGAACTGGGATGATGACTTGCACCAGCGCCTGCGTGACCTGCGTAATCTGCGTAATTTGCCTGATTTGCATGATTTGCCACTGCCAGCAAACAACACCTAGCTTGTGACTCCCAACAGGAGGCTTAGCAACAATCCAGCACTGTCTGGAGTTAACGCTAGGTTCTACCATTGCCAAAAACGATTTAGCGATGTCTGCACAATTCATGCGTCAAAACTAATTGGGGCGACATCGAATCACGTCGATGTCGCCCCATTTTTAATAGTAATTTTGTATTTTTAATTCAGCTTTGCCATGCCATCAGCGCCAACCAGAACATCAGAATCAGCGATAAAACGCCTCAACTTTGCCTTTTACTTTAATCATTAATGGCTTGCCCTTGCGATCCACGGCTTTACCCGCCGCGACTTTTATCCAGCCTTCGCTGATGCAATATTCTTCAACGTCAAGTCGTTCTTTGTCGTTGAGCTTGATACCGACTTCGTGCTCGAATACGGCGGCGATGTGGTAAGGACTGCGGGGATCAACTGAGAGTCGATCAGGCAAATTTGGGGGTGTCGTAGTATCGTTCATAGGCTTGAATTATCCACTAGAACGCCGATCAGTACAATTGCCTGATACAAGACTAAATTCCAGCATTCGCTGGAATAATCCGTTTGTGTTGATCGCTAAAGAAAAACGCACCCTGCCAGTGCCCAATCATTCTGCGGTTGCTGGCAGCATCTACCTGCAAACCCTGATGTATATTGGGCTTACAAGGTGGTGATTTTTAAATCTCAGTTTATTTAAACCCAGAGTTTTTATTAGACCACTACCACATCGCAAAAAATACATACGGCATGCGGTTTAATGGAAAATCTGGATTGAACTGCGTGCTACATGTTTTTCTCCCATTATTTAGAAAAATAAAATCAACTCTTCACAGCCGATCGCTACACAATATTTGTATTTTTTACCGTCAATTTCTTATTTTAAAAAAAGTCTTCATCGGTTGAGCTGGTCTTTGATTGCGCTGCTTAAGCCACTAGCTTTACGCAAACGTTGGTCACAGTATCGTTGCGCTATTTGCGTATCAACAGTGCTAGCTGGTATCACGTTAGGATCAGTTCGGTATCAGATGCAACTTCTTTGCAACAGTCTTAAAACGACTATTCTTTTATTGAATTTCTCTACGAATGTCGTTGATAGTTAGAGGTAGAATCGACACGTCATAAAATATGGCCTCGTCAGTTAACTACATGGCGGCCTAGATAAAATTGCCGCACTTTCACACAGCGGTAGCGCTAATCCAAAATTATTTCTATGAAGTAATCCGTCTGGTATGGCTCATTTTTTCATGTCAAATAAAGTCGTCTTGACGCACCTGGATGAACGTATCTTCATCAACCCGATGTGTATCGTTTTGAAAGAACGACTATGTCAACTTTATCCGCACCCCAAGGTCGCCCAGAAGTCGAAAAACTGTTTGCGTTATCAGAAGCTAAACAACGTTATTTGTGCGGAATAAATCCCATGCTGATCGATGTGTCGCTGCTTGAGCCGTGCTTTGGTGCGGCGATCGTGCATACCTTGGCAAACAAACAGGCGCTGCTACCTTTGGTCGACGAGTTTGGCGTCAAGGATAAAATCATTGCGACGCTCAATTATCAGTTGCCACATTACCCTCAGGTCGAGGACGATTTTTGTCAGTATTTGCTGGAAACAAAATACGATATGACGGGTTGTTTTGCGTTGACTGGAGTAGGTCGTATGAACGGTAGTCAATTCACGCCGCATCTTAGTATGGAGAAGCTGGTCGCATATCGTATTCCCAATACAGTGCACGAAATTTCGCTGCTCCCCAAAGGTGATACAAAGCAAGTGCTGGCGTCGCTGTGCGCCTGTATTCAATGGCTGCACGCTAATGTCAGAGGCGATCATGGCAAACCCTGCCGGATTTATGTAAACATACTGGATTTAATCGATACCTTTTTTATTGACCGCAGTTGGGCTTGTGATGTGTTGGAACAACTGGCGAAAGATGGTGTAGACGGCGTATCGTTTGAAGACGGGCGCGGTAGTTTTTTCCCTTTCCAAATCGCAGCCGTAGTCGTGTCAATGAAAGCACTGTTAGATGCCAACCAAAAAGTGTTATTCCACGCACACGCTGGCAACGGTATGGAAAACGCATCGGCGCTTGAAGCACTGCTGCACGGTGCTGATGGTTACTGGGGGCGGGATGGAAAGAGAATCGTCAACTATTGGTCACGCATCGCTTAGCGAACTGATCGCTAATCTGGTACGGGTCGGTAATACACATATGGCGAAGCAATATAAGTTGGAGCGCTTATTACCCATCTGCGAACAGAGGCATAAAATCAATACCGACTAGGAACTGCCAGACACCTAGCCGATCGAAGGCTCTGATGCGTATCGTTTAGTACTTAGCTTTTGAGCAAAAACCGAAGCATCCCATGGATTTGCCACCCGACTTAATTGGAAAAAAATATGGCAATCGGATTGCGCCTGTAGGCAGCGACATCCCGGTATTAAAAAAGCGATGCGAGGAAGCAATCAAAATCACAATTGATGACAAGACGGCTAAGCGCATGATCCTTTTAATGCGCCAAGATTTGCGCGATGGATTCCATCACCATTACGATGACCCCGTCCAATTGCGTGAGCTGCATTCACGCGCATCGGATCAAGCCTGACGCGCCAGGCGTATGATTATCTGTCTGCGATGAGAAAAATGCAGGTCGTATTTATGGGTTGCGCTAACAAGTGATGGCGACCAGAGTGAAAACGATAAATTAATATACTCCCCATTATTTTTGCAAAATATCGCTTTGCGTCCAATGATTATATAGACAGTTTAAATATACATAAATGGAGTATATTTAAACTTCCTATGAAAACTCTGATGTAACCGGTGTAAACTTGGCTAAACTTTATTTGCGAGAGGATGTGCCAATCAATCGGCAGTCACGTTCAAAAAATGATCCAGAATATGGAAGTGATCATCAAAGAAAACTTCTTCCATTGCAGCCAGTGCAGATATCGGCACCCACGAGGCAGCCGCTGCGTCGTCCGCTGCGGCGATGTCTGGCAGATGGTCAGTTTGCAGGTCGAAGAAGTGCGCATGTGTAATAGTTCTGCCACGCTGACTGCGACCGGGATGGTCGAAGACTTCGACATCGACCAGCGCGTTTTCTAAAGTGGAATCTAAAACGGCGAGATTGGTTTCTTCTGTCAATTCACGGATAGCACCTTGCAGCAAGCGCTCATCCTGTTCCAGAAATCCTCCTGGCAGCGCCCACAAACCTTTCCCCGGAAAGCCACCACGCTGCACCAGCAAAATATGCTCCGCAGCTTTGACGATTGCGTCCACGGTTGAGAAGATCGGAGCATAAGGCGCCGCTTTCCAGGCGGCTTTGTATTTATCCAATTGCTGATGTTCTTCGACCAGATCAGCGAAGTGCGGATAAATCACCCAGGCTTTAATGTAGTGCCGTATCACCTTTGGCAAAAACTGATCAATCACATCGAGCGATACATTAATGTCTTCACTCTCAAATAATACCCGGCGTATCAGCGTCGCATCCAGTGGTCCGTCCACTGCAATAGTTTGATCCGCCTCGATCAGTTGCCAGCGCGGGAACCGATTAAGGTAATAGCTTGAAGCATCTTTAAAGTGACCAATCAAAGCGACTTGCTTTGCCTCCGGCATCAGCGCATGTACTTTTTCCTGAACTGCTTGGGCCCAGCGAACATCATCGTAATAATCACGCACCGCGACAAACCGAATACGCTCTTTATCCGCCTCCGCCAAACAAGCGCAGATCATGCTGGCGCGCTCTTGCCAGGTAAAAGGATTTTTTGTGCTGCGCGCATGGAAAGATGATCCGAGCACAATCACAACCTGAGGTGCAGTGTCTAATGCCCGCTGCAAAAGTTGTGCGTGCCCGTGATGAAATGGCTGAAAGCGGCCAATTAGAACGGCGACATCAAAGTTGTTAGCTGAAGTTATATTGGTCATATTGGTCAATTCAAATATTTAGCAGCGATTGGCATCTGGCGTCCGCTACCAAAGGCACGAGAGCGGACGCGAATAATTGGTGGTGCCTGACGACGTTTGTATTCGTTGCGGGCGACCATGCCTAGTATGCGCTTCAAGCTACTTTCACCTTTCTCGGTACTCACTAATTGTTCGACAAAAGCGCTGGCCTTTGCAAATTCATCGGAGGGTAACCGCTTGCCTTCGATATGCCATTTCAGCATCTCATCGAGCTCGTCGTAAGGTGGCAGGCTATCTGTATCGAGTTGATCTGGTGCCAGCTCGGCAGAAGGCGGTTTAGTTAGTACATCCTCGGGAATAATCTCGCGCGCGGCATGTTGATTGATGTGGCGTGATAAGGCGTACACCTCAGTTTTATACAGATCGCCAATCAAGCCTAATCCACCGTTGGTGTCACCATACAGGGTGCAATAGCCGACCGAGATTTCGCTCTTATTACCGGTGGTAAGTAGTAAGGCTCCGTAGGTGTTGGAGTATTCCATGAGGATAGTGCCGCGTATCCGTGCTTGTAGATTTTCTAATGGCAAACCTATTAGCGGCGCGGCAAATGCGGCGCTAAATCCATGGCTATATTGTTTGACCAAATCCAAAATCGGATGCGTGAATAAAGTCACGTTTAAATTGTTGCATAACTTGACTGAATCTGCGATTGAGCCATCGCTAGAGTATGCCGATGGCATCGTGATCGCGATCACATTCTCAGCACCTAAGGCTTCTGCGGCGAGTGCTAACGTCAATGCAGAATCGATACCGCCTGAGGAGCCGACTACGACTTGAGTAAAGCCGCAGCGACGGGCGTAATCTTGCAGACCGAGCACAATTTGCCTTCTGGTAAATTCGGTGACGGACAATCCCTCGCTATCGGGTTTTGGCAATGCACTGCCATCGACGGATAAAAACTGTCCTGCGTTAAATCCTATGAGATTGAAGTCTTCTTCAAAACGGGCTGCCTCATACGCAATACCCTGCGCAGGCGAGACCGCAAACGAGGCGCCGTCGAACACCAATTGGTCTTGTCCGCCAATCTGGTTGACATATAACAGCGGCAATTGGTGATGGTTGGATGCCTTACTAAACATGGCATGACGTTGCCGCCGCTTGCCTATGTCGGATGGGCTGGCGTTGATGCTGATAATCAAATCGGGCTGGGCTGCACTCAATGCGGTGAATGGATTGATCTGGTAATCGCGGCCTGCATCATTCCAACCGTCTTCACACACCATGAAGCCAATTTTTTGACCTGCCACTTTTAGCAAGCAAGCTCCTTCCGAGCCTGGCTCAAAGTGACGACGCTCGTCAAAAATACCGTAAGTAGGTAACAGCTGTTTGTAATACTCAGCAACGATGACACCATCTTTGATCGCGAGTAAGGCGTTATGTATTGGCTTGCCTATGCCTGCATTACGCCTGGCAGTCCCGATCACAGTGACCATAGACGGTGATTGTTTTGAGGCAGCAAGAATGCTCGACAAAGCGGCATCCAATTGCGATAAAAACCGGCTGTCTTCCAGCAAATCGCCGGGATAATAGCCGCAGATACATAACTCAGAAAATACCGCAATATCCGCTTTAAGCGCGTTAGCTTTGTTCATCGACTGGATGATCGCGGCAGTGTTGCCAGCGAAGTCACCCACTGTGTAATTCAATTGTGCAATGGCGATGGATAACATGATTTTATATTCGCTACATCAAATGACGGGATGATTAAATACCTGACGCAAATAGGCCAAAAAGGTCTCGTCGGTACAGAGGGTTTTTCCAGCGGAATCGGACAACTTCGCAACCGGTTGGCCGTTACAAGTTTTGAGCTTCATCACAATATTGAGCGCTTTGATGCCCGTGTCGTTGGTGAGATTGGTGCCGATGCCAAAGCCTGTCATGGTGCGGTCGGCAAAGTGGCGGTATAAGGAAAAAGCTTTATCGAAATCCAGTCCGTCAGAAAATACCAGGCGCTTGGTATGCGCATCCACCCGCAGCTTGGCATAGTGCGCAAGCGCTTTTTCACCCCAGATAATCGGATCACCGGAATCGTGTCGCAAGCCATCAAACAGCTTGGCAAAGTAGAGATCAAAGTCCGCCAAAAACGCATCCATGCCCACAACATCGGTGAGTGCCGTACCAAGATCACCGCGATATTCTTGCACCCAATCTTCTAAGGCTGCTTTCTGGAAATCACGCAGGCGAACGCCAAAGGATTGATACGATTGTAGGTACTCATGCGCCATTGTGCCTATCGGAACTAGCTTATGTTTTTTTGCAAGATACACATTAGAGGTACCTTTAAAATAGTCAGGTAATTCACGCTTCAGCGTAGCGACGACTTCATCATGCCATTCACCAGAAAAACGGCGGCGCAATCCAAAATCAAAAAATTCAAACGGATTTGCTCGTGTCGCTTCCTGAGCAAATGTTCTGACTAAAGCGATTTTTTTAGCCAAACGATCACGGCCTTCTTGCAGACTGGTTTCTGTTTGCAAACGGCGGAAATACAATTCATTGACGATATGCAGTACATAGATTTCAAAGCCCATCACATGTACTTGCGGACCGGTTGCGACGATCTCTAAGGTGTCACCATTGGTCGTGACTTTGATGAATTTTCTTTGAAAGTGAAATACCGTCAAAAAGTCAGTGAAATCACTTTTGATGAAGCGCAGTGAGCGCAAATAATCTAACTCGTCTTCTGCAAAATGCAGCGCGCATAGATGATCCAGTTCTCTGTCTACATCCGCCTTTAATTCAGACAAAGGATAGGCTGGGGTATTGCGGCAAACAAAGGCGTACTCCGTCTGCGCATTGGGGTGGCTATGCAACAAAGACTGCCACATCGTAAATTTATATAAATCGGTTTCTAACAAACTGGTGACGATGGGCTTCATATTCTTCTTCTCTGGTCTCATTTTTATTGTGTTGATCTGCCTTAGCGACTTTGATTGGCAATCAGCTCAGCTAACACATCGCCCGATTTTGCAATCTGTACACCGCGCGCTGCCATGTCGCGGATAAAGGCGTCATATTGTGCGGTAAAGCCTGTTACCGGACTCATGCAGTCGGTCAATAAAACTAATTTGGATAGATCTTCGGGTTTCATATTTTCCACAATATGCTCGGTGGTCGCCCTGACGCAATGGCTGCCCGCCTCGCCAGTAATATACACACGGTCGGCGCTGGCTAAGCTGGCGATAAATGCATGATTTAACTGAGTATCTGGATCAGCGGCATCCGGCACTTCTGCCATCACGGCGGAGTAATGCTCCGTCCATGGATTAGACCCTTTGTTCAGTTTGCTCACCACGCCGTTAGTAGCGTCTTCCCAAAAATTGTAGGCAGCCAGGATATCGCTGTGCACATTTTGCCCCCAAGACCCGATCTCGCAATGTACTGGCCAGATCATCAGCTGATAGCGTCCCGCCACTTCCAGCGCCTCTATGTAAGCCAGCGCTCTTGGCATTGCACTTGGATCGCGTGGTAGATATTTTCCGGCACGGACATCGGCGGATGAAATTTGCGTAAACGGTGTAACTGACTTACCCGCGGCATCAAACCAAAAAGTCGGATGAGCGATGTCGTAGCGGTGGTGAGAATCCAGCGTAATGCTAATCGCAGTCAATCCCTTGCCAGCGAGTTGAATCAGTTCACTGACACGCAACATATCCGCATGCGCGCCCGGCACTGGCAGTGCTGGCTGCACCAATTGTCCGTCTTGCGGATTGCTTGTCAGGTGGTTTTCTGGCAAATCACAAAAATCGTTTTGTGGGTCAATGATGAGAAGATGCAATTGGCTTTTCATGACGTCTTTCCTTTTTTTAATCAGGTGATTCTATTCTAGGATAGATAAAACCATTTTGCAACTAAGTAGAAATTTATTTCTAAATTCTTCTTTTTTAAATATAAAATTTCACCAAGTACATCAATTAAATTAGTTGCAAAATGTATCTAAGAAGAATAAATTAGCTGTATTTGATCTCAACACCGATAGCAAAGACTCCGATGGAACAAATTATTTGTACCGTTGATATCGTTTTATTGACACTGCAAGACGACGGATTAAAAGTCGCCTTATTAAAACGCGATGCCAATCCGTTTAAAAACGCGCTAGCGCTCCCTGGTGGCTATATTCATCAGCAAACCGATAGCGATGCACGCGATGCCGCACTACGCGTTTTAAAAACCAAGACCGGTATTGAGGCGCCGTATTTAGAGCAGTTAGCCACGTTCTCCGGCAACGCACGCGACCCCAGAGGCTGGTCTGTGTCCGTCAGCTATTACGCGCTGGTATCGTCCGACATCATCCAAAGCGCCGGACATCCCAATGTGCAATTAGTCAGCGTTGATCGCCAGACTACTCTACCGTTTGATCATAAAGCGATTGTAGACACCGCCGTCGCCCGCGTACGTAGCAAAAGCCAATACTCATCACTGCCATGCTATTTAGCAGGCGACCTGTTCACCCTGCCTCAACTGCAACGCGTATATGAGGCACTGATGGGAGAAACAATGAACAAAGTCAGCTTCCGCAGAAAAATCACAGAAATGGATATGCTAGAAGAGGTCGCAGGGAAATTTGAAGCAGCAGGCGCGCATCGGCCTGCGCAGGTGTATCGATTGAAGCGAGCTTATCGACAACAATTGCAGTTGATTGACCGGGGCTTGTGAGGGTAATCATAAGTCCGTCTGTGTGGGACTTATTGGCTTTGGTATTAGATTTAAACTCGCCGATTATTAATAGAAATTTTTACAGATTATTTAAATTAAAATACACCATAATCAATATACTCCCCATTATTTTTTTCTAAATTGCCTTATCGTCCAAATATTACGTGGACAACTAAACTATACCCATTAGGAGTATTAATATTTAACTACTAGGGCCAACAAAAAGAAAACGGCACTATCTCTTGATAATGCCGTTTCCAATTCTCTACTAATAACTCTGCTTCTAACTCACTCTAACCATTTCTGACCTGATCAACAGAACCTATCCAGGCAAGGGGGAGCTTGCATAGGTTATCGACTTAAGACATGGTCAGACGTCGCTTAGAATCTGCGTTAGCCCTAGCTTAGCCTTGGGATACTTGCAGCTGGTTTTGGATGTCTTTCACACCCTCAATGCTGGCGACCATTTTCAGTACGCGATCACTTGCTGCAACGCTTGGTACTGCGCCTGTCAGGATCACGACACCTTGTTTGGTGGTGACATTGATTTTCAATGCGGACACTTCTTTATCAGCAACCAGAGCGCTTTTTACTTTGGCGGTGATCATTGAATCATCAACGGCGACGCCCGCTTTTTCGGTCATGGTTGGCTTATCGGCTTGCGCTACTACGGTATCAGCGGCGAAAGAGGATGCTGCAGTCATAGACAATACGGAAGCAGCGATGAGGGAAGTGATAAATGAACGATTTTGCATGATAAATCCTTTTTAATGAGGTTTAAAGGCAACGTCTCACATGTTTGTGGCGCTACTGACTGGTGTATTGCACATGCTGTGCCAGCTATTAAAAACCTACATTAATTCAAGCACTTAGGTAATTTTTTGCCTGTAAGCCGAATGAAAATACTGGTTTTTTACCGTAAATGTGTCGGGATATAGCGACAGGCAAAAGGTGTGATTTCGTAAGCAGTTGATTTTAAACGATTTAATCCTGTCGCTCATCAGCGACAGGATCGCCGTCTGCCCTGAACAGGCTGGGTGTCAGCTCGTGTTTTTGTAGCAATCGATAGAATTCGGTGCGGTTGCGATCCGCCAGTCTGGCGGCATCGGACACGTTGCCGTCAGTCAGTTTGAGTAACTGGATCAGGTAATCGCGCTCAAATTTTTGTTTGGCATCGGTGTAGCTGAGCGCCTCTAGCGACGGTACGCGCAAAGCCCGTTGTACCAAGGTCAGCGGGATCAGCGGTGCAGTAGCCAGTGCGCATACCTGCTCGACCACGTTATGCAATTGCCGCACGTTGCCAGGCCACGGTGCGGACATCAGCGCTGCCAGCGCGTCGGGAGCGAATCCGTTGATCTGCTTGTCGTATTTGTCAGCTAGCGCCTGACGGAAGTGGTTGGCGAGCAGAGCGATATCTTCGCGCCGTTCTGCCAGTGATGGCAACGCTAGCGTGACGACGTTAAGACGGTAGTACAAATCTTCGCGGAACTGACCTTCTTTCATAGCGACATCAAGATCGCGATGGGTGGCGGACAAAACCCGCACATCTACCGGAATCGCCTGATCAGAACCGACCTGGCGGACGGTACGCTCTTGTAGTACGCGCAGCAGTTTGACTTGCAACAACAGCGGCATGTCGCCGATCTCATCCAAAAATAAAGTACCGCCATGCGCTGCCTGGAATAAACCATGGCGATTGGCGACCGCGCCAGTGAAGGAGCCTTTGACATGGCCGAACAATTCTGACTCCAGCAATTGTTCAGGAATGGCGCCGCAATTGACTGCGATAAAAGGCGCTTTGGCACGGTTGCTGGCGCGGTGGATAGCGCGGGCTAATAATTCTTTACCGGTACCGCTCTCGCCTTGGATCAACACGCTGGCATCGGTGCTGGCGACCAGCTTGGCTTCTGCCAGTAGCTCTGCCATGCGCTGGCTGCGGCTGATGAGTTCTTCACGCCACGCCTCGTCTTTGCTGGCGGGGTCGGCACTGGAGCCACTAAGGCTCAAGGCGTGGGCGATTTTTTCTAGCAAGACATTGCCATCAAAAGGCTTAGTCAGGTAGGCATAGGCACCACGCGCTGTGGCTTCTACCGCATCCGGAATCGTACCGTGGGCAGTCAACAAAATGACCGGCAAGGCGGCGTACTGGCTGCGGATCGCGTCGAACAACGCCATCCCGTCGCGCCCCGGCAAACGGACATCGGTGATGACCAGCGATGGCAACTCTATCGATAATCTGGCGAGTGCAGCCTCTGCGCTGCTGACCGCGGTCACACGATAACCTGCGGCGGTTAGGCGCATGGAAATCAAGGTTAACAAATCGGGGTCATCATCGACCAATAGTAATTGCGCTTGTTCAGTTTTTGGCTTCATCTTCGTCACTACTTTATTTTTTAGCTTGATCGCAATATTGATCGCGTACTATCGTATCCTTCACTAGAACTACACGCGCTCTACTGCTTGTTATCACTAGTAGCAGGAGCAACTACGGCGCTCCTTGGTCGGGTCGGTAACTGGCGCTCTATGGCTTTTAAATCTTCTAACTTTTGACTAAGCTGATCGGCGCGGCGCTGGCTTTCTTTTAGCTGTTGCGTTTGCTTATCAAGCGCCTCATCCAAGCGTCGCCATTCTGCGTAATTGGTGGATAAAAAATACGCTAGCGGCTTAATATGTTCTGCATCGGCGTCAGTCGATTTCACTATGCCATCTAACAAGGCTTGCGCGCGCATCAGATCGCCGCTGCCACGGATAAATCCCAGCAGTATCGCGCGCTGCACATCATGGCGTGCTTTTTTTTCTATGCCTTTTTCTAAACCATTCAGGTCTGCCAGCATCTTGGGTAATTCGGTCGATGGCAATAAGCGTGCTCGCTGAAAGTAGGCTAAAAGATCCTCGTTATCACTGGCAATCACCGCTTGCGGCGGCACCACGACGGTCACCGGTGTCGCTGACGCCAGGTTAGGGTCGGTCTGTTGCGGTGCAATTTTGCAGGCACTGAGTAATGTGCCTAATAGTGTGCTTAGTAGCGCGCAAAGAAGCACACTGCGTAAGCCGGTACCACATAAAAAATTTAACTTAGCTCTAGCGTTCATAAGGTAATTCAATCCGAAAATGTGCACCTGAAACTGTAGGGTGCAGTTGTATTTTTCCACCGTGGGCAGCGATATATTCGCTCACGATAGAGAGGCCAATGCCGTTACCGCTACGGGCACCAGCGGGCTGGCGTGCACCTTGATAAAACGGCTCGAAGATACGCGCCGCATCGTCTGCCGCCACGCCAGCTCCCTGATCAATACAGTCGATACTGACGTAGCCATCGGCTTGGGTAAGGATGAAGTCAATCACGCCACCATCAGGACTAAAGCGCACTGCATTAGACAGCAGGTTGGCGAGCACGACACCGAGTTTTTCTGCATCTGCGTTGATGGTCAGCAGGCGACTTGGCGTATTACTGAGCAACTGGCGCAAGTCTGTTTGCCGTTCAGCAGCTAATTGTGTTTTCAGTTCAACAGTCAAACCGCGCGCCTGCCATTGCAAACGCTGACCGTCAATGACGGTGCTGAGCAACTGCATCAGATCTACCGGAGTTTTATGTAAATGTTGCGCATCAAAAGCGGCGGCATTATAGCGCAGCAAATCTTCGATCTGGGTTTGTAAAGAAGCCGTGTTCTGACGCAATATACGGGCAATCTCGCGCTGATTATCGCTCAGCGTACCTGCCACGCCGTCCTCCAATAAAGCGACTCCTTCGCGCAACGCCGCCAGCGGAGTTTTTAACTCATGCGAGATGTGGCGTAAGAAGCGGGCTTTGTCGGCCTCCAGATCAGCCAGACGACGACGCAGCCAATCTAGTTGCTTACCTAAGCGGCGCAAATCGGCAGGCCCGCTCACGGCGATTTCCTGATCAAATTTATTTTCTCCCAAACGACCAATCACTAACTCGATTTGCGCCAAAGGGCGCGCAAGCCAGAGACCAAAAGTCAGCGCTAACACAATCGCCATGATCATCGCGCCCGACACCAAGGCTGTCAGCAAACGCCGTTGGCGCTCTAACTCTGTCAGCGATTGGTCGTTACGGCGTTCAATCTCACGCTTGCTGGCGAGCACTATCTGATCATTGATTTCAGGCAAACGCACAAAGCTTTGATATAAGGCTTGTTGATTTTTATGGAGCGTCGCCTTGTTCGTCACACGACCTTCCTGTAAGACTTTTCTAGCAATATCGGTCTGCGTATTCCAGTCCTCTAATTGTTTTGGCGGGAGGTCAGGGATTGCTTGCGCCAACACTTGCAAGGATGCTTTTGCCTCTTGCACCGCGTCATCGTAAATATCACGAAATGTCACGTCATCCAATACCAAATATTGACGTGCGCTACGCTCCATCGCCACCGTGCGCTCGGTCAGACGTTGGGACTCTTCGGTTAAGTTAACCGCCTGATGTGCAACTGCACGGCTTTGCTTGGTCAGTCGCTCCAGCGTCAATAACGCATGCACCGAGGTACCGCTAAGCAAGATTGCGATAAAAAGAAAACCAGCAAGTAGCAGTTGGCGGAAAGAAAGTTTAGCAAGCATAGTAATCTACGATTTTCTGTACACTCTTTTTAACTAAATGGATCGTCAGTCTATAGCAGGTTCGTTAGACTGATCAAAAACTACGCGATTGTTAAAATAATTTTGCGTAGCAATTTAAGATGTACAAAGCTTTAACGATATTTTTTACAAACTTTTCTAAACAACTGATCCGTTGGAATTAAGAATGAAACGACTATTCAGGCATCAGCTCAGGCACCACTATTCAGCTTTATTATTTTTGCTGTCATTACTGTTATTACTGGCGCTGTTATCTAGTTCGTCTTCTGCGAGGGCGGTGAGCAGATCACAAACTACTGCTCAAACTGCTGCTCAAACTTTCCCAGTCAAACTCAATAATCATGACCGTCTGTTGTTAGAGCAAATAGTTTGTGGACAAAAGTTTGGCGTCGCGGTGGCTGAGATTGACGCGCAAGCCTTTGACGCCAATGCCCGTCAGGCGAATTTTGCTGATGTTAAATGTCGTCCGCATGCGCAATTAAATGGCAAACCCATGTACTACGTGGCGCAATGTGCGCGGGAAAATACCCAATGGAGTTGCGGTCGTGCCGAGCTAGAAACCATAGTCATCCTCAATAATCGAGACCCGATTCGTGAGTTAATTATTCGCCCGGGCACGGTAGCACCTAAAGTCGCTTATGAGGCGATACAAAAAATCAGTACCTATGGTTATTTTCAAGCAAAGTCACTAGATGCAGCATTGCAATCTACCTGCACAATCGGGATGGGCGACACACCCGATCTGATTGAAATTTCCTGCAAACGCTGGTCAATTACGGTGTCCTTTTTGTGCCCTCAAATATCGGCAACGTCGTCATGTCCACGCGTGATTTATATGAGCGAGCATCCTTAGCGCGAGCGCTGTGATGACGCAATTTTAGAGTCAAAAAAATGAAGACCTCCCTAGTTTACGGACGTCTTACTGCTAGCGGATTGCAACGCTGATCTGTACTTATTTTATCGACGGCGACCATAAAGTAGCGGCGTCCATTGGTGTATTTTTAGGTAGGAAGGGATTTTCTAAACGGATAATCCGACGATTTTTTAGATTCAGTTTTTCTATCGCAACTTGATGGTATTTATTAAAAATAGCATCAAAACTGCCATCTTTTTGCATCAACCGTAAACCGATTTCGACTCTGTCTTTTATCGCTTTGTCATTACGGTTGAAAAAGAAATAATAAGGGAAAGGATAGTAAATCAGTAGGTTTTTTTCGATCGCCAGATTGGGATTATCTTTGATGTTATTGTCGTACTCTGACAGAATCTCCCCCACGCCACGTGGGAAAAAAAGAAAGCGATTGGCGTCCAACATTTTAAACAATTGACTGTATTGCGCCTGCACCACCTGGATGCCATGAAACTCGTATATTGCGTTATCGGACCACCCGACTCCTTGACCAAAGCTGATTGTTCTCAGGTCGTTTAAGGTTTTGATCTGATCGATTTTATGTTGGTTATCTTTATGAATCAGTGCCACTCTGTAGCCAAGCAAGTCTTTGCGTAAAGAGATATGAATCGCAGAAAAACGCTGTTCTAACTCTTCAGAAGTTGGGTTCCAGATCACGTTGATATCATGATTGATCTGTTCCAACTCCTGTAAAAAACGCTTTTTTGGCATGATCGCCGCGCTGGGTTTACACTCATAGTCACCAAATTGGGCTTTGGTTTTTTCCAGCGACGTGCACAGCATTTCTATAACATCTTTGTAGCGCGTATCGTTTTGAACTTCACCTAAAGGATAGATCACTCTGGTCACTACTGCCAAAGCAGATAGTGGCAACACGCATGCGCAAAGCAGCAAACTGATTGGCAGAAATTTGTGAAGCGCTGTCATTTCAATTACAAATCCAGGTGTCTTATTACAGTAATTATTCGTCAGATCGTGGAAACTAAATTCTGTAATGAATCATACTAAGCTATTCGCCAATGTCTTACTTTATTCAAACTAATTTGACTTTATTTGACCTTATGCAAACTCATTGTTGACAACCCACATACAGAATATTTTTGGTATTTTAGCCGTGACCAAATCGTTAATTTTATACATACTCCCCATATATTTTTATAAAAATCCCTTATTGTCAAATTAATACATGGACAATCTAAATATACTTACCATGAGTATATATATTTAGTGAAGAACAAATTTCCGTAAATATCTTAAAAATCATGCTTTATGCCAAAGGCAATCGCCTGCGGGTGTTGTCCTAATCTTGCTGATGCGCTAACTGCAGCGGCACCACCAAGCTCATATCCGGCATGTGAGCCGTTCCGCAAAATTGCGTACTGAGACCACAGTTGCGATCGCTTGGATAAGTCATAACGGTAGCCAACAATCATTAAATCAGATTGGGTGCCAGCACCGGTAAAGATGCCGGAAAAAACCGGAGTTTGATCCCCTTTTCCCTCGCCGCCGCGATACCAGGCTAGCTCAAAGGTATGACTATGTTGGAAAAATCTTCCTCGCACACCAATACCGTTTTGCTGTAACGGGTGACTACCGATATTGTCGTACTTGATGTGCTGGAGATACGTGCTGAGATTGATTTGCGAAGTCAGATTAAAGCCCAGTGCAAACAATACAATGCTGTCGTCCAGGTTGATGCCTCTGACGTTGTGGTGCAAGTTATAGGCAAGTGCCGCGACTAACTGACCGGAATTGAATTGTAGTTTGCTTGACCATGCAGTGCTATGGCAGTTGAGATTCTGCGCCGGTTCACCAAGCGCCAGATGCGTGGCAAAGCTAAAGCCATGCATATTAGGCGAATCATAGCGGGCCGAATTGCCGTAGCGATTATCAAATGCAAAGGTGTTTGCATTACCCTCCGTTGCAGAAGTTTGTATGCAAGGCGAACTGCCATCTGCGCTGGCGCCGGTAAAACTATTGTTGTAGCCGTTTGCCCAAAATCCGTTGAGATTGTCGTTACTGACATCGCTGAGATAACCTGGACCGACAATCCCGTGCAAATCGTCTAAGGGGGTCAACATAAAACCAAAACGGATTTTGCCGTAAGGCGAGCCAAGGCCAATACTGGCCTCGCGCGATATAACACCTCCACTACCGGTATCGGGATTAAATCCGCCTTCCAACACAAATAGCGCGTTGAGATCGTCACCCAGTGCCTCGCTGCCTTTAAAACCAAAGCGGCTGCTAAAACTGCTCTCTTTTGTTACTGACCCACGACCATCACTGTATGCCGAGTAGTTGACAACACCGACCACCAGGCGCCCATATACAAGCACATTAGTTTGCGCCTGTATGGGCAAAGTGTGGCAAACAGCAGCGACGGCGATGCATGCGAAAACATGTTTCAGATTCATGATGACCCCGGGGTGTACAGCATGATTAATGTGAGGGATGCAATCGTCTGATCGTTATCGTATTAAATAGTCAGGAATAACATCCACGCAGTAGCTCTTGATTATTGCTCATGGACGATGGGGTGATGAGGACAATTTAGCGACAGCGATTGAAGTGTATGAACTGGGCAACATAGTTTGAGCGCTGCCTTGAGTTCTGCAAACGTAGAGCGCAAAAAAAATCGGCGCTCATCACGCCGATTTTTTTACATTGCCAGCTATCTCAATGCGATAGCTGACTGTTGCGAATTACTTCGCTGGAGCTACTGGTGCAGACGCTGCTGGTGTTTCTGTTGCAGATGCTGCTTTTTTGTGGTGATGCTTCTTCATTTTTTTCTCAGCAGCTGGTGCTGATGCAGCAGGAGCTGCTGCCGGAGCTGCACTTGCCGCTGGTGCCGCAGTTGCTGGCGCTGCTGGCTTAGCTGCTGGTGCTGGTGTTTGTGCGAACGCTGTACCCATGGCGAAGGTAGTAGCAACGAGAGCGGCGATTAGCTTGTTCATGATAGATCCTGTTCTTGAGTTTGGTTGGTTTGTTTTCCGTAGTTAGTCTACGTAGCTCTAGAACGCGATGGAATCGATTTGTGTTGACAAGGAATGTGTTGCTAAATGTTACAGCGGATATTTATCGCTCTTTTATCGATCTTGTTACAGCTCTCTTATGCTGACGATTCGCTGTCTATCCGCTAAGGTCTTAGACTGCATCAGTACTTTGATCTGTCTGTGTAAATCGATCTGATTTATCTTACTATTGCGATGAAACTAGGTTTTTACCAGCAAGTGCTTGCTGTTAGATTTAATAATAATTGAAATGAATAGGAGAAAATAAAATGACAATTGCAAATTGGTGCGTACTCGTGGCCTGTGCTTTACCAGTAATCACGGTGGGTTTAGCAAAAAGTAGCTCTGCCAAATTAGCGCGTCATGCTGGCAGGTACAACAACGACAATCCACGCGAGTGGGCAAAAAATTTAACTGGCTGGCAGCAGCGTGCTAATGCCGCGCAGAGTAATAGTTTTGAAGCCTTGCCCTTATTTATTGCAGCGGTTGTACTGGCACAGCAAGCGCATGCTGATCAAGGACGTATTGATAGTCTGGCGGTCGTTTTTATTGCTTTACGTTTGTTGTATACCGGAGCCTATCTGATGAATTTTTCTACGCTACGCACCTTGATCTGGACTGGTGGAGTCGCTACTTGTGTTGGCATTTTTTTGATGGCGTAACTATCTGCTGACATCGTTGTAGCATGGTACTTCGTATCTGTTTAAGTAATTTACTAAGCCATTAAAATCACATCATGAACACAACAAAAAATACTGCGATTCTCTTTGTCTGCATGGGCAACATTTGTCGCTCACCGACGGCGGAAGGCGTATTCCGCAGCAAGATAGAAGCAGCCGGTTTAGCTGACGCGTTCGTGATCGATTCTGCCGGCACACATGCCTACCACGTGGGCGAGCCACCGGATCTGCGGTCGCAAGAATTTGCGGCAAAACGTGGCATCAATTTATCCCGCCAACGAGCGCGCAAGGTAGCACCTGAAGATTTCGCCCAATTTGATTTAATTCTGGCGATGGACAAAGCTAATCTGTCGCTATTAGAAGCGGATTGCCCTATCGAATATCGCCATAAGCTAGGTCTATTAATGCAATATGCGACGCAGAGTAAAGCCGACGAAGTGCCCGATCCTTATTACGGTGGCGGGCGTGGTTTTGATATGGTGCTTGATTATATTGAAGATGCTTCGGATGGTTTGCTTCGGACGCTTAAACAATAAGTGTCGTCTGACATCCTCTCATTGCCCATTTCGTCTGAGTTCACGAATACGCGCGCCAACTGAAGTCATCGCATACATGTAAAACGCGCCCAATCCGCCAAACATACCGCCAAGTATCCATTTGTCTGAGGTGGCTAGCTGTTCTATTGGGCTGTGTAGGACTAAACTTCTAATAAACAATAATATTAAGGGTGATGGCCCAAGTACCAGTATTAATAAAATACGTTTATATTTTTTAATTTTAGATTCGATATCGGTGAATATTTTTGGGACTCGACCAGCAACGATCGGGGTTCTCCAATAATGCCAGCCGGTGATTTCAATTACATGCTCCCAACCAGCATCACGGAACAAATCGAAATAGGCCGGATCTCTTCTGAGGTGAGGCACAAAATCCAGGCAATAACTGACCTCGGCGGGTTTGCTCTGTATAAATGTGTAAAGACAGAAGATATTTACGCTCTTGAGATGTAGTCCTTGTCTTGCCATTTCTTGCAGCCATTGTTCACATTGATTGTCTTGCCAAGCCAAGTGAAATTTAAATTTTTTTATGGTGACCGCATTCATTTTACAGCTCCTTGTTGAAGATATTTTAAAATTAACTGTCCGTTTTTGACCATGATTTCGAGGCGACGGATCTGCTCCGTCAATATTTGCTGCCCAAGCTCCGTAAGAGCATAAGATTTGCGGCGTTCCTCCTCCTTCACTTTTATGATTAATCCCTGCTTTTCTAGTGTGGTAAAAGCGCCATACAAAGTACCAGGTCCAATAACGACGTTTCCTTCGCTGATGGTCTCTACTTTTTGCATGATGGCATACCCATGCATGGGTTCACTTAGTGCCACCATTACGTAAAACGTGGCTTCAGAGAGAGGCAAATATTTAGAATAATTAATAGTCGTCATGCTATAGCCACTTTATATCGTTAATCGGTATATCGTATATTGATATATCGAATGTCGATATAATATCAGCTGAAATTGATCTGTCAATTTTTATTTGTTGTTCAAACTAACATTAAAGCAACTACGTAAAACTCCTTAGTGCCGCGTCATACAAAGGTCATATTGGTCTCCCATGATAAAGTCATAAAAAAAAGAAATTTAACCAAGGGAGAACAATAATAATGTTAGAAAATCTCAGAGATCAGATCAACACCTTACGGTCGCAGCACATTATTCGCCGGTCGGTGTATCAAAACTCCCTCAGCGATATCCCCGATAACTTATTCGGCTTTTGGCAAACTATGGCAAGCAGAGAATTTCCTGGCATCCCTCGTGATGCCGTTTTTTTTACGCGGGCGGCAGAAGGCTTGATGATGTTTTTTGATTGCGTTAAACACAGCGAGCACGCTTGTGCGTTGCCATCGAAAGCGGCGGATTCGATCTGGCATGCGTGGAGCGCGCTGTCACAAGCTGGATTAGGAATGTTCTGCCGCAAGCATTTTGGCAGAGACATCCCGCATATCGAGGCTGGCGAAATGGGCGAGTCTATCGATAAAGCGCTGGCCGGCACACTGGTGCAGGCGCGGCGGCTTGAGGGATTGGCATTGGCCAGCACCAGCGTACCGGCGCTGTTTGCGCTTGATAGAAAATTGAAGATGCCTACTGGTTATGCTTACCAAGCAGCCGCTGGTAAGTTTGGTTATCGCAATCTGAATAGCGACGGAGTTGGTGGTGGGGGAATGATTTTCCCTGCCAGCCTGGATGTAATGGAATTAATGACGGCAGGCTTTATCAGCGCGGCAATGTACGAAGCCTATCGGCGTCAAGCAGAGGCTGCCGCCAGAGCAAATGCGGCTAGCTCATCCTATGACAACGGTAACACATTTGATTTTGGGAATTCTTGCGATAGTGGCGGTTCTGCGGATAGCGGCAGCAGTTGCGGTAGTAGCTCTGGCGGTAGTAGCTGCGGCAGTAGTTGCGGAGGCGGTAGTAGCTAATCTACACGCTGATTCGCTCTCGAATATTGGATTGGGATCTTCTGGAAATTTTTCAATAAACGACCAGGTCCGCTCACATCATTACTGCGTTCCTTTAGCATGAATCCACGGGTGTTCGTGTATAACCGAACATCTGGTCTGCTGCCTGCGCAGGAGCGTCAGGAACTCATGCGATCAAGTCACTGGCTACATCAACCGCGCCAATGTCGCAGACGCGATAGGCTTATGAAGATTTGTGGGGTAAAAGTTTTTCCAGCTCTTCAAATTGAAGATCACCAGCCAGCAAGATCTCTTGACGCTCCTCAACCGGAAAAGGACTTAAGCGCCCGGTGCGAACATAGCCACGCCGCTCGTAATACGCTAGCAACTCATGGCGAACGCTGATCACTGTCATCCAGATTTTAGTCACGCCCCAACGCTGCTGTACCGCACTTTCTGCCTGTTGCATAAACTGTTTACCGATGCCTTTGCCCTGCAACTGCGGACGTACCACAAACATCCCGAAATACGCTGCATTTTGCTGCTGCTCCAGATGCACGCAACCGACGATTGCCTGATCCTGCAAACACAACAAAATAAACGATCCGGCGGCAGCGATCTGATCGCGGATTTCATCCGCATTGGTACGCGCCCCCTGCAACAAGTCCGCCTCCGTCGTCCAGCCCTGACGACTGCTATCGCCACGATAAGCGCTGTTGACCATGTCAGCAACCACGTCCGCATCCGCCAGCACTGCATCACGGAAAGTAATCACTGGTGTCGTTGAACTGGCATCGGCAACACCGGAATTGATATGAGTATCGGAAGGTATATTCGGTAAAGAAATAGTCATCAATGGCATCGCTAATAGTGGAAGATGGAAATCGGTGAGTCGAGCTATATTGCGCTAAGTCTATGCGGCACAAATCCATATACTCCCTAGTTTTTTAATTAAAATATGCTTATTGTCCATATTTTCTCTAGGCAATTAAAATATACCTATAGGGAGTATATATCGGTGAATTGGATTAATGAATAAAGTTATGTTGCACGTCACGCATGCAGACTAGCAAGATAAGCTGGTCGGTCTGTATTCATGCAAACATACTCCGCTACTATTTTTTCACTAGTTTTTCCAAGGTCTCGCGGATAAATTCAGGCTTGTTGTCTAGCGCAGAACAGCTACGAATATCCGCTTGCTCCTTGCCGTGCGCACCGATGGAAAAATGCAGATTCTCGCAATCGCATCGCAGCTTGGCTAACAACGCACGACTTGTAACTGCCCTCACCTCGGCAACCCAACAAGCATCGGCACAGCCACAAGAATGATATTCCAGAAGCTCGCCTAGACGCGCCCACGGCAATGTGTATTTGCCAGTACCGCCCGAGGCTGACGCTGCAAATGGGAATACGCTTAACAAAAGTAGCAAACCCAAGTAAGTGGAATTAGTACAGGCTAATCGCACGATTTTATACTCATTGATTTATTGGTTTATGGAGGGGGAGCTAGTTATAAATGCAAAGATTTCCTGCAGACGGTGCTTATTAAACCCAAAACAAACACGTGTCCGTGCGCCGCACGAATAAAATCTGTGTCTGCTAAATGTGAGCTTCTTTACGATAATGACGAAGCATTGCTGGTCCAATCCAGAAAGACACCGACCCCAAAAACGCCACGGAACAAGCCGCTGATGCAAAGACCGACTTAGTCAACATCGTCAAAAGTAGAATCACACACAATTCAACAAGACTACACAAACTACGGTCTTACCCAATGGACTGAATAATTGCCAAATATTTTTCATAGAAGTTCTCACTAAAATTCTAGTATTCACTAAAGAGATCGCGTGGTCAAACTATCCGGTCTTCAAAAGCCCTGCTACCTTGTAAGTACTGAAGATGATGCCGGATGGTATTAACCGGCTACGGCATCTTTTGCACTTAAGCTGAATATAAGCGATATCCGGAGCGAAGAACAACATAGGATGTCGCCTGATTTTATTGCTTGATTTTATTATTTGATATTTGACTTGGACGCTTTTGAAAACACTAAAAATGCAAATAAAACCTCGACCAATCCACCAAGTCCAGCGGCAAGGACAGGCGTTACCGCTGCGAAGAGGACGAGATTTGCAGCGACAATCAGGCTTACGCCTATCACCCAAAAAATTGATCTGCCGTAGATGCTTGCAAAGATCAGGTAGCGGCTTCCTACCGTTGCCATCATTGCGGGGAAAAATAACGCGGGCTTTAAAAGGAAAAGACCGTAGGCCATCGCGCAGCAAAGGATTAGCCAAATTGTCGATGCCATCCCAAGTTGGTTCAATGCGTTGTCTTTGCTTGTTTTCGCGGGGCGTCCTATCGCCTTTGTCACAACGAGGCTAATTGGATAAATAAATACACCGCCTATGAGCAGAGTCCATACAGCCTTGTCTATACCGAGCTGATAGCATACCAATGTGGCAGCAATCCAAACGAGACCAGATACCAGAACGCCCGGGGCGCCATCATAGTGGGCGTGGCGCATCTCTTGTTGCTGCTCTTGAGTTATGGACAGTTTCATTGATTATTCCCGCAGTTTAAGGTTTGAGGTAACAGGCACGCGTGGCTAAGCCGGCGCGCTGTTGAAACTTGAGGTGATTTAATTTACCAATTTTATATGCTAACTTGGCAGTTAAGAAAATACCATTTGTTTCCATACTCTTACAATCTTCAAAACCTTAAAGGGCTCTACACACCTGAGAATACCGGCCTTATTAAATATACTCCCCTATTGATCAGTATAAATATGCCTTATTGTCCATATAATATATGGACACTTTAAATATACACGCCTGGAGTATATTTAAAGTGGTATGCATAAAACATACCATCCGTTCGCCTAGACCAAGCTCTTCTCATATTCCGCAGGCGTCATGCCCACTAAGGCCCGAAAATCACGTCCGAAATGGGCTTGATCAAAATAGCCAAGTTCTAGCGCTAACGCTATCCAGTTAAGTGTTTTTCCTTCCTGAATCTGGGCTATAGCTTCGTGTAAGCGGTAGCGCTGAATAACCCACTTCGGACCGACACCGACATATTTTTGAAACAAGCGCTGCAAACTGCGCTTGTCCAGATCGTTTATGCGAAGCAGATCGTCGACCGTTGTGATGCTGTGGTTTTGTTCTATGCTCGCAACTAGCTGACTGACTTGGAGGACTTGCGGATCGGATGGCGGTAAATGGGCTAGTAAGAAGTTTTCTGCTATTGCGCATTTGGCGAGAAAATTATCGGCGACAGATATTTGTCCGGCAAAATCCGCACTGGACTGACCAAAACAAGTAGTAAGGTCAATTGATCGGTTATGTAAGCTTGCTAAGGCTTGTCTATAAAAAGGGTAAAAGCCTCCGGCCTTAAATTTGATACCAAAGACCTGATCCTGTTCGGCCAGTTGCCTGATGAAGCGGTGGCTGTGCACACCGTAAATGCGCGCTTGTCCCTGCTCTATCACCAGATGCACATTCGGATGGGGCAAAGTGGCTTGCTCTTGTGCGGGCAAGCCACGCAGATCCCAGCTGACATGCCAGTAGTGCTCAATAACATCAGCCAATTCGGCAGAAGGCAGTTGCCGGTGATGCTGAAATTCTCCCTGATTGAGCGTCCGGCGCAAAACACCACGTGGTTTGGGCGACTCTTGGTTTTGTATCTGCGTTTGCGCCAAAGGATCGGTATTGCTCATAACGCCTTCTTTCTAATAACACGTTGTCGCGTTTTTCCTATCATGTCGATCTGGAGTCCTATTTAATCTGGATTGGTCAATGGAGACATTTTTATTACCAAGGAGATTACGATGAAAACAAACTTATTACATCACGTGGGTATCAGCATTTACTTATTAACTTGCCTGAGTGCCTGTGTTACCAACCCGCCAGCAACAGAGTCCGCATCTGTCATTTTAAAGGCGCCAAATATGCACCACGCTAGAGGGGGCTTTGACATCAAATTGAACCCGCAAGTACCAGCAACAGCAATCGAAGTCGCAAAACTTGCTCGCCAAACGATCATCAAGCAATTTAACGGCGACTTAAATGCCTCTAGCTTAGGTGAAATGCTGACTGCAGTTACGGAAACCAAGGGTTCGGCGGGTTATGTCGCGATTGAGCGCGTGACAGGTAGTCTGCAAGGCAAGAAAGGTAGTTTTGTCCTGATGCATACAGGAACAATGAATCGCGGCCAGGCAGATTTAGTGGTCCAAATCGTTCCAGATTCCGGCACCGATGAATTGGCAGGAATCACTGGGCAGATGGAGATACAAATCAATAACGGGCAGCATTTTTATACCTTCGATTACAAGTTACCGTAGACGTCACAAACCTGCATGGGTCAGCGTGGTCACGGCACAGCATCGTATTTGATTAGGCTTAAATTCAGTCAAATATCGACAGGATCAATCTCAACCGACCACTTCACCCGTGACTTCAGTGCGCGCAGGTCGTTGATCCAGTTTTTTAGGAAGTATTGCAAAGCGGGTCGGAAGGTGGATTCGACTAATAGTTGCGCGCGATCGACGTTGGCGACGCGGGTCATAGTCATCGGAATGGGGTCGTTGAGGGTGATGCCAGGGTCGGTGGCGAGGGCGGCGGCCTGGTGCAGAAAGTCGAGGGCGATTTGTAGCTCTTTGGCTTCGGCACGTAACAAGGCTTGGTAGATAAACGGTGGCATGCCTGCCTGTTCGCGTTCTTGCAGCAAGTCGTTGGCGAAGCTGTCGTAGTCGTGCGCCATCAGTGCGTGATATAGCGGGTGGTCGGGGTAGCGTGTCTGGATCAGGACTTCGCTGAGGTTGCCGCCTTCTTTGCGGGCGGCGCGGCCGGCGCGACCGGCGACTTGCATCAGTTGAGCAAACAGGCGTTCGCTCGCACGGTAGTCTTGCGAGAATAGGGCAGAATCGGGATTAAGCGCAGCAACCAGACTGAGGTTTTTAAAGTCGTGACCTTTGGCGACCATTTGGGTACCGATCAGGATGTCAACTTCGCCACGGTGGACGGTATCAAAAGCGGCTTCGGCACTGCCTTTGCGTCGGGTGGAATCGGCGTCAATCCGGAACACTCTTGCTTCTGGGAAAATATGGGCAAGGCTTTCTTCGATTCTTTGGGTGCCGCGACCCAGAGGTTGCAAGTCAACATTGCCGCAGGTCGGGCATGATCTTGGGATGCGTTGCTCTAAACCGCAATGATGGCAACGCAATTTGTGATCGAGTTTATGCATGACCAGATGCGCGGTGCAGCGGGTGCAGTTGCTGATCCAGCCGCAGGCGTCGCAGGCGATGACGGGGGAATACCCACGCCGGTTTAAGAATAGTAGTGACTGCTCACCTTTCTCTAAACGTAAGCGGATAGAGGTGACCAATCTTTGGGTCAAACCTTCGCTCGGTTTTTCATGCTCGGTGTTGATGACTTTGACGACGGGTAAAACGGCGTCTTTAACGGCTCTTTCACGCAAGCTCAGCTTGCGATACCGTTGGGTATTGGCGTGGTACCAACTTTCCAAGGACGGTGTGGCGGAGCCGAGCACGACCGGGATATCGAGCTGACGGGCGCGCCAGACGGCTAGGTCGCGAGCCGAATAGCGCAAGCCTTCTTGTTGCTTGTAAGAAGGATCGTGCTCTTCATCGATGACGATCATTTTTAAGTTGGGCAAGGACGCGAGTATCGCTAAGCGCGTCCCAAGAATAATACGGGCTTGCCCTAAATGCGCCGACAACCAGTGGCGCACGCGTTCGCCTTCGGCCATGCCGCTGTGCAAAGTGGCGATCTGGATACCCGAAAAACGCTGACGTAGGTGGTTCTCTAATTGTGGTGTGAGGTTAATTTCTGGCACCAAAATCAAGACTTGCGCGTCTGTGCTTTGAGCCAAAACCTTGGCGGTGGCTTGCAAATAGACTTCCGTCTTACCGCTACCCGTTACACCGTAGAGCAAGTGCGGGGAAAACTGTTGGGCGCTGGCAATAGCGTCGACCGCTAGTTGCTGTTCGGCATTTAAGGTGGGTTCTGGATTGGGGTTGGTGTCTTGTGGCGCTGCATCTTTGGCGACTTTCTTGAGATTGCGTTCCAGCGATGTCACTTTACTGGTGCGCAAGTTTTTTGGTAGTGCAGGCAAAGCGACTTCGCCCAGTGGTCGCTGGTAGTAGTCAGCGGCAAAACGACATAAGTCCAGCCAGGCTTGTGGCAAAGGCGCGAGTTGGGTGCGCACTTCAAGTACATCTTTGAGTTTGTTGGCGGGCACCTCGGTAGTGTCGCTGATACCGACAATCAGCCCCATCACCTCTTGCCGCCCAAACGGAACTAAGGCTAATTGCCCGATTTGGGGCACGGATGAAATTTGTGGTTCGGTCTCAGATGTAGCTCCGCCCGCCTCAATTTTGCGCAGATTCCACCGGTAGTCGAAGCTTGTATCAAGCGGCGTGTCAAGCACGATTTGGAGGATGCAGTGTTCCATGAACTTAATGTAACCTATGAGGAAGTACGCTAACTAACGGTTTCATAAGGTCTTTTTTACATATCCACAGTTTCTGTGGATAACTTTGTGGACAAAGGTGTATTGACATGGCGTTGCGCTAGGTTTTATGCGGGTTTCAACAAACTGCCCATTCTGAAAGCAAAAAATAAGTCTTTTAAAATCAATGACTTGCAAATATGCAGAAAGTCTTCAAAATAAATATTCGACTTATTTTTACGCTCCTCATATTTGTGCATAACTAACAAAAAGTGTGCATCTTTATGCGCTTTTTGTTGCGGCTATTTCATTAGTTCTCCCAGCCATATCAAGCTAACAAGCGCATGAATATTGACTGTTGCACAGCAACATGACGTCTTTACAAGTCGTACCAAGGTTTATTGTTCTGATACCTTATTTGCGAAGACCTTAAGCCTTGTTTTGACGCTGCTGGCGACTTACTTCATGCACTGATTCGACCAACACACTTACCGCATCGGGCGGGGTGAATTGGGAAATACCGTGACCTAAATTGAACACATGTCCATGACCGGCGCCCGGTGTTCCATAGGATTGCAAGGTCGCAGTGACTTGCTGGCGAATCTGATCATGGTCGGCAAACAAGACTGCCGGATCAAGATTGCCTTGCAAGGCGACTTTATGCCCAACTTTGGCGCGTGCCTGACCAAGATTGACGGTCCAGTCCAGACCCATTGCATCAGCACCGATATCGGCAATTTGCTCTAACCATAGGCCACCGCCTTTGGTGAAGACGATGACGGGAATACGCTGACCATCTTTTTCGCGTTGCAATTGATTAACTACATCTTGCATGTAGCGAAGGGAGAATCGTTGATAAGCACCGTCAGCCAATGCCCCACCCCAGCTATCAAAAATCATGACTGCCTGCGCACCGGCGTCGATTTGCGCGTTGAGGTAAGTCGCAACTGCCATGGCATTGGTGCGCAGAATATGATCCATCAAATCCGGGCGCTTATACATCATGGTTTTAACCGTATGAAACTCACGCGAACCTTGCCCTTCGACCATATAACAAGCTAGTGTCCACGGGCTACCCGAGAAACCAATCAAGGGCACGCGACCGTTTAAGGTGTGACGGATTTGCGTAACGGCATCAAAGACATATTGCAGACTGCCAGCTTCTGGTACTTTTAACGCCAGCACGTCTTTTTCATCTTTGAGCGGACGTTCAAATTTAGGACCTTCTCCCTCTTCAAAATATAAGCCCAGACCCATGGCGTCGGGCACAGTCAAAATGTCGGAGAATAAAATCGCCGCATCTAATTCAAACCTGTCTAATGGCTGAATCGTCACTTCCGTCGCAAAGTCGGGATTTTTTGCCAGGCTCATAAACGATCCGGCACCTTTGCGGGTTGCGCGGTATTCCGGCAAATAACGACCTGCCTGGCGCATTAACCATAGCGGTGTGTAATCCGTCTCCTGACACATCAGGGCTTTTAAGAAGGTGTCATTTTTGAGCGGGGCAAAACTGTTCGACATAAATTGCTTTCGATAAAACGAATACTGAAGTGGCGTACGCTGCTGTTCTTTGGGATGTTAAACGCAGCGCTAATCCGACATTATCGCCGATGCGCCTGATCAAGGCATCTGATCTGCTGCAATCTGGTGAAATTCTGAGAGAAAGTTGATAGAAATTACTGTTTAGAAACTGTGGATAACTTTGTGGATAGTTTCTATTTTATGGCGATGACAATACCAGTAATAAAGTAAGCATTGAATATTGTCTTGTAACTTTATGATTTTAAAAGATTAATTGTCTTTGCACTTCTTTACACATGGTTTTTTATTAAGATACTAGCTTATTTAAAATGTGCATAAGTACCGCAAAGAATACTAATTTATCGCCACTTTAGATAGATTTAGTCATATTGGAGTTGCTGACCATAACGCGCCGCCACTAACTGTTCTGCCCACGCCTTCGTGCCTTTGGCTGAAGGATGATAACCATCTTCTGCCATTAATGACGCATCGCTGATATCCAGCGCCATAGGGACGTGACTGACGTTGCCACGTCCATCACCTAATTGGGAAACTAACTTTTTGGCGACCAGATCGAGTGCTTTTGCTTTGCTGCCCAGAACGAATCTTAAGGGTTGCGGCAAAGCGGGAAATGCGTGCATCGGCGGCACGCCCGATAGCAGAATTTGTTTTGGTGCGAGTTGCTGCTGTATCGCGGTTAATAGCTGACACAACTCAGCTCGATAGCGCTGATCAGATCTGAACGCCGTCGTGTCGTTGACCCCAAATGCGACAAACACTAGATCAATCTGCGTTGATTTGTCTGCCAAATTAAATAGTTGCGGCAGCAAATGCTGAATCGCACTCGCTATATCTGCGCCGTTTTTACCAATCGCTTGCCAACTCACACCGGTTTTCAAACGTGAGGCCAACGCCTTTGCTAATTGCGCTGTGATAGCTAGCTCCTGGTTAACTACACCAACACCAGCAACGGGCGATTCTCCTATGCTGAGCAACCGGAAGCCAATATCTCCGTCAACATTACGATCAGCGTTATTGTCGCCATAAACAAGCTCCGGCTGGTAGTGACTAATGCCAAAACGCGCTCCACTGGCCTCTGGCAAGCGTGGCGTAGTGGCACGGGTGCGTTTGCCTTGCCATGATAACAATGGATATAGTGGCAGCGCGAGTAATTCAGCCAGATAAGGAAACATGCAGGTTTAAACTACTTTGAGTTTGCTGTACTCAGGATTGCCGGGCGGGTAAGCGAGTTTTAAACTGGCGAGCTTCTCTTGCACGATATGGGCAATTGCGAGGTTGCGCTGGGTTTTAGAGTCGGCAGGAATGATGTACCAAGGCGCATGGTCGGCATCGGTGGCTTCGATGGTTTTTTCGTATTGGCGCTGGTAAGCATCCCAGAATTTGCGTTCCGCCAAGTCTTGGGGATCGAATTTCCAATGTTTGTCCGGGTCGGCGATGCGGTCTTCCAGCCGTTGCTTTTGTTCTTTGGCAGAAATGTGTAAAAAGAATTTGAGAATTACGGTGCCGGTTTCTGTCAGCATACGTTCAAAATCCCTGATGTGTGCGTAACGCCGCTCGCACTCTTTGTCATCGATCATGTCATGTACGCGAGTGATCAGTACGTCCTCATAATGGCTGCGGTTAAAAATTACTATCTCGCCACTGGCTGGCACATGCTGATGCACGCGCCAGAGGTAATCATGAGCAAGCTCCACACTGGTCGGCGCTTTAAAACCGATGGATCGGGCGCCAAGTGGATCAATCTGTCCAAACACACCGCGCACGGTTCCGTCCTTGCCTGAGGTGTCCATGCCTTGAAGGATGATCAAAAATTTATACTTTTTCTGCGCGTATAAAACTGTCTGGAAAGCAGAGATCTCTTCCGCCAAGCTCAAGGTGAGCAAACGATCTGCGGCTTTAGCATTGCTCTTGTCTTCTTCGCTGGACGCAATCATTTTTTGCGACGCATCCTCATCTTTTAAGACGAATTTGGGCTTTTTACGGAATAGTGCGCTGATGCTCATGGAGATTCCTGACGGTAATTTTGTTGCTCTATTTTAAACAAATTTTGTCCTTTGCTGGATGAGATTAGCAAAGCATGGCGTGGTCTATTTTGATGCAACGATCCATCACCACGCTAATGCCGGCAGAGCGTGCGGTCATCGCCGCGGATGGATGACTAACCCCTAACTGCATCCAGATACAGCGAGCACCAACCGAAATAGCATCATCAACCAGCGCGGGCATCGCGTCGGATTGACGAAAACAATCGACGATATCGATCCTGTTCGTTGCGTGGGCAGCTGCGTCCGCCAAACTGGCATAACAGGTTTCACCAAGAATTAATTTTCCGACCTCGTTAGGGTTGACAGGGATGATGGTGTAGCCTTGCGCCTGCAAATAGGCCGCAACCTCGTGACTGGGACGAGCGGGATTGGGCGATAAACCGACTACTGCAATCGTTTTTGCGTGCAATAAAATCTGGCGTAACTCTTTATTGGTAGTCATATCAACCCTTTTTTGTCGCCTGCTTTTGTCGTCCACTTTTATCAGCAATTATGTGAAGCTGGGAGTAAGGTAAAATCAAAGATTAGCGCTGGCAAGACTAACATGTTTTTTTCTCTTCTCTCAAGACGACATCATTGTCGATTTAATATACTCCCCATTTATTTTGTCTTAATTGAGCTATAGTCCAATTAATCTCTGGACACTCCAAATATACCTACCAGGAGTATTAATTTCGACTTATCAATCTATGTCGACAATATGTGCTGAGCGACACAAAAAATTAATGCATTAACGCACGGCAGATACAAAACTAAAAAAACAAAAAGGCAGCCTGAGCTGCCTTTCAATTTACTGCTTTGCCGACTTACCAGTGTCAGCTTGTCTGCATTAACGCTTTTGGCGCAATTTTGCAATTGCTGCCAACTGCGCTATTGCTACTGCCAGTTCTGCTTGTGCTTGCGCATAGTCAATTTTAGATTCTTTATTGACCAAAGCTTCTTCAGCCAGTTTTTTTGCTTCGTTCGCTTTTGCCTCGTCCAGATCGCTACCGCGAATCGCGGTGTCGGCCAAAACAGTAACGGCATTCGGTTGCACTTCTAACAGACCACCAGCAACGAAAACAAATTCGTCTTCTGCCTGGCCTACCAGCTTGATGCGTACCGCGCCTGGCTTGATGCGAGTGATCAATGGCGTATGTTTTGGATAGATACCCAATTCACCAGCCTCACCCGGCAACGCGACGAACTCGGCTTCGCCAGAGAAGATCAACTCTTCTGCGGAAACCACGTCAACGTGAATAGTGTGTGCCATATCGGACCTTTTCATTCGATCAAAAAACGAGGGGTGTAGCGCAATATTACTTTGTACTACACCCAAGCCTACTTGTTAGTTACTTAATAATTACTGAGTAATTAATCAGCAATTAATGAGCAAATAATACGCAATTAAGCAGCAGCCATTTTCTTCGCTTTTTCGATTGCTTCGTCGATAGTACCTACCATGTAGAACGCTTGTTCTGGCAGGTGATCGAGCTCACCGGAAGCGATCATTTTGAAGCCCTTGATCGTATCTTTCAGTGAAACGTATTTACCTGGGGAACCAGTAAATACCTCAGCAACGTGGAAAGGCTGAGACAGGAAACGTTGCATTTTACGTGCACGCGCTACCAACAATTTGTCTTCTGGTGCCAACTCGTCCATACCCAGAATCGCGATAATGTCGCGCAATTCTTTGTAGCGTTGCAAAGTACCTTGAACAGCACGGGCTGTTTCGTAATGCTCTACACCAACCACTTGCGGATCCAACTGACGTGATGTTGAATCCAGTGGATCAACCGCTGGGTAAATACCCAGAGAAGCGATGTCACGGGACAAAACAACAGTGGAATCCAAGTGAGCAAACGTCGTAGCCGGAGATGGATCAGTCAAATCATCGGCAGGAACATAAACCGCTTGGATCGATGTGATCGAACCAGTTTTAGTCGATGTAATACGCTCTTGCAGACGGCCCATTTCTTCAGCCAAAGTCGGTTGGTAACCCACAGCAGAAGGCATACGACCCAGCAATGCGGAAACTTCAGTACCGGCCAAAGTATAACGATAGATGTTATCGACGAAGAACAATACGTCTTTGCCTTCGTCACGGAAACCTTCAGCGATCGTCAAACCTGTCAAAGCAACGCGCAGACGGTTGCCCGGTGGTTCATTCATCTGACCGTACACCATCGCAACTTTAGAATTTTCTGGATTTTCCAGATCAACTACTTTTGCGTCAGCCATTTCGTGATAGAAGTCATTACCTTCACGAGTACGCTCACCAACACCGGCAAATACGGACAAGCCGCTGTGTGCTTTAGCGATGTTATTGATCAGTTCCATCATGTTGACGGTCTTACCTACTCCGGCACCACCGAACAAACCAACTTTACCGCCTTTTGCGAACGGGCAAACCAGGTCAATCACCTTGATGCCGGTTTCCAGCAATTCTTGCGATGGGGACAGTTCATCGTAAGCAGGTGCTTTACGGTGAATCGATGCGGTAGTTTCACGACTAACCGGACCACACTCATCAATTGGATTACCCAATACGTCCATAATACGACCCAGCGTTGCTTTGCCAGTTGGTACCATGATAGGTTTGCCAGTGTTTGAAATAATCATGCCGCGACGCAGACCGTCAGAAGTACCCAGAGCAATCGTACGGACAATGCCGTCACCCAATTGCTGCTGAACTTCCAGAGTCAGTTCGGAGCCTTCCATTTTCAAGGCATCGTAAATCTTAGGCATCGCGTCACGTGGAAATTCAACGTCCACAACAGCGCCGATACACTGAACGATTTTGCCATTAGCCATGTTCGTTCCTTCAATAAATAATAATCAGTTTAGACCGCTGCCGCGCCGGCGACGATCTCGGAAAGCTCTTTGGTAATCGCAGCTTGACGGGTTTTGTTGTACACCAGTTTCAGTTCACCAATCACACTACCTGCGTTATCACTGGCTGATTTCATCGCTACCATACGAGCCGATTGTTCAGACGCCATGTTCTCTGCCACTGCTTGAAAAATCAGTGCCTCAACATAACGTACCAGCAACTCATCAATCACCGTGTTTGCGTCTGGCTCATAGATATAGTCCCAAGTGTGGGTATTTTTATCTGCTGCCAGTTTGTCAGCCGTCAGGGGCAATAATTGCTCTAGGACAGGCTCTTGCTTCATAGTGTTAATAAACTTGGTGTAAGACAGGTAGACTGCATCTAACTTACCGTCCTGATAAGCATCCAGCAATAATTTTACTGGGCCAATCAGTTTATCCAGATGCGGTGTATCGCCGAGTTGCACTGCGTGCGCCACGACTTTTGCACCGATACGGTTCAGGAAGCCAAGACCTTTATTACCAATTGCGACCGCTTCAATTTTTGAACCCTTAGCTTCGAGTTCACGCAGTTTGTTGGTGACCAAACGCAACACGTTCGTATTCAGGCCACCGCATAAACCCTTGTCTGTGGTCACAACGATCAATCCGACTTTTTTGGATTGATCTTGTTGAACCATGAAAGGATGCGTGTACTCAGGATTCGCTTGTGACAAGTTCGAAGTGATATTACGAATTTTTTCACTATAAGGGCGAGCTGCACGCATCCGGTCTTGCGCCTTACGCATTTTGGATGCGGCGACCATTTCCATCGCCTTAGTGATCTTTTTCGTATTTTCTACACTTTTGATCTTGCCACGTATCTCTTTACCTGAGGCCATCTGTTCTTACTCCTTCTGCGCCAGTTAAGATCAGTACGCGCCAGATTTTTTGAAATCAGCAACAGCTGCGGCTAAAACGGCTTCGCCATCTTTGTCGAGTTGCTTGGTTTCTTCAATCTTGGCGAGCAATGCTGCTTGGCTAGTTTTTAAGTAGCTATGCAGACCTGCTTCAAAGGCTAATACTTTCTTAACTTCGACGTTATCCAGGAAGCCTTTATTCACTGCGAACAGGGAAGCGGCCATCAGAGAAATCGATAAGGGAGCATATTGAGCTTGCTTGAGCAATTCAGTTACGCGTGCACCACGATCCAACTGCTTACGCGTGGACTCGTCCAGATCAGAAGCGAACTGTGCAAACGCGGCCAATTCACGATACTGCGCCAAATCGGTACGGATACCGCCAGACAGGTTTTTGATGACCTTAGTCTGAGCAGCGCCACCAACGCGTGATACAGAAATACCAGCGTTAATCGCAGGGCGAATACCAGCGTTGAACAAAGATGTTTCCAAGAAGATCTGACCATCAGTAATCGAAATTACGTTGGTTGGAACGAAAGCAGAAACGTCACCAGCTTGGGTTTCAATAATAGGCAACGCAGTCAATGAACCAGTTTTGCCTTTAACTTCACCGTTGGTGAATTTCTCAACGTAATCTGGATTAACGCGTGCTGCACGTTCCAACAAACGGGAGTGGAGGTAGAACACGTCACCTGGATAAGCTTCACGACCTGGTGGGCGGCGCAGCAACAGGGAAACTTGACGATAAGCCACAGCTTGCTTGGACAAATCATCATAAATGATCAATGCATCTTGACCACGATCGCGGAAATATTCACCCATCGCGCAACCGGAGTAAGCGGAGACGAATTGCATTGCTGCAGATTCAGCCGCTGTCGCCGCAACAACAATGGTGTATTCCATCGCGCCGTGGGCTTCTAAAGAACGCACTACGTTTTTAACGGAAGATGCTTTTTGACCAATCGCAACATAGATACATGTGACGTTTTGACCCTTTTGGTTGATCACGGCATCAATCGCTACCGCTGTCTTACCAGTTTGACGATCACCAATGATCAATTCACGCTGACCACGACCAACCGGTACCATCGCATCAATTGATTTGATACCCGTTTGCATAGGCTCGGAAACCGATTGACGGGCAATAACGCCAGGAGCAATCTTTTCGATTGGTGCTGTCAGTTTTGCGTTGATCGGGCCTTTGCCGTCAATAGGCTGACCCAAGGCGTTAACAACACGACCGCGCAATTCTGGGCCGATAGGCACTTCCAGAATACGGCCAGTACATTTGACTGTATCGCCTTCGGAAATATGCTCGTAGTCACCGAGAATAACGGCACCAACGGAATCACGTTCCAAGTTCAATGCCAGACCAAAAGTATTGCCTGGGAATTCCAGCATCTCACCTTGCATCGCGTCTGACAGACCGTGAATGCGGCAGATACCGTCGGTAACGGAGATAACCGTACCTTGATTACGAACTTCAGCGCTGGTACCAAGGCCTTGAATCCGGCTCTTGATCAACTCGCTGATTTCTGATGGGTTGAGTTGCATACTAACTCCTAAAATTGTTTCAGTACTTGCGTGCTCACACTACGCAGTTAAGGCAACTTGCATTTGTTGCAGCTTGGCACGGACCGACGTATCCAGCACTTGATCACCGACCACGATACGCACACCACCGATCAGGGAATTATCCACTGTCACAGTTGGGTGCAGCTTGCGGCCGAATTTCTTTTCCAGTGTTGTCGCTAAATCGCTTACTTGTTCTGCCGTCAGTTCAAAGGCGCTAGTAATTTGCGCATCTGCGGCACCTTCTTGCGCATTTTTCAACGCGTGAAATTGTGCTGCGATTTCAGGTAACAAAGTTAAGCGGTCATATTCAGTGAGCGTATTGACGAAGTTTTTCGCTTCTTCGTTCACTGGAGACTTCAACACGGACAAGAAAGCCTCGGCTGTTTGAACAGCAGAGACTTTAGGATTGTGAGCAAGAGCGACTACATCAGGATGTGCTGCGGCTTGCGCCATCTCAGCAACCAAGTCCGACCATGCGGACAGGTTGCCAGATTGCGCAACACGGAACAATGCTTCTGCGTAAGGACGAGCGATCGTTGCGAGTTCAGCCATGATTACAGCTCGATTTTCAGTTGACTCAACAAATCAGCATGCGCCGATGCGTTGATTTCACGCTTCAGAATTTGTTCTGCACCTTTGACTGCTAATGTAGCAACCTGGTCGCGCAATTCTTCACGTGCTTTTGTAACTTGATTATCGGCGTCCGCTTTAGCAGCAGCAATAATGCGTGCAGCTTCAGCAGTTGCTGTATTCTTAGCTTCTTCAACGATCAACTGAGCGCGCTTTTCTGCTTCGATGATACGTTTTTGACCTTCATCACGAGCACCAGCTAATTGTGCTTCTACACGCTTTTCAGCAGCTTGCATTTCTGCACGGCCGCGATCAGCTGCAGCTAATCCGTCTGCGATTTTTTTCATACGTTCATCTATCGCACCAATAACTGGTGGCCAGATGAATTTTGCAGTCACCAATGCGAGGATGAAAAACACCCCAGCTTGGTACCACATTGATAGATTAAGATTCATGTTAGTTTCCTTATCAAATCGATCGTTCCGCAGACTAAGTCCACGGTAGGAAAAGGAAAGCTAATTAGCCTTTGAACGGATTTGCAGTTGCGAAGAACATAGCAATACCAACACCGATAATGAACGCAGCATCGATCAAACCAGCCAACAACAACATTTTACCTTGCAGCTTTTCCATCAACTCTGGTTGACGAGCAGACGCTTCCAGATATTTACCACCCATCATAGCGATACCGATACATGCACCCAAAGCGCCCAAACCGATAATCAAACCACAAGCCAATGCAACGAAAGCGACGTTAGTCATGAGAAAACTCCTTAAAAGTTGAAAAATAAAAATACCAAAAGCAAATACTAAAAACCAAACTTCAAAAACCTGAAAAAACGTTAATTAATGCGCTTCGTGAGCTTGACCCATATATACCAGCGTCAACATCATGAAAATAAATGCTTGCAAAGGCACAATCAAAATATGGAAAACTGACCATGCAGTGCCAAGTACCAGATGACCGACACCACCAAGGATGGAATCAGAAGCACCCAACAAAGCGGCAATCAACAAGAACAGCAATTCACCTGCAAACATATTGCCGAACAACCGCATACCGAGGGAAAAAGTTTTCGCCGCATATTCAACGATGTTTAATGCCAAATTGAACGGGAACAACATAGGGCCAAATGGTGCGCTGAACAATTCTTTGATAAAACCGCCTACACCTTTAATCTTGAAACTGTAGTACATCATTAACGCAAACACGCCAATCGAAATACCCAGAGTGCCATTCAAGTCAGCTGTCGGTACTACGCGATGATGTGTTTCCGGACTGATACCGAAAGCAGGGAACAACCATTGAGAGAACAAGTCCACTGGTAAAAAGTCGAGTGAGTTCATCAACACTACCCAGACAAATACCGACAATGCCATAGGTGCGATAAATGCTGTGTTGCCATGAACAATGCTTTTCGCATTGTTATCTACCATTTCGAACAACATCTCAACTGCGCATTGGAAACGACCGGGAACGCCAGATGTCGCTTTACGTGCAGCCATGTACATGATCAAGCTACCGATCAAGCCACAAATAACAGACCAGACTACTGTATCTATATTGATATACGACATGTCCCACAAAGACTCTTGAGGAATATGTGAGTTAGATAAATGTCCCAGGTGATGGGAAATATATTCTGACGCGGTTGGGGCGTTCTCTGTTGCGCTCATAATTAGTGTCTAAATAGTAAGATGAAATAACTTTTCAGTTCCAAGACGAAGGCAGCGACGAACGCCAGCCAGTTCACATCGTGGTACAAGTAAACAGTCGCTGCCATGAGAGCCACTGTTGACGCAATTTTGACAAATTCACCGATGAAGAATGTCATCGGATTGGCTCCCCCGGGCTTTTTGGCACTGGCATATAGCCGTGCGGCAAACAAAGCATTGGGAACCGCGCAACACAAACCGCCTAATAATGCGGATATTCCTGAGGCTGTGCCAGCGATAAGTGCCGCGACCAGTGCGACTACCAACGTCGCTACAAATTGCAGCAAGACAATACGCGCCATGCCAATTCCTCGTAATTTGCCGGCAGTATCTAATAAAATTTATTCACTGCCAAACGATTTAAGTCAGCGCAAACGCCTGCCAACCAAAACCACGGAATTATACGTGGTAGTGCGCACCATCGTCAAACGTTTGATGCTGCGCATCAAAATGAGACACACATCAATTTTCTGCACTCGCCACCAGCTCGGCAAGCCAATGCTGGCCTTGTTTCCAGTCGCATAGACCAGAATCTCCGTTAATATGACCCTTTGCACCGATATGGTGAAATTCCGCACCCCAACTCTGCGCCCACTTCTGCGCGATTTGCATCTCACACCAAGGATCGTCGTCAGAAACAATCACTTTTGTTTTAAATCTCATCGCTGTTTGCGGCATTGGTGCAAAACTCGGTGCCGGAAAATCGACCCGCTCTACCTCTGGCGGCGCCACTAATAATGCCGCCCTTACCTTACGGGTATCTTGCACTCCCGGCATACCGGATGCGACCCACCATGCAACTAAAGCGCAACCCAGACTATGCGCTACTAAGATAACGGTGCCATCAGCGCGATTGACTGCTTGCGAAAGAGTCGTTACCCAAGATTCGCGATCAGGCTGATCCCAACTATCTTGCTGAACCCGGTGAATGTCATACTGCTTGGCTAGTTGCTGTTCCCACAAACTTTGCCAGTGTGTGTCATCTGAATTGTGTAAGCCCGGCAGCAATAAAATTGTCATATCGGTAAACCAGTCTTATTGACCGCGTATTTTTAAAATAACGCCGTCCAGACTGTCCAGATCTGCAAAATCAATCATCAATTGTCCCCGCCCTTTGCTACCCATTTTTAAAGTAACCTGGGTTGCCAGCAGGTCTGAAAGCTCTTCTTCTAAACGAGTAATGTCGCGCGATTTTTCTGCCTTATCCCGAGTCTTCGCTGGCGAACTCATTTCAGCCGTGGTACGGGTAACCAGTTTCTCGGCCTCGCGCACCGACATACGTTTTGCCACGACCTGATTCGCCAGCTGGATTTGCGTCGCGGCATCTGTTGCCAGCAAGGCACGGGCATGCCCCATGTCGATATCGCCTGCCATCAACATGGTTTGTACCGGCTTCGCCAAATTAAGCAGGCGCAATAAATTAGACACCGCGCTGCGCGATCGACCTACCGCACCGGCCGCTTGCTCATGGGTAAAACTGAAATCCGTGATCAGACGGTGAATACCTTGTGCTTCTTCTAAAGGATTGAGATCTTCGCGCTGGATATTCTCGATCAAAGCCATCGCTGCGGCGGCTTGATCGTCTACATCTTTGACCAGCACGGGCACTTCTTCCAAACCTGCCATTTGCGAAGCGCGGAAACGGCGTTCACCGGCAATGATTTCATAACGCGTGATGCCATTATTCTGACCAATCGGGCGTACCAGTATCGGTTGCATCAAGCCTTGCGCTTTAATCGAGTTGGCCAGTTCGGTCAGTGCGCCCTCATCCATGCGAGTACGCGGCTGATACTTGCCTGCCTGCATCTGGCTGACCGGCAAGCTGCTCGGTGCGCCCGCTACCGTGGGAACCGCTTCTGTAAAATCGCCTGCGCCGTCGAACAGGGCTTCTAAACCGCGCCCCAAGCCTTTTTGTTTTTTGGTTGCCATTATATTGCTTCCGACTTAGTGTCTAACTTTGCTTCTAACAATTTGATTCTCTCCACCATCTCGGCGCCGAACGCAATATAAGCTTGCGCGCCTTTAGAGCTGGGGTCAAACACCACTCCGGGGATACCATACGATGGCGCTTCCGCCAAACGCACATTGCGGGGAATGACGGTCTTAAATACTTTATCGCCAAAGTGCTGTTCCAACTGATCAGAAACTTGTTGCGACAGCGTCATACGCGGATCAAACATCACCCGCAACAGACCGACAATTTTCAGATCCGGATTGAGGTTGACCGATACTTTTTTAATCGTATTGGCCAGGTCGGACAAACCTTCCAATGCATAATATTCACACTGCATCGGAATCACGACCCCGTGAGCGGCGCACAATCCGTTTAAGGTCAGCATGGATAAAGCCGGTGGGCAATCGATCAGGATAAAGTCATAGTTAGCGCCTACTGTTGCCAATGCGTCGCGTAGACGCTTATCTCGGTTTTCCAGCTCCACCATTTCTACTTCGGCACCGGCTAATTCACGGTTGGCAGGCAAGACATCAAAGTTGCCCGACTCAGATCGCAGAATCGCCGAAGCCGCATCGGACATACCCAGCAACACCTGGTAAATCGACGACGTCAGTTTAGCCTTATTGATGCCCGCGCCCATGGTGGCGTTGCCTTGCGGATCGAGATCGACCAGCAATACGCGCTGATCAAGCTTAGCCAATCCGGCAGCCAGATTGACTGTGGTCGTGGTTTTGCCCACCCCACCTTTTTGGTTTGCGACACAAAAAATTTTCGCCATAGTGACTTTAGCTTACTTTTAGTAGGGTTCTGGAGGGGGACAAGTACAACCTGGAGGCAAGCTGCCTTAATCTAAAATAATACGAAATCAATATACTCCCCCGTTATTTTGCAAATTATGCCGTATCGTCCAATGATTATCTAGACAAATAAATATACTCATGTGGAGTATATATTTAAACAAAATAAAATCCGCTTTGCTTCAATTGGTGTCGCTGCGTTTGTAATACTTATTTACGTAACTTATTGACGCAGCTTACTGACATACTCAATTACGTGAATTCATTGTCGCTTAATAAACACCAGATGACGTTCAGCATCCATGCCCGGAACTGACAAAGCTTGTAGCGACTGGACTTGCCATCCTTCTGGCATACGCTCGATCTCCTGATCCGGCGCAACGCCCTTCATGGCGATGAATTGCCCGCCCTCTGCCAACAAATGTCCCGACCAGTTAATGAAATTGCATAGCTCAGAAAAAGCACGCGAGGTAATCACATCAAACTTCTCTGTCACCGCCAAGGTCTCCACTCTGCCGGTATGGACAGTGACATTTTTTAAGCCTAATTCGGTTTTCGCCTGAGTCAAAAACGCGGTCTTTTTGCTGACCGTATCGATCATGGAAATTCGAATCGCAGGATAAGTAATCGCCAATATCATGCCGGGCAAACCGCCGCCAGCACCGACATCTAGGACATTTTTGGCGTCTTTAAAAGCAGGTGCAGCTGACAAGGAATCCAGCACATGCTGCTTTACCATTTCTTTAGGGTCGCGAATCGACGTCAAGTTATAGACCGAATTCCACTTCGATAACAATGCCAGATAAGCAATCATCTGATCGATCTGTGCATCGTCCAGTGACAAGGGCAAAGCCTTTATTCCCTCAGCCAAACTAGCGCGCAAGCTTGCTGCATCAAACCCGCTCATTCGCCATCACCTGTTTCTACCGCAACAGCTAATTCGGGCGCAGCAGTAAACTCTTTAAAACCACGTTTTTTCATATGCACCAGTAGCAAGGAAATCGCCGCTGGTGTCACGCCAGAAACACGACCGCACTGCCCTAGGGTTTCTGGCCGATGCTTATTCAGCTTTTGCTTCACTTCTACCGACAGACCGTTGACTTCTAAATAATCGAAGTCGTCTGGCATTTTGAGATTTTCAAAATACGCATGGCGCTCAACTTCTTTAGCCTGCCTGTCAATATAGCCAGAATATTTGACCTGGATTTCGACCTGCTCTTTTACCGCGTCGTCTTGCACACCAGGCCCAGCAAGTTGTTGACCATCAGCACCTTGCATGGTCATCAAAGATTCATACGTCACATGTGGGCGGCGCAATAAATCGGCCAGAGAATATTCACGCTCCAAGGCTTTACCCACAATACGCTCGGCCTCAACGTCCGCCAAAATACGTGGATTCACCCAGGTCGAACGCAGTCTTTCCATTTCACGTGAAACAGCCTCACGCTTTTGCTCGAACATTGCCCATTGCGCATCGCTAACGCAACCAAGCTGACGACCGATTTCGGTCAGACGCATATCGGCATTATCTTCACGCAAACTCAGGCGGAATTCGGCACGGCTAGTGAACATGCGGTAAGGTTCTTGCACACCCTTGGTAATCAGATCATCGACCAAGACACCGAGATAGGCTTCATCACGACGCGGCACCCAGGCATCACGGCCTTGGGTCAACAATGCCGCGTTCAATCCCGCCAACATACCTTGCGCTGCCGCTTCTTCGTAACCGGTAGTGCCGTTAATTTGTCCGGCAAAAAACAAGCCCTTAATTGAACGTGTCTCTAGGGAGGTTTTTAATCCTCGCGGGTCGAAATAATCGTATTCAATCGCATAACCTGGACGCAGGATATAAGCGTCCTCCATACCTCGCATAGAACGCACCAAATCTAGCTGCACGTCAAAAGGCAAACTGGTAGAAATTCCGTTCGGATAATATTCATTGGTGGTCAGACCTTCTGGCTCCAAAAAAATCTGGTGTGATTCTTTGCTGGCAAAACGATGGATCTTGTCTTCAATCGAGGGGCAATAGCGCGGACCGACTCCTTCAATCACGCCGGTATACATAGGACTACGATCAAGTCCGGCACGAATAATATCGTGAGTGCGTTCGTTGGTATGGGTAATCCAGCACGGCATTTGACGTGGATGCATGCCGCCATTTCCCATTACGGAAAAAACGGGAATAGGATTAAGATCACCTGGCTGTTCTTGCATCACTGAGAAATTAATACTGCGACCATCGATACGCGGCGGCGTACCAGTTTTCAAACGACCTTGCGGCAAGGCGAGTTCTTTTAAGCGGGTCGATAAAGAGATCGCAGGAGGATCACCGGCACGTCCTGCCGAATAATTATTCAGGCCAACGTGGATCTTCCCATCAAGGAAAGTACCTGCGGTCAACACAACAGACCGGCTACGAAACTGAATACCAACCTGTGTTACGGCACCAACGACACGGTCGCCCTCTACCATTAAGTCATCTACTGCTTGCTGAAACAGCCAGAGGTTAGGCTGATTTTCCAGGCGGCTGCGGATCGCTTGCTTGTACAAAATACGGTCAGCTTGCGCTCTGGTCGCGCGTACTGCCGGACCTTTGGACGAATTTAGAATGCGGAATTGGATACCAGCCTCATCGGTGGCAATCGCCATCGCGCCGCCCATGGCATCCACTTCCTTGACCAAGTGTCCTTTTCCTATGCCACCTATTGAAGGATTACACGACATCTGGCCGAGCGTTTCAATATTATGCGAAAGCAAAAGCGTTTTCTGCCCCATGCGCGCGGAGGCAAGTGCGGCCTCAGTACCAGCATGGCCGCCGCCAACTACGATCACATCGAATTCTTTAGGATAAAACATAGGATATTTCTACTTTTGGATTTCTTGGAGAGGCACGATTATAGAGGGTTTTTGATGAAAAACTGTGCTACAGGATAATTTCAATAGCCAATATTAGGATGTTTCACGTGAAACACGTCGTCTCACGCGTGAAACTTATACGCGCAAAACACCGAAAGCTTAACTAAGAAATTTAATCAATACGGGAACAATAGCCAAAATAACCCCTAAAATCAGCAAAGCTAAAGAATATCGAGAATCCAGATAGTCCGCCAAGGACTTTTTCTTCTTTATCCTAGACGTCTTGGTCGGCTTTGGCTCGGGGAACTTTTGGATTACTTTCGTCCGATTTTTCACTTCAGACTGTGACGCATCTAAATTCTTTAATAAAATATTAGGCTTTATGCCTAGCTCAGATTCAAATTTCAAAACTGGCTTATTTGATGATGCAACCGCAGTCAAAGTTACTGGCGTCGCTGATGGAGTAACCACATCAACAGATTTCACTACTTGGTTCGTAGCGAGCACTGGACTCATCCCTTCAGGTGGCAATAAAGGCAAATAGAAATCAACCTGCATGTTTTCTTTTATCACAGGTACATCAATTATCTTAACTACTTTATCTTTAGTATAAATAACAGGTTCTTCCAAGCGATCGATCGTATTGAGAATCAAACTAGGATAAGGATCCACAGGAATAACAGGCTCAGCCTCCTCAACATCATCGACCACATCACCATTAATCAAACCATTCGCACGCAATACGCTATCACTCAACTCCTCTTCAGGCTGAAATGCCAATAAGGAGACAGGATCAGAATCCTCCTGGCGCAAGAAACGATCCATTGCATCAGCTTCGACAAAATCAGGAACCTGATTATCCAACGGAAACATTACTTCATACAGCAAGCCCTTATCAGACAGGCTACGCAAGGCACGGTCAAAACGCTCCTTTACAAGACTCTTTAGCTTTACACGCAGCTGCGCATACGAACTAACGCCGTCGACAATGATTAACACCAGGCGTTCGCTCTGCGTCAATCCATGTCTTTTGTCACGAATTTCTGCTCTACCTAAATCTGTTCGCTGAAATATCGCTATATCTTGATATGCCACGCCCGTCCCTTTTTTTGTTCTGTTTCACGTGAAACAAATTTAGTATTATTTAATTGGCTACGTTACTTTCGGACATATGCATCAAAACATATGCTGAACCTCAAAATTACCGCTACTTGATAAAGCCGTCGTAAGTGGTTTTGCAAATCAGCACCAAAACTACGACCAAAAACACTTTCCGGACGAAACCACTGCCATATTTGATTGCCATCCGGCTACCCGACAATGATCCTAACACTCCGCAAACCGCCATGGCTAACCCTGTCTGCCAAATAACGTGTCCGCTGTAACCAAACCACAACAGAGCTGCCGCATTGCACGCAACATTAATAATTTTGGCGACTGCAGATGCGCTCAAGAAGTCGTATCCAAAAAAACGGACGAATAAAAACATTAAAAAGCTACCGGTACCAGGACCGAAAAAACCATCATAAAACCCGATACCGCCACCGACTAACATTGCCATCCAAAGTTCTTTGTTATGCGCAAAAGTGGGAGCATGGTTGCTGCCGAAGTCTTTTTTCTTAAATGTGTAAACCGCGACGGCGATCAAAATAAACGGTAAGGCTTTACGTAAATAAGTGGGCGGTATGTGAGTAACAGTAAAAGCGCCCAAAAATGCCAGAAAAAAAGCTGTGAACGCCGCAGGTAAAACCATAGCCCAACGCACCTTCACCGCTTTCGCATAATTTCTCGCCGCGACTGTCGTTCCCCAAATACCTGCTAATTTATTGGTCCCCAACAAGGTTGCCGGCGCAACATTTGGCATCACTGAAAATAAGGCTGGTACTTGTATCAAACCACCACCGCCTACTACCGCATCAACTAAACCAGCAAAATAAGCGGCGCAAGCAAGTATGAATATGTCTGTCATGTTATTAATTTTATGGGAAAAGTGAAGCAAATCAGCAAGGACAACAATCGCTCATAAAAGCGAAAATCAAACTGTTACACTTAGATTTAGCGCCCGGCAAATCCCGACGCAGAGCTTATAACGTTGAAATCTATTCAGCCTGACAGCATAGCAAGACTTGCTACAATAAGGATTACAAGGAGAGCCAGAACATGAATAATTTTGATTTTCGTACCGTACCCTACATCATCAGCCAGATTGGTGCGGCTAAACAATTAGGCGATATCGTCAAACAGCATTATCCAGAGATAAAACGAGTGCTCATTGTCACAGATGCTGGTTTTCTTAAGACGGGTCTGATTGCTCCGGCAATAGCGAACCTAGAACAGCACCAATGCCATGTCAGCGTTTTCTCGGATGTCATTGCCGATCCGCCAGAAGCCATAGTGCACCAGGCGGTAGCCAATGCAAAACAACAAGAGATAGAGCTGGTGGTCGGTTTTGGTGGCGGTAGTTCAATGGATGTCGCAAAACTGATCGCGGTTTTATCAGGCAGTGATCAACCGCTAAGCAGCATGTACGGCATCGGCAATGTCAGAGGCAAACGCCTGCCTCTAATATTGATACCAACCACTGCAGGGACAGGATCCGAAGTCACGCCAATCTCTATCGTCACCACAGGCGCAACGACCAAAATGGGTGTGGTGTCGCCACAGTTATATGCCGACATCGCTATCCTTGACGCTGAGCTCACCGTTGGCCTACCACCAAAAATCACAGCGGCCACCGGAATTGACGCGATGGTGCACGCGATCGAAGCCTATACCACCAAGCACAAGAAAAATGCCTTGTCCGATATGCTAGCGCGCCAGGCTTTAAGTTTGCTCTGGACGAATATTGACGAAGCCTGCACCAATGGCAGCAATCTCGCGGCCAGACAAGCCATGTTGCTAGGCGCGATGCTGGCGGGACAATGCTTTGCGAACGCGCCGTGCGCAGCAGTACATGCACTGGCCTACCCGATTGGCGGCATCTTTCATGTACCGCATGGATTATCCAATTCGCTGGTACTGCCGCACGTCTTACGCTTTAATGCACCGACCGCTGCAGGGCAATATGCAGAACTCGCCAGCATCATCGCACCAACTGCACAAGGTAGTGAAGAAGCCCGCAGCAATGCCTTGATCGCCGCCATGGAGGCACTCGCCAACCGGGTCGGGATCGAAACCCAACTCAGACAAGTCGGCGTCACTGAGAAGGATCTGGATCAACTGGCCAGCGACGCGATGTTGCAGACGCGGCTATTGGGGAATAATCCAAGAGAAGTATCACGGGAAGATGCGCGGGCAATTTACGCCGCCGCTTTATAGGAACTTAAGACGGTGCAAAACGATGTACTCATTGGGACATCGTTTTGAAACCGCTGACCATATTATTACTGAACAGAGTGTTAGAAATTCCCTAGAAACTACCAGCCAACTGCCAGCCAAAAAACACCAGCAAACCGATAAAAATCGTCGGTAACTGGCGGCGCGTTGCTACACAAACGACGATGGCAGCAAGCGCGCCGATCAGTTGTGGATTACGCCAATTTAATTCCAAACCCTGCCCATGTGGCGACAAAACCATCGGGACAATAATCGCTGTGAGAACAGTGACGGGGACAAAGCCCAAGGCTTTTTTTAGCAATGGAGAAAATACCACCCTGTCCCCCATCACAAAAATAATCGCTTTAATCAGGCAAGTAATCACCGCCATACCGATAATAATCAAGGTGATATTCATACCTTCTCCGCGCTGGTATTTTTATTGCCGGTCTTGTTAGCCGACCAGTGGGACGCTAGCAAACCAATGCTAACGCCCACCGCAATGGCCACCAGCAGGCCCAACTTGTACGGCAAATCTTGCAGCAGATAAGCCGCAGTACCAGCAGCAAGCGCCGCAACAAAATGCGGCAAGCGAACTAGCTGCGGAACAATAATCGCAATAAAAGTCGCCACCATCGCAAAGTCCAGACCCAAGGTTTGCAATTGCGGGAAAATCGCTCCAAACAACAAGCCCACCAAAGTCCAGCACTGCCAATTACCATACATCGCCAAACCCGAACCCAGAAAGTACCAATGCCCCAATTGCGTATTCGGATGTTCCCGGTAATAGCGATCCACCACGGCGAAGGTTTCATCCGTCAGCAAACATCCCAATAACCAGCGCCAGCCTTTCGACAGATGACGTACATGCGGCAACAAAGTTGCAGCGTACAACATATGCCGCAAGTTGACGATAAAAGTCGCGAGCCAGATCACCAGAAAACCAGTATGGCTGGCGATCAAACCGACCGCAATAAACTGACTCGACCCTGCAAACACAGCAAGCGACATCAACTGCCCTTGCCATGCATGCATCTGCGCAGTAGCGACCAACGCACCAAAAATCATACCAAATGGCGCAGCGCCCAACAGCATTGGAATGGTGTCGCGTGCGCCTGCGGTAAAACTGGCTAAGGGGGTGGGATGTGGCATAAGGAATTTCTTTTTTAGAGACTTGGCATCTTAAACTTATCAGACAAAGCGCGCTGCTACTTTAGCAAAGCTTGAATTTCAAATCCCCATTTGTCCGAGTATCTGAACCCCGGACTAGTCATATCGTAGCTACACACTTAATACATACTCTCACTATGTATATATTAAGTGTCCATATATATCCTAGACAGTACGGCATATTATAAAAAATAACGGGGGAGTATGTGAATATCAGCTTAGGATCGGCACAAAAAAAGCCCCGTATATCATCGGGGCTTTTTCTTTCGGCTATTCCGCACTCAACTCAACTTAATTTAACTGACTTTCGCCTTACCCGAGCGCGCCAGCCATGCTCCCAGTTCTCCGACGATACCGCGCCGGAATGCTAGCACGCAAATGATGAAGATCAAGCCAGTGACAATCGTGACCGAATCGCCGATAGAGCGAAACCATTCTATCGTAGTCGCATTTGCCAGCCACTCACCGAGGTCGCCTAACTTGTTTTCTAAAGCGATGATGATCACTGCGCCGACGATAGGGCCCACCAAGGTGCCTAAACCGCCCACCAGCGTCATTAATACGACCAAGCCCGACATAGTCCAATGTACGTCCGTCAGCGTCTCAAAACCCTGTACCAGCGTATTTGTCGCGCCTGCCAGTCCAGACAATGCGGCGGAGAGGACAAATGCCAGCAACTTGTATTTATCGACGTCGTAACCCAGCGACACCGCGCGTGGCTCGTTCTCTTTTACGGCTTTCAACACCTGCCCAAACGGCGAGCTGATCGTGCGCACGATGATGACAAAGCCGCCAATAGCAATCGCCAGTACGAGGTAATACAGTCTGAGGTCAGAACTCAAATCAATAAAGCCTAATAGCTGTCCGCGCGGTACGCCTTGCAAGCCATCCTCGCCACCGGTGAACTTGGCTTGTAAGAAGACGAAGTACAACATCTGCGCCAGCGCCAATGTAATCATCGTGAAGTAAATACCCTGCCGGCGAATCGCCAGACTGCCCATCACCAAACCGATCAGAGCCGCACCCGCTGTCGCCAATAGCAAACCCGCCTCGACCGGCAATCCAGCAATCTTTAACAGCCAGCCCGCCATATACCCTGCGCCACCGAAAAAGGCCGCGTGACCGAACGAGAGCAAACCCGTGAATCCGATCAATAAATTGAACGCACAGGCAAACAAGGCGAAGCACAATAACTTCATCAAGAACACGGGGTAGACGACAAAGGGTGCGGCCAGCAAAAGTACAAAAGCCAAACTGTAGCCAATTTTTTTATTCATTATGCGTTTAGCTCCTCAATCATTTCTCTTTGCCGAACAAACCGGCAGGCCGGATCATCAGCACAATCGCCATCACGATAAACACCACGGTGGCAGACAGTTCGGGATAAAACACGCGGGTCAAACCTTCGATCACACCCAAGCCCAGACCAGTGAGAATAGAACCCAGGATCGAGCCCATGCCACCAATCACGACAACGGCAAACACAGTGATAATCAGATTCGATCCCATCAAGGGTGAAACCTGAATCACAGGTGCTGCCAGTACGCCAGCAAAGGCAGCCAGTGCTACGCCGAAGCCGTAAGTCAAAGTGACCATCAACGGTACATTTACGCCAAAGGCCTCAACCAGTTTCGGGTTCTCGGTACCAGCACGCAGGTAAGCACCTAACTTGGTTTTTTCAATCACAAACCAGGTAGCGAAACAGACGACTAGCGACGCCAACACCACCCAGGCGCGATAATTCGGCAAAATCATAAAACCCAGATCAGTCGCTCCTGCCAGCGCATCAGGAACAGAATACGGCTGACCAGACACGCCATAAAACGAGCGGAACAAACCTTCCAGCAACAGGGTCAGGCCAAAGGTCAACAGCAGGCCATACAGATGATCTAACTTGTATAACCAGCGCAACATCGTTTTTTCGATCACGACACCAAACAGGCCAAGTAACAAAGGGGCGACAATCAGCATGACCCAGTAATTAATCCCGAAGTAATTCATGCCCATCCAGGCCAGAAAAGCACCCATCATGTACAAAGCCCCGTGAGCAAAATTGATCACGTTTAACAGACCAAAAATCACGGCCAGACCGAGTGACAACATGGCGTAAAAAGAACCATTCACCAATCCCAGCAACAGTTGGCTCAGCATCGCTTGCAGCGGTATACCAAATATTTCCATGGCATTCAGAAAAAGATGCCCAAAAGGGCAAGAGTGAAATCGGTAAGAAGCGCTGACTAGTCAGTCAGCGCCTCACGATTGAAGCTGATTATTGTTTATTTCAAACTTATTTCCAGGCAGTGCACTTACTTTCTGCTTTGGTCGTAAATGCCTGGTCACCAGGGATTGTCTGCACCACTTTGTAGTAATCCCATGGATACTTGGAATCAGCCTGCGCTTTTACCTGCATCAGATACATGTCATGAATCATGCTGCCATCACCGCGGATCGATCCGTTTTTAGCGTACATATCGTTAATCTTAGTCGCACGCATTTTGGCCAATACTTTGTCAGTATCGTCCGAGCCCGCCGCTTTTACCGCGTTCAGATATTGGATCGTGGCGGAATAATCAGCTGCTTGTAGACTGGAAGGCATTTTTTTCATTTTTCCAAAATAACGACGCGCCCAAGTACGAGTCTCTTCGTTTGAATCCCAGTACCAGCTATCCGTCAGATACATGCCTTGCGTTGCCTTCAATGTCAGCGAATGGACATCATTGATAAACATCAGCAGACCAGCCAATTTCATCGTTTTAGTAATACCAAACTCGTTCGCAGCTTTAATCGCATTGATCGTATCGCCACCGGCATTTGCTAAGCCCAGAATTTGGGCTTTAGACGCCTGTGCTTGCAATAAAAAAGAAGAGAAATCCGATGCCGACAAAGGATGACGAACCGCACCAACCACAGTGCCGCCGCTGGCTTTGACCACGGCAGTGGTATCACCTTCCAGCGATGCACCGAAGGCGTAATCAGCGGTCAGGAAGAACCAGCTTTTACCACCCTGTTTAACCACCGCAGAGCCCGTACCTTTGGCCAGCGCGACGGTGTCATACGCATAGTGAATCGTGTACGGCGTGCATTCTTCATTGGTCAGACGAGCTGTGCCGCCGCCGATGGAGATCAAAGGTTTTTTCTTTTCCAGTGCGACTTTCGACATCGCCAAATTAGTGCCAGAGTTAGTACCTGCGATCAGCATGTCGACGCCATCACGGTCAAACCATTCACGTGCTTTGCTCGCTGCGATATCGGCTTTGTTTTGGTGATCAGCGGTGACCAGCTCAATCTTTTTACCTAATACGGTACCGCCGAAATCAGCAATCGCCATCTTGATCGCTTCTACACCGCCTGGGCCGTCGATATCAGAATACAAACCCGATAAGTCCGTAATAAAACCAATCTTGACTGTATCACCAGAAATCTGGGCAGACGCGGTACCTGACAGACTTGCCATTGCCGCAGAAACTGCCAGTGCTGCTATTTTGAATTTTGTTTTCATGTGTCTTCTCCAATCATTTTTTTTAAATTTATACCCGAATATTTGAATCCGACAGTATCCATTTTCGAGCACTAACAACTACCAGCAAAATCACTACCACATCACCAAAAATACAACTTAAAACACAGATTAAAATTTACACACCCAGCAATTCGTTTAAGACTGACATCTTCTCTTTCAGCTCTGAGGCGGCAAATGTCTCGACAATCTGTCCATGCTCCATCACATAAAAACGATCTGCGAGCGGCGCGGCAAAGCGGAAGTTCTGTTCAACCATGACAATCGTATAACCCTTCGCCTTCAGCGTTGTAATCATACGAGCCAAGGCTTGCACAATCACAGGTGCCAAACCTTCAGAAATCTCATCCAGCAACAGCAGGCGTGCGCCCGTGCGCAAGATACGTGCAACTGCCAGCATCTGTTGTTCACCACCAGACAAGCGCGTACCCTGACTGGTTTTACGCTCCGCCAGATTAGGGAACATCTCATAAATCTCGGCAATCGACATCCCCTGGTCTTTGCTCGACACGGAAGGCGGCAGCATCAGGTTCTCTTCAGTGGATAACGAAGAAAAAATCCCCCGCTCTTCCGGACAATAACCAACGCCCAGATGCGCTACTTTATAAATTGGTAAATGAATCGCTTCAACGCCATTGATTTTGATCGAGCCTTTGCGTGCGCCGGTCAGGCCCATGATTGCGCGCATTGTCGTCGTACGGCCTGCGCCATTGCGACCTAACAAGGTAACGACCTCACCCGGATTTACGACCAAGTTCACATCATGCAGAATATGTGACTCGCCATACCAAGCTTGTAAATTGCTGATTTGCAGTGCCGGTGTGATTGCGGGATTGCTTGTCTTGGAAGACGCAGCAGTAGTTGCAGTAGCGGTCGTCATGCGTGCGCTCCTTCCAGTTCGCCAGCAGTGCTGCCCGCGGTGCTACCCGCACTACTACCCATATACGCTTCCATCACTTTTGGATTTTTTGATACTTCGTCGTAACTACCTTCTGCCAACATCGCACCGCGCTGAAGAACAGAAATTTTGTCACAGATACCGGATACGACACTCATGTTGTGTTCCACCATCAGAATGGTGCGACCGGCAGAAACTTTTTTGATGAGCTCGGTGACACGATGCACGTCTTCATGTCCCATACCTTGAGTCGGCTCGTCCAGCAGCATCATTTCCGGTTCCATCGCCAAGGTAGTCGCGATCTCCAGCGCGCGCTTACGACCGTATGGCAAATCCACCGTAATCGTATCGGCAAATTCGGTCAGATCGACCTGCGCCAGCAACTCCATTGCCTTATCGTTCAAACGTGACAAACTGCCGCCGCTTTTCCAAAAATGAAAGGACGTCCCAAGATTGCGCTGCAAACCAATGCGCACGTTTTCCATCACGCTTAAGTGCGGGAAGACAGCAGAAATCTGGAATGAGCGAATAATGCCCTGACGCGCAATTTGCGCCGGTCTAGCGGAGGTGATGTCACGACCGTTGAACAAGATCTGACCCGATGTCGGCACCAGAAATTTGGTCAATAAGTTAAAACAGGTTGTCTTGCCAGCACCGTTGGGGCCGATCAATGCATGAATGTGTCCACGCTGCACTTGCAGGTTTACATCACTCACGGCGGTAAATCCCTTGAACTCTTTGGTCAAGTGCTTTGTCTCTAGGATGACATTAGTCATCTGGTCTCCTTGTTGCCTGCGTAGTTTCGTTACGAACTTTTGCGTGACATCCCTTCCGGCTATTATATGAATTGGTTCCAGAGGGCATTTTTATTGTTTTTGGATAGTACACATCGCTGTAAGATTTCAACAATACGGTATAACTACTATACGTAGTAACCGCGGTGAATTTTAACAACAGCGCCAAACATTAAAACACATAAACTGGTTAAAAAAGTGTCTAAAACACGACGCTATTTAATGCTAACTACGAACTCTTTTTAGCATGCTCCGCAACGATCATCGCCGCCGCTTTTTCCGCAATCATCATAGTCGGCGAGTTGGTATTGCCAGAAGTAATCGTCGGCATAATAGACGCATCCACTACCCGCAGACCGCGCACGCCGAACACTCGTAGCTCACTATCTACTACCGCATTATTATCGTCCTCGCGTCCCATTTTACAAGTCCCCACAGGATGAAAAATCGTGGTGCCGATGTCACCCGCTGCACTGGCGAGTTCTTCCTCAGTACGGAACTGAGCACCCGGCTTCATTTCTTCTGGCGCGTATTTTTGCAATGCAGGCGCAGCGACAATTTTGCGAGTCAACGTGAGAGAGTCAGCCGCAATCTTTCTGTCTTCCGGCGTACTCAAATAATTGGGTGTAATTTTAGGTGCAACCAGCGGATCAGCACTGGCGATCCGCACATGGCCGCGCGAAGTAGGGCGCAAGTTACAGACGCTGGCGGTAAAAGCTGGAAATGAATGCAGAGGATCGCCAAATTTTTCCAGCGTCAATGGTTGCACATGATATTGCAGATTCGGGCTGAGCTGAGTGGCATCTGAGCGGGTAAAAGCGCCCAGCTGCGATGGCGCCATCGACATCGGTCCGCTTTGCTTCAACAGATATTCCAATCCTATGCTAGCCTTACCTAGCCAACTATTGGCCATCATATTCAGGGTTTTTGCGCCGCTGATTTTAAAGGCGGACCGAATCTGTAAATGATCCTGCAAGTTTTCTCCCACACCCGGCAAATCATGCACGACCGTCACGCCGACTTGTTGTAAATGCGCCGCATTGCCGATGCCGGACTGCTGCAAGATTGCGGGCGAACCAATTGCGCCCGCAGATAAAATCGTCTCACGGGTGGATTCTGCCGACCACTCTTTACCACCACCGACAAATTCCACACCGGCACAAACCTTGCCGTTTTCTGTCGCCGTGATTTTTAAACGCTTGACCTGACAGCCCGTCATGATGGTCAGATTGCCGCGTCCAGATGCCGGCTTCAAAAACGCCTTAGAAGCATTCCAGCGCACGCCGCGTTTTTGATTCACATCAAAATAGCCACAGCCGTCGTTGTCGCCACGATTAAAATCGTCTGACTTAGGAATCCCGACTTGTGATGCCGCCTCGCGGAAAGCGTCCAGAATTTCCCAGGACAACCGCTGCTTTTCTACCCGCCATTCGCCACCAGCACCATGCATTGCAGTCGCACCACCGTAATGGTCTTCGCTTTGTTTAAATAGCGGTAAGACATGCTCCCAGCGCCAACTCGCATCGCCGCTAAGCTCCGACCAGCGCTGATAATCCTGCTCTTGCCCGCGCATGTAAATCATGCCGTTAATCGACGAACAACCACCCAGTACTTTGCCGCGTGGATAAATCAGGCTGCGACCATTCAAGCCTGGTTCTGCCTCGGTGCGAAACATCCAGTCGGTACGCGGATTATTAATGCAATACAGATATCCGACCGGAATATGAATCCAGATGTAATCGTCTTTACCACCCGCCTCCAGTAGCAAAACCTCTTTACTCTGATCACGCGATAAGCGGTTCGCCAGCACGCAACCTGCCGAACCCGCGCCGATAATGATGTAGTCGTATGTGCCTGCTGAGTCCATAGAGTAGATGGCGTTTTCTGTTTGTGTTGCTGATTTAGGGCTTACGCAAAATGGTCCTTGCAAGGCGCTGCAACGTTTTAGGACGACATTACGCAAAGCATAATACTGGTAAGTAGTATCAATATCACATAGGCTACTGTCCAATGATTATTTAGACAATTAAGCTTTTGATAGCGATACTCCCCTTAAAGTCTGTTTTATTTAGCTACCGGCATAGTAAATTCAGCCCCTTTGGCTATGCTATCAGGCCAGCGCTGCATGATTGATTTGTAACGGGTGTAGAAGCGGATACCTTCTTCGCCATAGGCATGCTGATCGCCAAACAACGAGCGCTTCCAGCCACCAAAAGAATGCCACGCCATCGGCACTGGAATCGGTACGTTAATGCCCACCATCCCCACCTGAATCCTGCGTGAAAATTCACGCGCCGTGTTGCCGTCCGAAGTGAACAGCGACACACCGTTGCCAAACTCGTGACGGTTAATCAGCTCAACAGCGCTGGCAAAATCCGGTACCCGCACCACGCACAACACAGGCCCAAAAATCTCTTCACGATGAATTTTCATACCCTCTTTGACATGATCAAACAGCGTACCACCAAGGAAAAAACCACCTTCATGTCCCGGTACCGTCAGGCCGCGACCGTCGACCAACATCGTTGCACCTTCGGCGATACCGTCAGCAATATAGCCTTCAATTTTTGCCTTATGGATTGCCGTCACGACCGGTCCCATTTCCGCATCGGCTTCCATGCCGTTTTTGACGATCAGTGCCTTCACACGCGGAACCAAAGCATCAACCAGTTTGTCCGCCACGTCACCCACCGCAACAGCCACAGAAATCGCCATGCAGCGTTCACCGGCCGAGCCATAAGCCGCGCCCATCAAGGCATCTACCGCCTGATCGAGGTTCGCGTCCGGCATGACGACCAGATGATTTTTAGCACCACCCAGCGCTTGCACCCGCTTGCCCATGCGCGTGCCTTCGCTGTAAATATATTCTGCAATCGGGGTCGATCCGACGAAGGAAATGGCCGACACATCGGGATGCTGCAACAAGCCATCAACCGCCAGTTTGTCTCCCTGCAGTACGTTGAAAACACCATCCGGCAAACCCGCTTGCTTGAGTAAATCGGCGATCAACAAAGAACAGGACGGGTCGCGTTCCGACGGCTTTAAAATAAAGGTATTGCCAGTCGCAATCGCCAGCGGCGCCATCCACATTGGTACCATGAAAGGGAAGTTAAACGGCGTAATCCCGGCAGTCACGCCCAGAGGCTGACGCAAGTTGTAGTTGTCGATACCGCCGCCGATGTTGTCGGAGAATTGCGTCTTCAAGAGTTGTGGCATACCGCAGGCAAATTCCACGATCTCTATCCCACGCGTCACTTCACCCATCGCATCCGACAGCACCTTGCCGTGCTCTTGCGTGATTAAAGTGGCAAGTTGCGTATGGTACTGATCCAGCAATTGCTTAAACTTAAACATCACCCTTGCCCGCTTCAAAGGCGCGGTCTCGGCCCAACCCGGTGCCGCCGCTTTGGCAGCAGCAACGGCAGCGTTCACGTCGTCCATCGTTGCCAGTGCCACCTTGGCAGTCACCGCGCCCGTTGCCGGATTAAACACGTCTTGCCAGCGCTCACCGCTAGAGTGATGCAGACCGCCGTGAATAAAATGCGTGACTGGAGTAATGGCGGCAGCAGAAGAGGCCGGGGAATTCAAAGCAGACATAAGCAAACCTTTGAGGTAATGATGAAAATCAGGACGTACGCAAAATTGTCCCGGCAAGGCGCAGCGACGACGACAGTACTTTAGTACGGCTAGGCGCTGCAACGCAGCTGGGGCGATTTTGCGTACGTCCTGTAAAGTGCATAGAGACTAACTCTATGGAATGCGAGAATCCAATGAGTTATTATCAAGCACAATATAAGCAATACTAATAATGAGGAAGCTTCTGTGGACATCATTCAACTCAAAGCCTTCGTCACCGTCGCCAAAGAGGGCAACCTGACGCGGGCAGCAGAACGGCTGCATGTCACACAGCCAGCAGTCAGCCTTCAGATCAAATCCTTGCAACAAAGTCTAGGTTTGCAATTGCTCAACCGGAGCGCCAATGGCATGACATTGAGCAATGACGGCGCAAAGCTGCTGGCGCATGCCGAACGGGTGCTGGCGAGCATGGCAGAATTTAAACAGGCTGCCGACAGTCTGCATTCCACCCTGTCCGGTGAGCTGGCAATTGGCACCATTCTCGATCCCGAATTTACTCGTCTCGGCGTGTTCCTCAAGCGGTTGGTCGAAACGTATCCCCAGCTTTCCACCAAATTACAACATGGCATGTCCGGCTCCATGTTGCAACAACTACGCGCTGGCACACTGGACGTCGGCTTTTATCTGGGGCAAGCACCGGACGACGGGAAAACCCGTTATCACACACTCAGCCTGACTAGCTTCACCTACCGTGTTGTCGCGCCTAGCGGCTGGAAAAAAAGGGTCGCAGGCAAAGACTGGGCGGCGCTGGCGCAGTTGCCCTGGATCTGGACTCCGCCAGAATCCGCCCACAACCGTCTGCTGACCAAGGTTTTTGCCGAACACCACATCACACCCAACAAAGTCGCATTGGTCGATCAGGAACCCTCGATGCTCGATCTGGTGAAGTCCGGCGTTGGCCTGAGCCTGTTGCGCGACTCCATCGCAATCCGGGAAGCGCACGCTCACGGACTAGTCATCGCCGATGCCGTCAGCTTATCGACCGAACTGAGCTTTATCTGTCTGGAAAAGCGACAAAATGAAGCCAGCATCGCGGCCGTATTCACATTGCTGAAATTGTGCTGGGGTCTGGAGTAGGGATACGACCGAGCCGGAGCCATGGATATTTATGATGCTGAAGATCAGATTAATTGTGCCGACAGCAGCAAAAATCCATATACTCCCCCATTTTTTTCAACAATTATACCTATTGTCCAATGATTATATGGGCACCTAATATATACATAGGGTGAGTATATTTACTCGCACTGTGCTGACCAGAAACATATTCGCCACAAATTGGCTTACCAACCTGAACTGGTATTACAGAGCTTCTTGCACCTAAACCTGCAAGCGTTTAGACTCAGCCGATGCGGTGGTTAATACTTCCGCTTTATCGTTTAGCTGTGGGTCACGTCGTTGTCTCAACTACTATTTCAACTACCGTTACAGCTACTATTACAGCCTCCCAATCAGGACGTCTTGTGTTTAAACAGAATGTGATTCACTGCACCCGTATATTTAGTCGGCATTTAAGTCTGGTTTTCAGCCTGCTGATCAGCTTGAGCATGAGCTTAAGCCTGCCCAATGTGGCGCAAGCAGAAACCATCCGTCTCTACATTCAAGAATACGCACCGTTCACCCACACCGATCCCAAAACCAATCAGATCAAAGGGTCGCTGACCGACAAAGTAGTCGAGATCATGCGCCGCGCCAAAGAGACACCGATCCTGATCAGCACTTCTTTAGCACGCGGCTACCAGGCAGCGCTGACCGAAAATAATACCTGCCTGTTTGGTTTTCGCCGCACAGCAGAGCGCGAACCTCTGTTCAAATGGGTTGGCCCGCTCACCGCCGATGCCTGGGTTTTGTATGCTAAAAAACCGGATTCGCGTAATCTCAAAAATTTTGAAGAAGCCAAAACTTACAGCATCGGTACCTACAAAAACGCGGCTACCGGCCTGGAGCTAAAAGACCAAGGCTACAAAATGGAATTCGCCTCCAAAGACGAAGATAATCCGCGACTGCTCATCAACGGTCGCATCGATTACTGGATCGTGTCCGAGCAACACGGCATGAGCATCGCGCAACAGCAAGGCTATTGGGACGATATAGAACGTGCCATCAAATGGCGCAATATTGAACTTTATATGCTCTGCAATGCCAAAATAGACCAACATCGCATCGACAAATTTAATGCGATTAACAAAGAGATAGACAACGACGGAACCATGGACAAATTTCAACGCAAATACGGAGCCAGATAATGGCAAGCTTGCGCTCCACCCGCGCCGCTACGGCGGTAATGCGTCTGAAAGAGCGCAGCAATAACGCGCCCTATTCCATGGTCAGTACTGCCGATAACCGCTTTTATTTGTCACTCGCCAATGACAGCGATGTGCCAGAAAAATTGAATGAACCTTTAGAGCTTGATGCCTTTGTCGCCTTCGTCAACAGCATACAAAAACAAGCGCCTAAAAAAGCCAGCAAACTCGATATCGCGTTTGAGGCCAAGCTACGCAACAAACTGGGATCGATATCCGGTCCTGACTAAACCAAACACCAACTCATCCGCATCTACATAGCCTCTTTTTCAAATCATCCTCATTTACACCACACAGAAAGCCCAGACATGACATCTCGCTTACTCGCTATCACCATCGCCGTCAGTGCAGCGTTAACCTGCGCAGCAACACCTGCGGCATTCGCACAATCCAGCACGGGCACACCTGCTACCGCACCAGCAACACGCCTGGAACTGAAAAAAATTGACACCGTGGTCGGTACCGGTAAAGAAGCTCTTGGTGGCAGCACCGTTACCGTCCACTACAGCGGCTGGCTATACGACCCAAAGGCCGACAAACAACATGGCCAGATGTTTGACAGCTCCGTCGGCAGCAGCCCGTTTAGCTTTCCGTTGGGCGCTGGACGTGTCATCAAAGGCTGGGATCTGGGTGTTGCAGGGATGAAGGTCGGCGGCAAACGCACCATCATTATTCCGCAAGATTTAGGCTATGGCTCACGCGGCGCCGGTGGCCGGATTCCCCCGTTCGCTAACCTGATTTTTGATGTTGAACTGCTAAACGTTCAATAAACCTCATTGGCTTGACTCATTAAGTTAACGAATGCAAAAGCAAGAACTCAACTATTTACAAGCTTACCCTCAACCGATACAGGATCAGGTCAAGTTGTTAATTGAGCGCCAGCAACTGGCCGGAGTTCTGCAAAAAAAATATGCCAATGCGCACCAGATCCGTACCGACAAAGCCTTGTACCAATATGTACAAGATGTCAAAAGTACGTTTCTGCGCAATGGCGAACAAATCAGCAAAGTCTGCTTCGACAGCAAAATCAAAGTCATCCAGCATGCGCTGGGACAACACACATTTATCTCACGGGTGCAAGGCAACAAACTCAAATCCAAACACGAAATCCGCATCGCCACTCTGTTCAAACAAGTGCCGGAAGAATTTCTAAAAATGATTGTCGTACATGAGTTAGCGCACCTCAAAGAAAAAGACCACAACAAAGCCTTCTACCAACTCTGCATGCATATGGAACCGCAATATCACCAGTACGAACTGGACTTGCGCTTATACATGACGCAGATCGATACCTTCGGTGGAGAGGTCTGGAGCTAAGCAATATAAGCAATATCGCCAATACACCCAAGCCACCCTACTACGCCGTGATCTTCACCTCCAACCGCACGGAAGGTGACGACGGTTACAGCGACATGGCCGAAAACATGTTGGCGCTGGCTGCACAGCAGCCCGGATTTTTAGGCGTAGAATCCGCCCGCGAAGAGGTCGGGATTACTGTTTCATACTGGGCGGATTTGCAATCGATCAAACAATGGAAAGCCCAAGCGGATCATTTGCAAGCACAAAAAATCGGCAAAGAAAAATGGTACTCCTCGTACAAGACGCGGATTAGCAAAGTGGAATTTGATTACGGGATATGAGCAACTTGCATTAGAAAAAGAATTGAACTGATTTGAACATTGGTACAATTCCAAGTTTAATTTTTTTACCTCATTTTTCTTCTTCACGCACCCCATTCTCTTCATCCCACAGGAGCAAACATGCCGTTTCTTGGTATTGGTTTACATGTTTTAGCCGCGCTGTTTTTTGCTGTGCATGCGATCCGTTCTGGCCAACAAATCTACTGGCTGCTAATTCTCTTTTCTTTCCCACTGCTTGGCAGTATCGTGTACTTTTTTGCGATCTACATGCCAAACTCACGACTCGAGTTTGGTGCAAAAAAAGCAGTCGCAGTAGCAGCAAAAACACTCGATCCGACCCGAGAACTGCGCGAAGCACGTAATGCCTTTGAGTACACCCCAACCGCACAAAACCAAATGCGTCTGGCATTGGCCTTATTAGAGGCCGGCAATGCTGAAGAAGCTGCGACCAATTACGAAGCCTGCCTGAAAGGACCTTTTGCTGCCGATCTGGAAATCAAATACTGCGCCGCCCGTGCACTCACCGAGAGTGGCCGCCATGCTACAGCGATCAGCCATCTGGAAGATATTCGCAACAAAGATAATAATTTCCGCCCCGCCCAAGTCAGCCTGCTACTCGCCCGCGCATTCGCCGGAGCTGGCCGCAACGCGGATGCGACATCAGAATTTGAGCTGGCAATGAGCCGCTTCGGCAGTTTTGAGATACAGGCAGAATATGCAATTTGGGCCTACAGCACAGGTGATCAAGCTACTGCAAAAAAATTGCAAGCCGATATAGATCAAACGATGAAGCGCTGGAATCGCCATACCAGAGATATCCATCAGTCTTTGGTAAGGCGCTTGAATGCGGCTAAAGGCAACAATGGGTAATTGTTTATAAGCCCTGATCAGTCATTTAAAGCGCAGGCAAAAAACGGCTCACTTTGGCATGCAGTAAGCGAATCAACATTGGATCCATAAATTCATAATCGTCAGGTATATCCAGACAAATCACTTTGGCTTTCGACAGCTGCTTTTTAAATTTTGCTGATAACTTATTGCGATGCGCTTTTTCCATCACAAAAATTAAGTCAGCCCATTCGACCAGCTCTGGGGTAACCGGATTTTCTGCATCGTGATTCAATCCAGCAGAGCTGGTTTCAATGCCAGGATGATTCGCAAAAACTTGTTCTGCAGTCGGACTGCGCAGTCGATTTTGACTGCAAATAAATAAGACGTTTTTTGACATTGATTTAGCTTTTAACGTAGCGCGTAGATTTAACGCACTTTTAAATGACGATCAAGATAAGCCAGCACTTCACTCGGTAATATCTGATGAAATGCCTCACGATCAAAGCCTTCTGGGTCTGTGGATGGATGAAATGTCGGGCTGTTCATGTGCGCCGGAAACGGACTTAAAAAAGAGAAGTGTCCCGCGTTTTTGATCTCACGTCTGGTTACCAGTGCGCGATCGGCGACGCCGTCTGACACCAGATCCGCATGCCAGGGCGGTGTGTACTGGTCGTGTTCTCCGGTCAGCATCAGGATAGGTATATTCACTGCGCTGAGCGATCCGTGCATCAGATACCAAGGCGTTGCGGGTGCCAGTAACACCAATGCTTTGACCCGTGTATCAACGACTACCTCCACCTTGCGCCGGTCTTTTGACCACGGCTCGCCGCCGGCAACCGCCAAGGCGGTATAAGCGCCAATGGAATGTCCGATGACCGCGATATTGTCTACTCTTACGCTAGCTTTAAAAACAGAATGGGTACTGACTTCATCAATCGTCATGCGCACATGGCGTGGTCGATTGACCAGATTTTCGTAGGTGTTTTCTAGCGAATTGTTGTTACGATTATTGCCGTAATGTTCCAGCATCGCCACGATATAACCATGCTGTGCCAGATGCGTACAAATCGTGCGGTATAACAAATGCGAACCGCCATTTCCATGCGACACGATGACAAGTGGAAAGCGTCCACTGGCGATGGGCGCATCCATACTCAGATCAATCGAATAGGGGCCAAAACTGGTTGGAATTGCGGGAACTTCTGTCGGGTACATCACCAAAGCCGGGAAAGAAATTTCCTGCGTATCGTCTTTGGTGTCCCTGATTTTTAGTTGTAGGCAGCCTGTGTACATAGAGACATTTTTTGGGTGGTTAGTATCGTATTTTTAGTACGGCTAGTTTAGTTCTGGATAGTTTTGTTGAAACGAATTTTTCAAATAATTTTTTCAACGATATAGCTATCAGTGTAATTTGGCGACAACTTATGACTACTTTGGCTGACACAACGTTGATCCCTCAATGAACAATTGTAGAGCAAGTGATTTAATATACTCCCCCCCAATTTTTATAAAATATGCCGTATTGTCCAGTGATTATATGGACAATTAAATATACACACTATGAGTATATTAATAACCTTTCAAAAAATCATCTTATTTATCGCATTGCAACATCCTCAACTCCGCTTACATCCCGCGTCTGAATTACACTGCAATCTTTTAGCAAAAAATCCATATACCAACATGACTTATCTGCTCGCACTTGACCAAGGCACATCCAGTTCCCGTAGTATTTTATTTGATGAAGGTGGCAATATTGTTGCGTCGGCTCAGCAGGAGTTCCGGCAGATTTTCCCTCAGCCTGGTTGGGTGGAACATGATGCTATGGAGATTTGGCACAGCCAGTTAGCGACTTGTAAGCAAGTATTGGCTACGGCAAGTGCGGCAGGTATTACAAGTAAGGCAATTGCGGCGCTGGGGATTACCAATCAGCGGGAGACCAGCATCGTCTGGAATCGTCGGACTGGTGAGCCTATTTTTAATGCCATCGTCTGGCAAGACCGGCGCACTGCGGCCTATTGTGACGAGCTGCGTAGTCAGGGTTGGACGGAGCGCATACAGGAAAAAACCGGCTTAATTCTGGATCCGTATTTTTCTGCGACTAAGCTGAAATGGATTCTGGACCATGTACCAAACGCCCGTCAGCAAGCGGAACGCGGAGAGCTGGCGTTTGGTACCGTCGACACCTGGTTAGCATGGCAACTGAGCGGCCAACAACTGCATGTGACCGATGTCAGCAATGCGGCACGCACTATGCTGTGGAATATTCACAGTGCCGAGTGGGATGAAGAATTATTGGCCTGTTTTACTATTCCACTGGCGATGCTGCCAAGCGTACATCCGTCTAGTCATCGTTTTGGTGACGCGACGATTTTTGATCATCCGGTTCCGATTGCTGGTATCGCTGGTGACCAGCAATCGGCGCTGTTTGGACAAGCCTGTTTTAGCGCAGGGATGGCAAAAAACACTTACGGCACCGGTTGTTTTATGTTGCTGCATACAGGCTCTGTGTGTGCGATTTCTCACAACGGTTTGATCAGCACGGCCGCCTGTCAAACAGACGCCAAAGCACAATACGCATTAGAAGGTAGCGTCTTCATCGGTGGCGCGGTAGTGCAATGGTTGCGTGATGGTTTAAAAGCGATTCAGCATTCGACTGATGTAGAAGATTTGGCGACCACCGTGCTGGATTCTGGCGGCGTGGTGTTTGTTCCCTCCTTTACAGGTTTGGGTGCGCCATATTGGGTGCCTTCTGCGAAAGGGGCAATTCTAGGTCTGAGTCGTGGCACCACCGTCGCGCATATTGCCAGAGCGGCGTTGGAATCGATCGCATTCCAAAGTACCGTGTTGCTGCAAGCGATGACGCGCGATGCAGTAGCACCGATCAATGAGTTGCGGGTGGATGGCGGCGCAGCGGCGAACAATTTACTCCTGCAATTTCAAGCCGATTTGTTGGGAATTCCAGTGGTACGGCCAAAGGTGACCGAAACGACGGCGTTAGGTGCAGCGTATCTGGCGGGACTGGGTGTAGGGGTATACCAAAATCAAGAAGAGTGCGCCGCCTTATGGCAAATGGAGCGAACTTTTTTACCTGAAATGGGCCGTGATCAAGCCGAGGAATTAATGCAGCAATGGGATGTCGCGGTTGGTCGCGTGAGGTAAATAAGAATAGCAGACGTATAGGGAACAAATAAAAAAGAGGTGATATCGACTAAGCGATATCGCCTCTTTTTACATCTGATTCAGCGTATTTGAAAATAAGTTAAATCTAATTAACTCTAATTAACCCATCGATTGCAGCGAACCATTGACCGCTTTAACGCGATCACCAACACGCCAACCGTTTTGCGGGAAAGTACGAACAGTACCGTCATCCATTCTGACTTTCACTTCATAGACCGTGTTGGTGTTGTTGCGTTTTTCTACTTCGTTACCGGCATAACCGCCACCGACTGCACCAGCTACGGTGGCCAATGTACGGCCATTACCGTTACCAACTTGATGACCTAACACGCCGCCCAAAATGGCACCAGCAGCTACACCCAGACCGCTTGGTTTTGCTTGTTGCTGGATGGCGATAATGGATTCAACCCGACCGCAATGTCCGCATACAGCGGCGACGTTGGAACTACGCTCGTTTGATTCGCTTTGACGTGCAACATTGGAGTTTTGATTCGGGTTTTGATATGAACCCTGGTTAGAACCAGAATTCTGATTTTGCCTTGACACATCGGCAGGATAAATTGGTTTGCCATTGCTATCCGTCATCGGCGCAGAGGCGCTCATGGCAGCGTTATTTGTCTGAGCAATCGTTCCCTGCGAGTTTGGAAACAAGCCAGTCATCGCGGCAACACCGACCAGTGATACCAGCGTCACAGCAACTGCCGCAGTAGCAAGCAATGGATGAATGCGATTAGAAGATTGTTTGGCTTCCATTTTTTTGACCTTTTTTTAATATTTTCTGGAGAAAAGTATCGTCCAGATGTACTTCAGTATAGATGTATCAGTTTAAAAGAAAAGGAAATAAATGTGTCAGATGTAATCCTTTGTAAATATCTTTCTTGTACTATCCTTGTCATTTTTCAGTTTTGTCATCAGAATGAAAACCCGTTCTTATAACAAGCTTGAAAGCACAAAATGAACATCGTTAAATGGGTAAAACGTTTACTAGGCGCTATCGTCGGTATCGTCGTACTCATTTTAATTGTTGTCATGGTGCTTCCAAATGACTTTTCTATAACGCGCAGCATCGTAATCGGTGCACCTGTAGAGAAAATATACCCTTTGGTTGTTATTACCCGCGAATGGAAAAACTGGTCAGTATGGAACCAGCGCGATCCCGCCATGCAGATGACGTTTACTGGTCCGGCAGCAGGTAAAGATGCTGCTTGGGACTGGCAAAGTAAAAGCCAGGGTAACGGCGGGATGAAATTTACCCAGGTAATACCTAACCAGCAGATTGACTATGAATTACATTTTGAAGGTATGGGCAAACCATCGACCGGTCACTTTTTATTCGAGCCAATAGTGACAGCGGCTGCTTCAGGCAATCAAGTCGTATCCACCAAAGTAAGCTGGACTATGAAAGGCACTAGCGAGGGCAACCTGATGATGAAGTTCTTCGCTCCTTTGATGGACAAAATGGTTGGTCCCGATTTTGACTCTGGCTTAAATAATTTAAAAAAACTGGCAGAGCGTCCATAACCCCCAGATATTTAGTCAGCCAGATACGCGGCTATATACAAACCCAAACGCTCATTTATCCGTCGTTCTTGTCACCACTTAGCCAGCTATCAGATGCACATAAAAGTTTTAAGTACCGCCAGCGAATTCGACGCCATCTCTGTTGAGTGGCGGGCATTAGAAGCACTTGTTCCCTTTTTGCTGCCGTTTCAAACTTATGACTGGAACCGCAGCTGGTGGCAAATATTTTCTGTTCAAACTGTTTTTCGTCGCGACGAATTATCGATCATCGCCTTTTATGATAAAGATCAACTGGTCGCCGTTGCGCCATACGCAATCAGCTATCTAGGACGTAAAGCGTTCTCTATCTATCGCTATGTAAGGCCGTTTGGTGCAGACCCCAATCTGACAGAAATCCGTACACCCTTAATTTTGCCTAGCTATGAAAAAGATGTTTTTCAGCACTTAGCCGCACCTTATCGGCCGCAATTATCTGGATTCACAGAACAGCAAATGATTGTCAGTGATGAGAACAGTGAGCAGTTATTTACTCACCGCTGCGCTATGCGGCAAATAGATAAGCGCAAGATCAGCAACTACGTCTTGGATCTGGGCAAAGACTGGGACAGTTTCCGCAGCGGGTTGAAGCGCAACATCAAAGAATCAATACGCCACTGCTATAACTCATTAGCGAGAGACAAACTTCAGCCGGTGTTAAAAGTCGTCACAGGACATCAGGCTCTGACAGAAAATTTGCCGGTTTTTTATCACTTGCACAGCAGCAGAGCCAGCGCACAATTGACGGTAGAGCATCCAGATTATTTTTCTAATCCTCTGCATAAGGCATTGATTACCAGTCTTTTAAAAACACCTTTTGCAGACAAAATGCAACTTTTTTCTCTGGAGATCGACGGCAAAATCGTCGCTATCCGCATGGGATTTTTAATGGGCGAGGAGTTATATCTGTATTACTCAGGCTACGATTTGGCATACGCCAGATATAGTGTGATGACTACTTTACTGGTCGAAATTATTCGCTGGTCATTGGACAAAAATATCCAACGGCTTAATTTGTCTGTGGGTGAAGATGTGTCTAAAACCCGTTGGGGGCCAAGAGTTATTTCCTATGCTGAATACCAGTTTGTAAAAAACGCCTGGTGGCGATATCGCTTGGGTAAAAGCATAGTACAACTGCGCAAACGTCGGCAAACGTCGATGCTAGGTCACAAATAAAGTAGTAAGCAATCCCTTGCTTAAATACGCATCGATTGATCAATATAAAAACAATCGTTTTTATATACTCCCCATTATTTTTAGTAAAAATGGTCGATTGTCCAGACTTTATATGGACAACTCAAATATACCCATTACCAGTATTATTTAATTCTCCACTTGGTTATTGTGACTGTCACCTTGATATTGAGCTGTCAAAACAACACTCTGTCGCCACTTTGTCTACATTTCACACATTCTTCATCAAACGGTCACCAGCCTGTCACCTTGCGTTTCTACAGTTAGACCGAGATTAAACCGCATCACTAATCAGGGGCTGGCATGAATACGAAGACACTCATCAACGCGGCAGTAATCAACTCAACGACGTCTGGCGGTAAAGGGATTGCTGATCGCTTATTTGCGCATTGGTTTAGTCGTCTGGTGTATGCCCAAATTTGGAAGGATCCTAAATCTGATCTGGATGCATTGCAGTTAAAGCCGGGCGCGAATATTTTGACGATCTCCTCCGGTGGCTGCAACGCATTGGCCTATCTGGCAGCCAACCCTAACGCTGTGCATGCGGTTGATTTAAACGCAGCGCATCTTGCGATGCTGGACATGAAGAAAAAAGCCATCAAGCATTTACCCGATTACGATGCGGTTCTGGCCTTTTTAGGCAAAGCCGACCAGAGTGATAATTTAAAACGATATCAGCGCCACATTCGCCCGCATTTGTCAGAAGACGCCAGCAATTTTTGGGAAAGCCGTTCACTCACCGGCAAGCTGATAGGCAAACCGCGTTATCACTACTTTAGCGACAACGCTTACCAATATGGCCTGTTAGGTGACTTTATTGGTTTTGCACATTTCTTCGTCCGCATCATGGGCGGCGATATGAAAAAAATCCTCACTGCACGCAATCAGGCTGAGCAAAAGAGCTTGTTCGATCATTACTTAGCACCGATATTTGATACCGCTTTATTCCGCTTTATCTCTAAACAGCCGATTGCTTTGTATAGCCTAGGCATTCCGCCGTCGCAGTTTGCGGCGCTCAAACATGATGCTAAAGATGGCCTGCATTTATTGTTTAAAGAAAGAATGCGCCATCTGGCATGTGACTTCCCTATCGAGCAAAACTGTTTTGCACAGCAAGCTTTTGGTAGACGGCACGACACCAGCAAACAAGCCGCTTTGCCTATGTATTTACAAAAAGCGTATTTCAAAGATTTGCGCCAAAACATAGACCGCGTGCATCCTCATCACATTAGCCTTACCGAGTTTTTACGCAAACAAGCGAATCATTCTATGGATGCTTATTTGTTCCTGGATGCTCAGGATTGGATGGATCAGCGGCAATTAACCGAGTTATGGGAAGAAGTCACCCGCACCGCCGCACCAGACGCCAAAGTGGTGTTCCGTACCGGTGGCGCCGACTCGCCATTAGAAGCGATGTTGCCGGCACATTTGATCTCCGCCTGGCATACCGACCGCGCACATAACCGGGCTTTGTATGCAAGCGATAAATCCGCAATTTATGGTGGTATGCATCTGTATCAAAAAGTCTGACTCGGTAGATGGCAGCACTAAAACGCAAACTACCAACCAGCCAATTAGAATTTCAGCAAATTGATTTCCAACCAACCGCCACGCGTTTGCGCTGATGCGCTGTGGCTAATCGATGCCAAAGCCCGTGGCGGGTCGCATTGGTTAAGCAACGCAGATTGCCAGATTAATGCCATCACTATTGCCGGTAGCACGCAACCCGTCAGCTTACTAAGCCGTGACGAGAATGGCAGCAAGAACAGCAATAGCAACCACAGCAGCTATGTCAGCAGTCCGCGATCAACTTGGTTACGCTACGCCAGAGAAGAAGCCTGTGGACAACTATCTGCGAGGTTACCTGCTAGTCCAAGCCTACTGCGGGCTATCGCAAAGACAGGCATCAATTGTATTTTTAGCCCCCTCGCGGCCTTAATCAGCGCCAGTGGCATAGATCAGTCTGCGATTGTAGGCAATCATTTGGTGTCCACCAATCTCTATCCTGATTGGCAAGCACAAGATATTGCGCAAATGACCGAAGAATTGGTCGGTGAATATCCAGACCGGCCATTAATGATGCGCAATATTTGTAGTGAGGTCACACCAGAACTGGCCTCCAGTCTGCGAGCGCAGTCTTGGGATTTAATCCCGGCGCGCATGATTTACACCTGCGATCCTCAACTCGCAACGCTGTGGAAACGCAATCATGTCAGACAAGATGCCAAGTTATTTTCGGATGGAAAACTTGAGATCATCACGCCAGAACAAATACTAACTAGCGATCTTCCTCATTTACGCAGTTTGTTTCGACAATTATTCATAGAAAAACACTCCAGACTCAATCCAGACTTTACACCGGCTTTTTTCGAGTTGTGCCAAGAAATGCGATTTTTAGATCTTTATGGCTTACGATTTCAAAATCGTTTGGTCGGGGTCTTGGGTCTTTACGAAAATACCCAAAGCGGATGGATTACTACCCCACTCATTGGCTACGACACCAGCTTGCCGCAAGAGCTAGGATTGTATCGACGCTTAATGGCTTTGCTGTTGCAGCAAGCCAAAGAACGCAAACTCAAACTGCATTACAGCTCCGGCGCAAGCCAGTTCAAACGCGCCAGAGGTGGCGAGGCTAATCTGGAATATACGGCCGTTTACAGCCGCCACCTGCCCGCACATCAAAAAATCGCCCTCAAATTACTGGCAACAAGTCTACAACGCATCGCCCCGACTATTTTAAAAAGAGCAGATCAGCTTTGATACGCAAATGGTGGTTTTAGCTGTGGATAAGTCTCTGCATATCTACAGGACAGTCTGTGCAGAAGCACTCCTTTTACGTTCTGCCAAATTGTTATCCCAAAACTGTTCTCGTAAAGTACACCGCTTATCAGGGTATTTATCTTTTCTGTAATAGATTGATTTTGTTCAGAAAAACAGAGTTATCCACAAAAAACGGCCCCGTTAACTATTACTACTATTTATATATATACCTTAATGTAAACAACAAACCCCTTCCCTTTTCCCTGAAAAAAGAAGAAAAGGCTCTCGCATAAAAAGAGGTAAAGAACCAAGCTTTTCTCTGCTTTTGATCAATGCATAAGAAAAAGATAAAAGATGAGAGCGATACGGAATTTTTTGGCGAAACAAGCTGAATTCAGCACCATTAAAGGCACGATAGATTAAAACCAATGCCTAGGAAGGCAATCTATAGAGGATGAGCACCAACTAATACTGTGATGCGTTCGAAGATAGAAAAAATATTTATAAAACTTTAAAGGGGAAATTCCAAAAACTGTGGGTCCAATAAATATGGCCTTGTTAAACGAAAATTGGGCTATAAGCCGCACTCTGATTGGACGTCTACATTTTGAAAATTTCTAAAAAGCTTTACTCTTAGTAATGTATTTCAAGGTCAAAGTTTTTAGAAATCTCTTTTGCGGCTGTTGATACCAGGCAGAACCAAAACTCTTGCTACATAAATTAATAAACAAAAAAACAATAAGACTTATTCCTAATAAGTTTTGTGGATAACTAACGGGATATCCAGTGAACAGGATGTGGCTAAATCACTTTAGTTAATTAAGTAAAAAACTTGTCCAATAACTGTCCTGTTTTAATACAAGCCTTTTTAATCTGCTTATCTTTTCTGTAAGGCATTGATTATGAAAATAAAAGCCTAGTTATCCACAGAAAACACCTGACGTTAACTATTACTACTATTTATATATATAAACTTATTGTTGTAAACCAAGAAAGCACGTCAAATCAAAATTCGCTTAAAAACATTGCTGATTAAACAATCCAACCGTAAAATTCGAGCTCGTTTTTGCAGTAATCCACTTTCAATTTGCCTGGAACTTAAAATGATTAAATTTAAATCTCTGCTGCTGGTTTCTTTATTTACTGCTTTTGCCACTATTAATCCAGCTTCTGCTCAAGACAACAAACCTAGCGCACAGTCAATCCGTCAATTATTTGTGTTAACCAATACTCCATCCATGCTGAACAATTTGACTCAGCAGCTAGACGGCATGATGAAAAATGTTATGGCAGAGGCATTAAAAGGTCAGCAAGCAACAGAGGCGCAGCAAAAGCTGCTAGATAAATTCAGAACGAAAATCGTAGCGATTCAAACCGAAGAAATGAAATGGGAGAATTTGGAACCAGTGTTCATCAACATTTATAGCGAGAGCCTGACGCAAGATGACGTCAACGGAATTATTGCGTTTTATAAATCCGATGCTGGTCAGGCTTACATTAAAAAAATGCCTGTCATGATGCAAAACACGATGGCAGCCATGCAAAAAATGATAGTACCTATGATGGCAAAAATAAGTGAGGCGTCTAAGGAATTAGCAACAGATTTAGAAAAAACAAAAAAATGAGCTAAAAAAAGAATAAAAAAAAGCGGCTAAGTGTTTTAGCCGCTTTTTTTACATCTAATTTTTACTTACCAACTTAGCTTTGCAAAGTCATCAAACTGGCATTACCACCGGCTGCCGTCGTATTCACACATAAGGCACGTTCAGCCACCAACCGCCATAACGGTGCCTCAGTCTCTTCATGCATCTCGATTACAGAGACGATAGCACCGTTCTGAGCTGCGAAAACCGACTTGTAATGTCCTAACTGGTTACCTTCAACCAAAGCGAACTGAAGCTCATCCTGACCTGCCTCTGACTGCTTAATCAAATCACGTACGATTACAGGTAAGCCAGATGGTAATAAAGCAATTGTTTGTGCTGGCATGACCGGCGTATTACCCGTAGCGAGCAAAGCCGCGATTTGATTTAACAGACAATTAACGGTGCTTGCTGCACAAAATACTTTACCGCGTGGAGCAAATGACAAAGTATTCCGTTCACCAGTCGGGCCTGGCAATACCAGAGTCATTTTGTAGGGACTGTGGTGAGCGTAACGATCTGCCAGTTCGGCAATTTTTTCATGACCATGTGTTTTTGCCCACACCAGCAAAGCTTCCAACGCTTCGGGAGACTGGCGCTCATACACGGTATGCCCGCCCAAACTACTGGAAGGATTTTTCTGCAGACGTTTTAAGTACAAAGGACCGCCAGCTTTGGGACCCGTGCCAGATTTACCTTCGCCACCAAATGGTTGTACTCCAACGACTGCGCCAACTATGTTGCGATTGACGTAGATATTGCCGACGTGAGCACGACTGGTAATGAAATCAATGGTTTCATCAATCCGGGAGTGAATGCCCAAGGTCAAACCAAAACCAGAAGCATTGATATTATTGATAATACTTGCTAACTGATCACGCTGATAACGCAAAATATGCAAGACAGGACCAAAGACTTCTTTTGTCAATTCTGAGAGTGATTTGATTTCAATCACGGTAGGTGCAATAAAGGTCCCGTTTTTGCAAGAATCACTCAAGGCTAATGAATAACTGGTCGTCGCTTTTTGTTTAATCTGATCGATATGTGCTTGCAAGGCTTTTTGCGCATCCGCATCAATCACAGGACCAATATCAATCGCCAGCTGATTGGGTTTGCCTATGCGTAATTCTTGCATGGCTCCTTTTAACATCTCTATTGTTTTGTCAGCGATGTCTTCTTGCAGGCATAAAACGCGTAAAGCAGAACAACGCTGACCTGCGCTGTCAAAAGCCGACGACAACACATCATTCACAACCTGTTCCGGCAAGGCGCTGCTATCAACGATCATGGCATTTTGACCGCCGGTTTCTGCGATTAAAGGAAGATCGATATTTTCTGTAATCGCACGCTGAGTCAAAGTACGATTAATGATTTGCGCTACCTCTGTAGAACCGGTAAAAATCACGCCTTTGACACGGTGATCAGCAACCAGTTGCGCGCCGACGATTTCACCGGTACCAGGTAAAAATTGTAAGGCAGCGCGTGGCACACCAGCCTCATGCAATAACTGAATCGCACGATAAGCGATGATAGGAGTTTGTTCTGCAGGCTTAGCCAAGACCACATTACCGACGGCTAAAGCAGCACTGACTTCACCAATAAAAATCGCGAGAGGGAAATTCCATGGACTAATGCAAACTACGGGACCAAGCGCCAGCGTATTTGGTAAAAACTCAACTTGCGCTGCGTAGTAACGTAAAAAATCCACTGCTTCACGCACTTCAGCCAAAGCGTTTGGTAAAGATTTTCCTGCTTCACGAATCGCCAGAGCCATAAAATCTAAAGTTTGTGCTTCTAACAAATCGGCTGCTTTTTTCAGTATGCCGGCGCGCTCTGACGGTGCTACTGTTTGCCAGTCAAGTGCATAGGATTCCGCTTGCTCTAAGGCTGTTTGCACATCTTGCTGATTCGCTTCAATCACCTTACCTACTATATCGCTATGATCCGCAGGATTATTAACTGGTTTTGACAAAGTGGCAGAAACTTGACCATGCAAAAGAGGTTGAGCTATCCATTCTTGCTGGCTGATTTCTGCAAAGTAGTGACCGATTTTTTGCAGCTCAATCTCATTACTAAAATCCAGACCAGCAGAATTTTTTCTCTCAGCTCCAAATAAATCCTGAGGTAAAGCAATCCCGGGATGAGGCGTACCAGCTAGTTCTTTCGCCACCTGAACTGGATCAGCAATCAAGGATTCTATCGAAACTGCTTCATCAACAATCTGATTGACAAAGGAAGAATTAGCACCATTTTCCAACAGACGGCGCACCAGGTAAGCCAGCAAAGTTTGATGCGAACCCACTGGCGCATAAATACGGCAAGGTTTATTCAATTTATCTTTACCGACCACCTGATCGTACAAAGTTTCACCCATACCGTGCAGACATTGAAATTCATAATCCGTGATATTGGCTTTTTGTGCCCAGGTATAAATAGCCGACAAAGTCAGCGCATTATGGGTAGCAAATTGTGGATAAACCACATCGGTCGCTAACAACAATTTTTGTGCGCAAAACAAATAGGACACATCGGTATACACCTTGCGTGTATAAACTGGAAAGCCGCTCATACCATCGACTTGCGCACGCTTGATTTCTGCATCCCAATAAGCACCTTTGACCAGACGAACCATAAACTTGCGGCCACTGCGACGCGCCAGATCGACCAGATAATCAATCACAAACGGGCAGCGTTTTTGATAGGCTTGTACTACAAAACCCAAACCATCAAAACCTGCTAGGTCAGGATCAAATGCTAATGCTTCCATCAAATCTAAAGACAGTTCTAAACGATCAGTCTCTTCTGCATCAATATTCAAACCGATGTTGTATTGCTTTGCCAGCACCAGCAGATTTTTTAGAATTGGCAGCAACTCAGTCATCGTGCGGGTTTTTTGTGCACGCGAATAGCGTGGATGCAATGCCGATAATTTGACTGAAATACCTGGACCATCTTTGATACCACGTCCGTTAGATGCTTTGCCTATGGCGTGAATCGCAGTTTCATAAGACTTCAAATAATAAGCAGCGTCATGCGCAGTCAGCGCCGCTTCACCTAACATATCGTAGGAATAACGATAGCCGCGCTTCTCGTTATCCTGACTATTTTTAATCGCCTCTTGTATGGTTTGTCCAGTCACAAACTGGTTACCCAACATACGCATCGCCAGATCCACACCTTTGCGTATCAAAGGCTCACCACCTTTGGCAATTAATCGGGTTAACGCAGAACCTAAACCTTGTTCGCTGTTAGTCGACACTAATTTACCCGTTACTAGCAAGCCCCAGGTTGCCGCGTTGACAAACAGTGATGGTGACTCGCCCAGATGTTTTGCCCAGTCACCTTTACTGATTTTGTCGGCGATCAGGCGATCTGCGGTCTGGTGATCTGGAATGCGCAGCAAAGCCTCGGCCAGACACATTAAAGCGACTCCTTCTTCCGACGATAAAGAGAACTCATGCATCAGCGCATCAACACCGGATGCACGGGTACGCTGCTGACGCACAGAACTCACCAATTGATGGGCTAATTGATGTACAGTCTGCTCCGAACCAGAATGTGGATTAATATTGGCGAGCAGCCATTGCACAGCGTCAGCTTCATCACGACGATATACTTCTGTAATCGCAGTTCTTAAAGCGGTTTGTTGAGGGACAATTTCGGCTTGAAGTTGAAGAAAAGGCATGGAAAAAGGCGTCGGGTTCATATAGTTTTTATCAGATTTGCATTGGAAGAGGTGTAAAGCGAATTTGATTTGATTGTATAGATGAAGCCAGATGATTAATTCTGGAAATATGCATCTATATCGGAATTTTCTATTTTATGAGAAAATTACACCGAATTTTATTAACTTCACTTTGACTTCTTATGCTCGACAAAATCAGTAAAAGAATTCTGGCCGAATTACAAAACGATGGCCGTATCAGTAATGTAGAGTTAGCGACGAGAGTCAACCTATCCCCCGCCGCTTGTCTGGAACGCGTACGCAAGTTACAAGAGTCCGGCTACATCCTGGGATACACAGCACAACTGAATCCGCATTTGCTTGATGTTGCCCTGCTGGTCTTCATTGAAGTCGTGCTGGATAGAACCACACCCGATGTGTTTGACGCCTTTAAGCGCGGTGTACAAGCAATCCCGGAAGTGTTGGAATGCCACATGGTCGCCGGCGGTTTTGATTATCTGGTCAAAGCCCGTGTCAAAGACATGAACGCCTATCGCGATTTTTTAGGTAAATCCCTGCTGCAATTAAACGGTGTGCGCGAAACTCACACCTACGCGGTGATGGAAGAAGTCAAAAATACAACTAGCCTACCCATACGCTAAACCTAAGTTCGCTAGGATTTACGCGACTATTTAATTTTGCATTTATGTGATTAATACTGCCGGCTTATGCCGGCAGTGTTGCATTTGCTTTGCTCAAAATAGCGTGTCAGCCATCTTAGACGGCAAGTAAATTCATTTAAAAATGAGTAAACTAAATGTCGGGTGGTCACTAACAATGCTAGAGCAAGACGAAAGCATCAGAAAAGCAGCGTACGACTTTTTTAGTTCAGCGTCGTCACCACCATCACCATTTACTACCTGTTGTTTCAGTAAAAATATCAACCTACTTTTGATAGGAAAAACATGAAGCTATATTATTCTCCCGGCACCTGCTCTCTGTCTGCTCACATAGCCTTGCGCGAAGCAGAAATCGACTTCGAGCCTGTATTTGCCAGCACTAAAACGCACAAGCTAAAAGATGGCACCGACTACTACACCATCAATCCTCTTGGCTACGTGCCCTTGCTAGAATTAGATGACGGCACACGTCTGACAGAGGGCGCCGCAATCGTCCAATACATTGCGGATCTCGCACCAGAGAAAAATTTAGCACCCGCCAATGGCAGCTTACCGCGCTATCAAATGCAATCATGGTTAAGCTTTATCACATCCGAAGTACACAAAAATTTCGCACCATTATTTAACCCGGACGCTGCTGAAGAAGTGAAAGCCGCATCAAGAGCACGCATCTTAACTAACCTGAAATGGGCCGACGATCAGCTGGCAGGAAAACAGTTTTTGCTGGGTGATCAATTTTGCGTCGCCGATGGCTATTTATTTACCGTCACGAACTGGGCTAAGTTCGTCAAACTGGATATTTCGCACTTAGAGAATATCGCCGCCCTACGCGGTCGCGTTGTCAGCCGCCCGGCAGTTCATGCTGCACTAAAAGCAGAAGGCTTAGCTTGAAAAATTAACTAGCCTTGGGCTAATCATTTGTTAACTGGAGATGGCTAGAAAATGGACTGAGAAATCAGTCCATTTTTTTCGTCATTCAATAATTAACAGGAAGTAGCATCAATGCAGTAAAAGAGATTTTTATACGATATTGCTTAGTCAATTTTTATATGGCAGGATGAATCAAATTTTTGCTATGTTTAATCCGGCTTTAGGAATAAGTAATGAGTGTCAATCCAAAAAGAGAAGCAGCATTAAAACTCCTTAAATCCACTGGCATGTGGCCTAGTAACTACGCCCCGCCGATTTTCCGGATGCTCTGGAGTTTAGGACTTGATCTGCGTCCACCACATTTTGCTAACTTTTTTGTTAACACGATACTCATGGGAACATTTTTCGCAGCGACATGGGGATTCTTTATGTGGGTGTTTATTTGGTCACACCAAACAATGTCACCCGCAAAGGCATTACTCCTAGCTGCTTGCGCAGGTTTATTTTTTGGCTTGGTCATGAGTGGGTATTACGCCTATGGTAAACGTAAGTACAAATTGCCTTCTTGGGGTGAATTTTAAACAGCGAGCTAGTTTTAGCGACTAATTTTTATCTGGCCTTACTTTTACATTATTCGCTTTTGTTCGTTATGGCGATCACATGCGGTTCAAATTACAAATATGGAGCATCAATGTCACGGCATTACCAGATAACCATTGAATCCGAACCCAAACCAGCTGAGATGGGTTTAGTCATCAAAGGACTTACCGCTTATAACGCATCGAAAGCCAACGGAGAGACGCCAAATTATCTCTTTATCAGTGTGCGTAGTGAAGATGGAAGCATTGAGGGAGGCGTCGTTGCTGCCACCTATCTTGGTTGGATGCAAGTGCAAGCGGTGTGGGTTTCTGATGATCTGCGCGGTCTTGGTCTTGGTACGAAACTCATGCAAGAGGTAGAAGACGAAGCAATCCGCCGTGGATGTCCACGTGTATTCTTAGAGACACTTAGCTTTCAGGCGCTACCGTTTTACGAAAAGCTTGGATATGTAATTTTCAGTCAGCTTGCGGATTTTCCACCCGGCGGCGCTCGCTATGCTCTTACTAAACAACTTGAAGTCCGTAATTAAATTCTTGTTTCGTTTGAGGGCTGTTACTTAATTTTCTAAGAAAGAATGTCCAATGATTCTGTGGCTTCTGGCATGATATTGCTCTGTAAGCCGCAGAATCATTGGACGTCTAGTTTCGAGAATTTTAGTTTTTAATCAATTTCAATACGATTTATACGGTAAAAATTTACCGCTTAAAACTACATTCACCCGATCACCTTTAGGATCAGCCTCACGCTGGATATCCATTGAAAAATCGATCGCGCTCATGATGCCGTCACCGAATTCTTCATGGATTAGTTCTTTAATCGTGGTGCCATAGACGCTGACAATTTCGTACCAGCGGTAGATCAGTGGATCGGTTGGAACTGGGGTTGGTAATGAACCTTTATACGGAACAATTTGCAGCCATGCAGTTTCTTCATCGGTCAATTCAAACAAGTCTTTGGCGATAGTTGCTTGCGTCAGATTGAGCGTCATTTGCCCTAGCATGGCAGCGGTTGTCCATTCTTTACTGCAACCGATTTTGCTGGCGATATCGGCCCAAGTCATTTTGTTTTTGACTTTGGCTGAGATGATTTTTTTTGTGACGTCATTGCGGTCCATGTGATTCTCCTGAGGGAATAAAAGAGGAAATTGATGTTGCTAACATTTGAGTGGTAGTTAAAGTGGTAATTCAAGGTATATCTATTTCCGAATTGACTAAACCTGGCGTCACCATGGGCACCTTGCGGACATTACTGGTTGAACCAGTGGAATGGATTTTTGCATTACCATCGGCTTGCATCTGTTTAGACCGGTGAACTAAAAAATCCACTAGATGATTACGGATTTTGTAGAACTGTGGGTCATGGTGCATAGTTTCTCGGGTACGGTTTTTTGGCATGGTGTTAACAACGATTTCTGCCAGACAAGCGCGTGGGCCGTTAGACATCAGCATGATTTTGTCGGACAACAAAATCGCCTCGTCGACGTCATGCGTAATCATAAAAACGGTTTGGTTGGTGGCTGCACAAATCTTGAGTAACTCATCTTGCACTACCCCCCTTGTCAGGGCGTCTAAAGCACCAAATGGCTCGTCCAGAAGCAACATTTTTGGCTCGATGGAGAACGCTCTGGCGATCCCTACCCGTTGTTTCATTCCGCCGGATAATTCGGATGGTTTCTTGTGTTCTGAACCCTTTAATCCCACCATATCAATAAACTTGGCAGCATGCTGCTCGGCCTGAGCACGTGGCCATTCGGGGTGACGGGATTGCACCGCAAAGCTCACATTCGCCAAGACAGAGAACCACGGCATTAGCGCATGACTTTGGAAGACAACACCACGATCCAGGCTGGGGCCTGCGACCTCACGGTTATCCATTAGCACTAAGCCAGAAGTCGCTATTTCTAAACCCGCTAACACATTCAGAATCGTGGTTTTGCCACAGCCGGAGTGACCGATGATGCAGACAAACTCTCCGCGGGTAATGTCAAACGATACCTCGTCAAACACGGGGGCGCTATTTGGGTTATAGGACTTGCTTAAGCCCTTTACGCTAAGAAACGGTTTGCTGTCTGCCACATGATCAGCTAGTGGCTTAGCTACTACCTTAGTCGCAAAATTAGTTGCAGAATTAGTTGCAGAATTGGCTGTCATGATCATTCCACGTAAGTGACATATTTTTGTAAGCGTGCAAACAGCAAGTCGAGCAGCATGCCGGTCACGCCGATGATCAAGATGGCAAACATCACGCTGGTGAGCGATAAATTGTTCCACTCGTTCCAGACGAAATAGCCGATACCCGTGCCACCCACCAACATTTCTGCCGCGACGATGACCAGCCAGGCAATCCCCATCGAGATTCGCATGCCGGTCAAGATCGTTGGTGCAGCAGCGGGTAGGATGACCAGAAACGCTTTGCGCAGCGGTTTTACTTCTAAGGTTCTGGCGACATTCAGCCAATCGCGTCTTACAGATGCCACACCGAATGCGGTGTTCATTAGCATGGGCCAGACCGAGCAGATAAAAATCACAAAGATGCCAGAGACTGAGGAGTCTTTAATCGTATACAATGCCAGCGGCATCCAGGCTAATGGTGAGATAGGCTTAAGAATCTGAATAAACGGATTCAAAGCTTTTTGCATCAGCGGTGACATGCCCAGCATAAAACCTACCGGTATTGCCACCACTGCCGCGATGATAAATCCTAAGGCGACCCGGCCTAAGGAATAGCCAAGCTGAATACCAATGCCTTTATCATTGGGACCGTTGTCATAAAATGGGTGCGACAATTGTCTGACGATAGTCCGTCCCATTTGTGCTGGCGTGGGGAAGCCGGTCGTCTTTGCCGGCGCGGCATCTGCGGCTGCGCTTGTTCCGGCACCGCCCATCAACTTGGCATATTCCTCCTGCTCTGCGGTCATTGCAGCGGTTGGCGTAGCATGTGTTGTCGGTGCGGTTGCCAGATGCCAACTCAACAAAAAAACCAGCAGTATCAGCAAGGACACGACTGCCGCACGCATGCTGAGATTTTTTCCAGAGGTTGAACTGTTCATCTTGGTTATCGCTTGATAGCAAAGCTGTTGACATAGGCGTCTGGCGTAGCTGGATCAAATTCTTTGCCCATGATTTTGTATTTTTTATACGCACCGACAGGCACGGTTTGTCCTAATTCCGCCATGTATTTTTTAGCGTCGGTCAGCAAAAATACTTTTTCAGTAATGGCTTTATAGTCGACATCCCCTTTGATATAACCCCAACGCTTCATCTGACTTAAAATCCAGACGCCCATCGAATCCCAAGGAACAGGATCAAAATCGGCACGTGTCGGTACGTTACGGACGTTACCAAGACCATCGGCAAATTTGCCGCTTAAGACTTGTTGTACAACGGTTTCTGGCTGGTTTAAATAGGCCGCTGGTGAAATGACTTTGGCGACCAGCGCACGGTTCGCCGGATCACGCGCCATCGCTGCCGCTGTTAATACCGACCGGAACAAAGCGGCGAAGGTATTCGGATTTTGTTTGATAAATTCTTCAGAGGTTCCGAATGCGCAGCAAGGGTGACCATCCCAAATTTCTTTCGACAAAATATGAATGAAACCGACCTCGTCATACACCGCCCGCTGATTAAACGGGTCAGGTCCAAGGAAACCGTCGATATTTCCAGCCCTAAGGTTGGCAACCATTTCTGGTGGTGGGGTAACGCGCAGTTGTACGTCACGATCAGGGTCTAAGCCGTGTTCCGCAAGGTAATAACGCAGCAAATAGTTGTGCATCGAGTATTCAAACGGAATCGCCAGCTTGAAGCCTTTCCATTGTTTTGGGTCGCGCTTGTCTTTATGTTTGACATGCAAGGTAATCGCCTGACCATTGATGTTTTGGATCGTCGCTACCCGCATTGGTAAAGGGTTGGAGCCAAGCCCCATCGACATTGCCAGTGGCATTGGTGACAGGAAATGGGAAGCGTCGTGCTCCTTGTTGACCATCTTGTCGCGGATCAGCGCCCAGCCAGCAGTTTTATTCAGTGTGACATTCAGCCCCTGTTTGCGGTAAAAGCCTAAGGGGTCAGCCATGATCAGCGGTGCGGCGCAAGTAATGGCGATGAAGCCAATTTTTAAATCTTTCTTTTCAATCGGTCCGGTCTTTTCTTGTGCCATCGCTTGCAATGCACCCAAAGGAAGCACACTAGCAATCGCAGCCCGCACTGTATTGGCACCGACTGCACGCAAAAAGTGCCGGCGCAGATGGTCTTGCGGGAACATTGCGCGTAGTACGGCTTCCTCCACTACATCGTTGGTCAGGTGTTCTACGTTCGTGGCGCGTGCTGCCAGAGCACGTTCTTGCTCTGCATTGTGTTCGGTTTCGTCGCTATGACGACCGCAGGAACAGCCAGCGGCGCTATGGTCTGAATCGTATGGACGGAAGATGGACATGGACTACTCCTTGGCGGGTTAGTAAAAAATTGAAGAACGCCAGAAGTGCTTGCAAGCAGCTTGCCATCATCCCAAATCATGTCGTGTCGCGACGATGCTTTGTAGTGCTACAACTACAAATAGGACTTACCGAAAAACCAAAAAGACCAGACCCTTCACCACAGACCACAGAGGCACAGAGGAAGAATCAACCCAGATTTTCCATTGGAACAGCGACAAGTGTGCCTTTGGCGAACTGACTGGCTAGACGCGACGACGACGCAAGCTGCATCTTGCTAGGAGTAGCAACAACGCCAGGCAGTTCGCCAAAGATGCAATTGTCGCTGTAGCGTTCCCACTCAAATCGCGGTGGTGCTATCCGTCAGATGACCGCACGCCGTCTGCGTTTTTTGCGAAGTGGTAGCGGTCTAATGGAAAATCTGGGTTCAATAGCGAGAAAATCTGGAGAAGGGCGAAAACATGTCTTTCTCTTCTTTTGTTGCTCCTCTGTGTCTCCGTGTCTCTGTGGTGAGAGGTTTTGGTTTTTGCGTAAGCCACAAACACAAACACAAAATCTTATGAGCGAATGGGAATCTATACCGTAATCAGCTGATGCTTTACGGCGTACATGGCGATGCCGACGTCATTGGTCGTGCCGGTCTTTTCCATGATGCGGGTACGGTAGGTACTGATCGTGTTGGGACTAAGATCAAGCTTGTCGGCAATTTCTTTCACACTCATGCCACTGGCAATTGCCTGGAACACTTGGTATTCACGATGTGACAAAGTCTCGTGCGGCAAGCGTGCTATATGACGTCCCATGTCTGCCGCCAAGGCTTCTGCCATGCTGCTATTGATATACAAGCCACCATCGGCGACTTTGCGGATCGCTAAAACAAGTTGATCAGTATCAGCACTTTTATTCAAGTAGCCAGATGCCCCTAGCCGGTAACAACGGGTGGCATATTGTTTTTCTGGATAGGTAGAAAGCATTAAGACAGGTAGCCGAGGCATTTGCTGCTTAAGCTGGCGCAGCACTTCCAAGCCGTCCTGTACTGGTAATGCGATGTCCAGCAAAACCAGATCAATCGCTAAAATACTGGCTTGTTTTATCACCTCTGGTCCATCGGCGCATTCTCCGGCGACTTCGATGTCGCCCGCATCCGCCAGAATTTGTTTTACCCCTTCGCGCACGATGCGATGATCATCACATAATAAAATTCGTATCATGGTGTACCTGAGATTTGTTGCAGTGCTTGTTCTACTATGTTGGGAGCAGCGTTTGGCACGGGCACAGTCAATCGCACCAATGTCCCTTCTCCATGCTGACTACTGATTTGCAGATCGCCACCGAAATGCAGCGCCCGCTCACGCATTCCCATGACGCCGTAAGAATCAGCACGGTATAGCGCTGCCTGTTGCGCGCCGACGCCGTTATCAGCCACTTCCATCAGCAAGGCATCTTGCCGTAAGCGAATGCGGATATGGACAGCGCTTGCTTGCGCGTGTCGCGCGATGTTACTCAACATTTCCTGAAAAATTCTAAACACGGCTGTTGCCAGATTTGGCTCTGGCGTGGCTGCATCTGGCGTGGCTTCGATACTGGAATCACACTGCATCTCGGTCGCCTCGGCAAATTCTTGTACTTGCCATTCCAGAGCTGCAATCAAACCCTGGTGATCTAAAATACTGGGGCGCAGATCGGTAATAATGCGACCTACATTCTCAACTGCGGATTCGATCAGGCGATTCATTACACTGCATTTGCGCGAGACCTCTTCTCGATCAGCCACACGTCTTGCCATCCAGTTCACATCAAACTTTAGCGCGACCAATAAGCTACCCAATTCGTCATGAATTTCGCGTGCGATACGCTTGCGTTCTTCTTCCCTGACAGAATGTGCATGTGCCGATAGCTGCCGCAATTGGTTTAGTGCGGCAGACAATTCGGCAGTACGCTCTGCCACACGTACTTCTAATTCTTGCTTGGCATGTTGCAATTGTTCTTCTGCATAACGACGTTTAGAAATATCGCTAAACGTAATTACTGCACCGCGCACCTGACCTTGATCTATCACTTGGTGAGACGAATATTCCACGGCAAATGGACTGCCATCACTACGCCAAAACACTTCCTGATCATTGCGGCATGGTTGTCCGGTGCGGAACGCTAAAAAAATCGGACAAACTTCTTCTGGATAATGACGACCATCTTTGTGGGAATGATGTACCAGACCATGCATATTTTGTCCTAGTACCTCATTCACAGAACGGCCTAACATGGCAGCCCCGGCGCGATTGATAAAGGTACAGCAACCCGCCAGGTCAATCCCAAACATACCGTCACCGGTGGATTCCAGCATCAACATTAACTTGTCGCGCCACAAGGCTTGCTGGGTCAGTTCGTCTGAAATCATGGACATGCTTGTTCCTTTGTTCTTGTTCTGCATTGCATTTGAATTAAGTCAACCTGGCAGCAAGCACCATGCCACGTCACCAGACGGCCAATGACTTAACGAATAAGCTAACGAGTAGCGAACTAATAAGCCAACAAATAAGCCAACGCATTAGCCAAAAAACGAGCTGATGGTAGTAGCTTTTATTTCGCTTTGCTTGACCGGCCACTATTTTTAATTTGTAATCAACCGCATTGACGCGAAACGTAGTTTAAAAAAGACAGGTTAGAGAAAATGGATCAGACCAAAGCCAAGGCAATCAATGCAGACGGAGTAACCGAGCCGTTTTTGATCAAAGATGTGGTGTGGGACGAATACTCACATGGTAGCCGTTTTGGCACGCGTTATCAGCAGCTTGCAGAGCATGGTGGTTGCCAGCGGATTGGGGTTTGTATCGAAGAACTGGCACCAGGCAAGCAAGCTTGTCCTCATCATTATCATCATCTGGAAGAAGAACAATTGATGCTGCTGGAAGGTAGCCTGACTTTACGTTTGGGTGATAAAACTTACGTAATGTCGGCGGGCAGTTATGTAGTTTTTCCCGCAGGACAAAAGCAGGGCCACAGCATTTTTAATCATACAGAGTCGGTCTGTCGGTATTTATTGATTGGTGACCGCAGTCCGCATGACGTGATTGTGTACCCAGACACCAACCGCGTCGGCGTGCGCCTCACGGGCGAGTCGTACAACAAAGGTGCGACGATGGAATATTGGGAAGGTGAGGCGGATTAAGTCGTTGTTTAAAACGGGAACTTCTAAATGGGAGCTCCCGATCAGAATGTCCAATGATTCTGTGGCTGCTGGCATGATATTGGTCTGTAAGCCGCAGAATCATTGGGCATCCAAAAGTCCTCTCAGCCCGTAGGCAGAGAGAACATCAGGAGAACAGCGAAAACCTGCCTTGCTCTTGATTTGTTGTTCCTATGTTCCTCTGTGTCTCTGTGTCTCGGTGTCTCAGGGTATCTGTGGTGAGAGATTTTGGTTTTTGGTTAAGTCTTGACATCAATAATGCGGTGGACGCTCATCAACAATGCGTTGTTCACTGGCATTTGCAGCCATTTCTTTGATGCGTCCGACCAAGGCATTGCAAAAGCTTTCCAGTTCTGAAATCTTTTTTTGCTGCTGATACACCAGTTGATTCAGCGTATCGACCACATCTTCCTGACGCGATATTTTGATTTCTAAGTCTTCCAGACGGTTTTCTATTGCTTGCATGTCCATGGTGTTTCCTGGGGTGTTTCAAAATTGCGAGTATATAGATAAAAGCAGACTGCTCTGAATTTTCCATACCAGCGCTCCGATTGAAGGGACTGGTATGGTCGTTACCGATAAAGATCCGTAGCTCGCTGGTTTAGTGGTATTGACGCTCCTGATGGGGACTAAAAATCTGTTGACCGTCGTACTCAATCGCCGCATTCTCTTTCGATACTTTCTAGTTTGCCTCTTACTCAATGTTATTAAACGCCATGATGCTATTTCGATTCTCTGCTCTAGTACTTAGCGGGTTCTTTAGCCTATTCTTTAGTCAGAATCTCGCTTTTGCGGCCTCCGGCAAACATGTGGTGATCGGCTACTATTTCCTGGAAAATACGGAGATTAATCATTACCCTGAGGCGGCGGAATTCCCGGTGTCGCGCATCACAGCACAAAAAGCGGCGATGCTGACGCATATTAATTTCTCTTTCATGAATATTAATCCGACAGGCGAATGTGATCTGGGGGAGGGCATAGACCGAGATAAAGCGGCTCAGGTATTTGCCGACCTCATGGCATTAAAGCGTCACAATCACAATTTGCGCGTCTTGTTTTCTTTAGGCGGGTGGGCGTATAGCAATGACAGCAGTCCGACCGTCGGGCGCTATCGTGATGCGGCTGCCACTGCGGAACGTCGGCAACAACTAGCCCGTTCTTGTATCGCCTTAATGAAGCGCTATGACTTTGATGGTATTGATATTGACTGGGAATATCCTCGGCAGCAAGACGCTGAAAATTTCGCCGCCTTGCTAGCAGAAATCCGTCATCAACTAACGCTAGAGAATAAAACCCGTGTGCAAAAAAAAGCGCAACTCACTATTGCCGGTGCTGGCGATGCTGGCAATTTGACGCGCTATTATGTACAGCTCCCCGCCATTGTCGCGCAGCTCGATTACATCAATTTAATGACTTATGATTTAAATGGCGTTTGGCAAAAACAGACCAATCATAATGCGCATTTGTTTGGTGATACCAGTGAGCCGATGATGGCCAATCCACTGCGTGAACAGAAATTTGTAACGGATTTATCGCCTGCAAAACTGGCGGAGAGATTTCCGTCGCCACTTGCCAATACCGTAGATGCTGCGGTTCAGTTGTATCTGCAAGCAGGCATTCCGGCGAATAAAATGGTATTGGGTGTACCTTTTTATGGGCGTGCATTTTTTAATGTGGAGCCAAAAAATCACGGCTTATATCAAGCCTTTGTGACGGAGTCGGCAGAAATATATCAGGGTGATCCTGCTCTGCTGATCGGTTGCGATACCTGCACCCAGCGCAAAGAACCACGCATGGCAAGTTATGCAGAAATTCAAGCCATGCTTGTTGGGAATTTTGGCTATGTCCGCTACTTCAGTGATCAGACCAAAGTACCTTGGTTATGGCAACCAGAACAGCATATTTTTGTCAGCTATGACGACCAGCAATCCTTGTCCTACAAAACTGCCTACATCAAACAGCAAGGTTTAGCAGGTGCGATGTTCTGGCATCTGGCACAAGATGATGAGCAGGGTAGTTTGCTGAAAACATTAGACCGCAGTCTGAATCACGATCAGGGATGTAACGCTGCTAAGCTAGATTTGATGGGCGGTGTACATTATCCGGTTCAGGCTCGCCATTCCAAGCTTAGCAAAGTTGGCAAATCTGGCTGCTGACAAACTAGCTAACAGAGTAAGTTCAATCGCCAATCAAGCTATTCTGCCCCACGCAAATGCGCTTGCACCACCGGTGATAAAGACGCCATAAATTTTTCGACTGCAATGGTGTAGTCGCCATCTAAACCTAGCTGGAAATTAATCTCGCCGTGACTTTTTGCTTGCGGTAATAAACTCGCCCGCATCCCCATGCCATTGGCTTTTTGCACAAAGCTGCTGGCTTGATCGCAAGGGTGGTCAGGTCGCTTGCTGGAGCAGACTGCCAAAAACGGTACGCCTGGTACTTCTAATTTATGCAATGGTGAACTGGCGCGCCAGTAGCCGGGATCTTTGCCAAAGGCTTTGTCGTAAAAGCCATAGTGTTTGGTGGACATAATGGCGCTCAGATCGTAGGCTGCGCTGTCTAGGGCAATGGTTCCCAGCCAGGGGCGCACGCCAAACTGCAATGTCACGTCGGGCGAGGCCGCAAGCAAAGCAACTAAATGCGCGCCGGCAGAATGTCCCATGACGATAAACTGGCTGGGATCGCCGCCCCATTCTTTGGCTTTGGATTGCGCGACTGCCAGCGCCAAGGCGACGTCTTCCGCCTGCTCACGCGCTTGCAAGGTTGGCAGCATGCGGTAATCGGTAGAGATAAAAATAAAACCTTTAGGCAGCCAACGTGCGACTTTGTTTTCGACCACGCGTCCCATTGCCTTGCCACCATTCGCCCATGCACCGCCGTGTACCATAAAGATCACGGGCATGGCTTTGTTGTCGTGGCTGCTGGGATTGCTGGCGCTGTCCGGCGTGGTTGCGGGGATATAGACATCAAACTTTTGCTTGGCGTCGCTGCCGTAGGCGACATCTTTGATGATGCGGTTGCCTTTGGGTAAACCATTCTGGTTAAGCGTGCTGGGATCGTCCTGATCCAGCTCTGACTGTTGCATGCGCCGCTCAATTAATTTATCCCGCAGCGTACCTGCAGGGCTGGTTTGGCATAGCAAGCTGGCGATGCTGCCCACCATGACGACGAGCAGCCATTGAGCCATAGTACGGTTTCTGAATAAAGCGATCATACGATGTCCTTTCAAAAAACTACATTTTCTTGATGAATTGAGGCTTTCTTACATTTTTACTTTGTCCGGTATCGGGTGCTGGCGGTAATAAGGCTACACTGTGTTTGACCACATTGTGCAGGTTTTCAACACCAAGATTGCTAAGAATAACGATACAGATAACGACACCGAAAGGGACATTGTGCAGAATCCTCTCTCCAGCTTTCTGAAGCGGCTATTTGGTACGAATGAAAAGCCAATTCAAGCAGCAATCAAGCGCCCCGCATCTCCTCAGCAAACACCGGTAGTAGCGGCAATACCAAAAGCCACTCCCCCTACCATCCTACCTGAAAGCCCGGTAACACCATCAACGCCGCTCAGCACTGTTACACCTGTTACAGCTACACCAGTGGATGTATCCATGGCGAAAATTGAGCAAACATCGCAGCCGGCAGAGGCGCCACCGTTGCCGCCCACTTTTACCGCATGGCGACCGCAAATTCCGGTTGATGCTTTGTATTTTGACTGGTTGATGGGGCATCCCGGCGAAGGCATCAGTATGGAAACCGAGCAAAAAGTGTTGCAAGCGCTTTATGCTTTGCTCGCCTCGGATTTGACCGACGCCGTGGTCGTGCCGCGGGTGCCGACCGTGATTCCACAACTGTTGGGTAGTTTGCGCAATAAAACCGTATCGGCAGGTGAGTTGTCGCGTCACATCGTTAAAGACGTAGTGCTGGTCGGCGAGGTAATTAATGCAGTCAACAGCGCACTGTATAACCCAGCCGACCGGATTAACAGTCTGGAGAAAGCCGTGATGATCTTGGGTGAAGACGGTTTGCGCCTGTTGATTGCCAAAGTCGCGTTCCGTCCGATTATTAATCTCAACGCAGGCAATTACACACGTCGCGCTGCACCGCATATCTGGACACAATCAGAGAAATGCGCGGTCGCTTGCCACCAGTTAGCCAGCAGTGTTGATAGCGCGATTGACCCGTTTCAGGCTTTCCTCACGGGCTTGATGAAAAACGTGGGTTTGATTATCGCGTTCCGTCTGATTGACCAGATTGCGGATCAGACCAAGTTTAAATATTCCACCAGTTTTTATCATGCGTTTAGTTCAGTCGCCGTCACCTTGTCTTACCGGATTGCACAACGCTGGGAGTTTCCGCAAGCGGTTATCCAGGCCTTGCAGCAACAAGCCAGCGGCAGTAAAGCGCCGGTCTGGACGCCACTTGGGCACTTGCTGCACACCGCTGATCTGCTCGCTAAAATGCGGGTTATGGTCAACCATGCGCAACTACGGTCGAACGACGAAAAAATGCTGCTGGGCTTAACGCCACAAGCAGCAAGTTGTTTTGAAAATCTGAATTATGTGCAGTTATATGACGCAGCGGTGGCGACTAATCCCGCCTGAGCGGGATTAAACTTGGTGGACATTCTCATGTCCAAGTCAAAGGCATCTACGATGTGGAATTAAATGCTTTTGATTTGGATACGAAGGTTAGAAATAAGGGGAGTATTTTTAATCGTCCAATTAAAACCTGGACAAAAAGCGTAATTTAGCTTGTACTCCTTACCAGTATCTATCATAAATCAACCATTGTTCTGAGCTAAACGAACTGCTTTGATCGCAACGCCATGTTGCAAGGCTTGGTCTTCTTGCGCCATAATCAATTTTTGTTCTGGGCTTAAACGTTTTGCGCTGATGACGACAGTCTGGATGCCATTAGCTTGTGTATCGAAGGCCAGTTTTTCATCAGCGCTCATGCGTTTTGCGACGATAGTGACAGTTTGTATTTGGGCTTGGGCAACTTGTGTATTCACGTTAGCGTTGCTGGAAACGGGTTGGAATGCAGCACCGACTGCGAACACGCCAGCGATCAATGCAGCACTGAAAATTGCTGGTGTTTTGAATGATGTTTTCATTTGATTTTCCTCTTTTTGCTAGTTAAGTTTTAGTTCGGTTCGTTTCAACTTGCAAGTCGTTTTGCTTTGTTGATGTATGCACTGTAGGCCATGCATTTGTCGACCGCGAGCGGGATGCGATGAAACGCAAAAACGCGAGGATGAACGTCATTAAACCAGCGCCAAAGTGTTTTGGTTTCGATGTCTTGATGCTCACTTTTAGTAACTATAAGGTGCTGCTAATAGCTTGATGGGCAGAGTAATCCCGCTCGTTTCAACTTCGCCCTAGTTGTGTTGTAGCGCTGTTCCAATAGAGCTTGCTGCGTGGCGTCGTACAATACGGCTCTATTGTTGTTTTATTTTCGCTGTCTTTGCCGTCTATACACCCCATGACCATTCTGCTCTCTACCCTCAATGCCCGTTACGCCCACGCTTCTCTGGGTTTGCGCTACCTGCTCGCCAACATGGGGCCGCTGCAAGCACAAACTCAGTTGCAAGAATTTGTGACGGGTGCAAAAACCACCGAGATAGTAGAAAAATTACTGTCGCACAAGATCGCCGGAGAAAAATTGATCGTCGGGTTTGGCGTCTATATCTGGAATATTGAAGAAATCACCAAAGTCGTCGCCTTATTAAAACGGGTCGCTCCAGAAGTGATCATAATCTTGGGTGGGCCAGAAGTATCGTATGAAACCTCCGAGCAAGAGATTGTCAAATTATCGGATTACGTCATCACGGGTTGGGGCGATGTCACTTTCCCTGATCTGTGTCGCCAAGTCTTGCAAGGCCCTAAGCCGCTAATGAAAATCCATGCCGGTGTGCAAGCAGCGATGGCTGACATCAGCTTGCCCTACGATTTGTACAGCGATGAAGACATCAAACATCGCACTTTATATGTCGAAGCCTCACGCGGTTGTCCGTTTAAGTGTGAATTCTGTTTATCTGCCTTAGATAAGACGGCGTGGCCGTTTGAGATCGACCGCTTTTTAGCCGAGATGGAAAGTCTGCATGCGCGCGGCGCGCGCCTGTTTAAATTTGTTGACCGCACCTTTAACCTCAACATTAAGACCAGCCTGAAGATCATGCAATTCTTTCTGGATAAGTTGGAGGCCAATCCTGATGATCCCGTATTTGCCCATTTTGAAGTAGTGCCAGATCATTTGCCTGACGCGCTCAAAGAAGGTATCAAGAAATTCCCGCCAGGCACTTTGCAGTTTGAACTCGGGATTCAAAGTTTTAACCCCGAAGTACAAGCACGTATCAGCCGCAAACAAGACAACCAGAAAGCCGCCGACAATATTCGCTGGTTATGTGAGAACTCACATGCTCATTTGCACGTTGATCTGATTGCTGGATTGCCGGGCGAAACGGTAGAGAGCTTTGCTGCAGGTTTTAATAAGTTGTACGCATTGCAGCCGCACGAAATCCAGTTTGGCATCTTAAAGCGTCTGCGCGGTACGCCGATTATCCGGCATACCGAAGAGTGGAGCATGGTGTTTGATCCGTATCCGCCTTACACCATTCTTGCCAATAGTACGATCGATTTTTCTACCATGCAGCGCCTGGTGCGCTTTGCTCGTTACTGGGATTTGGTCGCCAACTCCGGGCGGTTTAGTCATACTCTGCCGCACCTGCTGGCAGAGACACCGTTTGAAAACTTTATGGCGTTATCAGATTGGCTGTATGCAAAAACCGATGCGACCCACAGGATTGCGCTGGAACGTTTAGCGGCCTTAGTCGGCGAGTGGTTGCGCACAGAACGCCAGATGGACGACGCTCTGGTCACAGAGATTTTGGGTAGTGATTACGCCGGGCAAGCTAATCGTAAAAACGTCAGCGATAAATCGGCGGCAAAGCTGGCAAAACTACAGAATCATTCGCAGGATAATCCGGTGGAGAAGAAGCCAGAAACTAAATCTTTGCCACAACGTCAAGCAAGGCATATGGCTGCGTAGCAATGTATAAGTCGGCAGCATATTGACGACACGTAGAATATACTCCCCATAATTTTTTCAAAATATGCCGTATCGTCCAATGATTATATGGAGAGCTTACATATACTGTGTATGAGTATGCGTATTGGGCAAATTTTAAAAGAAAGTAATAGTGCGAAAACGGTCACTTTCATATAATGTTTTCGAATTGTAGAACCTATTGCATCCCGTGGCCTCTTTTATAAATAAGCAATGCATGCAACAAGGCATTCGCTAACTTAGCCATGAGCTTAATTATTAGCTTAATTACGAACTTTTTTATCTGCAACATCCGGCGCTTTTAGTGGCAGCGTGATGATGAGGCTAGTGCCAACACCGGCATAGGACTGGAGTTCTATTTTTCCGCCGAGTAAGCTGGTCACGATGTTAAATACGATGTTTAAACCAAGGCCAGAACCGCCCTGACCTAGCTTGGTGGTAAAGAAGGGGTCGAAGACCCGTGGCTGATGTTCAGCCGGTATGCCAACACCGTTATCGGAAAAGGTAATTTCGACCATATCTTCCTGTTGCAATTTGGTGGTCAACCGCATCGTGCCATGGTTTCTGCCCTCAAATGCGTGAGCTAACGCGTTTGTCACAAAGTTGGTAATCAATTGCCCTAGCGGACCCGGATAACTGTCCATCTGTATGCCGTCTTGCAAGGCAACTTCTAAGACAAATGGCGTGTTTTTGTACATAGGGTCAAGCATCACGACCACATCAGCTAGCGTATTTTTAAGATCAAAGCGGCGACGTTGGTTGCTGGCCTGATCTACCGCAACCTGTTTAAAACTGATCACCAGATCGCGTGCCAAAGCAAGATTACGCATTAATAATTCCGTGCCCATGAACGAACTATCGAGATAAGCATCCAGCGTGCTGCGGCGAATCTTGCCGCTACTGATTTCCCGAGCTAACTCTTGGGTTTTGTGCTGCAAGGTGCTGGCGACTGTAACGCTGTTACCGATCGGTGTATTTAACTCATGCGCAACACCGGCAACCAGAGAACCCAGTGCCGCCATTTTTTCTGAACGCACCAGCTCATCTTTGGTCAGTTTAAGAGTCTCCATCGCATTGGCCAGCTCCGTATTGGTCTGCTCCAGATTGAGTGTGCGACGCTGAACCCGGGACTCTAACTCCTGGTTAATCTCCTGGATTTCTCTTTCTATTTCTCGCTGTCGGGTAATGTCTGTTGGCGAGAAAATATAGAATTGCTCTCCGTGCAGTTCCACCACGCGACCGGACAAGAGGCAGATAATATCGCGCCCGTCTTTGCAGCGGTAACGCACCTCAAACTGGTTGATCGTTATTTTTTCGTTAAGCTGCGCTAACAAACGTGTTTTTTCTGTGTCATCAGCCCATAGACCTAAACCGATTGCCGAGCGCCCGATTACTTCTTCACGCGAAAATCCAAATTGATTTAACCAGGCATCATTCACATCGATGAAGCGACCACTGCTGGCATTTGCCAAACTTAACGGTAGTGGCGATTTTTGAAAAATATTTGAAAATTTTTCTTGGTTCTCACGCAATTCTTCATCTGATTTTTTACGTGCTTCAAGCGATTCTAGGAAGGCATTAAACCAGCCGACGAGTTCGCTGATCTCATCCTTTCTATCGGGGATGTTCAAGGGTTGCAATTGCGCGTAGGGTTGCTCTTCAATTTTCCGGAATCCATCAGAAATATTCTTAATCGGTATGAGCATCGCGCGATTAAATTGACGCGCACCAAAGGCAATCAGACCGAGACAAAGTAGGATCAAAAACGCAGCGGTTTGTGATTGTCTTTCCATCGGCAGCATAAAAGTTTTTTCTGGAATCACCGCGACGATGCACCAGTTTAATTTGGCTAGGCAAGTGGAATTGAGCATCAATTCCTGCCCGTTTAAGCGCAAGTTATGGATACCGGTTTTGCGGATTGCAGCGGCGTTAAATTCTGATGAAATGACCTTGCCAATTTTTTCTTTATCGGGATGATAGATCATACGATCATAGCTATCAACGGCCATTAGATAGGCACCCTCACCCATGTCGATGTGACTAAAATGTTGATATAAATAATCGGTAGAATAATTAATTAGAATCATTCCCACTGGCGTGGAGGACATACTTTCAGGAGAAAAATGTCGAATAATTTTGAGTGCAGTAAGTACCTTGCGGTTGGGTGACGCAGGGTTTAAATTGTTTTCTACGCCCAGCCATAGTATCGATTTTTCTGAGGCGATACCCGTATCAAAAATAGTTTGTCTGATCATGTCGTTAACAGGCGCGACGTTTAAAGTATCGCCTACATAAAACCTATGACCTTTGGTGGTGAACAAGTCTATCGATATCACACCCTTGAGGCTGCTATTGGCATTAAGTCGTTGCCGAATTTCTGCCTGAGTAAATAAATCATCGTATGAATTGCGACTTAAGGTAGCCGCCTGGTCAGCTTTCACCACCACATTGCTGATCTCTTCAACGCCCGCGAGGTTAAAAGCCAGACTTTCTACTTGTTCTGCTTCTAGTTCCAGATAATCGCGCTGGTTAAAGAGTAGTTGGGTACTATAACTTCTGGCTAAATCAAAAATCGTTTTTTGCGTCGTGCCGTAGGAGATGATTGCAAATAACAGCAACGGCAATACACTGACAAAGAACAGGTAGCCAATCAGTTTGACCGAAATATTATGTTTGACGGACAAAATGGGCGCGCCTCATTGTAGAGTTTGGGCCGTAACTAAAGCGGTATCAACCAACATCACATCGGGTAACTTTTCTCCATTCAGACCACGTACCGCGAGTGCGATGCCTTCGTAGCCTTGCTTCTTCGCTTGCTGATCTACGGTCACTGCCAGTGAACCTGCTTTTACAGCGATTTTTGCGTCAGCCAAAGCGTCGTAGGAGGCGATCAATATTTTTTTGTTGGATTCGCTTAAATACTTAATAGCCCCCAAGGCCATCATGTCGTTGGCGCAGAATAAAACAGTGATATCAGGATAAGCCGTAAATATTTTTTTAGTGACTTGATAAGCCTCATCGATTTTCCAGTTACCAGTCTCTTTTGCCACCAGTTTGAGATTGTGATTTTCGGCAAAAGCACGTTCTGCTCCTACCGTCCTCATGCGGGCATTTTCTGAGGTGCGTATACCCTCAATGATCGCTGCTTTGCCTGGCGCTTTTATTTGATCAGCAATAAATTTTGCGGATTGATAACTTGAGGTTTGATTGTCAACACTAATAAACGTCACTGGACTCATTTTTTGACTTTTCATCGTCGCTGCATCAAGTTGGTTATCAATATTAATAACGAGGATGCCTGCAAGCTGAGCTTTTTTCAGAATTGGCACTAGGCGCTGTGAATCACTAGGCGCAATTACTAAGGCATCGATTTTGGTTTGAATTAACTCATCTACTAACTGGATTTGTTGTTCTACCGCAGTCTCTTGCGATGCCATTTTGACGACTAAATCAACACCTAGATTTTTTGCAGCATCACGTGCACCAGTTTCCATTTCAATAAAGTAAGGATTAGTCAGTGTTTTTAAGACCAGCGCGATTTTTTTTGTTTTGTTTGATGCCGGGAGTTTTTGAGCATCGGCCGATGCGCTGATGGCAGAGGATGATTGCTTAGATGCATCATTGCAGGCACTAACAGCGACTGCAAAAAAACTAATGATCAACAGGAGACGCCGCTGGATAGCCATAACATTTCTTTCGTTGACAGGACAAACCTTAGAGAAATGGTGATCAAATTATCGAGTACTTTGACGCAATAATATTTGTCGGACTTATTTTAAAAATATGACTAAGACTGAAACTGAGATTCCATCGAAATGGAAACGCAGATCGGCATACCGCAACACATAAAGCCATCAAAACAGATGACTAAGGATATGCACTAAGTTGGTTTTACGCAATCAATGTCGCGCATAGTTTTGCAAAATAATGATCCATTCTACAAAACCCTGCTAGAAGAATTTTGCTTATCTCCTATACTGGCAAGAAACACATCCTTACAAATATTTTGTTGCAACGCACAAAATATGCTTGACCGTCGAAAATAAGTAGGTACAATAAGAATTGTTGCGGTGCACCATTTGGATAAATAGGATGGAAGGCGCTGTGAAATTCCGCATTACCGTCATTTTTACTATCTAGGAGATCATTATGTTTACAACACCAGAACAATTTATCGCTGCTACTAAAACTTCAATGGAAGCACAATTCGCTTCTTTGACCGCTTTGAACAAAAAAGCATTTGAAGGCTTAGAGCAAATTTTTGCTTTGAACGTCAGCGCTGCTAAAGCGACTTTGGAAGAAGGCACAGCAACGGCTAAGCAATTAGTTGGTACGAAAGATCCAAAAGAATTTATGGCTCTGGCAGCTGCTCAAGCACAACCTAGTGCAGAAAAAGCATTGGCATATGGCCGTCATCTGGCATCCATCACTTCTGCTACTCAAGCTGAATTTACTAAAGCAGTAGAAGCGCATATCGCTGAAACAAATACTAAAGTCGTTGCGTTGATCGACGAAGTCACTAAAAATGCACCAGCAGGTTCCGAACAAGCAGTAACAGCATTGAAATCCGTCATCGGCAATATCAATGCAGGTTACGAGCAATTGTCTAAAACTAGCAAGCAAGCTGTTCAGACTTTGGAAGAAAACCTGGCAAATGCCACACAGCAATTTACACAAGCTGCTGAAAAAACGACTAAAAGCAAGAAATAATACTTGAGAGTACTTGCAGCGCTTAGCTGAAACATCAGCTGTAACGCATCAGGTAACACGGTTTTAAAAATGGGCTCTCGGGAACGATGAGCCCATTTTTTTCGCCCAGTTTTTATCTGCTTGCTAATACCGCTTCTGCATCAAACGATATTAGGCGATCCTGATTGGTAAGGATTAAAATGGAAAATAACAAGGGGATTTAAAAAATGCCCATCATTCCAAGCTCACCTATGAGCATTCACCGAGGAGATTCACATGCAAGACGTCGTCATCGTTGCTGCCGGTCGCACCGCAGTAGGTAAATTTGGTGGTTCATTAGCAAAAATTGCCGCTTCTGATCTTGGTGCACATGTCATCCGAGGTTTGTTGGCCAAAACTGGTTTGAGTGCGGAACTGATCAATGAGGTTATTTTAGGTCAGGTATTGACCGCAGGCGTAGGCCAAAATGCGGCGCGTCAGGCAGTGATCAAAGCGGGTTTGCCAAATATGGTACCGGCATTTACGATCAACAAAGTCTGCGGTAGCGGTCTCAAGGCGACGCATCTTGCCGCGCAATCGATCAAAGCTGGGGATGCCGATATCATCATCGCTGGCGGTCAAGAGAACATGAGTGCTTCGCCCCATGTTCTCAACGGTTCGCGCGACGGTTTTCGTATGGGTGATGCCAAATTAGTCGACACCATGATCGTTGATGGTTTGTGGGACGTGTACAACCAATATCACATGGGTATCACTGCTGAAAACGTGGCTAAAAAATTCGGTGTAACGCGTCTGGAGCAAGATGAGTTTGCACTGGCTTCGCAAAACAAAGCAGAAGCGGCACAAAAAGCCGGTAAGTTTGTGGACGAGATTCTGCCCTTTGAAATCGACAGCAAAAAAGGCACGACCGTATTTGATAGCGATGAGTTCATCAAGCACGGTACTACGCTGGAATCGCTCTCCAGCTTACGCCCGGCTTTTGCCAAAGATGGCACAGTGACCGCCGGTAATGCCTCTGGTCTGAACGACGGCGCAGCAGCCGTCATCATGATGTCGGCACGTAAGGCCGAAGAACTGGGTTTGCCGGTATTGGCGCGCATTAAAGCCTATTCCTCTGCCGGTATTGACCCAAGCATCATGGGCATGGGACCAGTACCCGCCGCCCAATTATGTTTGCGTAAAGCAGGTTGGAATCATCAAGATCTGGATTTGATGGAAATCAACGAAGCCTTCGCCGCACAAGCGATTGGCGTCAATAAAGAAATGGGCTGGGATACCAGCAAAATCAACGTCAATGGCGGCGCGATTGCGATTGGCCATCCCATAGGCGCATCCGGTTGCCGTATTTTGGTCAGCCTGATCCATGAAATGATACGGCGCGACGCCAAGAAAGGGCTTGCCAGTTTGTGTATCGGTGGTGGTATGGGCGTTGCGCTGGCGATCGAACGGTAATTGATGCCAAGATAATAAAGTTATTTTCCGTGCCCTAGGCTATCAAAATCAGTCTGAACATAAGATGAAAATCGTCAGCATATTTAAGCAAAAAGTGCGCGGAAAAAATATGCAGGTAACTTTATGATTAGTAGTAATCATTAACGCTTCTGTAATGGATTTCTAATCCGTGCGTTCCGATTTCAATTATTTTATAAGGACTAATATATGGCGAGAGCTCATTTTGTATCTAGGCCACAATCAAAACTTAGGATCACTGACAAGATCATCGAATTAAACGATGTGGTTTGGTCAATTCAAAATTTAGTTGCTATTACGATTACTCGAAAGACTATTCACAGTACAGAAATAGAGCCAACATTTAGTTTACTTCTTCCTCAATTTAAATTTCCAAATAGTTATTTACTTGTAGCAGTTCTAGGTCTTATTCCATTTTATTTTTACAGTAAATATTTATTTGTTGGTTTTTTGCTTTGCTCAGCATTCATATTATTTATTTTTTACAAGCGGCTTCAAAAAAAATTTCTGCAAACGCTTTGTGAGTGGCAAAAGCAAAAAAACATCTTTGATGAACAATTAAAAATTTGGGTTTATAAAAAAGAAAATCCGCCAATCCTTTTTGGACTTGTACTTGAAACCTCAGCTTCCAGCAGGTCAATCGTCTACTCTTATGACAGCGCACAAATTAAAAATGCTCACTCCAGCATTAAGTCGGCTATGGAGGCAACAAAACATGGTGAAACTTACATATCTATTGACACAGTAAATGTTGGTGGTGATAGTTCTATAAATAATTTTGAATCTGAGATTACTAATCAGCAAATAAAGGAACAATTAAATGGCGACTATCAATAACTTTAACTCAACGGTTTCGAATCAAATAATAGGCAATCAAACAAATACTAATCTAGTAAAAGACAATAATGATTTAATATTAGAAAAACTTGAATTAATTTTGAAAAAAATTGATGCAGATTCTGAAGTTACCAAAAGCCAGGCTATTAAAGCTTCAATAGCTATCAGCGATATAAAACGCTCGATTGAGTCGAAAGATAAAGACAAAACTATTATCGATAGATCTCTAGCAAACTTAGGAAGCATTGCGACTATAGGCTCTTTTGTGCAACAAATTAGCTCACTTATTAACCAGTAACAGTGTGGAGCAAGCTTAAAACCAAGTCCTGCAAATAACATTTATATTTTATGAGAAGTTAGGGCAAATCTTCAAGCGACTTATTTTTGACTATTGGCAGGCTTAACCAAATCCACCACCACAACGCTCTGCTGTTTGAGTAGAGCCTCCAGTGCAGGTAGTAAAGGTCCCAAGGTTTCTGCCAGCATATTGCGTACCGTATCAACCACCACTTGGGTCGCTCTTTCGATTTCTATGTTAAGTGTTGCGCCGGTTTTCTTTTCGGCGAAGACGGTCATGCGCAAGGTTTCCGGGATTAACCAGACTTCAAACCAGCCCTCTTGCCGGTTCACTTCTGCTACCGTCAGGCTGGCGCCGTTGATGGCGATGTAGCCTTTGGCGAAGATGTAGCGCAGCCATTCTGGCGGCACGGCGATGCGGATGACGTAGTTATTTTCCAGCTCGCGGATTCGGGCGATGGTGGCTTTAAAATCAATATGGCCAGAGAGGGGATGTCCGCCAATTTCTGCACCATCTCTGGCGGCTCTTTCTACATTGATGCGTCCCTCTTGCGCGTACTCACCAAGCGTGGTGATCGCCAGACTCTGCTGCATCACATCAAACTCGGCGCGGTGATGGTCATGCAAGCTGTTGACGGTCAGGCAAACACCGTCAACAGCGACGCTGGCGCCGATCTGTAAGCCTTCACAAAATCCCTCTGGAAAATCCAGTGTAAAGGTGCGCAGGCCGGGTTTGTCGGTGATGGATGCAATGCGGGCGATGCCTTGTACGATGCCAGTAAACATGGGAATAGTGTCGAAATAAAATGAGCTGAGGGTGGGGGCGGTGTTATACGAGTACCGCTTTTAGTACTCAATATTGTAAGCGATCTGGCAATTACAGAATTGCTACCTCATTGCCTTCGCTTTTACTCTTACCTGTCAGCTTATGGCTACTGTGGTCGGCGGTTCATGAAAGACTATAAGTGGTAATCGGACAGTAAAACAGCAACCCTCACCGATCGCACTTTGACAATCGATGTCACCACCCATCGCCACGCTGAGTTTTTTGACGATAGAAAGTCCTAAACCGCTAGAATGTTCACCCGCAGTCGGCTTGCTCGATAAGCGTGAGAATTTTTCAAACAAATGCCGCTGATCTTCTTCTGACAAACCCGGTCCTTCGTCTTTAATCATGAAGCGACCAGCACCATTGTCTGATGAAATTTGAATCCAGATCTGTTTGCCTAAAGGAGAATATTTAATCGCGTTGGACAATAAATTATCCATAATCTGGCTCACCGCATCGGCGTCCGCTTTGACTAATACCGGCTGATTGACAGACAGTATTAACTGCAAATCTTTAGCTTGCAGGCTGTCTTGATATCGCTGTGTGACTTCAGTTAAAACCTGCGCCAGATCCAGCGCCTGCAAGTTAAAACGCGAGTGCCCGGTCTCTAAGGCATTCACATCCAGCAGGTTAGTGATGATGTGCATCATGCGTTGCCCGCTATTGCTGATGCGTTGTAAATAATCGTGTTTTTGGGCAACCGGCATCTGCTGATCTAGCCTGCGTAACAGGTCGCTCATCCCGATCACTGAGGTGAGCGGATTTTTTAAATCGTGGGCAGCGATCCCCAGAAAATCATTTTTCTCTTGGTCGAGTTTTTGCAAGCGCGCCACGGCATCGGCTAATTCTGTCGTCCGTTGCTGAACCTTGATTTCTAATTCTTGCTCTGCACGTTGCGCCATTACCAGCAGTTGTTTTTGCGCCAGCGCGCGTTCTTGTTTAATAATATTGATACGATTAGTTTGCGCCACGGCGAGCAAAATCACTTCCAGCGCAGACCCGATCTGAAAGCCAAAATCGGATAGCCAGCTTGATTCGATGATCCCCAGATTCCGTAGCGACGTCATCATCGCGCCAGCCACCCAGGCAGCGGACGCGATCAGCACAATCCAGCCTGGCCGATAACCGCGCGTCGCACTTAGCAAGCAGACCGGCAAGATTAGCAATACCTGAGTAAAGCCAATTAACTGGACAACTGGCGCAATCACATGGTTGTAACCAGCCAGAACAATCACCGCCGCTATCACTGAAAAAACCTGAAATCCGCGAAACAACCACGACACTTTGGGCATCTTTTTAGGCAGATGCAAAAAGTGCGTGATAAACAGGGAGTCCCACAAGATGATGAAGCACACCGTCAGCGCGGGCAAAATATCCACCAGCCAAGGCCAGTCCGGCGCAAAGTACAGACCGATATGACCGTTCACGCTCATGCCAGCTAATAAAATACTGAAAGACAGCAATAGGTAATACAGCATAGTTTTGTCGCGGAACGACATCAACAGCACCAGGTTGTACGCAATCATGGCAAGCAGCAAACCGTAAAACAAACCCATCAGGCTGGACAATACATTGGAGGCTTCCGCAAACGCCTGTGGCGTCCATAATGTGGCGCGGAAAAAAAGCGAGCTGGTGCTTTCTATCCGCACATAAAAAACTTGTGGCGCGGTGTCCGACAAATGAAGACGGAATACCGGATAACGGTGCTGCATTTCTTGCGCAGAAAAATGACGGCGATCGCCAGCTTGGTGCTCAATGAATTGACCGTCGCCAGTGGTTTCGTACAGACGAATATCGTCCAGCATGACGGGCGTCATTTCTAGCCACCAGTCCTGTGGGCTACGAATATCACTTCTTTGCAGGCTAAACCGTAACCAGTAGACAGAGCGGGTGTAAGAAGCGCTCAAATTGCCCGCCAGCGGCTTAAACTTGGCGGCGATGGCGGCTTGCTGAATGTCGTGGATAGAAAGTCGCGCGCTTTTATCCTCAAAAACCTCAAACTCAGAATTAAGCGAACGTTGCGTGGTGGCAGAGTCTAATTGCAGAGTGGCAGCGGCAGCGTGATTGAGCATGCCGGCTAGCAAGAGATAGCTGAGTAGGCAGCTGAAAAATATCCGCAGGCAAATGTTGAATTTTCTCCCTATCATCATGTGCTGACTCTGGTTATTTCCTTAAACACCTGCGTTGTCTGTCTGGTCTTTTGCTCTGGCCGGCTAAGAGACTACAACGCTGGCTAGACCTTGTTCGGTCTTGGCAAAGTAAGATTTCAGACTAACAAGATTTAGTGCCGTGCGCAACTGAAAAGAATCCTAGTTTACAACAAAGGTTTTATGAGTGATTTAGCACTTAGCCCAGATTTTCCATTGGAACAGCGACAAGTGTGCCTTTGGCGAACTGACTGGCTAGACGCGACGACGACGCAAGCTGCATCTTGCTAGGAGGAGCAACAACGCTAGGCAGTTCGCCAAAGGTGCAATTGTCGCTGTAGCGTTTCCACTCAAATCGCGGTGGTGCTATCCCTCTGAAGACCGCATGCCCTCTGCCTTTTTTGCGAAGTAGTAGCGGTCTAATGGAAAATCTGGGCTTAGTTCGGCAGTTAATTCGGCGCTGAAGACATCAGCATAAACCGGTACGACAAGGCAAATGGTAGCGAGGCGTTTGTGTAGAAGAATTTACTTTCAGAAAAGCTTAAGTGTTACCGGGCTAAATATACTCCCCCTTAATTTTTTTAAAAATATCGTATTATCCATATATTATATGGGCATCTAAAATATACCCAACCGGAGTATATTTATTCATTGACTCTGTTAGCGGCAAGTATTGATTTGAACTACACCGGACAACACCCCTCGCCCGCGTGCGGGAGAGGGAGCTTTTTGGCTTCTACAGGCAGCAAAGCAGCAGGTCACGTAGCAGAAATCATCAGCAGAAACCCTGAACACAGGTCCCTCATCAATAACCATCAAAATTCTTCTCATGACTTAACTCAGGCAACAAGGCGTCGTTGGTCATCGTGATCAGGCTATCACGTAGCCATTTGTGCGCCGGATTGCGGGCATCTCTTTCGTGCCAAAGCATATCGACGTGGACTTCTGGCATCTCAAGCGGCAATTCTTTCCATATCAAGGCATCGATCATGCCAGTAGATTCAATCAGATGGCGTGGTAACACCGTCAGCAGATCAGAATTGGCGACCACTTTGCCGCCGGTAAAGAACTGATTTACGGTCAGCAAAATGCGGCGTTCCAAACCCATCTGAGCCAGACTTTCATCGACCAGACCATGCGCTCTGCCCGAAAAACTGACCAGCAAATGATTACATTTACAGTATTTTTCTAGCGTCAATTCTTCCGACGCCATCGGATGTCCTTTGCGCATCACGCAAACATAGTGGCCAGAATACAGGCGCTCATGCCGTATCGGACTGCTGGCGGCGCCTTGCCCCGCAATCATCTGTGCCACCACGCCAGGGAAAAAGCCAACCGCAATATCAATATCACCGCGGATTAGCAAAGGTCGTGGCTCACGCGTGGTCAGCGGCACCATGCGGGCGTTGATCCCAGGGGCGTCGCGCTCAATGAAGCGCACCAGATTTGGCATCCAGAGCGCCGCCGTCGCATCCGCCATCGCCATGCGAAAGGTCACTTGCGCCTTGGACACGTCAAAATGTGTGGGGGCAATAGCCGCCTCCAGATTCGACAGTGCCTGACGGATTGCTGGCCACAAGGTCTCGGCGCGCGGGGTTGGCTTTACGCCGTATGCGGTGCGGATCAATAACTCATCGCCCAGCGAATAACGCAAACGCTTTAAGGCATTAGAGACCGCCGGTTGCGTCATCGCCAGCTTGTCCGCTGCGCGAGTCAGGTTTTGCTCCACCATGACAGCATCAAATACCCGCAGCAGATTGAGGTCGAGAGTTAGAAAGTTCATCAAAGCCGCCTATGAGTGTAGATGTTGCAGATAAAGGCCAGTTCAGTTTAAGAGAACACTACGCAAAATTGAGCAAAAACGCCTCAGAAAGCACCAGCCTAAATATCCTATCATTTCTACAATTATTCACAAATACCATAGTAGATATGAGAAATGATAATTAGATTTATATATTGCACTGCAATATAGTTCTATCATCGCAAATATAGACAGAAATGTGGAGAATAAAATGGCTTTCCTTGATATCGCTTTCCCAGTTACCAGCGCCGTCCCAGTAGCACAAATGGCAATTTCAACCGTTGTTGGTGCAGCTCGCCCATTGTTGGGCTTAGGCATTTTGGCAACGATGGCAATCGTCTTTAAACCTATGCTAGTCGGCATGTTGCGCGCAGCATTGCTGGTTTTGAAGCCAAAACTGACACGTGAAGAAAAAACCGCAAAACGCAATTTGCGCAACGTTATGACGATCCACCGAATCGCCAGTGAGTTTGATTCCAGTTCGCCAAATCTGGCTGCAGAACTGCGCGCAATGGCTGGTCGTAACTAATAAATAGCGTTAATTTTGAAGTATTCTAGCAATAGATTGCTGCAACACGGCAAAAATAGCAAAAGCCAACAGCGTGCTGTTGTTGGTTCTAAGAGCCTGGCATCGATGTTGCCGACCATGATCAGCAGCGGGATTATCACTTTAGTTGTGACCGCCGTAATGCGTTTAGTATGGCTTGGTGTAGACAATAATTTTTTTGGTGCATGGATGGAGGCGTGGTTGATTACCTGGTCTATCGCCTTCCCGGTTGCTTACATGATTAAGCCGGTCGTTAATCAGCTGGCCCGGAAGCTAACTAATTAAGTCTGTACTTGAATAAATACTTGAGTAAATATTTAAGTAAGTAAGCACAAAGCAAAAAAAACTAAAAAGCCGTAAGCATTTGCTCGCGGCTTTTTTTATTTTTGCGTGTGTAGTCTATGAACATTGCGCCATATATCTTTGCTTGATTGCGTCCTGAATATTTTTGATAGCGGTGTCCCGCTCCCGATTCTTCAACACTAGTTCAAGCGCAGGCGCATACCGCCAGATGGTCCACCGTCTAGTCTGAATAAACTGACTACATGACTCAAATTGTCGGCCTGTTCCTGTAGCGCAGTTGCCGCTGCCGCTGCTTCTTCGACCAATGCTGCGTTTTGCTGCGTAATTTGATCCATTTGTACGATTGCGGTATTGATCTGGTCTATTCCCGCGCTTTGCTCAGAACTTGCCTCGGTGATTTCACCTATCATATCGCTGACCCGCTTTACGCTGTTGACTACCTCCGTCATGGTTTTTCCTGCCTCATCCACTAGTTTGGAACCTACCCCCACTTTAGTCACAGAATCGTTAATTAACTCTTTAATTTCTTTTGCTGCGCTGGCCGATCGTTGCGCCAGATTACGTACCTCGGAGGCTACCACCGCGAAACCTCGACCTTGTTCTCCGGCTCTTGCGGCTTCCACCGCGGCATTCAATGCCAAAATATTTGTCTGGAACGCGATGCTGTCGATCACGCTAATGATATCGACAATCTTTTTAGAAGACTCGTTGATTGAGCCCATCGTTGCGACAACCTCAGAAACCACTTGCCCACCTTTTTGCGCAACACTCGATGCAGAATGTGCCAGTTGATTGGCCTGACGGGCGTTATCACTATTATGTTTAACGGTAGATGTTAGTTCTTCCATCGACGACGCAGTCTCTTCTAAGGAACCAGCCTGGCTCTCTGTTCGTGCCGACAAATCCATATTGCCGTTAGCAATTTCGGATGATGCTGTGGCAATCAAATCGGTACCGTTGCGTACTTCACTTACGACAGCAAATAACTTCGCGTTCATGTCACGTAATGCCGCCAACAATTCTCCTGTCTCATCGGTCGTGTTGGACTCAATCTCGCTGGTGAGATCACCTGCAGCAACGGTTTTTGCAATTCTTACTGCGGCTTGTAACGATGTTGCGACTATCTTTGCAATCACGTAGGCCAAGATCAAGCCCAAAGCAATACTGATGACCAAAACAGCGATGATCCATGTTCGTGACGACAAATAAATCTCTTCGCCTTCTTTATAGGCTCTAATGCCACCATCCACATTAGCATCCACCAGGCCGTCTGCAATTTTTAATATGGCACCATTCAGTTTGGAAGATTCACCTCGCAGTGTTGTCCGTGATTCTTCAAGCTGTCCCTGACGTGCCTGTTCGATCATTTTTTTGTTTCGACTTTATATTTTTCCCAAAGAGTCAAGTACTCTGCGTATTTTTTCTTCTCATCCTCAGTTGTCATTAACTTGACGTATTTGTCTTCATAGCTTTTCAACTCGTCGAAATAGGTATTCCAGCGCTTTGAGTAAAAATCGATATTTTTAGCATCGCCGCTGGAGAGGACGATTTGCATTTCTTGTGTGCGCAAACGTGACATGCGCTCTTTGATCCCCATAGCCGCGTTGACGCTAGGCATCCAATTGGTCCCCAGCTCATAGGTCGCACTATTGACTCTCGCCAGTTGAATAACAGCAAAGATCCCAAGAAAACTAGTGAGAACGAGAAGGAGAACGAAACCAACATACAGTTTGGAGGCGATACGCAAGTTATAAAACAATTTCATGTGCAACTCCTGAAAGGGGTTAACTGAAAAATTGCAGCAACTTCGAGAGAGGGAATTGAGGCAGAGTGCTTAATATACGCCCGAACTAAAACCTTGTCGAACTCAATTGAGCAAGCAAAAAAAAGCCGCAACGTGAGTAGCGGCTTTTTTGAGGTTTAATGCTAACTTATCTCTGAACTATGCTGCCAAGCGTTTTTCCAGCGCAGCTTTGGTTGCTTGCAGTTCTGCTGGCAAGTGGTATTTCAACTTATCAAACAATTCTGCGTGCAAAGCCAGTTCTGCGATCCAGGCGTCTTTGTCGATCGAGGTAATGGTGTTGAATTGTTCTTGCGTAAAATCTAGGCCATCCCAAGTCAGATCGCTAAATTCTGGTGTCACGCCGAAGATGTTTTCTACGCCTTTAGCAGTACCGTCGATACGACCCAGCATCCACGACAGAACACGCATATTGTCGCCAAAACCAGGCCATACAAATTTACCATCGGCATCGGTACGGAACCAGTTGACGCAATAAATTTTTGGTTGTTGCGCGCCGGAAGCAGCGATTTTTTTGCCGATTTCTAACCAGTGTTGGAAGTAATCACTCATGTGATAACCCATAAAAGGCAACATCGCAAACGGATCACGACGCACAATCCCTTGCTGACCGACAGCTGCTGCCGTGGTTTCTGATCCCATCGTCGCTGCCATGTATACGCCCTCTACCCAGTCGCGGGCTTCGGTTACCAGCGGCACGGTAGTAGAACGACGACCACCAACAATGAAGGCAGAAATCGGTACGCCAGCAGGATCGTCCCATGCTGCATCCAGCACCGGATTTTGTGTTGCCGCAACCGTGAAACGAGAATTTGGATGTGCTGCTTTACGACCTGTTTCTTTAGCAATGGCAGGTGTCCAGTCTTTACCTTGCCAGTCGATCAAATGGGCTGGCGCCTCTTTGGTCATGCCTTCCCACCAAACATCACCATCATCCGTTAAACCGACGTTAGTGAAAATCGTATCGCCGCGTACTGAGGCCATGCAATTAAAGTTGGTTTTATCGTTGGTACCAGGTGCCACGCCAAAATAACCCGCCTCAGGATTGATCGCGTATAAACGACCATCTTTACCCGGCTTAATCCAAGCAATGTCATCACCGATCGTTGTGACTTTCCAGCCGTCGAAACTGGCTGGCGGAATCAACATGGAGAAATTAGTTTTACCGCAAGCAGACGGGAAAGCCGCTGCGACGTAATGCTTTTTGCCCTCTGGCGATTCCACACCAAGGATCAGCATATGTTCTGCCAGCCAGCCCTGATCACGACCCATGGTGGACGCGATACGCAAAGCGAAGCATTTTTTGCCCAGCAGTGCATTGCCACCGTAGCCAGAACCGTATGACCAGATTTCACGCGTCTCTGGATAATGCACGATGTATTTTGTCGCGTTGCATGGCCATGCAACATCTTGCTGACCTTTGGCCAAAGGTGCGCCGACAGTATGCATACACGGGACAAAATCGCCATCCGTACCCAGCACTTCATACACTGCTTTGCCCATACGCGTCATGATGCGCATGTTGACTGCAACGTAAGGCGAATCCGATAATTCCACACCGATATGCGCGATAGGAGAACCCAGCGGGCCCATCGAGAATGGCACCACATACATGGTGCGGCCACGCATACAGCCATCAAACAAAGGATTTAAAGTTGCGCGCATTTGATCTGGCGCCATCCAATTGTTCGTCGGACCTGCATCGACCTCGTTGGCGCTGCAAATGTAAGTGCGGTCTTCTACCCGGGCCACGTCGGTAGGATCAGAGCAAGCCAGATAGCTGTTAGGGCGCTTGGCTTCATTGAGTTTTTTCATGGTACCGCCAGCGACCATCTGGGCGCAGAGACGGTCGTATTCTTCGGTACTACCGTCGCACCAGTAGATGCTGTCCGGTTTTGTCAGTGCCGCCATGTCGGCGACCCAGTTGATTAATTTTTGTTGCTTTACGTATGCGGGTGCGTTGATTGCTGCCACGCCGCCCATGATAGGTTGATTCACGATACTACCTCCAATGCCATTTAATAGAAATCTGTGTAGCGGCACGGCAGGATCGTCGTTAGGGGATGCCAGCGGTGCGAACTTTGACTTAACATAAGCCAGCTCAAGCACAACGCGGACAGGCACGATGACGGCGGTTCTGTCGGATAAAAAATCAGTCTGGTGTGCTTTTGTTTTTAAATGCTCACCAAACAAACTCTTACGAAAGCAACAATGTAATATTGCATTCAGACTCACACACTGCACGATGCGGCAGGCGCAAGAATCAAAAAGCTACGTGGGCTGGTATTGTACACTCGCCACCCGCCAATCGCTAATTTGCTTCAGAAACCTTATTATTTAAATAATTTTTATGATGTTTAATTGAGAAAGCAATTCTCTAATTAACGTCGTAATTTCAGGAAAAAAATCAGTATGAAAATCGCCATCCTCGATGATTATCAAGACGCCGTTCGCCACTTATCCTGCTTTGATTTACTGCAAGGCCACGAGGTCAAAATCTTCAATAGCAGCGCGGTGGGTGTCGGTCAGTTAGCGATCCGGCTCGCACCGTTTGATGCGCTGGTATTGATACGCGAACGTACCGTTTTATCCAAAGCGTTGCTGGCAAAATTACCGAATCTCAAGCTGATTTCACAAACCGGCAAAGTCGCAGGACATATCGACATTGCCGCAGCCACAGAGCGAGGGATCAAGATTGTCGAGGGCATAGGCGACCCCACCGCGCCTGCAGAATTGACCTGGGCCCTGATCATGGCAGCCTCGCGCCAGATCCCGCACTACGCCAATAATTTGCAGCACAGCCTATGGCAAACCGCCTCCATCGACCCGACCCGCAACCGCCTAGGACGGGTATTAAAAAACCGCACGTTGGGGATTTGGGGCTACGGCAAAATTGGCAAAATGATTGCCGGTTTTGGCAAAGCGTTTGGCATGCAAGTCATGGTCTGGGGGCGCGAGCCAAGCCGACTTCAGGCACAACAAGATGGTTATCAGACTGCCATGTCTAAAGAAGCTTTTTTTGCGGAAAGCGATGTGCTCAGCCTGCACCTGCGCTTAAACGACGCAACCCGCGGCATCGTCACCCCCGCCGACCTGGCATTGATGAAACCGGACGCCCTGTTCGTCAACACCAGCCGCGCTGAACTGGTCGCCAGCGGCGCGCTAGAGGCGGCTTTGCCATTAGGTCGTCCAGGGTTTGCCGCGATTGATGTGTTCGAGACAGAACCAGTACCCGCCAAGCATCCGCTATTACAAATGGAAAACGTCCTCGCCACACCGCATCTGGGCTATGTAGAACAAGACAGCTACGAGATTTACTTCCGCGCTGCATTTCAGAATATCGTCGACTTTGCTAACGGCACGCCAAAGAATGTTTTAAATCCTTGAGTCATACGGGACATCAGCAAAATCGTCCAGTTACAACGACCTCATCCGTCAACATACAAAACGTGATCTGGCATTGCGTTGTTACCAAGCAGGCGTTGGGTGTGTTTCACGCACTTGGTCAAGTAAACGAGGTTTACACGACTGATGTTTTTGTCCATTTGCTTATACTGTGTATTTGATCAGTTTAACTAAAAATAGCTAACGTTCATCGGCGTTTCAAGAGATGTAGAGCAAGCTTGTTATTTTTCTTCTGTCGGTTATTATTGCAAAATGAAAATTAAATCACGTTAGGCCCCATGAAGAACACCCCTGCAGCCGCTGACTACTGGACTCAGTTCATTGCGTCACGGCCCGAATTTCCGGTAGGTCCGCAGTTGCTTGCGCAGTTTCACGCCGGCTCGATACGGAGCCTATGCGATTGCGGCTGCAACAGCTATGAATTCGATCCAACGCACGAACCAAACGTCCCACTATTAGCAACCGCAGATGGGCGGTACGGGTGCGTCTTTGAGATATCGTTTCAATCCGAAGACAAGAACGGTTCTGTCGAGTTAGCAGTGTTTGCGGATGGTCAGGGGCGTCTGGCTGCCATTGAAGTTGACTACTGTGCGAACTCCTACCCTATGCCGCAGGCGGTCAAGCTCGAAGAGGCTCCATATCATTTGCGCGTGTCACAGGCACTTGGCGCCTAACCCTTCCATCGAGCGGACTCGCTAAAGCAGGCCGCGCTACACTCTCTCGTCTATTTTCCGTTCCGTGCGGCCTGCTTTAGCGAGCCGCTCATGTCAAACGTTAGACCCGCGGAGACTTGCAAATGAAAATCGTGCGAAGAACTCTTGGAGCGTAGCGCGATCGTACCTGCTTACTCAAAAACGATATATGAATAAACGTTTCCTATAAATTTTCTGAGAGCGTGTGCTATTTTTAATTCAGCTTTAGATGCAAGCAAAACACACCAAACCCAGCAATGAAAAAAGCGATCATTCTGTTTCTTCTGGCGATACCGACTATATTGCTTATCCACTTTAACGAGAGAGCACATCATAGCCTTCCGAATTGGCTGATTTTTCTCTCAGCCGCGCCGTTTTTTCTGACCTTAATCACCACCAAAGATCCGGATCAGGATATGTTCGGCGAGGCCAGTGCGTCCGTTGGGAACTGGTTACTCTTGTTGTTGGGAGTCGGAGGGATGCTGTTTGGTGTTGTCGGCTTCTCGTTACGAGACACAAGCGCAGTATTGGGTTTATTTGGCTGGGTACTGCCATTTGCGATGGTCGTCACCGTTGTTGCCATGATGAGAATTCTTCGGAAGTGAACCACAAATCCATTGGTTTGTTCCCGATGTGAAATCGTCTACGTTGCGTCCTTAAGACTGTTCATAAGATGAAGGCGATGCCTTTTTTCGACAATCCATTTTAAAGAAATCAGCGCAAAGGCAAGGGATAGCTGGCAACGCTTGCATTTCCTTTTTTATCTACGGCTTGCACTCCAAAAAACACATTGTCCTTCGACACATTTTTCATCGTGTAACTGGTGACGTTGCCGACGTCCAGGCTGTGTTGCCAGTTGGCTGCGGTGGTCTCGCGCCAGAGAATGCGGTAGCCTGCCAGGTCGGTTTCGGAATTGGCTTGCCATACCAGGCTGGTGCTGTTTTCGAGTTGTGCGGTTTGTATTTTGACTTGCGCAGGTGATGCCGGTGCAAGTGCCAGTGTGGCTAAGGCTGCGGCGTTTACTCGTGCTACTTGTGCGGTGTAATTGACGTCGACAAACTCGGGCAGGTCGCCGATCTTGATGCCGTTTTCCGTGCGTACATCTTGATGCTGATGATTGAAATCTTCATTTGGTTCGGTGAAGCGCAAGGCGGCGTAGCCTTGTTCTAAAAACGGAATATGATCGCCGCCGCGCAGGTAGCGGTCGCGGCGGTTGACGATGGTGATTTTAAAATCGGGTACATAGGTTTCACCGATCTGCTTGACCTGTCGTGCCAGCTGGCGCGAGATAGAATCATTCTCGCCGCCGGTAGAAATCAAGGTGCGTAACGGTTCTGGCAATTCAGCGAGGGCTGGAATACCTTCTGCAAATAAACGCACCTGGTTATTGTCAATATGGCCGTCATCCGCGCGCGAGCTGCCGATGATGTCGTTGGTGAACATGCCTGCAATATTCATATTTTTTGCCCGGGCGGATTTTGCAAAATGTGCCGCGCCGAACAGGCCTTGCTCTTCACCTGCTACCGCCATAAAAATCAGATTGGCGTTGAACTTGTATTTGGATTGCGCCATGACGCACGCCATTTCCATTACGGCCGCCGTGCCGGAGGCGTCGTCATTGGCGCCGGGTGCCACGGAGGTGGCATCCATCACATCGGTCGCGCGGGTGTCGTAATGTCCGCTGACGACGTAGTAGCGATCGCTGGGGACTACACTTTTTAGCTCGGCCACTACGTTGACGATGTCGGTCGCTTGCGTCAGCCTACGGCCAGCGGCTTCGGTATAGCTATCAAAGCTCACATTGAGTTTGCCATTCGCACCGCAGCGTTCCAATTCAGACTTGATCCAGCGCCTTGCTGCACCGATGCCACGAGTATCGGACTTCGTGTCCGACATGGTGTGCCGTGTACCAAAACTGACTAGTTTATTGATGTAAGCGTCGATCCGTTGAGCCGAAATTTCTTGCACAATATGTTCGACCATCGCTTGCTTGACGATGGCTTTTTGTGGCGCGTCTTTAGCCAATTCTTCTGCCTGCACCGATAGGGAAGGGAGCGAAAAAGGCAGCAAAACCAATGTGCCAATGAGGCTGGCGGATATCTTATTGAGTTTCAACATAGTGATCTCCAAAAAGCGAGTGAGGTGGTTAGTGAATTAGCGGGTGAAGCCGAGGTCAGCAATCATAACAGCCTGATAAAAAACTGTTTACGCAGGTGGGGCTTATTGATTTTTATGGCGAATTGTTTGCTGTATTCGCTAGATATTTTCTACACTTTGAATATATACACCACTATGTATATATGGAATGTCCAATTAAAGTCTAGGTAATTGGGTATTTTTATAAAATATATTGGGGAGTATGTGATATTTTCAACTTTATTCCGGTTGATTATGGATGCTCGTTTTACCGATTTTCAAAAAGAACGCGGTCGTTATTCCGGCGTGGTTTCCGCAGGAATCTAGCGACTGTTGTTGCATGACACATCAGGCTAAACCGGTCATTGAGTCATCTTATATCGAGAAAATCCAGACCAAAAAAAAGGAACCCGTCGGATTCCTTTTGGTGTCAATACTATGGACTAGCCAGAGACTAATTAGGTATCAGGCTTAGTTGGCTGGTGCGTAGTTCAATGGTACCCATGCGTAGGCCTTGCCTTCAGTACGGACATAGCCCATACCCGGGAAAGATAAGTGTGCCGCAGCGACCATGTAGCCTTCTTTTGCTGCATCGGCATAGGCTTTTTTGCGTTCTGCAGCGGCGGATTTGCTGTCAGAATCAAAACCGATTGTGACTGCCGGGCTGTCAAACTGGACTGCTGCTACGTGCATCAGATCGCCCCATAACATCAGCTTTTGTCCTTTGCTTTCTACCAGATAAGTGGTGTGACCTGCGGTATGGCCATAGCTGGCGATGGCTTTGATGCCAGGCGCCAGATCGGTATTGCCGTCAAACGATTTGAATTTGTCGGCTTTGACATAAGGGTTTAAGGATGCCATTGCACCTTGAAAGAAGCCTTTGGAATCGGCTGGCGCTTTGTCCAGATTGGCCTGACTTAACCAGAAGTCAGCATCATGTTTGTCTGCACGGACAACCGCATTAGGGAAGGCGAGTTTATCGCCGTTCATTAAGCCGCCGACGTGATCGGGATGCATGTGTGTGATGTAGATTTCATCGACTTGCTCAGGCAGATAACCGGATGCTTTCAGGTTATTTGCCAGCTTGCCCAGGGTTGGGCCAAACAAACCCGCCGCGCCGGTGTCGATCAAAATTAATTTGCTGCCCGTGTTGATCAGGTAGCCGTTGACCGAGGTATCCAGCGGGCTATGCTGATGTACTTTTGCCAGCGCTTTGTTAGTTTTGTCAGCAGTGGTGTTGGTCAATAATTTATCCACTGGCAAGGCAACTGTGCCATCTGATAAGGCAGTCACTTCAAAATCACCGAGCATGACGCGGTAGTAACCGGGGGCAGAAGTTTTAACCATAGGGGCAGCTGCGTTGGCAGTGCTTGTACCTACTAAAGTGAATGCGGCTGTAGCAGTCATCAGCGCCAAAGTACTGGCGCGCAAAATACGGGCGGTTGTCACGTTTTTATCTCCGAAGATGCGCAAAATAGCGTGGATGCATTATGCCGAAGTTTTTAGAATTCTGCTTTTGACGACAATACGCGGGAGCTTGATTTTTCTGACGCCTTAGCAAGAGCTAGAATGAACGCCACCGCGCAATCCATCGGGCCTTTTGGTTTGAACCCTTCGGGAGTAGCCTAAACGGCTACATAGCGTTTGGACTGATTCGCATTCTCAAATATATGTCAACACACCGTAGTTGTTATCGTGAGAACGGCGTCGCTTTTAAGCAGGGGGTATGGGGCAACAAACGTCGCTGGATTCCGGCTAAAACCTCGCCGCAATAATGTCCCCACTTCTGAATATCAATCCCACTTGGATCAAAGTCTAAGCTGAATACAGGCAATATTTAAATATACTCCCCTATTTTTCTGTAAAAATCGCCTTGTGAACCATAAAATACGTGGGCGATTAAATATACATGAGGTGAGTATATATAATCATCCAATAGCAGATTTTTAAGTTCAACGCCGAGCTTAGCGTTAAATTCAAGCTTAAATTCAGTATTTATTGTTGGCGTAGACATTCGGGCACAATAAGAAACTGCAGCGTCGATGCTGCAGTTTTGAGTCAGTCCTAATTCAGTTTCAAGACCTTCATAAACTTGCCCATTGCAGAGGGTGCGTCCTCAAGTGAAACCGCTGGCGATGCCGAGACTGGTGTTTTTCGTTGCGGCATAATCCCTTGTTCCAGCTTGAAGGCGGAGACAGTTTTTGCCAGCGTTGCGGCTTGATCTTCCATGCTTTCGGCGGCGGCGGCGGCTTGTTCTACCAAGGCGGCGTTTTGCTGTGTCATCTCGTCCATCTGTGTGATGGCGCGGTTGACTTCTTCAATCCCAGAACTTTGTTCCTGCCCGGCGGCAGTGATTTCCGCCATGATGTCGGCGACTTGTTTGACCGATTTAACGATGTCATCCATGGTCTTGCCTGCGGCATCAACCAGCTTGCCACCGGCATTGACTTTTTCTACCGAATCACCGATCAGCGTTTTGATCTCTTTTGCCGCACCGGCGCTGCGCTGCGCCAGGTTACGTACTTCGGATGCGACCACTGCAAAACCACGTCCTTGTTCACCGGCGCGGGCGGCTTCGACTGCGGCATTCAACGCTAAAATATTGGTCTGGAAAGCGATGCCGTCGATGACGCCGATGATGTCCACAATCTTGCGTGAGCTTTCTTTAATCGAGGTCATGGTGTCGACCACCTGACCAACTTCTTTACCGCCCTTGACCGCAAAATTAGAAGCAGATACGACCAGCGTATTTGCTTGTCGCGCATTGTCGGCATTGTGTCTGACGGTGGCAGTGATTTCTTCCATCGAGCTGGCGGTTTCTTCCAACGCGCCTGCCTGAGTTTCGGTACGTGAAGACAAATCAGCGTTACCGCTGGAGATTTCTGCCGAGGCAATGGCGATCGCGTCGGTGCCAGTACGGACTTCGCTGACGATGCGGTGCAAGCTATCGTTCATCTCTTTTAAGGCATTGAGTAATTCACTGATTTCGTCCGAGCCAGAGGTCTCTTGATGGTACGAGAGTTCACCAGCCGCAACTCGTTTAGCGATTACCAATGCGTCTTGTAACGGTATTGTGATGCTGCGTCTGAGGACGATAGAAAACGCGGCGCCAATCAACAACATCACGCCGCCAATACCAAACAGCAAGGTGGACAGACGCTTGCCTTTGCTCTCGGTTTCGCCAGAGAGTTCTTGCGCGGCCTTATTTTGCAGATCAACCAGTTTATTGATTTCTACCAGCGCTTGCTGTTGCAAGGGATCGATTTTGCTGGCGATGACTTTGACCGCTTCTTCGCTGTTGAAGTTGAGAATCATCTTGTAAGCCTCTTTGTAAGGCTCATCCGTTTTTTGATCAAGCTGATTAATACTGTCGATGATCTTTTTTTCGCTATCGCTTAAACCAACCGCCACCAATTTGTCGCGCGCCTCAATAAAGCGGGCACGCTGGACTTTGACGATGGCTTTTTGTTTATCGATTTCGGCGATGTCGGTTTGTAGACCAATGTTGCGCAGCGCCAGGCCGCCTTCTAACAAACCACTTTTCATGGCAGCGGCTAAAGCGGTTTTATTATTGGAATATTCGACTCCGGCGATCATCTGATGTCGATTGCTGGCACTAAAAATACTGTCGGTAATCAACAACAAAATCAGCATCGCTAAGATCACACCAAAGCCGATACTGAGACGGGTTCCTATGCGCAGGTTGCGTAGATTCATCGTGATTCCCCATGATAAGAATGTGACGTCATCGCAGACGGTGCGATGCTTTTGAAGCAAATTCGAGACAGTAATCTATGAGCAAACCTGTTAGCAGACAGCCTAAAAAGAGATTGCCCATAATGACAGATAGCAATAGCACAGAACTACCGTAACAGAGTTTTACATGAAGAAAATTTTGAATCAGATAAATAGTTTCGAACAAGCTATGGTAATCAAATCACTTAAGCTTATTCTTTCATTAAGAGATTTTTGTTGATTGCCACAACGTCGATATCTGTTAATCATATTACGTCAAAAATTGCTGCATTGCACTTTGATACTTTGCGGTGTGGTAAGCACCACAAATTTGCTCATTTTCTGTCGCTTAAATCTCAACTAAACCAGTCACAGTGGACGCCTTTATAATAGTAAAGTCAAAATAACAAAGTCGAAATAACAAAGTTAAGCGGGTTCAGTCCGGGTTAAACCATCTTTGTCAGCTTGTGGACTTACGTTTGCTTAATTGCATCTGCTCATTGCGTCACCTAACCTTGATCTTATTACTGCATCGATATGAATAGCATACCAAGCACAACATCAGCCACACCAAGTACATCAGCTAGCAGCTTAACAGCAGACAGTCTGAACCAATTCGGTAGTCAATTTTTGCCAGGGCATTTGGGTATCCGCATCACAGAATTAGAAGGCAAAACCGTACGTGCTGAATTGACTGTCGTTCCGTCGCTAATGGCACCTAACGGCTTTTTACATGCGGGCAGCGTCGTCACCCTGGCAGACACCGCTTGCGGCTACGGCTGCATCAACAACTTGCCAGCCGGCGCGAGTAGCTTCACCACGATAGAACTCAAATCCAATCACCTCGGCACAGCACGCGATGGCATTGTAGAAGTCGTCGCCACCGCCGTCCATGTCGGGCGCACGACCCAAGTCTGGGACGCGACTGTCAGCCATCAGGGCAAAACCATCGCGCTGTTCCGTTGTACACAAATGGTGTTATTTCCTAAGGAAGTAAAATGAGCGATCTCAGCAACCCGGTCTTACAACAATGGCTGGCAAAAGAAGTTGAAATCCGCGCCAGACTGCAGCTAACTGGGGTTGTGCCGCTGGAGCAGATGAAGCAATTCAGTGGATTAGAGTTTTTGCAAGGCATCCTCAACGGCGAGTTACCACGACCACATATCGGCGAGACTATGGATTTTTTTCCGGTCGAAGGCGAAGCAGGACGTATCGTGTTCCAGGGCACGCCTGGCCGTCAGCATTACAATCCGCTGGGCAGTGTGCATGGCGGCTACTTCTGTACCCTGCTTGATTCTGCCGTTGGCTGCGCAGTGCAATCGATGCTACCCAAAGGGATAGGCTATACCACGCTAGAAATCAAAGTCAATCTGATCCGCGCACTGACAGATAAAACTGGACCGGTACGCGCTGAGGGTAAGGTCATTCAGGTCGGACGACAAGTCGGTACTGCCGAAGGCCGTATCGTAGATTCTTTAGGCAAGGTGTATGCACATGCAACGACGACTTGTTTGATTTTTCCTTTGCCTTGATTAGCTCATGAGCGGCACCATCACTTCTGCTGTAAACATTGTCAAACAGTTCTGGTAACTGATGGCGACGAACGATTTTCACGCCACAACAGCAATCCTGCCAGAGACTTATCCGGCACATGCTAACCGGCAGCATTTGGTAGAGCTGATTAATTAACTAAGCATTCTGCAGTGGCCAGCCAAAACCTGCCGCACGGAGTAAATAAGATTTCACAATCAGGCGATGGAAAGGGGCAATCAATCTGAGATAAGCTCGCCCCAGATGATTGTGACAATGGACCACGGTTGAGATCGTTAGATAGCGTACTGGCTCGGGATGATTTGGCTGAGATTGCAACATCACAGACAATCTAAAATCTAAGTGCTTGTCGTTTTCTCCCAGCACAATTTCATTGCTACTTTTTTCATAGATTTTGAAGATATAAATCCGCCTGACATCTTTGTCAGATGACTCTACTAGCTGCTGAGAAGTTTTGATGCCAAAGCCAGCGACCAATACATCACGTAAGCGCATCAATTGATGTGCCCATGGCGCTTGTTGCGAGAGGACAAAGCGCGCCAGCACTTCTGGATCGTCACTGGCATCTGGCGGTAGTCGTACCGAGTACGCGTCTGCCAGATCCGGCTGATCGTACAGGTGGGTGATGCGCGATTGCTCGGGCAAGGGACTGGCAACAACCTGCTGGTAGGCACATTGCATGATGAACTCCCGTATGAGAAAACCTGAAAGATAAACAATCCGTATTGCGGCAATCTAGGATTTATGCGGAGCGACTAAGCGCTTCGACAGTATCGACTTTCTGTGTCAGCATTAAGCCAAGGATTGCTGGTATCTACCACCGCGCCGATTTTGTACAGCATGTGCATCATGCCCATGTAAGCACGATCAAAATAGGGCATATCTTCATGGTAGCCTAAGGCTAATTTCACCAAGGTTTTGCCATGGTCAGTATCGGGTGCGGGGTATGGTGTTTTGTTTTTGAAATCAAACTGCTGCACTGTGAAAGGCTCTAGTTGCCAGTCAATCAAAGCTGCAGCAGCAGGTAGTAACAGCGTTTCGCAATCATGCAAACTCAACTCAGGTCGTATTAAGCCAAGCTCGATATATGCCTGGTGTACGGCAGCAAAAGAGGCTGCCGAGTTTGGATTTGTATTTTTGTCTGTGTTTAAGCTTGAGCCTGAAAATGAGTTAGAAACTGCACCCGCGTCCAGCAGCCCTCGCCATGCTTTAGCCATCGATGTACAAAACCCGGTTGAGATTGATTTGGTACAGCCAAAATCAATGACGCCTAACTGACCATCTGCCATAAACAAAAAATTACCAGGATGGGGATCGGCATGCAAGCGACCCAAATCACAAACGCTATGCCAGAACCAGTCGAACAATAATTGACCATAGTGATCGCGCTGAGCCTGACTAGGATTAGTGGTCAGCCACTGGTCAAGATGCAGACCGTCCAGCTTTTGCATGCTCAAAACCCGCTGGCTAGAATGGCTTGCTACGACAGCCGGGATCACAATCCCGGGCAAGCGTACGCGCTCACCAAACCAGCGCAATTGTGCTGCCTCGTGTTCATAATCGAGTTCTTCGCCGAGCTTATGTTCCAGCTCGCTCATGATGCTATCTAACAATTCTTTGCGAGGGACTAGATCAGAACCAAATGCCATCGTGTGCAAGAGACCGCTTAGCATGCGGATGTCGCTGCTGACTGAGGCAGCGATGCCCGGATATTGGACCTTCACTGCCAGCGCCTGACCATCTGCCAAGCTGGCATGATGCACTTGTCCCAAACTCGCAGCAGCAAACGATACCGGATCGAAGTGCGCAAACAGGTGTTCGGGCGCTTGCCCAAATTCGCGGGTAAATACTTTATGCACCAAAGCGCGGTTGAGCGGCGTCACCTGGTAACAGCCTTTTGCCAGTTCACGTCGTATGCCTTCTGGCAAAAAGTTGGCTTCCATACTCAACAACTGCGAGATTTTTAAGGCAGTACCTTTCAACTGATTTAAGGCTTTAAATAAAATCCGCCCTAACTCGGCTTCATGCTGATCTTTTGCTGCTGCTTGCTGTTGTTCATCGCGGGTCAGCTGGCGTGCTTTATGCCCGACATGGTTAATGCCGGCATGCGCTAGGGCTAAACCACTGATGGCGCTGCGACTGAGCTTGCTGGTTGGTGGCGTGTTATTCATCACGCACCAAGACCACGTTTGGCCAGCTTCAACATGTCTAGTAAACCTGAGCCGTTTTGCATCAGGCGTGATAACTGATTGCGGATTAAGAATCCCGCCAGTTCTGACAGCTTATTGACCACGCCACTCTTTAAGGCCAGCACCAACACCGCCAAGGTCAGATCGACTAACTGCGTGGTATCAGAAAATTCTTCGGATTCGTCCTTCAGCCAATAAGCAATCACCGCAAACAAATAATCGGCAAATAGACCACCCAATAAATTTTTAAAATCACAGGCGGCAATCTCACCGCTCTGCTCCGCCGCGTCGATAAACTTGACCACCTGCTCCCGCAATGCCTGCTGCCCGGGCATGTTGTCGCGCATCATCAACAGCGGCGATTTACCAACGATGGTGCGCGTGATTTCAACAAATTCTCGGTCCGCCAGCAACAACTCCAGTAAGGCATCAACCAATCGCTGCAAACGTTCTTGCAGACCAAACTGCTCCAGACCAGGCGTTTCTAGCGTCAGTTCCAAGACTATTTCTATGCACAACTCGTAATACGCCAGCAGCAGTTTCTCTTTGCTGGGGAAATATTTATAAATCGTCGCATCACCAATCCCAGCCTCGCGCGCGATCTGCTTCATGGTCGTCGCCTCATAACCATGCTCGGTAATCATATCGACCGCAGTCCGTATGACATGGCGACGGGTTTGCTCTTGCTGGGACTTAGATGTTTTCATTTTGGAGATTAACTATCGTTAAATTCAATTATTAGTGCACTCAATGTATATTAAGTATTTTAAAAGTGCAATAAAATGATGATTTAAAGAGAGTTTGTATGCATAAATGCCAGGCAAAGTGAACTGCTCCAAGACATTTAAACGCGTAAAAGAATCATCCATGATGTTTGTGATTACATAAAAATCCCAGTATTTTTAATATACTCCCCACCATTTTTGTAAAATATGGCCTATTGTCCAGACTTTACTTGGACAATTAAATATACTTGATGGGAGTATATTTAATTTGTGAGCCAGGCTTGCCAAATAACGATGCGAAAAGTGCGTAGTTTTGCTAGCCGCCTTGGGCAATCCTCAAATCTGACACAACAATCCCATCCTGTTCAACGTCTTTCCACTAAAATGCGGCTATGCCCAGCCTACAACTTAAACCGCTCAGCTTTGCCGTCCGCGCCAATTTGTACACGCACTTAGCCGCGATGGAAAAAGCCGGCTTGCCTACCGACAAAGCGTATGGCTTGCTGGAATTGCCGGCACCAGCGCAAAGCCGGGTCGTTGCGATGCGCAAACTGCTGGCGCGTGGCAAAGATATTCCGGTAGCCGGACAACAGTCAGGTTTATTCAGCGATCTGGAGGTGCATTTGCTCCGCGCCGCTACCAGCGCAGGTAGTCCCGCAACGATGTACCGGCGGCTGGCCGATACGTACACCGAAAAAGATCGTCTCAGCAAAGCGGTTAAATCACGCTTAAAACTGCCGCTGATGATTTTAGGTTTATCGTTATTGATCCAACCTCTACCCGCCTTAGTGGCAGGCAGCCTGACAGGCGGAGGCTATGTCTGGAGCGTAGTGCGGCCATTTCTGGCAATCGGCATAGGCGCTGTGTGTTTTAAAAAATTCCACCACTGGCTGCAAACTGCATCAGCATCACCACTGCGTGAATGCATAGAAAAAACGCTAACCAAAATCCCCTTATTTGGCGCGATGCATGTGCGGCGCAATGCCAGAGATTTTTTTGAAAGTCTGGGCTTGATGCTGGAAGCAGGTCTGCCGATGTTTGAGGCATTGCCCAAAGCCTTTAAGACCATCAGCAATCAATTGATACGGGCAGACTTTGCCAGGATTCTTGCCAGCATGCAGCAAGGCGCTACCCTCGCCTATGCGCTAGAAAATTGTATTTATATCGGCAATCCGCAAGTGATTAGTCTGGTCCAGACTGGTGAAGCTAGCGGTACTTTGCCAGAAATGCTGTTACGCCACGCCGCGATGGAGACGGCGTCTTTGTCACATTTCCAGCAACAGGCGGCCGATTGGGCGCCACGGATTGTGTACGGCGCAATCATGCTGTGGATGGCGTATAGCATTTTACAAAGCAAAGCGTTTATGCCCAACGTACCCAAAGACCTAGCATGAACTTGGGCTGCACTTAGCATCAGCTTGTCACGACGTAAGTCTCTTTTTACAGAATACTGCGTCAAGTCCGCTACATCGTCATACTTATTTATATTGAAGGCTTATGTCCAGATCTATCCTCATTGTTGAAGACGAAAAAGCGATTGCTGACAATGTAGCCTATGCGCTCGCCACCGATGGCTTTACGCCACACCACGTCACTTTGGGGCAAAATGCGTTGGATTTATTATCCTCGCCAAATTCACCCGCACCCGCTTTGATCGTGCTGGATATCGGCTTGCCCGACATGAGCGGCTTCGATGTCTGCCGCCGCTTGCGCCAGTTTTCAAACCAATCTTCCAACATACCGGTGATTTTTTTAACTGCGCGCAGTGATGAAATTGACCGCATCGTGGGGCTAGAAATGGGCGCAGATGATTACGTCACAAAACCATTTTCACCAAGGGAGCTAGTAGCCCGCATCCGTGCCGTGTTGCGCCGTCTGGAAGCGGGTCATACACAAATCCTCAAAGAGAGCGGCACACAGAATCATACCGACCGTTTTCAAGTGCGACCAGCAGAAGGGCGGATTATGTATCTCGGTCAAAGTCTCCCTCTCACTCGCTATGAATACCTGCTGTTAAAAACCTTTATCGATCATCCGGGGCAATTATTTTCTCGTGCGCAGTTGATGGATATGGTCTGGACAGACGCCAGCGATACCTTAGAGCGTACGGTCGATGCGCATGTGAAGTCGGTGCGCGCCAAGCTGCGCCTGATCGCCCCAGAAGATGATCCGATACAAACCCATCGTGGCATGGGTTATAGCTTTTCAAGCCTATGAAAATCGGGTTACGAATACTATTCGGCTACTTTTTAGTCGTCGGTCTTGCGGCATGGTTTGTACTAAATGTGTTTGTAGAAGAAGTCAAACCCGGTGTCCGTGCGACACTGGAAGATACCTTAGTCGATACCGCACAATTGCTGGCGCAGCTAGTGGCCGAAGATGTCAAAGCTGGCGATTTGCCGCACGCTGCCTTAATCGGCAGATTACAGAACCATGTACATCGTAGTGTCGATGTCAACATCAGCGGCGTCCAGAAAGCAACGCTGGATTATCGTATTTATATTACGGATATCCATGGCATCGTCGTGTTTGACTCGGACAATAAAGATGTCGGCAAAGACTATTCGCGCTGGAATGATGTGTACCTGACTTTGCAGGGCAAATACGGTGCGCGTAATACGCTCGCTGATCCGGCAGATAACAATTCCAACGTAATGCATGTTGCGGCGCCTATTTTGGACGGCGGACGCATTATTGGAGCACTCACAGTCGCTAAACCCATCTCTACCATCACACCATTTATCGAACGTAGTCAACGTAAGATTTTGCGCCGCAGTGGCTGGCTGATTCTAGGCTCTTTACTGATCGGCATAGGATTCTCGTTCTGGCTCAGCCATTCTTTACGCACATTACAACGCTACGCTAGCAGCGTAGAAAACGACGAAAAAGTCAGCCTGCCAAAACTGGGAGATAACGAAATCGGTGCCCTTGGCCGCGCCTTAGAATCCATGCGTAACAAGCTGGAAGGCAAACAATATGTAGAACAACTGATGCACACTCTGGCGCACGAATTAAAAAGCCCGATTGCCGCCATACAAGGTTCGGCCGAACTGCTAACAGAAACAATGCCAGAAGCAGACCGACAGCATTTTTTGCGCAATATCATCGAACAAAACCAACGTCAGAAGCAACTGATCGACAAACTATTAGCCCTGATCAAAATTGAAAAACAGCAGATACTCGATAGTGTCAGCAAGATTGATTTACCCGATCTGATAACACAAGTGCAGGCGGATGCCAGCACCCGTCTGACGGAAAAATTACTGCAATTGAGGTTAGATGTGCCCGCAATCACCGTAATGGGCGATGCCCTACTATTGCGCCAGGCTATCGGTAATTTGCTCGATAACGCCATCGCTTTTTCTCCTTCTGGTAGCACTATCATTATTGATGTCAGCCAACAAAAAGAGACGATACAAATCCAAGTAAAAGATCATGGTGCAGGCATACCTGACTACGCTATGGCACGCATTTTTGAGCGATTTTATTCATTGGAAAGACCAGATGCAGCCAAGAGTACAGGCTTAGGTTTACCGTTTGTACGTGAGGTTGCTTTATTACATGGCGGGAGCGTGACTGTCAGCAATCGTACTGATGGTGGGGTTTGTGCTTGTTTGAGTTTTCCAGATCAATACTTGCATTAATTTTGTAATAGCAATACATCGCTTTAGATATCACATTAGCTAATTACCGAAAGTCCGCACTTAGGCATTAAATATCTAATTGAATGAAAAGATATAAAGAATTCATTTTTCACTTCACACAAAACGCATCAATAACGCACACAAGTTTTTTACAGTAGCAACTCCCTCAACCCAGAGTCTTCTATGCAAAAAACTTTACTCTTCAAGGCCATTATCGTCGTTGTTTTGATGCTGTTGATTGGCGTACCTCTCATGATGATCGAATCGACCATTGCCGAGCGGATGCGCTTTCGTGATGACGCAGTCAGAAGTATTGCAGCCGATTCTGTCAGCGAACAAACTTTATTGGGGCCTGTACTGACCTTACCTTATAGCGAAATGTATGAGGAAGAAGAAATTGATGTGGCGACTAAAAAATCGGTGGTGCGCAAATATTCGTTGGCTCATCAAGTATTTGTCTATCCCAACACTCTGAATATCAAAGGGGTGATCGACACAGATCGTCGTTATCGCGGCATCCACAAGGTACTGGTCTACAGCGGTCAACATGCAATCTCTGGCGATTTTGTATTGCCATTGCTGGAGAGTCTACCCAAAGATAAACTTGCGTCACACATCAAAATGGGAACACCTTACATCTCACTTGGTTTGAGCGATACACGCGGCTTACATAATTTTCCAAGATTAAACTGGGGCGAGAAATATTATGAATTTAAACAAGAGAGCAAGCTACGTTCACTACAAACGGGTTTGCATGCGCCGCTGGATGTGATGGAGTTACAAACGCCAGAGGCAATCAAATTTAGTCTGGATCTGGCGATTGACGGTATTGAGCGTATGTGCTTTGTCCCGATTGCGAAGAATAATCAAATCAGTATTGCGTCTAAATGGCCTCATCCTCAATTTGGCGGCCGCTTTTTACCTTCGCCCAAAGATCGCAAGATAGATCAAAACGGATTTGTTGCCACATGGAATATATCGGCCCTATCCAGCAGTGCACAACAACAAATGGGCATGCGCGAAGCAGGTACGTCGACCGGACAAAATGCAGCCTATGGCAATACAAGCTTAACGGCCTTTTTAGATAGTTTTAGCGTCGCTTTTATTGAGCCAGTTAATGTGTATTCTCAAGCGGATAGAGCGATCAAATAGGGCCTGTTGTTTGTGGCGCTGACGTTTGCCGCTTTCTTTTTGTTTGAAGTGCTCAAGCAATTACCAATTCATCCGGTGCAATACACCTTGGTTGGTCTGGCACTCACCGTGTTCTTTTTATTGCTGGTGAGCTTGTCGGAGCATATGAGTTTTGTACATTCCTATCTGCTGGCGAGCGGTGCTTGCATTTTACTGATCGGTTTTTATCTGAGCCATGTTTTACGCAGCTGGAAGCGCGGCATGGGATTTGGCAGCGGCCTGACCTTGCTGTACGGCGTCTTATTTGGCCTGCTGCAATCAGAAAGTAATGCGCTAATTATGGGTAGCATTTTATTGTTCAGCGTACTCTCAGCGATCATGGTGATTACTCGCAAAGTTGACTGGTATCAGTTGGGTAAATCTTCTGTGGTGATACCTGGCTAATTGTCTGAAGATCAAAAGAGAAGTTCAAAAATAAGAGGTCCAATATTTATAAGGCTTAACAGGCAATTTCATGCCAGCAAGTCCGTTTTTATTGGACCTCTCCCCCACTTAAATATGGGATTGAAAATGAAAATCTGGTTACTTCGCTCTTTCCGGCATGCAGCATGGGCACCGTTGAGTGTCTTTGCGTTTTACGCTATTGTAGCAAAAGGCTTTAATGCTTATCTTATTTATCCGTGGTTAGACATGCCTACACATTTTTTTGGGGGCATGGCTATTACTTATTTTTATTTGATTACAGCGAGCTATTCGCAAGTCTTTATCGAGCCGATTCCCAGAATAATTCAACTTATTCTGCCATTGAGCTTGACGACGGTAACCGCTGTCGTCTGGGAATTTTGGGAGTATTTGTCAGATGTAATTTTGGGTACGAAAATGAACTTAGGCGTTTCAGACACGCTGTCGGATTTATTTTTCGGATTGTTTGGCGCTTGTTTTTTGATGGCGGTTTTGCGTAAGTCCTAAATATGAAACACCAGCACAAGATTGGTTACACGTGCTGGTGTTCAAATTGAAGATTAAATTGCCACTACGTTGGCGACGACTTTAAAACTTGACCTCTAACGCTTTATTTCACTAAACGCATCGCCTGTTTTCCATGTCGCCATGCCAGCGGCGTTTGCCACCGCATAACCAAGATTCAGCGTAAATTGTGCCTGCTGCACCATGCCGGATAAATCCCAGTTAGGGTCGTAGCGGTCAGTTTCTTGATGGTAGTGTTTGGTGAAGTTATGCATGACGCTATTCGAGACTTGATCATTTTTTTCAAATTCAAAATGTCCGTCGCCCGAGAAAACGGCAGAGCCTACGTTGAATGCCGGTATGCCAGCACGGGCGAAGTTGAAGTGATCTGCGCGGAAAAAACTTCCTGATAAATCTGGCACTCGCGGTGCCAGATGCATGCCCATTTTTTTGGCAACCACGGCGGCGGTTTGGTTCAGGCTGCTGTGCTCGCTGCCAGCCACGCCGATATCCAGTGTTTTGCCGACAAAGTTCATACTGTCCAGATTTAAATCAGCACTAGTTTTTGCCAGCGGCCATAGCGGGTTTTTGACATAGGCAGCGCTGCCCAGCAAGTATTGCTCTTCAGCGCAAGGCCATAAAAAAATCAAAGTACGACGGGCAGGGTGCTCAACCGCGGCTTGTGCCATGGCGATCAGTGAGGCCGCACCGGAGGCATTATCAATTGCACCGTTCCAGATGTGATCTGCTTTTTCAGTGCCGGAGGCGGCGATCTTGCCCAGATGGTCCCAGTGAGCGGAATAGATCACGGCTTCTTCTTTCAGCTTGGGATCGGTACCCGGCACCATGCCGACGACGTTGAATTGTTCTACCTTACGCACAGTAGTTTTCAAATCCACTTGTGCTATTGCGTTGATGATGACCGGTTGGAAATCACGGCTCTCTGCTTTGGCGCGCAAGGCATCCAGATCTTGACCCGCAGCGCTAAACAAGGCTTTGGCGGTATCGTCATGCAGCCAGCCTTCAATCGGATTGCCAGCACCGTCCAGATGGAAGCGTTCGTGACTAAAACTATTCACCGGCACGCTCCAGCCATAGGAGGCTGACGGCGTAGTGTGGATCAGCAAAACGCCTGAGGCACCTTCGCGCAAAGCTTGTTCGTATTTATATGTCCAGCGGCCGTAGTAAGTGAGCGATTTTCCGCCAAAACGGTTTGGTTCCTCGGCGGTGGGTTGCGGATCGTTGACCATCATGATCAGCAACTTGCCTTTGACATCGACGTTTTTATAGTCGTTCCAACGTTCTTCTTCAGAGCGGATGCCGTAGCCTACAAAAACCACGGGTGCGTTAAAAGCGATATTGCTTTGGTTGCCACCCGTGCCGTACACCGCTTGCGTGCCAAATTCGGTTTTCATGATCTTGCCACTAACCTCAAACTGCAGGCTGCTAGTGGGCTGGGCGGTGACGCCTACTAAGGGCACGGATTGGCGATAAGTGTTGCCGGATAAGGGTTTTAAGCCAATGGCGGCGGCTTGGGTTTCCAGATAACGCACCGCTAGATCGCCACCGCGCTGGCCGGTGCCGCGACCTTCCAGTAAATCATCTGCCAGAAAAGCCAGATGGGCGCGTAAGGGCGCTTCTTTGATTGTTTGTGCCTGGGTGGAGATCGCTGTTATGGATAAGACGACAAGCGTTGTGCTGCATAAACCCGCGCGCAAAAACGCCACGGGGAATTTAAAATTGATCATTAAAACCTCGTGGCGTTTTCTATTGTGTTGCTATTTTCTTGCTGCTTAATTGCGGCTTAATTTTTGTTGCAGACCGATAGGGTCTGCTAACATTTTTAGGCGAATTTATCCAGGAATGCAGCCAGATGTTTTGCACGTGCATGAGCTTCTTCTACACTCGCAGATTTTTCAGAATGTGTCAGCATCGAGCTAGTCAGCAATGTCACGAAAGAGCGATCCAGAGCTTTGCGTGCTGCGGACATTTGTTGTGCAATACCATCACAATCATCAGGCTCAGCGGCTTTGGCGATCAGCTTTTGGATGCCACGTAACTGACCTTCTACCCGCGCCAGTCTATGCAACAAATCTTTTTTCTGTTGGTCGGTTAATGCTGTGCCTTGAACGATCTTTAGCGGGGGAGTATCTGCCATGGTGTTGCTCCTGTGATGAATTAAATTGGGGGATTACAATAAATATACTTATACCCTACTGAGTATCGTACAACATTTAAATCCTGAAGTGCAATCAATTCGGCTTAAATAAGCGGAAATTAGCGTTTTTTTTGCTTATAAAGTAGGCAGATACCAGACAGACGTGAGGCAAAACAACAGCAAGCGTAGCTTGCGTCCGTTTACACGGCGTACCGCTTCACCGAATATATTCACTTTCTAAGCCGTTCGCTATTCCATCATTGGTGCGAGTGACGCACCGATCTTCGCTGGCAAGACAGCCTGAAGGTCGGCAACGTAACCAGTTAGGTGATGAAAAATGTGTCGAAGGACAACGTATTTGTTTGGCTGCAAGCGGTGTATAAAAAAGGTAATGTCGGCCTTGCGAGCTATTTCTTGCACTGCGCTTGAGTGACTTATTAGTTTTCCATTGCAGCAACACCAAGTTTCTGCCGAAGGAAATAGGTACTAATAAGTCCGCGTAATCGTACGCATGTTAGTCGTTAGCATGTGCAGCAGGAAGCGAGTACACGGCGATAGTTGCGCATGGCTTAGATCTCAGTTTTAAGTAATCAGTCAGGTTTGCATGCGTACGATTACGCTGTGCTAATCGCACCTACGCTGGCTGCGCGGAGCTTTATCGTGCAGCGTCCAGCGACCGAAGGGAGCTGCCTTGACCGCAGTGTTAGGCTGCACTATGCCCATGGGTTTGGTGGTCGAGGTCTCTACTCGGAGAGATAGTGCCTTAGCAGTGGATTGTCCCATTCACTGCGGTAGTTACGAGGATCAACGTAAGTTTCAAATCCGTGAAGACGACAAAGAGCCTCTCCTTTGGCGGACGTGCACTCAACGTGGACGTACTTGGCTCCGAGCCCACGCAGCGTTTCCACCGCCGCAAGCAGCAACTTAGAGCCAAACCCTTGACCTCTAGCGGATCGTTCCACTTCAATAATGTGAACGTCACCGCCATCTGTGAACATTTGGAAGACAGCAAAGCCGATGACTTTTCCTTCTGCGATGGCGCAAAACCCCTCGCCGGAAGCAAACGATTTTTCAATAACGTTCCTGTTGCAGTAGAACCCCGTTCCGCCTAGCTCCTTTTCAGTCTTGAGCCATGCGAGAACTTCTGCAAAATGGTTCGTGTTAGCGGGTTCAATACAGACCACGATGCCCCCTTCTGTTCAGCCTAACGCTGGAGTTAAGCGGCGGCGAAGCCGTCCGCCTTGAACGAGATGTTAGGCCTACGGATTGTCAGCATATAGCGCTGACACGAGACCATTGCTACCAAACTGCAACGCTCAATTGAACCGTGCCATTGACCGCGTGTCGTAAACGAACGCGTGACCATCAATGAGCGATGTGACGCGATAGCCACGGGCAGATACTAGCTCTTGAACCTGAGCCAGAGAGGCACCGTTTGGAAGCGATGCACAGAAGGTTTGCATCTGGCCGCGCCCCACAACGAAAGGCCAGAACATGTAGACGAGGCCGCCGAGAAGCAGAAGACCGAGAACGGTGTTGATGCGTTTACGACGTATCGATAGTGCCATGCTTTTGGAAGCCTAACGTGATTTAATTTTCATTTTGCAATAATAACCGACGGAAGAAAAATAACAAGCTTGCTCTACATCCCTTGAAACGCTGATGAGCATTAGCTATATTTGGTTATACTGATTAAATACACAGTATAACCAAATGGACAAAAACATCACGCCTGTAAAATCGCGTTTATTTGACCAAGTGCGTGAACGCTTTAAGCATTACAGCTTATCAACAGCAAGGGTGCGCTATGCGCACCGATTCATATGGTAATGTTTCTTTTTAAGCTCATCGTTTTTTCATCATTGGTGCGTATGACGCACCCTCAGCATCTGAGCGATCTTAGTCGCTTTGCTTACTGGTTTTAGCGGCACTTTTGAGTGCTTTGAGTTTATGTCCTAGCCAGGAGTCGCGCACTGCCCAGCGGGTGCGCAGGTAGCTGATGCGCGCTTTCCGTATCAGATCGGGATTGGCAATCGCGCCTTCGCATAAAGCAACGCTACTGGTCGCAAACCGGGTTTTGTAGGCTTGTTCTCCACGTCCCAGATCTATGCTTGAAATGCCTAAACTTTGTACATGGCTGGCACATTCTTTTAGTAAGATCAGACCGACTGAGTAGACGGCATAATCCACCCGGTACCAAGGGAACCAGAAGTGTAAAACCCCGCCGGAGCGCAGCCCAAAATGCGCTGCGACAAGCTCATCACCGACATGCAAGGTAGAGAGTAGTCCGCCGAAATCAGAGCCGTCGTGAGCGCGGAGAGAATCCAGCATTTGCCGCACCCAAGGGATCGCAAAGGTATCGTGCCCTTCGCCTAAAGTGCGATTAAATTGCTCGGATTTACCTTGTAAAAGCTGGGCAAAATCATGGTCGCTTGTGCTTTGCATGGTAAAACGCAACTCACCTTTTTCACGCGCTACTTTTCGTTCCATCTGCTTGATGGTTTTTAGGACGCCCGCTTGTTTCACGTTTTGCAGCAACGCCAGTTTGTCGGCATATACTTCAAATCCACCCTCGAGGTCCAGCACTTGCGAGCGGCTATGCGCCCAGGCATAGGGCTTAAAATCCGTCCGGCTTTGCGGCATGTGGTCAAAGCCCATATAGCGCACGCCCATCGCTTGCAATAACGTTTTTGGCGAAAGCTGGATACCGTTATCTGTGATTGGCCCTTGATAATCGGCTAAGAACAAGCCGACGGAGCGCGCCTGATATTTTGATAGACGATGGAATGGCAACACGCCAACGATTTGTCCCGCATCTTCACAAACCACAATCCGCGTATCGTCCCTGATGCCTGCGGCAATCTGTGTAAATGTCGGATGATAATAGGGACTTTGGTAGGTGCTTTGAGCCTGGTTTTGGCTTGAATTTTGATCTTGAGTCGAGCCATCTCGTATTTGCAGCCAGCGTGCAATTAATGCTGCATCAAGTTCTTTACCGTGTATGAGCTTGTATTTCATCTAAATAAGGGTAAGTGGAACTTCTAAAAAAACATATCTGAGCACAATGTGACCCTGCATATTGATCGAATGCTTGTTGTAAGTTCTCAGGGTTTTGATTCGTTGATACCATTAAGTGTAGCATCGCTGATGCTAGTACCGGTGTTTAGTCTGCTGTTGAAGAAGGCGCTTGGCCGGGTAATAATATCAACCGAGTTTCCACAGGTCTGCTTGATTGGCATTTTATCCCTGCCCATACGCATTCTGTCTCAAGAAGTTTTCTTTTATCAAATAGCTGCCGTATGCTGGCATCTTTCCATCTTTCTACCAAAGAGACATCATGTTAAAGCGCACAAGTTTAATTTTGCTACTCGCTCTGGGTGGCTGCAATGTGGAATTTAGTGACAACACCAACGCTGCTAACAATGGGCCGGTCATTCAGGAAAAGCGCGATGTCGCTGAATTTACTGAAATCGATATGACAGGTCCTTATGATGTTGTCGTCACCGCAGAGGGCGGGCCAGCCTTAGAGATCGTCGGTAACGAAAAACTCGTTAAGGAAGTTGAAACCGTCGTCACTGGCAATACTTTATATATACGCTCAAAGAGTAAAACGATTATTCATTTATCGACCAACTTTACGCCGACTCAGTTGACCGTTAAGGTCGCCGCGAGCAAACTTAACCGCATTAAAGTCAACGGTAGCGGTGATCTGGTTCTAGATCGATTTAAAGGCGACAAATTAGAATTGGCGATTAATGGTTCTGGCGATGTACGTGCCAACGGTACTGTCGGCGAGCTGCAAGCCAATATTAATGGCAGCGGTGATATGGACGTAAGTCAATTACAGGTCGCTAAAGCACATGCCCAGATCAATGGTTCTGGCAACTTAAAACTAGGTACCGTCACAGAAGAATTGCAGTCACAGACCAATGGTTCCGGTGATCTGGACGCGAACGACCTGAAGGTGGCTGCGGTTAATGCCACGATCCGGGGATCGGGCGATGTTTCTATTACTGGCGATATCAAGCAGTTCTCGGCCGAAATTAATGGCTCTGGCGATATGGAAGTTCGTGGATTAAAAGCCGCTGGTACCAAAGTCCGTATGGGCGGCAGTGGTAGCTTGACCTTAGATGGCACAACCACCGATCTGGATGTTGTGGTCAACGGCTCGGGTGATTTTGACGCTAGTAATTTACGATCCGACAAAGCGCAATTCACTGGTCATGGTACAGGCAATATGCGATCAAACAGCGTTTCGGATACATTAAAAATAGACTTACTCGGTTCTGGCGATCTGGAGGCTAGCGACATAAAAACACAGCAGATTGAAATTGTCATGGACGGCACCGGTAGCGTAGAACTATCTGGTCAAGGCAAATTGCTCAGCGCCAAATTGCATGGCAGCGGTGATTTAAACGCCAGCAGTTTGTTAGTAGAACGCGCCAAGATCAGCGCCAGCGGTACCGGTGTGGCAGAGGTGAATGTGAAGCAAAACGCCGCTAACGGCAGCAGCGACAGTAGCAATTCACGTATTGTTAAGGTTGATAAAGATGGCGTAGTGCGCTAACACTAGATTAGTAATGCAGTAACAACGCAGCAAAAAGTCAAAAGGGTGCAGTCATAAAAACTACACCCTTTATTTTTTACTTAGCTCAGACCAATGGCTATTTCATTCTGAACTTATGCCCCAGCACCAGCCAGCTTGAGGCAATCAAACTATTCAAGCCCAGTATCAGTTGCGTCAGTACATGTGCTGGCAAAATCCAGACTTGCCCCCGTGGAGTGCTGATCTGTGTCACCGCGCTGATCACCGGAATGACCCAATCAGCTTCTGGCGTCACGTCCAATAAAACATCTCCGTCTGAGTTAGTGTGAATAAACACATCGCCGCCCAAAGCCAAACGTAAGGCAATACCCTGACCGCTACTTGTGGAATAGGTAGAAATTGTTCCTATGGCTTCTTGTAATTCACGATTTTGCAAATCCATCCATGCCTCCACATCTTGCGGTGTTTCTAAGGAAACCCAGGCATGTTCTGGAAAGTCGGGGATATTTGTCATTGAGGTAGTTTGTATTTAGGTTAACCGAGATTTTCCATTATGTGCACAAGAGGTGCTACTTGAGTGCTGACGGCGCATTTTCGGTCATTTTTGACGCTCTTCGTTGCTCATGGCTCGTTATGAGCGTCTTATTTATAACAAACTCGCATCAAAACTGCCTCCGCCATCAGCTCAAATCGTAATGGAAATTCTCGGTTTAAAAAAGATAACAAAAATTCATAGTAAGACTTAGGTAAAACCTTTCCCCTTGCGTCTTGCCCAGATAAATCTGCGTAAGTCCTGCATAGAAGAGAACTGGTGCAGAAAACGCCATTTAGTGTTTGCTAAACGGCATCATCCGGCAAATCAACTAAATATGCTAGTTTGATTTTTTGCTGCCTGATTGGCGATCCCAGATTAATACGGTACCTGCAACCACGGCACAAAGCACACAGAGCCAGCCAAACAGATCACCGATAGTCGAATATAAAGTAGTTAAGCGCGCAGCTATGTTTGTTTTGACGAACAGTGTTTGTCCCGGCATGCCGCTACTAGGTTTTTCTGCAAGCACCCGACCATAGGCATCACTTACTGTTATCAAGCCGTCGCGTGCAGAGCGCACAACGACGTAGCCACTTTCTACCCCGCGGGTGAGCGTCATTCTGGACGCGATCCATTGGTCAAAGTAAAAGTCCCAGGCGGGTACTAACATTACGCCAACGTTTCTCTCCGCATAGGCGCGACCCAGACTTGCAAAATGCATGTCTTTGCAAATAGCGAGGCCGTATAACGTAGCGTCGATCACCTTCGTCTCATAGTCGACTCCGGTGGCGTAATCACGTTCTGGTGGTGCCATGTGTTGTTTTTGGTAGCTATTAGTGAGTATGCCTAATGGTGAAAACATCCAGGCCAGATTGCTACGTGTTGATCCGTTGTCAATCGCACTGCCTGCTGTTATCCAGACGTGGTGTTCTTTAGCGAGCGAACTTAAATGGCGTTTTAATTGTTCTGCATTGGCGGGCGTCAGCATCGCGATTTTCTCTGGTAAAACGATAATCGTCGCGCCCTGTGCTGCCAGTGTTGCGACATGCTGGTCGTATTGTTGCCAAATGTGGGCGGCATAGGTCGCACTTGCTTGCAGGCCGATGGCATCGTCAATACTGACCAATCCAAACACAACTTGCTGCGTGCCGGACGGAGCTTGCAAGCGGAATTCGCCATATGTAAAAGTGGTGATCAAGAGCAAGGTCGTTAACCCATATGCCCAAGGCGCATGGTGCAAACGCCTGCCATACACAAAAGCAAGCGCAATGGCGGATGGAAATAATGCCAGCAAAAACAATAAGCCTGCCACACCAAACAAGGAAGTCACTTGCAGTATTGGTAAAAATTCTGCCTGCGAATAAGCAAGACTGCCCCAATTACCATCGGGTAAAAAATGCGCCATTAAGGTATCTACGGCAGACCACACCACGGGATAGACCAGCACCGTCCACCATGATTGGTAACGCAGCACAAGACGCCGCGTGGTCATGATGACGAATACCCAAAGCCAGCTTTGTGCCAATATCACCAGCAGAGCAATTGGCGCTGGCATAACCAACTGGTAGTAGTGCAGGTTACTGCTTAGACCAAACAAAATGGCTACGGTACTTATCCAGAAAGTATCCCGCTTATTGGAGAGCAAAGCGATGACCAACAAAGGTACTGGCGCAATCCATACCAGCCACCAGACAGGCGTTAAATTGACTACAAAACGCAGCATAAAACCGATCAGTAGCGCAGCGCTAAACTGAAGAATGAAGCTTCGAATTGATGATTTGGCGATCAATCTGAACAGGGATTGCATTATATTTCTTTCAAAAAACTTTTGGGAGTTGGTAGTGTCCCGCATTAATTAAACACAGTAGTGACAAATGCTGGATAAAAAATTAACTTTATAATAACCTAGGCTTATGTCTGTATTGACTAAACATCAGCCGATCTCTATCAATCTCACCCTAGGCTAATATGAATCCATCCCAATTACCACCCTTACGCCGGGTAATGGCGCTGTTACTGCTCAGTGGTGTTTTGCAGCCGTTTGCGCAGACGTCGGCTGCAGATCATATGACCGCTAGTACCGATTCTGGTGCCGCTAGGATGGACATTTTACTGGCGCAAAATTTTTCAGATAAATTTGATCCCGCACTGTATCTGGTGAGCGAAAAACTCGATGGTGTACGCGCCTTGTGGGACGGTAAGCAGTTACGTTTTCGCAGTGGCAAAGCTATCCACGCACCTGCCTGGTTTATCGCGGCTTTACCCAAGCATACAGTTGATGGCGAATTGTGGATGGAGCGGCATAGTTTTGACCGGCTATCTGCCGCGGTGCAGCGTCAAGAGCCGGTTGACGCCGAGTGGCAGAAAATCAGCTATCAGCTGTATGAGTTGCCAAACGGTGAGGGTGATTTTGCTCAACGTTACGCTAGCCTGCAAGCCAGCGTAGCGCAGGCGGGCGTTGCCTGGTTGCAGGTGCTGCCACAAGTGCGGGTCGCTGATAAGGCAGCATTGCAACAAAAACTCAATCAAGTGGTACGTGATGGCGGCGAGGGCTTGATGCTCCATCGCGCCGATGCGCCATGGCAGACCGGACGATCAGACGTATTGCTCAAACTAAAACCGCAGTTAGATGCCGAAGCCGTCGTCGTCAGCCACGAACCAGGAAAGGGCAAATATCAGGGCATGCTCGGTGCGCTGGTACTGCAAACACCGGAGGGCGTGCGTTTCCGGCTAGGCACGGGTTTTAGTGATGAGCAAAGGCGCAATCCGCCAGCGGTGGGCAGCACGGTGACTTACCGTTACCGCGATGTAACCTCAACGGGTTTGCCAAAGTTTGCTAGTTTTTTGCGGGTGCGGCAGCCAGAATAAAAATGCAGTGGCGGCAGTTAGAAATACGGTCAGAAGTGTAGCCAGAAGTATCGCTAGAAATATAGCTAAAATCACGCCGAGTGTTTGCCTGATGTGCAATGTAGAAAATTATACTCGTTAGTGGTATATTTAAAAAACCAATTAAAATATGGGGAATATGATTATTTTTTTCCTATACTCCCCATTTATTTGCTGTAAATCTTGCTTAAATAGCCGCCTGAGTATTCACTTGCTGGGTGATGTTGCCAGGACCGATTTTCTCGGTTGAGGTCGCTTGCGGTTCTTCCTTAGCGTTGCCGGTTTTTATTTCTGCGGCTATCCCAAACAAGGGTCGCAATACCGCTACTCGACGAACTATTTCAAAAATCCCAAAGCTGACCGTCAAGGTAAGTAAAATCAAAATAGGACCTTCGACCGCTGGTGTGAGTTTAGCTGGTTTGAAATAGTGAGCCATGACGATGATCAGTGTTTGGTGGACGATATACACAGGGAACACCGCTTGTGTCAGATAACGTCGCTGGCTGCTGTCAAATTGCAGGTGGCGATGGGCAAAACCGCAGACGGCAAGGATGGCGCTCCATTGGCACAAGGCATACACCACACGTTGCAAGTGACGCCAAAATTCAACCTGCGACGCTGGTATCACTGTTTCACCCATGGCGTAATACACAATCAACGAACCCCAGCATGTGATGGCGATGCCCAGATTGAGCCAGCGTTGCGGATTCAGCCTTGCCCAGAAGTTCGCTTGCGTTGCTAACAGCGCGCCCAATAAAAACAGGACGAAATAGTTGGCGTGGTTATACCAGTCATCCACCAGTGCATGGGTTTGGGGAAAACGGCTGAACAGGCAGATACGTTCGATCGCAAAAATAGCCACAGGCAGAGCGATGATCTTCCAGCCCGTCAGCAAATTCGCCAGCCAGTCAGAGATCGCGTTAAAGCGTTTGCCAAAGGCGAGTATCAGACAACCAAGTACGACGCTGTAAACCCAGAGATAACTGACAAACCAAAGGTGATTCCAGGTCGGCAAACGCAGGCAACCGTCTTTGTCGCAAAAGCCGTGGTAGGCTTTCAAATACAGCTGCATAAAGTCGAAATAGCTGCCTTGATAGGCGACTTTTTCGACCACCTCAAAATATGATTGTGGTGGCACGATCACCAGCATGCCAAATAGCAGCGGTATCAGCAGACGGCTGCTGCGCTGACGCATGAATTGCGTCGCACTGAGTTTTTTCAACATAAATGCCGAGGCGACACCTGAAATCATAAACAGCAAACTCAGCCGCCATGGCGATGACAGCATCATCAGCGGTTCAATCGCGTCACTGGCAAAGGGACTTTTAATATGAAAACCCCAGGTCACGTAATACATGCCGGTGTGATACACGATCAAGAGCATGAAGGCGAAAATACGTACCCAATCCAAAAAAAACAGGCGGGAGCTAACATTAGCATTGGCAGCGTGTGGGTTCATGGCAGCGATCTCTGAAGTTGTTTAGATTGAACCCAGATTTTCCATTAGACCGCTACCACTTCGCAAAAAACGCAGACGGCGTGCGGTCTTCAGAGGGATAGCACCACCGCGATTTGAGTGGGAACGTTACTGTGACAATTGCACCTTTGGCGAACTGCCTAGCGTTGTTGCTCCTCCTAGCAAGATGCAGCTTGCGTCGTCGTCGCGTCTAGCCAGTCAGTTCGCCAAAGGCACACTTATCGCTGTCAAATGGAAAATCTGGGTTGAACAATTTCAGGTTAAATCGATGTACAAGCAGAGGCCAGCGGAATGTGGCGAGATGGGATTTAGCCGGGGCGAGTCGGAATTGTCTGTAATTTTTCCATCACTTCCGCTCGATATTGGCGGCTGCACGGCACTCGTGCGCCGCCTCGCAGCAACAGTTCGCAGTCGCCCTTCTCCAGAGTAACGATGCTGTCTATCCAACTCAACTGCACTGCCGCGCGGCGATGGCAACGGATGAATTGCGCGCCAAGCTGATCCACTAATCCGCTCAAGGTCTGGCGCATCAGGGGATGCTCACTGGCGGTATGCAGTACGACGTAATTATCGGCAGTTTCTATCCATTCGATATGTTCAACACGGACGATGCGGGTGACGCCACGCTCGGTAATTAACAGCTGCTGAACCGCATGACCAGTGCCAGCCACTGGCACCATCGCTGGCAAGGTTGGCGTCTGGCTGCGGTCTTTGAATCTAGCCCGCACTCGCTCCAGCGCGCGTTGCAAACGGCTCTGATCAAACGGCTTCAGCAAATAGTCAATCGCATTGGCGTCAAACGCCTGAATCGCATAGTGATCGTAGGCAGTGACGAAGACGATCAGCGGTGCAGGACCATCAAGATGGTGGGGCAATGAGGCCGCCAGCTCCAGTCCGCTGACTTCTGGCATCTGGATATCGAAGAAGGCGACATCCGGTTTGAACTCAGCTATTGTCTGTAAAGCCTCAATTGCATCCCGCGCTTCTTCCGTCGCGCTAATATCCGGTTCTTGCGACAACAGGCGGCGCAACTTATCGCGTGCAGGGCGTTCATCATCGACGATCAGGACGCGCATGCGGTTCTCCAAGGCAAACGCATTTCTGCCAGAACGCCAGCGGGACTCAGTTGAGTGAGCGTTAGGCTGGCGGTGTCGTCGCGGTATTGCAGAGCAAGGCGTTCGCGGATGTTGCGCAGACCGATGCCTGAATGGCTGCCGGCATCGGCGTTTTTGATCTGAAGTTTGCCCTGATCATCGCTCAGGCGCAGTAACAAGATATCGGACTTGCCGTTGCCGTCTGCTTCACCTGACTGTCTCTTCTCACGTTTCGCGCTGATCTGGATATGCGTGGTTTGACGGCACTGTTCGACCGTATGCTTAAAGATGTTTTCCAGCAGCGGTTGCAGGCTCATGACTGGCATGGTGCAGGTCAAAGTGTCGGGATCGATTTGCCAGTCCAATGTCACTCGATCAGCATAGCGCTCTGCCATGACGCTGGCATAACCGCGCACTAGGCGCAACTCGGTGCTGAGTGGCGCTTCATGCTGTTCGCTGACTTCTAAGGTGGCACGCAGAACATCTGCTAGCTGAATTAACGTGGCATCGGCTTTGTCGACATCGGTATGCATCAGGGAAGAAATCGTGTTGAGCGCATTAAATAAAAAATGCGGCTGCATCTGCTGCGTCATTCTTTGCAACTGCGCCTGCCGTAACAAGGCATTCGATTGTTCAGCATGAAGTTTTTGTTTGACCAGCTCAAAGTAAGACAGCAGGCCAAACAAAATCACCATAAACATACTCAAAAATATGGATAGCTTGCTCGATTCGTATAAAAACAATTCTGGCCAGTCACGGTGATAGTAATGCATACCCATGAGTGCATATACGCCATGTCGTATGCCGAATGTAATCGAAACAAAACAAATCCATTGTATTGGCAAGCACATCATTTGCAGCGCAAACCAGCGCCACGGCGTTGCGAGCAAGTAGTCATACGGTTTTGTCAGGCGCCGTTGTATTAGCAAGATAAACAGACCAGTGATTGCGGACGAACTTTCCCACAAGATCGGCTGCCAGATTAGTCTGCCACCGTCGCGCTGGAAGTCCTGTACGGCAACCCAGACCATCAGCAAAGAAAACAACAGCCATGCCGTGGCGATAGTGATTTTGCTGCGGGTGGAATACATGTTGGTTGCGCCTGGTTACGGTTTATTTACCGAAGCTCATGTCGGTAATAACAGGCAAGGATGATTGCCGATTCCGCTGGATCTGTCAAAGTCAGCAGAATCGGCGTTACTGATCAAATCGCATTAAAGCTTCGTTAAGATTGCGCTAAGGCGTAATGAGTGATGCACTTACTATAGTGTTATTTTTCAAACAGCCAGATCTGGTTTGGCGAGTTTTGACAGAAATCCAGGACGATCGGTGACCGGTCTCTGGTTCCCAAAGATGCCAGACACTTACCGCTTTCTACTTCTTTAATATGACCATCTTGCTGCACTACAAATTTTTGGTTACTACCAAAATGGCATTGATAAAGCTCAACTGGCGTACCTGGCTGGCGTGACGCGCCACGTACGTCTAGGCAAAAACCATCGACACCTACGATCGTACTTTGACCGTACATACTTTGGGTCACTGTCCAGCGTTGGTTTTCACGACCATGGCAGCGATACACATACACCGGCGCCCCATCGCCTATACTATGATCCATACTAGCATCCATACATAAACGATCACCGCCAAGTTCATTGCGGATGGTTAAATGTGTACCACCTTGAGCGTTTGCATTGCCGACCAAACCGAGTGAAACGAGTAATAGAAAAGCGACCATTTTTTTCATTTTTTACCTCTGGAGAATGTGAATATAGAAGTAACAATTCGTCTGAATTAAGTGCGCGGAGGCGGACAAAAAAGGTGGCAAAAAAGCGCTGCAATTTTGTTAGCCCGCTCAGGTTTAATCAGTTGCTTATGTTACATTTCGAAAACGCATTAACAGCGAAAAAAGACATGAGAACCTTGTATATGATGTAACAAGATGGTTTTAGAACTTATGCAAAATTGTGACAGCAAAGGGAGCCCGCAGCCGGGTAGTTTTGTCTAAGTCTTAATTTTATGTAGCGTGCTTGAACAGGGTCTCGGACGCCGTATTGATAAAGAATACTCAGGCTAGAGTAGGTTCTCCGCGTATTTTTATCGCTCGGTTTTCTTGGGTGAAAATTATACTCATTATAGGTACATTTTAACTGCCCAATAAAATTCTGGGCAATAGACCATATTTACATATTTAAAAGGGGAGTATGTGATTTTTGCTAAGGCGTTAGCGATAAGTTAAAGCTGCTTGGAATCACGTCATGTCGCACCACGGCACGCATTTGATGGCGACGGCTTAAGCTGTCGGCGCTCCAGGTTTGTTCCCAGCCCGGCGGGTAACTAAGTCGCAGGTCGGCGCGTTCTGGCAAGCGTTGACGTACCGGCATGGTTGGCAGATACAGTGGTAGCGGATTGTCGGGCGTATCGGCTCCCAGACTGTACGCATAGTCAGGGAGTAAGACTTCACAGATTTGGGCAAACCAGATGGTATGGTCCTCATCGCGGCCCAAGGCTTGCGCTAGTCCGGCGGGGTCAAACCGGGCGAAAGCGTCGATTAATTCTGTCGTGCTCGCGCCCGGAGCATCGCCCCACCCCATGACCGGATTAAAGTTGTAATCCGCGCCAGAGCCATACCAGCCCTCGCGCCACGGTCTTTGCATCCATTGCCGTGGTCCTGTGAATAATTGCCAGCGCCAATGCAGGCCAGAGGGTTTGGGCCAGCTGTACAAATACAATTTTTGGTAGCCAGCCTGATGCAAGTCACGCACCATCGCCATCAGGCGCGCATGTGGCATGCGCTCTGGCGGCTGGCGGCGGAATAAAATCGCTTCGCCATCGGCATGTTGCACATCATCAGTAGATAAATTTAAATCCAGCGTGCGCGATTCATCGCCAAACCGTGCTGCCACCCAACCCGTGAGTAAATTAACGGACGTCAGCACGCCATAGCCGCGATGACGATGGAAAATGACAGTGCCGGGAGCGATCGGTTTCATGCTGATATGTGTCTGTGTTAGAGGTTTGTTTTAGATGTCTGTTTTAAAGGTACCAGCGACGTTGCCGCCGCCGGACTAATCAACAAAGTTAGTACAAAAGTAGTGAGAAGTCTAATCCAATTTCGCTGCGAGTAAACTTCAGCGCTACAATATACCCACCAGATTAACCCTCTCATGACAAAACCATTATGACATTACGCATCATTGGCACCGGCGGCACTTTCGATAAACATTATGATGAACTGGCGGGTAAGTTAAGTTTTGCAGACAGCCATTTACCCGATGTTCTCAAGCGCGCGCGCATCACTGTGCCTGTGGCTTTGGAAGCGGATCACTTAATGGACTCACTCGATATGGTGGACGCGGATCGTCAGCGGATTTTGGCATCATGTCAGCAAGCACCGGAGCGCGCGATTGTGATCATCCACGGCACAGACACCATGCGCGAAACCGCTGAGGTATTGGGCGCAGCCAATTTGGATAAAGCCATCGTTTTTACCGGTGCGATGATCCCTTACGAAATCGCCAATTCAGACGCCTTGTTTAATCTCGGCTTTGCCTGCGGTGTAGCACAGCTATTACCAGCAGGTGTGTACGTTGCCATGAATGGTCAGGTGTTTAACTGGAATAATGTACAAAAAAATCGTGCTGCCGGCGTTTTTGTGACCAACTGATGTAGCGTATTGATTGGCTCAAACATGAAACTACTGCTATCAATTTTCTTGCTATTATTGTCGGTGCTGGCTAGCCCAAGTCAGGCGGCAGAAACGCGCTTTGACAGCCTGTATTTCTTCCAGTCTGAAGACGTATTGAAGTCGAAACAAATCAAACCCGACGAGATGGCACGCTTCTCTAACAAAGTGCAGTCGCAGATTTGGAAAGCCTTAAAAAAAGCATCTATCCCCTCGACCAGCGGTTATCTGGTGATCGCCGTGCGCTCCGATGGCAAGGTAGCGACATGGCTGGATATGGAACCTGCTTTGCATGAATTTTATGAGACTGCAATTAGTGACGCGGTCAAAAAAATCGGTCCATTTTCTGTTGATCGTGGTCTGGTCGTATTTGGTATCAAGATGAATATCGACACCCCTAAAATGTTTGATTTTAAACGCGCTAATGAAATGCCCAAATTCACTACCCGTGCCAAGCCTTCTCCTAAAGAATGGCAAAGCGTATTAAAAAAAGTCAATAATCCCGACGATATTGAAGAAGTCGTAATGGCTGCCTGGCCAGAAGAGTAAGCAAAGTAATCGCAAAAAGTGAGTAATAAGTAACACGCAATATCAGCCCGCTAACAATGCAAACAATAGAACTGATCCCCGCAACAGAAGCCGATTTTGAGGCTCTGTTAGCACTGCGCATCCGCGCTATGCAAGCCAGTCTGGAGCGCATAGGCAGGTTTGACCCGCAACGTGCGCGTGAGCGATTACGCGCCAGTTATGACCCTGCGCTAACACGCCATATTATGATTGATGGCGATCAGCGAATTGGTTTTGTGGCGGTCAAACCCTGTGATGCCGGGCTAATGCTAGACCATTTATATCTTGATCCTCTTCATCATAGCCAAGGCATTGGCAGCCAGGTATTACAACAAATTTTTAGCGAAGCAGATCAGCTTGGGTTGAGCTTACATGTAGGTGCTTTACGTCAAAGCGACGCTAACTTGTTTTATCTCAAACATGAATTTGTATTTAGTCACGAGACGGAATGGGATATCTACTATGTCCGTCCGCCACGCCTGCAAAATTGAGTATTTTTACTGACGAAAAACTGTTAGCAGGCTCAGCCAATCCTGATTAAAATTCTTCTTCGCCCTCTTCATCATCCAATTCAAATCTTTCGGTCACTCAAATGCAAAACGGTATTCTGCAACACATCACTCCGCACGCGACGTATCTCAGCTTTACGATCAAACCCGCAGCCGATATCGCAGCTATCCGCAGCGCGCTCACTACCCTGTCTGCGCTAGTTGACGGCGACCATGTCGTGCTGGGTTTAGGCGCCTCCCTAGTCGCCGCTTTTGGCAAGACGATCGACGGGCTATACGAATTTGCTGGCATTGAAGGCAGCCGTGTCGGCTTGCCTGCGACACCCGCCGCCGTGTGGTGCTGGTTGCGAGAAACCGAGCGTGGCGAACTGGCGCACCAGACTCGCCGCGTACGACTCGCATTACATCCCGTCTTCGATTTGCAACAGGCAATTGATGGCTTTAAGTACGATACGGATCGCGATCTCACCGGCTATGAAGACGGCACCGAAAACCCGAAAGACCAAGCCGCCTTCAACGCCGCCATCGTACAAGGACAAGGCGTAGGCTTAGACGGCAGCAGCATGGTCGCCGTCCAGCAATGGTTACACCATTTCGACAAATTTGACGCCATGTCCAGCCAAGACCAAGACAACGCCGTTGGCCGTCGCAGAAGCGATAACGAAGAGCTGGAAGATGCACCGGAATCTGCTCACGTCAAACGCACAGCACAAGAAGATTTCGACCCCGAAGCATTCTCGCTGCGTCGTTCCATGCCATGGGCAGAACAAGGCAAGGCGGGTTTATATTTTGTCTCCTTCGGCAGCACGTTTTACCCATTCGCCGCACAATTGCGCCGCATGTCCGGAGCAGAAGACGGCATCGTCGACGCGATCTTCAAATTCAGCCAGCCAGTCACCGGCAGTTATTTCTGGTGCCCGCCGATGAAGGATGGGCGGATTGATTTGTCTGCGATAGAAAAAAAACAAGAAAAATAAAATTAAAAAAAGAGAAAGCTGCGGTTGCGGTATCAGCTCGATACTGGATAAGCCGCAGCAAAGGCAAGGATAACTTCACGCACGATTTTGCGCTGAGGTGCTGGCAAATTAAGAAATGCCTCGAAGGTTTCTCGTTCGTTGTACGAAATAGCCTCCTTCCAGTTGGCATTTTTTTGTTTGATTTTTTGCTTTACTTCCAATCCAAAAGTTAAATCATCAGGCGGCACGTTTAACCATGTCGCCAGCGTGATAATCTTTTCGTAAGGTGGAATTGATGCGCCAATCAGCCACTTCCGTACCCCGTGTAGCGTCATTGGTTCTCCATAATGGCGTAAATTAAATTCTCTCTCAAGTACCGCAGGCTCTGCATTGTAGCCTTGCGCCCTCATCGCTTCGGCTAATCTACCAGCAAATTTTTCTTTTTTGTTATCCATCCAGTTACGTTACTGGTTATAGATTTTAGTTACGTAACCTGTTAAATAGTTACGTTGTAAACTAAACTATTGGTTACGTTAATTTCTGTGCCAATAAAAATGTCAAAAAGTCTGCTGGAACAACTACCTGAAATCGTCGCCAAGGGGCGGCAAGAAGCTGAGCGTATCTTAGAAAGTCTGGAAAGTCGCCACCGAGTTGCATTGCAAACCCGTGAATGGGTATTGCCCGCAAAAGACAGCGCCAGTAACGATTGGATTAACACGAACCAGCGTCAGGATGCCGTTGCAGGTTTAAGTAACGCCACATCGGAATTGTTTGGGTCTGTGCAGGGTTCGCTTGGCGATGCGCCGAATCTGGGCGCACCGTGGACCAATCGCCTGATCTATGGTGATAACTTGCTAGCGATGGCTGCCTTATTGGCGGGCGATGAACAGACGCCTTCGCTGCGTGGCAAGATCGATCTTATCTACATCGATCCACCGTTTGATTCCAAAGCCGATTACCGCACCAAGGTTGTGTTGCCCGGCGTAGAACTCGAACAAAAGCCAACCGTGATTGAGCAGTTTGCCTACTCGGATACTTGGAGCGACGGTACTGCATCGTATCTGGCGATGATTACGCCGAGATTGATTTTGATGCGCGAATTATTGAGTGACAGCGGTTCAATTTATGTGCATTTGGATTGGCATGTTGGACATTACGTGAAAATTGTGATGGATGAAATATTCGGTCGGACATCATTTCTAAATGAGATATCGTGGTGCTACGAAGATATTGGCAGTCGCACTACTAATTACTTTAAGCGAAAACATGATTCCATTTTTTTTTACTCAAAAGGAGATGGCCGAACTTTTAATGTAACGAGAAAAAGGCTTTCCGACAGCACAATCAAGCGTTATCAACCATATTTTGACAAAAATGGTCAGATAACATATCGACATCTAAAGAATACAAATCCTGGCGTTTTTGCAAAACTCAAAGGGGTAAATGATCTCGACGATGTTTGGCTCGATATAAATAATGGAGCGGTTCTTAATGATTGGTGGACTGATATATCGCCACTTAAATCGGGATTCAACGAAGCGCTTGATTACTCTACGCAAAAGCCAGAAGCATTATTAGAGAGAATTATTCATTCATCTTCAAACCGAAACGATATAGTTTACGATTGCTTCGGAGGTTCTGGAACAACCGCGGCAGTCGCAGAAAAACTGGGGCGTCGCTGGATTACATCTGATCTAGGCAAACCTGCTTGCATGATCATGCGCAAGCGGCTGATCGATCAAAATGCAAGACCTTTCCTCTACCAAGCCATCGGTGATTATCAAGTTGAAGCAGCCAAGGCATCATTAGGACGAGGTTTCCGAATCGGTGATTTATCGCAAATCGTGCTGTCGTTGTATGGCGCTCTGCCCTTGTCGCCCGAAGACAATCCCAACCGTAACCTGGGCAAGATCATTGCTGGTGGCAGCAAGACATTAGTACTTGCCGATTCACCTAACAAACTGACTGGCGCTGCGACGCTAAAAAAGGCTATCGCACAGCGCGATAGCCTTATGGGCGGCTGGGATAAAGTTGTGGTACTTGGCTGGAACTTTGAACCGTCCATTGGTGAGACTATTTCTGCATTAAACGATAGTCGGCTGGAGGTCTTGGTGATCCCACCGGATTTGCTCGACCGGCTTAAGAAAAAAGGCAGTACAGAAAAATTACGTGGGCAAGTGCGCTTTGCCTCACTCCAATATCTGACGATAAAACCAGTTCAAAGAGTAAGTTACGTTGCAAGCACTGATGCAGACCTAAATGCCGGTCAAGAAACAATTACCGTGATGTTAGACAACTACGTCTTGTTATCGCCAGAAGCCATCAACCTTGATGATACCAACCGCAACAAACTGCATGCGGTCATGAATAAAGAACCGCTGGCGCTGATTGAATATTGGGCGGTTGATCCTGATTATGATGGACAGGTATTCCGTTCGGTATGGCAGGATTATCGCGGCAATACCGATAACGACGGTGATCCTTTGCGCGTCATCACCAAGGCAATCTTGAACTTGCCTGGCAAAGCAGGACCACGTCGTGTTTGTGTCCGTGTGGTGGATGTGTTTGGCTTTGAGGCCGAAGTGATTGCGGATGTGCTTGCAAAAGCGGAGGCGATATGAGCTTAGCTGCCAATATGGCTGATCCACAATTGCAACTTGCCGCTGGGTTGACCGAAAAGACCACCCAACTATGCATAGGAATAGAAAGCGGCGTCGCCGATATTTTTGAACTGGTCACACCGACCACGGCAGAATTATTGCATTGGTGGTTTAGTGACGATGCCTGCGCCACGCGCCGTTTTAATTTTCATTCTGGGCAGCGTCAGGCGATCTTAAATACCATCGTTGCGCATGAGGTATTGGCGTCGCCCAGTCTGCTGGATTTATACAAACAAGCTGCGCCAGATGCCCTGCTGACAGGCTCGCGCATGGGCGAGGTTGCGCAGGCCAAACATGCGCATCCTAAATATTGTTTGAAGATGGCAACGGGTACGGGCAAGACTTGGGTGTTGCAAGCCTTGCTGATCTGGCAGATGTTGAATAAATCTGCTGCCACTGCTGAAGGCATGGATGATCCCCGCTTTACACGCCAGTTTTTGATCGTGGCACCGGGTTTGATTGTGTATGAGCGTTTGCTCGATGCCTTTTGCGGCAAACTACGTAATGGCACGCGTGATTTTGCGACATCCGATGTAGCACTATGTGCCGAATTATTTATTCCAGAAACTTATCGGGATCAAGTCTTTGGTTTCGTGCGTGGCAATGTGTGCGACAAGGAAAACATCGGTTTAAAAGCCACAGGTAACGGCATGATTGCGATTACCAACTGGCATTTGCTGAGCGAAGTGGACGAGCTGGAAGAAGAGCAAGAATTAGATGCGCCCGGTTTAATACTTGATCCGCAGCAGGTAATTGATGCCTTATTGCCAGTCATGCCAGGTAAATCCACGGGAAATAGCTTGGACGTGTTGGATCGCCGTTATGCACGGGGCGGCGTACTGGATTTTTTGATTGGCTTGCCAGATTTGATGGTATTTAACGATGAGGCACACCATATCCATGAAGTAAAAAAAGAAGGAGATGTATCTGAAGTTGAATGGCAAAAGAGTTTGTCGCGGATTGCGTTTTCTAAGGGACGACGCTTTGTGCAAATGGATTTTTCCGCCACGCCGTATAACGATGTCGGTAGCGGAAAAACCAAGAAAAAGGTTTACTTCCCGCACATCATTGTGGACTTTGATTTGAAGAGTGCCATGCGCGCCGGATTGGTGAAGTCATTAGTCCTTGACCGGCGTAAAGAAATTGGTGCGTTGCCTCTGGAATTTAAAGCCGAGCGCGATGATGATGGTAATCCTACTTTAGGTCAAGGCCAGCGCGTCATGCTGCGTGCCGGCCTGCAAAAACTGCGCAAGCTCGAAGCTGATTTTGCAGCTATAGATCCATCACGCCATCCCAAGATGCTGGTGGTGTGTGAAGACACCACCGTATCGCCGCTAGTTGCGCAATTTTTGCAAGATGAAGGCTTGAGCGCAGATGAGGTGATGGCGATTGACTCTGGTAAAAAAGAAGAATTGAAACCAGCAGAATGGAACGTAGTGCGAGAGCGCTTATTTGATGTCGATAAACATGCGACGCCGCGCGTGATCGTCAGCGTACTGATGTTGCGGGAAGGTTTTGACGTGAATAATATCTGCGTGATAGTACCCTTGCGTTCGTCGCAAGCGCAGATTCTGTTAGAGCAAACCATAGGGCGAGGTTTGCGCTTAATGTGGCGCGAAGAAGAATATAGCGATCTCAAACATGAGAATCGCGAACGCATAAATCAAGGCAAAGAGCCAGGTAGCTTGATCGACATTTTATCGATTATTGAGCATCCGGCATTTCAGTCTTTTTACGATGAATTGATGGCCGCGGGCTTAGTCGGTGAAACAAGCGAAGATAGCGATAACACCAGCAGCACCGGCGATTTGATCGCAGCAAATTTACGTGATGGCTACGAGGAATTTGATTTCGCCTTACCTTTCATTCTGCATGAAGCCGATGAGCAAATGGAGCATCATGCAGTTGACGTGGCGGCTCTGCCGCCGTTTGGCGCGATGAGCCGTGGGGCTTTACAAGGTTTGCTCGGTAAGGGCGATACATTTGTCTCGCAGGATTTGCAAAGCAGTACCTTGTTTGGTGATTATCGGGTTGATGGTGCGGTGATGAACGTCTCTGGCTACAACGACTTCTTATCGCGCATTACCCGACGTATTGCGCAAGCCTTATCGCAGCCGCTGCCTAAGGGCAACAAGATTGCCTATCATCTGGCTAGCCCTTATTTGCAAACCAATACCGCTGCATTAACAGGGTGGCTAGAAAACTATATTCGTCATCAATTATTTAGCGAAACGTTTGATCCGATGGTAGATGAAAATTGGCGCGTATTATTATTGCAGTCAGTGGTTGACCATATCACCAAAGTATTTGCGATGGCATTAGTAGATGCCGAGCATAAGGAAATGCTAGGGTCAACTGAAGTAAAACATCGCCATTTATCCGAGGTAGAAAAATTGATGATGCGCGAAAGTAATTCCGTCGCGGTCAGTAAATGTATTTACGAACGTCTGCCTTATCCTGCCAAGAATGGCGGTTTGGAACGCGCGTTCATTAGCTGGGCGCAAGCTGATGCCAGCATTACGGCATTTTGTAAAATCAGCGAAACACGTCACGAGTTTGCCCGCCTGCGCTATGTGAAGGAAGACGGCATGCCAGCTTTCTATTCGCCGGATTTTTTTGTACGCAGCGAACAAGCGATTTATCTGGTTGAAACCAAGGCGCAACAGCAAGTGACACATCCAAATGTGCAGCGCAAGCTAAAAGCGGCTTCGTCCTGGTGTAATCGTATCAACACGCTAGAACCTGAAGAGCGCAGCGGTTTGCCCTGGCATTATGTGCTGTTAGGCGAAACTGCATTTTATGATTGGCATAGCAAAGGTGCTCGTTTATCGGAGTTGTTAGAGTTTGCGCGCTTACGACCAGTGGCTGATCAGTCATTACAAGGAAAGCTTGAATTGAGTTAAATCCTGATTTTGGTCTGCGAAACCATTGCTGTAATTTGCGCTTTTTGATGTATTGAAGAAAAAATTCTTTTGCAGTGGAGGGCGGGAAAATGTTGGTGAAGGCTTTAAAAATTGGGGTCTTAAGATTTACCCTCCAGAAAGCGAAAAGCCCCGATGAAACTCACCGAGGCTTAGACGCCGACCGGGAACCCCCAGTCCACTTGCTGCGAACTATAGCAAGTTAAAGTCAAATGGTAATGAAACGGCGAAAATTTTTTCTGATTTTGCCTCTTCTTAAAACTATATATTAATCCGTACCGCAAAGAACCCATTAGCGTATACAACCTATACCTGCTGCGCAATGCTGACCGTGAGGAGAAAGGCTTGGGTTTTGCGCTTGCGGGCAATTTCTATTCTGATTTTTTACTCTGGTTGGTCGATGACCAGACGGGTCAGCAATGGTTGAGTTTTGTAGATCCCAAAGGTCTGCGCAATCTTGATTTGACGCATCCTAAATTGGGTTTATGCAAAGAAGTTAAAACCTTGCAGTAAGAGCCGAATGACCCAACACTTACGCTAAACGCTTTCATCTTGTCAGCGACGAAGTTTAAAGATTTATTGAATGTGGGTGATATACCGGCGAAAGCTGAACTTGAAGATAGAAATGTATTGTTTATGGAAGACGGTGGCAATGCGTATCTCAAGAAGATGTTTACTCGGATAGTGTGATTTGGCTTGCGATGTTAAGCAAACTAAAGCGACCGCATCTACAGCCTTGTCACTGCATCGAGCAAAACCGCGACATGCTCAATCAGTTCTTCGACAAAACCCAATGTGACATCTAGGTCGCCTTCATATTCGGCCAGGTTGCGTTTACTGTGTGCCTGATTGAGGATGAGCCATTGCTCGGGTTTGAATTGTAGTGTGTGTTCCAGACACTGAAATACCAAGTAACGGTTTTCGCTGCGGTAGCCATGCGCTCTCAGTGCAGCTAGTGCGGCGGCATGTCCGGCGTTGTAGGCCAGATCAAAACGGCTTTCTAATGCGAGGCTTACTTGTCGTGCGTCTTGTAAGCGTACTCGTGATGAGCGCAGCAGACCTGCCAATTCGCGTGCATCTGGTGGTTCAGCCTTGAGCTTACCTATTTTTGCTAGATTGTCTAACTGCGGTGAGTCGGGCGATGTCATACTCTGCTCCTTTCACAAAAATTTTGGGCTGCTCTAGTACACGCATGATAAATGATCTGCCTTCACTGACTCGTTGGGTGAATTCGGCTTGGGTATATAGCGTTGGATTAATTACACGTCCCAGTTGGGTCTGGGCGGGTAACAGGGCTGTCAGTAGTTGCGTATTGGACGACAAATCACCTATCACCATCAAATCAATATCGCTGCCAGCATGTTCGCTGCCCTTTGCGATTGATCCATAGACGAATGCTAATTCTATTTGCGGCCATACTGGTTGTAAAGCTGTGCGCAGCACATCGGCTACACCAAAGGTTTTTAGGACGATGCTGCGCAACTCTTCAAAGATGGGGGCTTCTCGGTTAGCCTGGTAGTGCTTTTGATTACCTATTTTTTGCATGGTGATTAATGCCGAGGCTCCGAGGCGTGCTAATTCGCGCTGTACTGCACCTGACCCTGAGTCGGCCAATGCAATGATTTCGTTGGCATAAAAGGAGCGATCTGGCTGGCCAAATAAGACCGCCAAGACTCGTTGTTGTGTTTTAGAAAATAATGCATCTGAATAAGTACCCATATTGGGTATGATAGCACCCAATATGGGTACGATCAATTGCTGCTTACTTGGTTTTTACTTTTTATCCTAATACACTTGCTATGGAACTCACTATCTATGATTCAAAAAAACTTTTCTGCAGTAATTCACCGCAGACTCTCGCCATATTTAAATAATCTCAATCGAACTGCAGAGGCTCGCTTGAAATAATAGAGAATATAGCGTCGCATTAAATGCTTCATTCGAACTAAAAAAAGCTACATTATGTTGAGCGAACTTCTTTTTATATACAACAGATAGCCACGCATCAACATTCAATCCGTGGGATTGTTATTCGCAATATTTCGTTTTTTAATCGCACGCAGGCAGCGTTTGCTGCTGGTGGTCAGGGTTAGCATTAGAGCTTCGTCGTCTTCTGCCAGTTGCCCTGCTTTTTGTAACAGGCAAATCTGACTGACTTGGCTGGCTTGATGCAGAATTTGCCCCATCGCGCTGCGTGGGGTTTTGTCGCTGTTATTGATTTTGTCTTTGGTATTTTGGGCATTGTGGTTATGTTGCTCATCAATGGCGCTAATGACGTTTGCCGGAAATCCCCAATGCTCTCCGATTCTCGCTGCGAGGTGGTGGGCATCTTTTACTAACCTTGCCCTGAACCGTGCATCGTCTGGAAACCTTTGCCGCTTGCCGGTGCGGTCGGCGATCCGCAACGCGACGATCATGCCGACGCTTTGCAATAGGCCGGCTAAAAATGCGGGGAAGGGATCTTCGCCTTGCTCTATGGCGAATAGGCGGGCAGCGTTGGCGCAGGCTTCGGATTGTTCCCAGATAATGGGCGCCAAGAGTTTGCTCAGGCTGCCCGATTGTAATTGTATGATGGGGCGGAAAGAGACTTTTGCCAATAACATCCGCAAGCCGTTTTGTCCTAGCAGTAGCAGTGCGCTTTCCAGATTATTGATTTTGTTACTGGTGCCGTAGAAAGAGCTATTCGCTTCATTCAGTACCTCGGCGACGAGCACCACATCTTTTGCGATGATGTCGGCAAGGCTCTTGCCTGAGGCGTTTTCATCGCGCAAACTTTTGAAGAGTTGCGGCAGCACCGCGGGCACGCGTGGAATTAAATCTTGGCCTGCAAATTTACTCCGGCTTAATTCTTGTAGTTGTTGCAGTAATTGCAGTGCACTGAGATTGGAGGCAGCAGTGGGTGAGCTAAAACCTGCGTCAACCAGCAAATCTTCTAACAGCCAAAGCAGATAATCTGCCTGCCAATCGATGTCGCTACTGATGGTGGTATTGTTAGCGGTGAGGTCGTCTATTGGCATTAATGACGCTGCCGATTTTTCCACTGACTCTGTTAGATTTATTTGTCCGTTATTGCCGTAAGACGTGTCTGTTGAGCTGAGCGGAGTCCGAACAGATGTTGGTGTCGTTCGGATAAAAATTTGTTTGATCCAAGCCATCAGACTAGCCACATTTGATCCTTATATTTCTGATTTTTCAATTTGATATAAATTAGTACTTACGAAAAACCGCCCTAACTTGTTATCGCTCGCATTCGGACTAAAGTCCTGCCACACGTCCCCTTATTTTTACGCAGGATTTTTAGAACTGTCTAACGCCAGTAATTTTAAAAATCCATCCAGCGGCAAGGGTTTAGAGAACAAATAACCTTGGAAGGCGAGACAATTATGCTGTATCAAAAAGCTACGTTGTGCGTCGGTTTCTACGCCCTCTGCAATCACGTTTAAGCCAAGATTAACACCCAGCGAAATGATCGCACGCACGATGGTTGCGTCGTTCTCATCGTCGCTTAAATCGCGTACAAATGATTGATCAATTTTGAGTTGATTAAGCGGCAGTCGTTGCAAGTACGCGAGTGAAGAATAGCCAGTGCCAAAATCATCCATAGAAAAAGAAATACCTAGTTTTTTCAGTTGATGCATTTTCTCGGTCGTGGCATCGACATTATCCAGCACCGTGCTTTCGGTCAGTTCAATTTTTAAACGTGTCGGATCGATCCCGTGCCGATGGACTATCTCGGTAAAAGCCTCGACAAAATCGGCCTGTTTAAATTGTTTGGCACTGACGTTAACTGCCAGACTAAGGTGGCGACTATCTTCATGTGCCTCCCATAGTTTAATTTGGGCGCAGGCGGTTTCCATCACCCAAAGACCAATCGGAATAATTAAGCCGGTTTCTTCTGCCAGTGGAATAAAATCGGCTGGCGATATAAAGCCGCGGTCAGGATGTATCCAGCGGAGCAGTGCTTCGGCACCGATCAATTTGCCATCGGAATTGACTTGCACCTGGTAATACAACTGGAACTGGTTTTGCGCCAGTGCCAGACGTAAATTAGACTCCAGCATCATGCGTACGACTAGGATTGCTTGCATGGCCGGATCAAAGAAACGTACTGCATTACGTCCTGAAGTTTTTGCCTCGTACATCGCGGTATCGGCACGTTTGAATAAGTCTTTGACGGTGACATCATTACCCTGGAACAGACAAGCGCCGATACTGCTAGAGCCGTGGTGTTCAAAATCCATAATCGCGTAAGGCTGACTTAATACTTGCCGGATTTTTTCTGCAATACGATCAGTTTGCTGGATCGCCTCATTGCGTGTATGGCTCAGTTCTTCCAGCACCACCACAAATTCATCACCGCCAAGACGTGCCACGGTATCGCATTCACGCATACAAGTTTGTAACCGGCGGGCAGTTTCTACCAACAAAATATCCCCGGCATCATGGCCGCGGGTGTCATTCAGCGTTTTAAAATTATCCAGATCGATGAACAAAATCGCGCTGTGACTTTCATTGCGTTTGCTGATGCTAATCAGATGTTGCAGCCGGTCCATCAGCAAGCGGCGGTTCGGTAATTGGGTGAGCGGATCGTAAAAAGCCAGATTGCGTATTTCTGCCTCATAACCTTTGTGGCGGCTAATATCGGTAAATGATCCAACATAATTTGTAATGTCGCCACGGCTATCTGTGATGGCAGTCACGGTGATCATTTGCGGATAAATTTCCCCGTTTTTACGACGGTTCCATAGCTCACCTTGCCAGAAATGGTGTTCTTTTAAGTAGTCCATGAGGACATCGTAAAAAGCTTTATCTTGCTGCTTGTCATAGTGACGCCGGATTTTTTGACCGATTAACTCATTGCTGTCGTAGCCCGCGATTTTTGAAAACGCATGGTTGACGCGCAATATCTGCCAATCAGCATCAGTGACAAAAATCCCTTCTTGCGACTCAAAAGTAAAAGCCGCGATACGTAAATCTTTTTCAGCCTGTTTGCGCTCGGTAATGTCGCTCACAAAACAATGCCATAGCATGGCGCCGTCGGCTTCGCGCTCTGGTAATGCGTCAACCATTAACCAGCGCACGGTGCCATCCGCACGGCGGAAGCGGAATTCATTTTGCCAAGGCGACATGGTTCTGGTCGCTTCGCGCAGGCTGATGTTGCCCTTTTCAACATCGCCGCTATCGATTTTCTGTAATACATGTACAGCATCGCTCACCACCTGTTCTTGCGTCACCTCAAATATCCCCAAAATAGCGTCGCTGGCATAAGGGACACTGACGCTGCGGTCAGCGCGTATGCGGTATTGCATGATTAAACCGGGTAAGCGGGATGCCACTTTGTTGATGCGTTCTAAGGCATCTTGTATCTCACGCGCTGCTTGCAAACTTTCTGCTTGCAAGGCGGTAATCACCAAAGCCACGATCGTCATAGTGAACATATAGGCCCACAGAACCAATAAGCTGCTCTCTGATTGCAAGTCAGTAAACGGCCCTCTACCGCTAGCCGTTGTCAAAGCCGCGATTGCCGATGAGGCCAGGGCTATTGCCGTCGCACCCGTCACGCCAAACCGCAATGCAGACCAGATTGTGGTGGCGACTACGATAAACGTCAGATCAATCTGGCGCTCGGTCACCATAAAGATAAACCAGTTAATCGTACAAAAAATCAGCATAAAAATGATGATTTCTTCCCGGCGCTTGATCAGGTCTTTAACTGAGCTGGCAGACAGCGACAGTAACAGCGGTGCCATCAACAAAGTCCCGACCAAGTCGCCCGCCCACCAGGTAGACCAGGTCAAAGGAAGATTTTCTACCCAGCCGTGCCAGCCAAGTACCAAGGTGCCAATACTGGCAGACATCGTCATACCCAGCATGGCGGCAATGGTGAACCAGACTACATCTTTGCGTTGTAAAAACTGCGGGTGTACCTCTTTGTAGCGCAAGACCACGCAACATACAAAGGCCGCCAAGGTGTTGCCAAATGAAACCAGAGCGGCAGTTGCTGGCGATAAGCCTGCCGACAAATCTTGTAAAAAGGCGGCGAGATAAATCACGCCTAGCATACGGTTACCGTAGCGCATTAGCCCAGCCACGGCGACACCCGCAGGCAACCATAACAAGCTGATGTGAGGGGAGAGGTAGGTTACAGCTAAGCCCAGATGCCCGGTACCGAGGTACAGCAATACCAATAGCGCAGCACGCGCGAGAAATGCGTTGGGATGTAAATGGACGGTAGAGAAGACTTTGTGAGATCTGGACATGAAATAGGAAGCCTAAAATGACCTTCAGCGCGCACAACGCTTAGCCATTATGCGTTATACCGCTAGAGTTTGAAAACGGTATGTCGCTTTCTCGTAGAGAAAGGTCTGATCTGCTGATTAATAATGTTGTACCAATTGTCACCTATATAATTTTTGTACTGGTTTGCGTCGCCTGGCGCGGGTATAAAGCTTGTGTAACTAGGGATACAATTTTTACAGATCATTTTTTATGCCGCCTCCACAAAAAAAGCCTTTCGCTCCTATACTGGCAGAACCAATTTTTTGTCTTTTATCACCACGGATTAAGTCTGATGACACCATTGATTTTGCAAGCTAAAGACGGCGCCCGCGCCACTATCACTCCGCATGGTGCGCATGTGTACTCGTGGATACCTGCTGGTGGTCGGGAGCAGTTATTTTTGAGTAAAGCCTCATCAACCACGGATGGCACGGCCATTCGCGGCGGCGTGCCTGTGATTTTTCCGCAATTTGCTAACGTCGGTGCCTTGCCTAAACATGGCTTTGCGCGTACATCCTTGTGGCGTTTAGTGGAAACTGGTTACAGGACAGAAAGCGCCGAAGACGCTGCCTATGCCATTTTTGATCTGCAAGAAAATATCGCTCGCCTGCAAATCTGGCCGCATGTTTTTCGCGCAGAACTCGCCGTCAGCGTTGTCGGCAATCGCCTGACAATACGACTAAGCATTCACAATACTGGCGACACCAGTTTTAGTTTTACCAGCGCTTTACACACCTATCTAGCGGTGGATCAGATTGCCGATGTGAGCGTGCATGGCTTGGCGGGTTTGCGTTATCGGGACTCGGTCAGCGGGGTCAGTGAGTGTCTGGAGCAAGAGGCGAGTTTGCGGATTAATGGGGAGATCGACAGAATTTACGCCAATGTGCAGCAACTCCCATCACAGCTAGTAATGCACCAGCCGCAGCAAATAACCCGCATTAGTCAAACCGGTTTTACCGATGCCGTAGTCTGGAATCCAGGCGCAGAAAAAGCTGCCGCCTTAGCCGATATGGAGGCTGGCGGCGAGCAACGCATGCTATGCATCGAAGCCGCCACCGTCATGCATCCTGTCGTATTAGCACCCGGCGCTGGTTGGACTGGTAGCCAGACGCTAAGCGTAGAAATATCGGCTTTAACGGCGTAATTTTGCAGGATAATTACATATACTCCCCTAAAAATTAAACGAAATAGGCTGATTGTCCAGTAATTATATGGACAATAAAAATATACCTATGACAGTATATTTTTTATGGGTCGTTGGCTGAATGGTAGTTTTAACCAGATAAATTTGTTTTGCGGTAAATGGAATTAAATTTGCCCGCAGCGTTCTAACCAGTAATTGTTAAAGCGAGCCTCTAAACTCACGCAGCAAAATACCCCGTTATTTGATGAAGTGCCCACAAGGATTATCGATGTCGATTCTGTCCCCTGTATTTGAGTCATCCGCAGTTAAGTTGACTGTAGTTACATCAACGGCTCCAGCACATGTTTTTTCCAGCAATCTAAAGTCAGCCCGGCAACGCATGCATAAAACTATGGCAAGTGGCATGCTGGTGTCTGGTCTGGTGCTGACCTTGAGCTTACTGTTCTCGCCGAAAACTAATGCGGCTGACCTTGTAGCTAACTTGCCAAAAGGCGTCAGCCAGATTACTAGCGTAGAAGGGATTACTGAATACCGTTTGCCAAACGGTTTAAAAGTATTGCTGATGCCAGATGCATCCAAGCCAACCATCACCGTCAATTTGACTTATCTGGTGGGATCGCGTTTTGAGAATTATGGCGAAACCGGCATGGCACATTTGTTAGAGCACATGATGTTTAAGGGCACACCCAATAATCCAAAAATTACTGAACAATTTAACCAGCGCGGCATGCGCATGAACGGTACCACCTCGCTAGACCGCACCAATTATTACGAGCTGTTCCAGGCCAGTGACGATAATCTGAAGTGGGCTTTACAGATGGAAGCGGATCGTATGGTGCATTCCAATATCGCCAAAAAAGATTTGGATTCAGAAATGACCGTGGTACGCAATGAGTTTGAAGGTGATGAAAATTCTCCTAGCGGCGTAATGATGAAGCGCATGCAAAGCGTCGCCTTTGACTGGCACAATTATGGCAACGCTACTATCGGCAACCGCAGCGATATTGAGAACGTTAAGATAGAAAATCTGCAAGCGTTTTACCATCAATATTACCAGCCCGATAATGCAGTCTTGTTAGTCGCCGGTAAATTTGATCAGACCAAAACTCTGCAATGGATTGCTACGGATTTTGGCAAAATCGCCAAGCCGACACGAGTGCTGCCAACGTTCTGGACGGTGGAGCCAACGCAGGATGGCGAGCGTAATTTTGTAGTCAGGCGCAAAGGCGATATCCAACTGGTGATGGTGGCATATAAGACACCAGCTAACTTACATCCGGACAGTGATCCGCTTGGCTTTGCGGGCGATATTTTGACCGACTCACCTAATGGTCGGTTGCACAAACAACTGGTAGAAACAGGCAAGGTCGTCCAGGTATTTTCTAGCGATCTGGGTAGCGTGGCTCCAGGTCTTAAAATCATTGGTGCCGTGGTAAAAAAAGACGCGTCTATTGATGCAGCTAAAGATGCTTTACTAGCAGGGATAGAGGATTTTAAAGCGAACCCTCCCACCAAAGAAGAGATGGACAGAGTCAAACTCGACACTGCCAACGAGTATGAAAAAATCTTGAATAATCACGAGTCTATTGGCATCAGCATGTCGGAATATATTGCTCTGGGTGACTGGCGATATTTGTTTAAGGACAGAGATAATAGCCAGCTAGTCACAGCAGAGCAAGTCACTGCCGCAGTCAAACGTTATTTTGTCCGTGACAACCGCACCATTGGCATGTTTATTCCCGAAGACGCACCGCAACGCGCAGAGATCAGCGCTGCACCAAGCATGGCTGATGTCATGAAGGACTTTAAACCTAAGGCCGATACTTTAAGCGCAGAAGTATTTGATTCCACGCCAGCCAATATCGACAAGCGCACACAGCATGCCACCATCGGCGGTTTACATCTTGCGTTATTGCCTAAGAAAACTCGCGGTGAAACGGTCAACGTTTCGTTGAGTTTGCATTGGGGTGATGAGAAAAGTTTATTCGATAAAAAAACCGTTGCCGCATTCACTCGCGGTTTGCTTACTGCGGGTACCAGCAAATATAGCCGCGCGCAGTTGGCGGATGAAATGGCAAAACTTAAAATTACTGGCAATGCGTTTTCTTACCAGACCACCAAGGCGAATTTACCCGCTGCCATCGCATTGATGGCGCATGTACTGCGTGAACCAAGCTTCCCCGCCAGTGAATTTACACAAGCGCGCGAGTCGTTGATTGTAGGAGTAGAGGGGAGTCGTAACGAGCCATCAACTGTCGCCAACCAGGCATTGGCACAGCATTTTAACCGCTACCCCAAAGGCGATATTCGCGCCAGCCAAACCATAGACGAATCACTTGCGAGTGCCCGCAAGCTGAGTCTGGAAGAGATAAAAGCCTATTACACACAGTTTTACGGTGCCTCCAAAGGCGAGTTAGCGATTGTCGGCGATATGGATGTAGAGAGCACCAAACAAGCGGTGACAACTGCCTTTGCCGGTTGGAAAAGTGCCGCACCCTACGCACGTCTGGTCGATTACCAAGAGATTATTCCCGCAATACGTCAGACCTTTAATACGCCAGACAAAGAGAACGGCTATTTTGTAAGCCGGATGAATCTAGCTTTGCGTCAAGACGATAGCGATTACCCGGCACTCAGCCTGGCAAATTACATCTTCGGTGCAGGCTCGGGATTGAACTCACGACTGATGGACCGGATTCGCCAAAAAGACGGTTTATCTTATGGCGGTGGCTCTGATTTATCTGCCGGTGATTTTGATCCGGTTGGTAGTTTTAGCATCAGCGCCACTGCGGCACCGCAAAATTTAATCAAACTAGAAGCCGCCATCAAAGAAGAATTACAGCGTGCACTGAGCCAGGGATTTACGCAGGAGGAATTAAGCCGCGCCAAGTCCGGCTTGCTACAACAACGCGCACAAAACCGTACTAGCGATGCGGCCATCGCTGGCGGCTGGGCTTACGATTTATATCTGAACCGTACCTGGGCATGGAGCCAGGCGCTGGACGATAAAATCAAGGCGGTGACTCTGGAGCAAATGAATGCCGCGTTTAAAAAATATATAGACCCGGCAAAGATGAGCACCTTTATTGCCGGTGACGAGGCTAAGGCAAAGGCGAAGTAATTTCCTAAAAACTCTTGAGTAACGAGTGAAAAAAGCCAGGCGGTAAGCCTGGCTTTTTTATTATTTAGTGCGCTCTCACTTTTTATCGCAGGCGAAGATATTCACTCAAAATCAATGTTTAAATAAAACCACTGCTACAAATCATTTTTTTACATTTCCCAGTTTGAATAATCTTGTAGATCCTTCTTCCAGTGTCAGAAATTCATTTCTTACTATTTTTTTCTGACCTAGCACTGAATATAAATCTTTTACAGGCCGATCAATACTCTCATTGGTTAACTGAAAAGTTCCAAAATGTATCCCGATACTTTGTTTTGCCCCTAGATCTACATGCGCTTGTACGGCTTCCTCTGGATCCATATGGATCTGCTTCATAAACCATCTTGGTTCATATGCGCCAATGGGCAGAAATGCGATGTCTGGTGAGCCAAAGTGCTCTCGTATCGCTTTGAAATGAGGGGAGTACGCGGTGTCACCTCCAAAATACACAGTATGTCCGTTAAAGGAAATGACATAACTTCCCCATAAGCTTTGATTTTTATCAAATAGCCAGCGATTTGAAAAATGCTCCGCTGGTGCCAAACTCAGTTTCACATTCTGCGTCGTCTCCACACTCTGCCACCAGTCAAGCTCGACAACCTGTTGTATTCCATTTTCTTCCAGTAGTTTTTTATTCCCGAGAGGGACAATAAACATTGGGTGGAAAGTAGTATTTAATTGTTTGAGCGTCTCTACATCTAAATGATCATAATGATTGTGGCTGATGACAACGATATCAATCTTCGGTAAATCAGAAAAAGCGATGCCGGGTTGTCGATGTCTCTTTGGGCCAATCCAGCTAAATGGACTGACACGTTCTGCCCAAACAGGATCCGTCAATACATTAAAGTGTTCAGTTTGAATCAGTACCGTCGCATGATTTACAAAGGTAATGGCTACCTCGTCCTTACCCAGATTGCTATGGAGATTAAGAGCCTGAGCATTTTTAACCGAGTCTGGCCAGCTTTCAAAATCAAACGAAAACAGTAACTTGAAGCCGTCCCAAAGTCCGTTACCTTTTGGATTGTCAGGATTAAAGAAGCTGGTGCCATCATAGTGATCGGACTTGGGATAGCTTTGTACGGAAGAGCATCCCAGAACCTGGAGCAAAACAATTCCTAGAATAAAACGTATGAAAATCAGAGGCATTTTTTTGACATTTCCAGAAAATAACTAGTGTGTATTGAATACATTTTTCTTTAAAGTTTTGATGTTACTACGGCTTGTCTTTTACTCTCATTACGACCTCATCAGCCCTGCCCAAGTTAAACTTGCCCATGCCAGAAGGTAGCCTATCGTCATAGCACTAAACCCCACAAAAGCTGACTGTCCCAGAAACCGGTCAGCGAGCAGGCCAAAGGCGGGTATGAATTGCTGGGCGTGTACGCCGAGAAAGTGCGATGGCCGGATATCTTTATAAAAATGCCATCCAACGATTGGCAGCCCCATACCCTGTGGAGGCTGATTCCCCCCGAGAAGAAAGCCGCTCACCGTGGCAAGCACAAAGGTCAGTACCAAACCAACCGTAATCCCGATCAGCGTTACCGACGCCGTCGAATTGCCATTGTGAGTCCAGATCACCCAGGCCAGTATCGCTTGCGATGCCGTCAGGCATACGGCGAACAATCCCATCAGAGCAGACATGACCGTATGGAATGAGTCCGAGGTATTGTAGTGAGATGCTTCTCCCATGATGGCTTGGAGGGTGATGTATCCCACTTCAAAGGAAGAGGTACCGACAATTAATATAGCGATCCAGTTGAGTGAGGGGTTGGCTTCTGAGCTCACTCCGGAAATCAACATCAGCCATGCGGTAGTGATGGCAAATAATGCCGTTGCCGCCATGAATTTCATTGGTTTTACCCACACACCGACCTCACGAATTGTCCTCGAATCTAGCTTCGACCAGATATACGTGGGTACCATCGCAAGTACCATGATTAAGCCATAAATAATCAGTGTCTTATGCGCTGTATTGAGTGAAGCCATAGAACTGCTCCCTTCTTAGAATTCTGAGTTTATTAGCTGCGATAGTTTTAAATATTCTGCGAATAACTGTCTCTCAGAGAGAGATCACTATTTTGCTAGCGGACACACCACTTCTTTGCATATCCAGGCCTGCCTGTATATGTTCTAGACCTTTGCCGATCACATGCGGTGCTGGTGCCGCAAGGAATTTTCCTGCTGCTAATGCTTGCGGTAAGAAATCGACATAGACAATCTTACTCACCTCGTTTGCAATCAACGAGCTGCCAAAGACCGCCTTCGTCCGGATGCCTCTAAAGCGCGACTTCAGTAGCATCGAGATCACGAAACCGATGAGTTTGGGTAATTGACGGAAAAACTGTAGTCGCAGGTTGGAGTCTTTTTTCATCTTCTGAAAACTGACCGGAAACGTCGCCATAGAGATAAACTTATTCCCCTTGCATGCGTGAATAATATCCAGACACGCGTCCATAGAACCTGCTCCAATGGCTAAGGCACCTGCAGTAGTTTTGCCATTGAAAGCGTTGATGATATCGGTGATGACAGTTGTACTTTTATAGTCAAAGACTTGGCTAGCGCCGAGTTTTCTGACGTAATCAAAATTGTGGGGCGAGGCAGTAGTGATCACTTCGTAGCCAGCAGCAACCGCGAGCTGAATAGCATTACTTCCTACACTGGTTGAGCCTCCCCAAACGAGTAGCGTTTTTGCTGTTCGTTTGGGAGTCACCGAGGGATGTTGTAGCGCCAGCTGGTCTTTTTCAAACAGAGCGCAGGCGGCAGTCGATAGTCCTAAAGGAAGCACTGCAGCATCTTCGTAGGACATTTCCTCAGGGATTGGTGATGTCATGTGTTCGAGGACGATGGTGTATGTCTGAAAAGCGCCTTCCGCCGCACTGTTTCGCTTTGGATCGCTTCCAACCGCATGAGCCAGCACGCGCTGACCCGGTTGGAAGCGGGTCACGTTTTTGCCCACCTCAACTACCTCTCCCGCTAAATCTGAGCCGAGAATAAACGGATATCTGATCCAGGAAAATACTAACTCGCCTGCACTTTGGAGTATCCAATCCAACGGATTGATGGCGATAGCCCGGTTCTTGACAACAATTTCGTTGTCTTTCGGTGGAGTGTACGGTGCAGGCTTTACATCAAGATTAGCTCGTTTCGTTGATATCCACGCAGCGGTATTTGTCGTCATTTGAAACTCTCTGTGATTAATAGCGGTATCAGCCTGCATCAGTCTATGCCGGGCTGCATAGGGCTTTGATAGACAAATGATAGATGCTTGTCTTAAGACGATCCATGCTCTATAGTCTGAGTTATCTTTTCAATCGTCCGGGAATGACCATGGATCCGCTCTCTGATGTTCTATCTTTGCTCAAGCCACGCAGCTATATGTTCCGTGGACTGGATGCGGGCGGACAATGGTCGATACGGATTCCGGAACAGCAAGGTATCAAGTGTTATGCCGTACTTTCCGGACAGTGCACGCTGAGTGTTGAAGGCGTCGCGGAATCGATACCTCTCAAGCAGGGTGACTGCGTTTTATTACCGAAGGGGTATGCGGTTCGTCTTTGCAGTGATCCTAACTTGCTACCGGTTGATGCAGGAGAGGTGTTCCCCCTTGTACCTGAAGGCGATACTGTTACCGTTAATGGCGGAGGCGATTGCTACGGCTGGGGAGGGTTTTTCGAATTTACGGGTAGGCACGCTGGCCTGCTATTAGGAGCTTTGCCAGCAATCATCCACATACGAAAAGAGTCAGACAAAGAAGCACTACGCGGTTCGATAGAACAGATCATGCGGGAGCTAAGAGAGCCGCAACCGGGTGGCTTTTTGATTGCGCAACATCTTGCACACCTGATGCTGGTGCAGGCGCTGCGACTCTTCCTTGCTGAAGGATCGGAAGGATCGAGTGGCGGTGTGGGATGGCTTTATGCATTAACCGACAAGCAGATCAGCGCTGCTATCAACGAGATGCATCGCCATCCGGCGCATAAATGGACCATACAAAGTCTGGCGGATCGCGTGCATATGTCCCGGTCGACCTTCGCGCTGAGATTTAAAAAGACAGTAGGCGAGTCGCCAATGGAGTATCTGACGCGATGGAGAATGCTACTTGCCGGAGATCGGTTACTGAATTCGAACGACTCGATCGCGGTAATTGCTCCCTCACTCGGCTATGAATCTGAGAGCGCGTTCAGCACCGCTTTCAAGCGTGTCATGCAATGCTCCCCTCGGGACTACAGCCGTAGTCAAAATATGAACAGCGGCATCTGAGCCGCTTCCGAATGCCTGGACACTCAGCAATAAAATAATCTCATCGATGCGGATGAACATGAGTATGTCCTACCAGTGAATATTTCTCTTTTTTGATGTCTACCGGTACCACATGTACATTGCCATGCCGAACCCCGGTTTGTGAAATGATGGCATCAGCGCAGGCGCGCACCTCGGCCATTTTTCCTTTCAGCACGACGGTTTCTAAACAATTGTCATGATCCAGATGGATGTGCTGCGAGGCGATAGCAATATCGTGGTGCTCATGTTGCATGTGGGTTAGCCGATTGGCTAACTGGCGCTCATGATGGTCATAGACATAGCTGACGGTTGCCACGCACCATTTGGCTTTTCCGGTGGCGACATCGGCCTCACCCAATTCTTTACGCACGAGATCACGAAAAGCCTCAGAGCGGTTTAAATAGCCTCTGCTTTCTACCAACTGATCAAAAGCATCTGCCAGATCGTCATCGACTGAAATAGTTAAGCGTCGCATGGTGTTCCTTCATGATGAAAAATGGAATGGGGATGATGACGGATTCGGATTAAAAATTATGTACTAAGCTCAACCGCATCGTACGAGGTTCCACCGGATGGAAATGGACATCATTAACACCATCCGGTGATTCGCCCTTCAAGCGGGATTGGTAGTAATAATCGATGTCACTAGCTTGCTTGTCAAACAGGTTGAATACATCCAATGTGAGTTTAGTTTTAGGTGATATTTTATAGCCGACGCGTGCATAGGCCAGTGTGGTGGACGACGAGCGTACGCTGTTATCTTCGACCAGCGGGCGTGGACCAAAATAGCGTAGATCAAAGCCACCATACCAACGGCCCACATCGGTAACGGTCACGCCAAAGGAGGCCACCCGGTCGATAGAGCCAGGGATGTATGCACCAACCGGATCGTACTGTGTGTAGCGTGCGCGGGACGCTGCCAAGTCCAGATCAAGCAACAACCATGGCGCGGCGATGTAATGATTATTCCATTCAATTCCTGTGCGTCGGCTGGCGCGGCTAGGCTCAGTTTCTCCGGCATCGCCAACGAACAAAAGTTCTGAATCGATATCCAGACGCCAAAGCGCCAGTGAGCTTTGCAGGCCCGGAATAATTTCAGTCCGCATGCCTAATTCACCACCCTTGGTTTTGACCAAAGGTGTCACTGGTGTTGATGCGCCGCCATCAGGTAAGCGTGTTTGCGTAGTCCCACGCGCATCATTGCTATGGAAGCCGCTGCCATAATTGGCGAAGTATTCAGTCTTATCCCATGGCCCAAAAATCAGCGATAGTTTGGGCGAGACGATATGATCGTTCACTTTGCCAGAGTCGCCTTGTATGCTGCTGTTCACATCAAAATGGTAGGCGTCGTAACGCACGCCAGCGATACTTCTCAACTTGGGCAGCCACTGTATGGTGTTCTCAGCATACAAGCCAGCGCTGGCTTCTTTTACCTCGTCTTGACGTATGGTGGAGATACGTTGTTGCGCGACGGTGTTGTAGATACCAACTGGCGATACATTATCGTAACGGGTTTGCAAACCCACTTTGTTACGCATATCCAGTCCGCCGATATTGCTAAACCAGCTCTGACTTACGTTAAAGCCCAGCATACGCCGGCGCTCGCTTTGATTGAACTGATCGCCGCCATCTGGATTGTCCAGAAAATAAGTGAAATTGCTGAACAGATCGAGCGAAGATTGCACCGCGTAGGCATCCATTTCAAACAAAGAATCCTGAGTACGTTTACGCATGGAGTACGACAAACTATAGCGCGAGGTTTGCCCGCCATCGCTAGGATCGATCGCGCCAAAACGGTCGATCAAGCCCGATTGCACAGCACGTAAGGGAACCTGATCAGTCGAGTTCCAGCTATTTTTATATGCCATCGCAGTAACATTAAAACCGTCATCTTGCGTGCCCTGGCTGTATCGTAATATTCCACTGTATTTACGAACATTTTCCGGCGTATCCCAAGGACCGTTGTTACGGTTTAATTCCAGACCATATAGCAGCGTGCCGTTTGCCACAGCGAGAGAATTTGCCAGCACGGCACGTTGATAACCGTAACTACCTAAAGATAGACTCGCAATCCCTTGTGGTAACTTATCTACCAGCCGGATATGTGCTGCGCCCGCCGAAGCAAAATCGCCTTCGTCGGCAAAATAAGGTCCCTTTTTATAATCGATGCGCTGCACCAGTTCGGGCATCAAAAAATTCAGGTCCGAATAGCCCTGACCATGTGCATGGCTACGCATATTCACTGGCATGCCATCCACATAGGTCGCAAAATCAGTACCGTGATCCAGATTAAAGCCGCGTAAAAAATATTGGTTTGCTTTGCCATCGCCGCTATGCTGAGTCACGATCATACCGGGTACAAATTCCAATAATTCGCCGGTGCGCAGCGCAGGCCGGCTACTGATCAGGTTAGCAGTAACCGAACCCTGACTGGCTGCGTTGGAAGTACCGATCGCATTATCGTAATTGCCCGCTACCGTGACGGTCTGGATAGCATCGCCATCTTTGCTATTTTTTGTATTATCAGCGTCCTTCGTAGCGCTCGTTTGAGCTTGTGTTGCTTGCACACAAAGTAGCGCAAGTGTAGTAAGGACGGCGATATTTTTCTTCTTTAGCATGTGTTGCTCCCAATAATGGTTTTACGCTTTTTGTATGATAAAAAATTAAATAATCATACGTTATTTCAATTTTTCCGCAATTAGTAAAGATTTTTTCCGTATGAACGGGCTATTAGTTACTTAATAAAAATACTACAAATTCTATAACCCAGATACTCATAAATCACATCGTCATACTTTTGCTATTTTCTTAATACGGCAAATAATCGTCATTGGATTCAATTAATTCAAAATACTTAGAAATTATAAATAGAGATGTAAAAGTTATTCTTTTGTATGAGGATTCTAATAATATTCATACGAAAATATGGCACTCATATTCAGACCGGTTTAACTAAATTTTTAAGCCTGACGAGGCCATCGATTATTGTCATCAATCCAAAAAAGGTGATTGGCTTCATGGATGATCTTGATATTGCTGAAATTGGTCGCGTACTAGGCTACGACTTGTTCCAGTTCGGAAAACGACAGCTTTGCACCGATTGGCCGCAGACTGTGGTCGAAGGATTTTTGCATGCAACGTCGATAAATGTGGTTAAAAAACTAGGCAATCGATATATCAACAAATATCTGCAATTACGCTTAAACGCATTGCGCCGACACAGAATTGTCGATCCACAAATTAACCCTGATTTGATTCAGCAGATTGACGTAGAGCAATGCCCGGTAACTCGACGCACACTTACGCATGGCGAGTTAAAAGATACCGATTGGTCGGTTGACCGCTTAAACAACGACGCAGCCTACGCACCGCATAATTTAGCGGTTGTGAGTACCTTGGCCAATCGTGCAAAAGCTGATCGCACTTACGAAGAGGTCTACGCCTTATCGCAACAGACAGATGCGGCCGATGGTCTGCAGCCGCAAGAATGGTTAAGACTGGCTGCTCTGATGCTGGGGCCTTGTTTTGCTACGCGTCCACGGCTAGCCCCAGTAATACCACTCACTGCACCGATACCAAAACAAACCGTGCGTCTTACCATGCAACAAGTGCAATACGTCATGACGATCATGGCAAAGCGGTCTGCTGGCAAAAATGCCCTGCTTAAACATTTTAAGACTGTCTCTGACAACAACCAGGCCAGATTATGCTTACACCGGTTGGTAGATGCAGTACATCAGGGTTTGAAGCACGTTGAGTCGCCGTGGGACGTTTGGCTACAGGCAGGTGTAATGGATGCCTTGTTAGCATGGCGACTAAGTTTAGACCTTAGGTCTTGGGCTATCGCAGGCCAAGTCTCTATGCAACTGGCTGGCGCACGACCAGTAGAAAAGAACCGTTTGCAATCTTGGCAGTTGAAGACAAGCGGTTATTTTCCCTTCCCTAGCAATACAAGGAAAATCAAACCAGCAGCGAACGTAGGTAGTCAAAAGCAGTATTAATAATGCCTAGCAAATAATTCTAAAATCACATTTGCTTAAATTGATGCTGAAACGCCTGTGATACAGCTATCCATCCGGCATCACCGTGGATACGCAAAGCTAAGCCGCCATCGACTCTTTGTACCGCATCAATTGCGGCGACATTCACAATCGCACTGCGTGAGATTTGCCAGAATTTTTCTGTATCCAATTGCAGTGCCAGGTCTTTAATCGGGGTGCGGATATGCGCTTCAAACTTGCTCGTAACCACGCAAGTGTATTTGGCATCTGCCCGAAAGCACTGGACATCATTGATATTGATAAACCGTAGTTGTCCGCCACTGGAGGCTTGTATCCAGCGTAATTGGCTCAGTGGTTTGCGTTCTTCCAGCGCTGATAAATCAGCAGGTTGCTGAGCTAGTCTGCCTTTTAGACGTTGTATACAAATTGCCAGACGTGCTAAATCTAAAGGCTTTAACAGGTAATCGACCGCACCTTGTTCAAATGCTTTTACCGCATAGTCATCAAATGCCGTCAAAAAAACTACATGAGACTTTTGCGCTGCCAGGCGCGCGACTTCAATCCCAGTCATGCCAGGCATTTGTACATCTAAAAATGCGATATCAGGAGCAAGATCGCCCAGCAATTGTGCTGCTGCAATACCGTCTTGTGCTTCACCGACGATCACTAAATCCGGCCATAGCTGGCTTAGCACTTGCCGTAGTTCTTGGCGTAAAACTGCCTCATCTTCGGCGAGTATGGCGCTTGGTTTGGATTGATGATTCATGCAGTGATAGCTAACTTAATCGGGTTGTTGTTGCGGGTATTGTGAAACGTGCTGTTACGCCAGTGGCTGATATTTTTTGCTTTATGCTGTCAATGTTGTTGCCAGTGCAGGGATTGACTGCACGGTTATCATTAATACTGAGTTCAGCTTGTGCGCCAAATAGTGCTAGTAAGCGCTCTTGTAAGTTAATCAGGCCGATACCGTCACCCATTTCTGACTGAAAACCGGCACCATCATCTGTCACCTCAACTACCAGTTGGTCTGATTCGCAAACTGCCGATATAGATAGCCTGCCGCCACCCACTTGTGGTTCTATGCCATGTTTAATCGCGTTCTCTACCAGCGTCATGACCGCCAGCGGCGGTATCAGGCAGCGTTGTGCTTCTGCTGATGCAGTCACCGAAAATTGCAAGCGGTCGCCCATGCGGATTTTAATAATATCGAGGTAGGCCTGAGCGCGTTTTAACTCTTGTTTCAGCGTCGTTGTGTTGGCACGCAAGTCTGGCATTGCTGCCCGCAGATACGAGATCAGGTGATTCAACATGATCTCGGCAGAGTTAGCATCTTGCCGTATCAAGGCACGGGTATTCGCCAGGGTATTGTATAAAAAATGCGGTTCTATCTGTCCTTGTAGTGCAGCCAGACGGGATTCTAAAATCTGGCGCTCAAGCCGATGTTTTAACTGCTCGTCCGCTAATGCTAAATCAGCGCGGCGGCTTGCTTCCTGATTGATTTCTTTAGGCAGCAGATTGAATAAAATAAAACCAAATGCGACTACGGGCAGCAGCCAGTCTGGATGTGGGGTTTGCCGCGGGGGCCATAAGAGTTTTTGCAAACCGACACCAGCCGATAACGCTAAGTACGCAGCGATTAATAGTAAAGGCCAGCGCCATGACGGATTGTTAGAAAAGTCGAATTTTTGTATGCCCGATCTGGCGCTTTGAGTGATGACAAAGACGCTCAGTAAGCCTGTTGCATCAGCTAACCACGTATGACGCCAGCCAGAGAGGCAACTGATCACGATCAAAATAAACGTTACGAATGATGGCAAGACAGGCCAATCAGATTTCAGCAGACTAGCCAGTTTGAACTTAGTAGCCGACCAAAGTCGGCTTTGATGATTAGCAAATATCATTCAGAGAAATTGAGATTTGTTGCCGATTGACTCATCGTACCCATGTGTACAAGTTGATCTAATCTACGCTTTTTTTCTTGCTCTTCTTTAGATGGCTGAATTGCTTCTTGCAATTTCACATCACGTATCCAAAGCTTACCTTGGCCTTTGATACCAGCACCGATTTGTAGTTGGGTTAAAGTTTTTCCAATGATCATTACAATTTTTTCAGTTTTCCAATCTTTAGCTTTTAAATCCGTCGATGTTGTTGAGCTATTTCCTTTATCCGTATCGCTACCTTCATTGGCATGCATAAAAATTTCGGCATTTGACGTTCCTTCACTAACTTTGTACTCTATTAAAAATTGTACTCTTTTGCCTTGCCACGGAGCCGCATCAATGGTCTGGGTCAAGGCTACAAATTTGTCTTCAGCGTTATCTTTACTTTCGATCACCAGTGCTTTTTTATCTTTGCTACTTTCAGAAGGATCAATCCCCACCAAGTAGTGGTCTTGATAACCGGCATTGACGTTCCAGGCTTTGGGTATGCCAAGTTGTACATCCCCAGCAAATGATAAGTTCATCGCGGCGGCGATCAGTGCTGCGGCCAGAATTGTTTTTCCGTATTTCATTTGGTACTCCGAAGTAGTTGATAACGATGCTTATGCTATTCAGCGCACCATTGACTAACAAGACGGTTGCGATGGAGGATGGAATTTGGGTGACGGAGGCTGAGGATGTGTGCGACAAGCACGACAATCGATACCTACTTTACGCGACGTGCTGGGGCATAAGCTCACTGAATCAGTTCACTGAGATTGATACTGATATTTACGTTCTATCGCAGATACGGTGCCGTCCTTCTCCATGTCTCTCAGGATTTTGTTGTAAAGGTCGATATTACTTTGTGCCGTCAGCGGATTGCAGGCGAGGTATAACTCGACCTTATTAAACTGGAACAGCGGAACAATTTTGCCCGTATATCCTTTGGCTTTGATCAGTCTGTTACCGAGTTTTTCGCCGGTCGCCCAAAAATCAAAACGCTTATACATCAGCTTGCGTGGATTTTCTTCATCATAGTTGGCGATATCGATTTGTATGCCGTTGTAACTAAAAAACTCACTCACCGCACCCTGGCGATATACCCCGATGATATAGCCACGTAAATCGTCGATATTTTTAGGCTTGCGAGTATCATCTGCCCGCCCAAAAATAACCCAGTTATTTTTAACCAGCGGCCCTACCCATTTGAATAAGGCCTCGCGTTGCGGGGTACGGGTAGTAGAAAAAACGCAGGTATCAGTATCCCGTTGCGCCATCAGGTAGGAGCGTGCCCAAGGGTAAGCCTGGATGCTGATCGCGACCCCGGCACGGCGCATGATTTCAGTTACTTTTTCTGTGGAGATGCCGTTTATCTTGCGGGTTTCAGGATCGACGATATTGAATGAAGGATAGTCTTCCGTCGTCAGGATCAGGCTTTTTTGTTGGGCAATAGCGGCATTGCTAAAAGGGGACAAAACCAGATAGAGCAGAATGATAAAGCTTAAGCGGCTGATCAACATACTACAACGGTGCATACCCACTCCAGAATGAAGGTTCAGAAATAATTCCCTGCACATGATCATAATGCATTGCAATATATTCGTTTTGTAAAAAATGCTTTTTTACGGTTTTTGTGACTTTCTGCGCTTACAATAAGCCCAATTTTTTTCACATGGGATAACAACATGCAAATTGATCAGTTGTCGTATGGGTCAGATCTGTCTGGATTAATTTGCGGCTATGTGTTTGTGCAGGGACAAGCCGGGCAAGTGGTACACACGCCAGAAGCCCTGGCGTGGCTACAAAAGCCCGCCGTCGAGAAGGCAGATGCGTTTATCTGGCTTCACTTTAATCTGAGTAATGTCGCCGCAGAAAAATGGCTGCATGAGCATACCGACTTGCCCGAAGAGTTTTATGAAGCTCTGCATGAAGGTTCGCGGTCAACCCGGATTGAGCATGCTGATAATGGCTTGATTGCCGTGGTCAATGATGTCTTGCATGACTTTGCGTTTGATGTCTCTGATATTGCCACGCTATGGCTTAGTTTAACCAACAAGGTTTTGATCAGTGCACGGCGCAAGCCTTTGCAATCGGTAGATCGTCTGCGTAACGCGGTAAATCAGGGTGAGTTATTTCATTCGCCGACAGAATTGCTGACGCATTTATTCCGTGATCAGGCCGACGTGCTGATCGGCATCGTGCGCAATGCGATTAAGAAAGTGGATGAAATTGAAGACAAGCTATTGGCTGAAAGGCTCAATCATAAACGCGCCAGACTGGGCGAACTGCGCCGCGTCCTGGTGCGGCTGCAAAGACTGTTGGCACCGGAGCCCGCAGCGCTATTTCGCCTGCTAAAAAAACCACCAGTCTGGGTCGCAGAGAGCGATGTCGAAGAGTTGCGGCAATCAACAGAAGAGTTTGCGGTGGTGCTAAGCGATATGGCATCGCTGCAAGAGCGGATTAAGTTACTGCAAGAAGAAATCGCTGCCGGCGTGAACGAGCAAAATAATCGCTCGCTATTTGTATTAACCATCGTCACCGTGCTGGCACTACCAATCAACATCATCGCTGGCTTGTTCGGGATGAATGTAGGCGGTATTCCGCTGGCGCAGCATGAACACGGTTTTTGGATCGTGGTAGCGATTGTGGCGACGTTTACCGTGATTGCCGGTTGGCTGGCGTTTCGTAACCGGGATTGAGCTTGGTGGTTCCAATCAAATTGACCGTTTAATCTCTACGCCGATATTATTTCGACCTCGTTTTCACCACTGGTGCGCATGGCGCACGCTACAAAACCATATACTCCCCCTTATTTTTATAAAATATGTCGCATTGTCCAATGCTTATATAGACAATGAAAAATACACTCGGGGAGTATAAATAAATCCATAGCTGAAAGTCTTAAGCTTGCCGCAACAAATCCGCTGCCTTTTCACCGATCATCATCGTCGGCGCATTGGTGTTGCCGCCAATCAGAGTTGGCATGATGGACGCGTCAACCACACGCAAACCGCTTACGCCGTACACCCGCAATTCAGGATCGACTACTGCCATTGCATCCACACCCATTTTGCAAGTGCCGACGGGGTGATATACGGTATCGCTGCATTGGCGTATGACTTGTCTGATCTCTTCATCGGTATGCACATTCGCGGTCTGGTAGTCACTGGTGCGCACGTTGGCCAGTGCCGGAGCATCCATCAATTTCTTGGTCAGTTTATAGCCTTTGACCATCACATCCATATCATCAGGATGTTCTAAAAAGCGTGGATTGATTAAGGGCGCAGCCAGCGGATCTTTGCTTGCTAACGTCAGTTCGCCGACACTTTTTGGGCGCAGTAAACAGACATGGCAAGAATAGCCGTGACCCAGATGCTGTTTGCGGGCATGGTCATCAATCATCGCCAATACAAAATGGAGTTGCACGTCGGGTGCGGGCAAGCTGGGATCCGTTTTTAAAAAGCCGCCGCCCTCTGATCCGTTGGAGCTAAACGTCCCGCGCCGCTGGTTTTGGTAGCGAAAAAACTCACGCGTGATACGTACCGAGCCACCCAGAGAAATCCCCAGCAAATCCAGACTCTTGGCGCGATATTTAAAAACGAAATCGGGATGGTCTTGCAAATTCTGCCCCACGCCCGGGAGATCATGCACCACCGGTATGCCCATTGCCTGCAGGGCTTTGCCGTCGCCTATGCCCGACAACATTAGCAATTGCGGGGTCTGCAAAGAGCCCGCCGCCAACAAAATCTCGCGCTTGGCACGCAAGGACTGTTTTTGACCGTGCTGGATAAACTCGACGCCGACAGCGCGTTTGCCTTCAAAGATGATACGGGTCACGTGGCAGCCGGTTTCTACCCGTAGGTTCGGGCGTTTGCCCATATGCGGATGCAGATAGCCGCGGGCGGCACTCCAGCGTTCGCCCTCGTGCTGGGTGACTTGATAAATCCCGACGCCTTCCTGATCTTCACCATTAAAATCGTGGTTAATTTTAAATCCGGCTTGTCTGGCGGCATCTAAATAAATTGCCTGGAAGGGATTATCTGAGCGCAGATCACTGACCCGTAAAGGCCCGGCCTGACCATGCAAATCGCCGCCCAGACTGGCGTTATTTTCTGAGAGTTTAAAGTAAGGCAACAGCTCGTCAAATGACCAGCCCTTGTTACCTAATGACGCCCAATGATCATAATCCCAGCGATGACCACGGATGTACACCATGGCGTTGATGGCAGAAGAGCCGCCCAAGGTTTTACCACGTGGCTGATAGCCGCGCCGTCCGTTGAGGCCGGGTTGCGGCACGGTTTCAAACGCCCAGTTATTGAGTTTGGTCGGCAACATGGCAACGACCGCTAACGGTGTTTTGACAACCCAGCTATCACCTTTGCCACCGGCTTCTAATACGGTGACGTTGATATTGCTGTCCTCACTTAATCGTCCGGCTACCGCGCAGCCACCGGCACCACCGCCGACCACGATGTAATCGGCAATTGCATTGATTGCTTCTGTCATTTGTCTCGTCCTTTGGATGATTTTTATTTTTGTACTTCTTGGTATTAGTTGGTGCTTCTTGGTATTGCTTGGTATTGCCTGATATTGCTTGCTTTATCTTTTTGAGGTTTGGTACAACCCCTGTATTGAATCTGAAATTGAATCTGAAATTGGATTTAAATTGCGGCAGACTCTGGCACCGATACCGCTTTAAATTCTACCCAAAAGCTACTCCCTTTGCCTTCGGTAGTCGTAAATCCCAGTCGCCCATGCATTTTCTCTACTAAAGTTTTGGTGATGGGAAGTCCTAAACCGGTACCACCTTGTTGCCGCGTATCGGTACCATCGGCCTGGGTAAAAGGCTCAAACAAATGCGCTTGAAATGCCTTCGGTATACCGGGGCCATGATCGCTGACTTCGATGCGGTAGCTATGACCGCTGTCTCCGCCAACGTCTGCCAGAGATTGATGCAATAAACGGATTTGCACTGCCTCACCTTCAGGAGAAAATTTGGCGGCATTGGACAACAGGTTTGCCATAATTTGCATCAGGCGGTCATGGTCGGCCAAGATCCATGCGCTGCTGACATCAGTGCTAAATTGCAGGCTGACTTTAAGCGATAAGGCATAGGCCGCATTGGCTTCTATTGCGCTGTTAATGAGTGCGAGCAAATCGATAGGTTCTTCTTTAAAACGCATTTTTCCGGACACCAGTTTGTCCATGTCCAGAATGTCGTTGACTAAACCGATCAGGCGACAGCTATTGCTGTGCGCGATTTTAATCAGTTGCGCCGCTTTTGCTGGCAAGACGCCAGCCACGCCTGCATCCAGCAACCCCAAGGAACCGCGGATAGATGTCAGCGGTGTCCGCAACTCGTGACTGACGACAGAGATAAATTCAGACTTCAGTTTGTTAATGCGATGCCGTTCGCTGATGTCTTCCAGCATCCAGACTGCTCCGCGCACATAATTTTCTGCCGGTAGGGCGCGCCCTGCTATACGTGCCAAAAACGTTTCTCCGGTAATTCTTTTTACCGTCCATTCCAGCTCTACCCGTTCGTCCGCGATTAACTGCGGTATGACGCGCTGGCCAAAGGCTTGATAATCATCTTCACCGCAGTACAAGAAGCTGGTTTTAACGCCGATCATCGCTTGTGCATCTGGAAAATTACACAGTTCTGCCAGCGCCTGATTAGCAAGAATAATCACACCGTCGCTGACAAACATAATGCCCACAGGAGCGTTGTTGATCAAAATATCTAACTCACGCGCCAGCAGTTTGTAGCGGTCTTTACTGGCTTGCAGTAATTCTTGATTGATGCGCAAAGTCTCTTCGCTGACTTTTTGCTCGGTAATATCAATATGCGTGCCTTGCATGCGCAAGGCGTGACCCTGCTTATCGCGCTCCACCACCCGACCGCGTGACATGATCCACTTCCACTCACCGGACTTCGTTCTTTGGCGGAATTCAGCATGGTAATCCGTGAGCGGAATACTTTTACCTTGCGCATCAAATTGCTCTGGTGCGCGTAAGTGGTTACGCAAGGCTTGCTTGAGTTGTGAGATGTCTTCAGGATGTACCCCGACCTGAGCGAAGTTGCCCCAGAGCTGTTGAAATTCTGCATATTCCTCCGGCTCATAGCCCAGCATTCTGGCGTACTCAATACTGAATTTAGTTTCGCCGGTTTGCACATTCACATCGTACAAACCCTGATTCGCCGCCTCCAGAATTAAGCGTATTTGTAGCTCGGCATTTTGCGCGCGCTGCTCTGCTTGTTTGCGCTCGGTAATGTCATTGAGGTAGCCATGCCAGAGTATGCTGCCATCGCTTAATTTTTCTGGCGTTGCGTCGCCGACGTACCAGCGCTCTTCTTCAACCACGCCAATTACCCGATATTCTTGATGCCAAGGGGTGAGCATAGTGGCAGAAATATGCCCCGCCTCTCGCATTTTCGCCAGATCATCCGGATGTATTTTGGCAATTACGATGCTGGCGTCGTAACGAATTTGTTCCGCAGTTACGCCATAAATAGCGGTGACTGCATCACTGACATAAGGATAACAACTACGCCCATCTGGAAAGCGCTGATATTGATAAAACATACCCGGCAGCTGCTGGGAAAAATTAGACAACAAGGTATGACTTTGTTTGAGCTGATCAGTCAGGCGGTGATTCTCGGTGATATCGCTGACCAGACCGATCATGCGCGCCGGCTGACCATCTATCGTACGTTCTACCAGCGTACCGCGAGAGCGTAACCACTTCCAGTTACCATCACGGCATCGCAGGCGATGCTCGTGTTCGTATTGAGGAATTTCACCCTCCAGATATAACCTGGTCGCACGCATGGCTTCTTGCGCATCATCGGGATGCAGCCGGTCTATCCATTCATTGATGTGATTGCCCAGCTCGTGTTCGGCATAACCCAGAATCTGTTTATAACTACGGGAAAAAAATGCCTCGTTAGTGAGTAAATTCCAATCCCATAAACTATCGCCCACTGCCTCCAGCAAAGTCCGCAATGAACTCGCGCTCACCAGTACACCGGTTTGTAACGATGTGCTGGTGGCGTTGGCGGCGGCCTCGCTTGATTCTGACAACGGGTTCAGACGATTGGGCATAGTGAGTTGAGTAAGGAATCAAGTAACGCAGTCAGTCGTTTAAGGTGCCAACTAAGCTGTCATTTCAGGCGCTAATAAAACGTATTTGTCTTTGAGTTGCCAGACAAATTCAAATACGATTTAGTTTGAAACCTGATTAAAAAAATCGTAAATGCCTTGGTCGCTCATCTTGCGCGCATTCGACAATTCGCCGCCTTTGCTCGCATACACCAGGCTGTTGTCAGCCTTTAAAACTAATGCCGCAGGAATACCTTTTTTGATCGGATTTTCGTACTGTTTTGCGATCTCCAGATTTTTATCAAATTGACCTACATCCACTTTGACCAATACAAATTTACTGGCGATCAGTGCGGCATTTTGACCTTTGATCGATTTGTCCAGTTCTAAACAATCTTTGCACCAGTTAGCGCCAAAAATCACCAGCACTTTTTTATTTGTCGCCTGCGCTGTTGCCAGAGCTTTGTTAATGTTGGCCTGCGCATCGGCGGTTTCGTCATAGGGTTGATAAGTGGCAGCAGCGCTGACGCCAAGCGTAGCAAAAGACAGGCTGAGACCAAAACAAAATGCGAGTAATTTTTTCATGAGAGTCCTCTAATAGCACTGCAAAATTAGCGAGGCCAGCTACATCAGCGAAACCAGCCTAACAGAGCAGCTTGAATTGATTAAATTAATTGAACTAAATAGACAGGATCAGCAAAGCTCTCCGGTGAGACATCATGACGCAAATACCAGAATTTGTCATGGACAGGATAGACGCTGAAACAATTATGGTAGATGCTTAAAATTACAGCAACTTAAAGCGCTGACTTAGAGCAAAGATAGATGCTGTTTTGTATGCGAGTACGTTGATAGCAGGCTCACTCAAATACTGATTTTATATACTGATATTACATACTGATTTTATATACAGTATTTTCTTTTAAATGGATTAAAATACCTCAACGCTTGTCAGCAATAATCTCAGTAACAGCTTCAGTCATCACTTCGATAACATCATGTCCACCGCCCAGCGAAAAATTATCCATTGCGACTGTGATTGCTTCTATGCCGCGATAGAAATGCGGGACGATCCGCGTTTGCGCGATAAGCCGCTGGCTGTTGGTGGCAGAGCAGATCAGCGTGGTGTGGTGGCGACGTGCAATTACGAGGCGCGGCGCTTTGGTGTGCGCTCAGCCATGCCGACCTCGTTAGCATTACGGCGCTGTCCTGATTTAATCGTTCTGCCACCAACCATGGAGAAATACCGTATCGCGTCTAAAGCGATTTTGGCGATTTATCGTGACTACACCGACTTGGTCGAACCTTTATCACTGGATGAAGCGTATCTGGATGTGAGCGATTGCACGCAGCACAAAGGGAGTGCGACCCTGATTGCGCAAGAGATACGGGTGCGGATTGCAGCCACGGTGGGCATCACAGCCTCCGCCGGTGTGGCGGCGAATAAATTTCTCGCCAAAATCGCCAGCGACTGGAATAAGCCAGACGGTCAGTTTGTGGTCTTGCCAGAAGACGCAGATAGCTTTGTGGCAGAACTACCAGTCGCTAAATTATTTGGTGTGGGCAAAGTCACGGCGGCTAAATTGCATGGCCTTGGTGTGCAATATTGCCGCGATTTGCGCAGCTGGTCTTTACCCGATTTGCAGCAACACTTTGGCAAGCTTGGCTATAACTTGTACCTGCTTTGTCGTGGCATTGATCATCGTAGTGTTTGTCCGGACAGCGAGCGAAAATCAGTCAGCGTAGAAGAAACCTACGCCCAGGATTTGCCCGATCTGGCGGCTTGTCAGACGGAGTTGCCTGCCTTGTTTGCGATGTTGGTAGCGAGGATGAAGCGTGTACAAGCGGAGGATTACATACACAAGTTATACGTCAAAATCCGCTTTGCCGATTTCCACCAGACTACCGCAGAATGTCGTGGCAGCAGCTTGGACGAAAGTAGTTTTGTCAGCTTGTTAGAGACCGCATTTGCACGCGGCCAACAACCCGTTCGCTTGCTTGGGCTGGGTACCCGTTTAAGTGGCACGGAGCAAGCGTCAACGGCGGAGCAGCAATTGGTTTTGTTTGCGAGTTAAGTCCTGTCTTTGAGTCGTAGAGAGATAAAACAACATTTCTTTTTTAATTTTCTGTGAGAAGGTTTATCGCCTTTTCTAACACTATGTCATCGCCAGAAATCGCATCTTCTATCGTTGATTTATAAGGGAGAGTGGGAATGATTCCAATACCGTGGAATTGAGACCCATCTTGTTTCAAGACTTGCATCCCAGTCCAAAAAACTTTATATCCTCCTGGAAGAGGCAAGCAACTAATATTTCCATTCGAGCCTGCAGTCCGTGTGCCTATGATTTCACCCAGTTTGTAGTGCTCTACGATAGTCATCAAGGTTTCTGCAGCACTGATCGTATTACCGCTTATCAAAAAAACTAATTTGGCATTGATATAGGGCGCTTGAGGTTGAAGAGCTTTTCCAATGCGCTCCCATTGCCAATGATCCCGATCAGCTCCACTGATGACAGGGACATTGAATAACGGTACCTCTAGTGGCCTTTTTGTAAAATGTTTTAAGAAATTGCTATTGCCATTCACATAATTTCGGACATCAAAAATGATCCCTTTGAAGTTATTTTTTTGGGCAATCAATTGTTCAATATCTTTGCCATCCGCTCTGTCGATATCTACATACCAAATACCGCTTTTCAATTGTTGCATCGCTCCTAATGGATTTTTTTCTCTTAAATTGACCACAGGCGTATCACGAAGGAAAGTCTTTGTTTGCTTGAATCCTTTTAGGTCTCGGTAGCTCATTTCTAAGAGGGAATTTTCTTCCCCTGTGAGCAGCTCGACAGATAAGATTTCGGCCTGCATGGTGTCTGTTGCGGACATGTTTTCTGTATTTATTTCTGACAACCTGTGTGCAATTGGCAAACCATTTAAATGCGTAATTTGGCTTCCAAAGGGAATTAATGGTTGATTGCCTGGAGTTAGGCGGGACCTTGAAACCACCGGTACACCATCGATCATTTTTATTTTGATAAAAGGTGAAAAGCATCAAGCTCCCTCGGACCTGTGACACGCGCATGTCCATCGTGCAATGCGGAAGTAAAGCGCATTAGGGTGTGGGTAAATGCTTTTTCATCTTTATCGCTTGAGGCGGATAACAAGAGTGCGTCCAATTCCTTATTCCAGTCGATTTTAATGATGTCGGAATACGGATAGAAATAACGTAACGCACTCCATATTTGTATAGCATTCCCTAACCTTGTGATTCGGTCATTTCCACTGAAATCTGGGACTATATTTTTCAACTGATAGTCAACTCGATTCAAACCATTCTCTGGTTCAACTTTGGGAATGGTTTCATGATTTTTAGTTGAAAATACGAGATCAGGCATCCACAGTGTAACTTGCCCTCCTAGCTCAATTTTATTGAGTTGAACCACATTACCTTGCAATGAGACATCATCAGTAAGTTGTTTACTAAGTTTTTCATACACGCGATCACTGTGATAAAAATAGTCGCGTTGAGCGAGGCCGTGATGTACCCATTGAACCCTGAAGTGAGCATCTGTTGGTTGCAATAAGTTCTCGGGAATTTCAACGCTGGTAAGCCACTGTGTGGTCGGAGCGTAGGGAATAAATAAGTTTTTTAAAGCATTTGCCAACTCGGCATCTGACTTAGCAAGTTCCACCGACAGAACTGCTTTCTGAATAAATTTATTCCAGTCCAACTTGGTCAATGCATCAGTAGCATGGAAATATCGTATATAACCAACGGCCTTACTCAGCGCGCGCAAATTGTCCAGTTCGATGGCACTCAATGCTCTGCTGCCTGGATCGCTGATATTGGATTTTGCGACATCGCTGACCTCATGTACTTCTAAGTTGGCGAACCAGATTTCCCCCTTTGTATCGGAGTCGGCACCAAATCTCAGCTGATATGCCGCCCTGTCGACGGCAATACTTGCGCAGGCTCTTTGCCAAGTTGGCTGCAATGGCAAACTATAGGTCGCTGCGGCTCGCAAAGTATTGCGTGGTATATCTGTGCGTATCCAGAAGCCGGATTTGGCGACTTGCTTGAAGTTGGCTTTTACATCTCCGCAAATTTCTACAATTTTTCCACGCCATGGTCTGGCATCCACTTCTTGAGCAAGCGAGATGGTTTGACCGTGCTCGTTATTCTCTAGCAGTAAGATTTTGTCTTTATTTGATGAGCGGCGATCGGCTTGTAATTTAACAGACGTGCTTTTGCCTTCGATGTCCCAGGTTTCATTCAGTTTTCCTGATCGAGCGTCTGATTCAAATTTCAATGTAATTGGTGCGTTTTTAGGTACAGGCCGTGAATTTTCGTCGCTGTCAGTAGCATAAGCAAAAGCGCAGATAGAACAGATCGCAGCAAAGGTAAATATATTTTTCAATAAGTGCATAGGTCTAATTTTTTATAGCTTGGTATTGGACTGTCAGATTTTTTAAAGTGGTAAAAATGCGTATTCGCTGCCTTTATCGAGGCTGCTCAAATAAAGGAAAACCCGAAAATTATAAAATACAAAAACAGGAAGCCGAATACCGGTTCACTTAATAAGGCTGACTGACAGGACTGACGCAAAATTTACCCGGATGCGCGGCTAAGTCTCGCCACAACAATGTTGTGTAAGTTTTGTTTAAGGTGAGTCTTTAAATATACTCCCAATTAGTATATTTTATTGCCCATATAATCATTGGGCGATAGGCTGTTTTTCATGGAAAACGGGGGGGAGTATATTGAATCTATGAAGGTATAAGCAAAGTAAGAGGCCTCAACATTGCCATAAAGATTAAAAAAATAAAATTAGGCGATTTAGATATAAGCGTGTATATTCCAATTCGTACTTGCATCAAGTCGTTATATTGTTGGTCCCAAATCTGCATGGCTGTTGTTCTTCTAGTCGTTCTGTTTTAATTCCTCCGGTTTCATCTCTTGGTTTCAAGTGCCTATCAGGCAATGTCGCCTATTTACAATTGAAGGAAAAAAACATGAGTACTCAAACAGGTATAGTCAAATGGTTCAACGATGCTAAAGGCTTCGGCTTTATCACTCCTGATGCTGGTGGTCCAGATTTATTCGCCCATTTCCAAGACATCCAATCTTCTGGATTTAAGAGTCTGACGGAAAATCAACGCGTTTCTTACGAAGCAGCTGTTGGTCCAAAAGGCGATAAAGCAGGCAATATCCAAATTCTCTCTTAATTGAGTAGATCGACGCTTAAGTATTGGTGAGTTGTCGATTCTGAATTAGCTTTATGTGTTGTGGTTTGTTTTTTTCTTAAATACCGGCCGCTGGCACCACGCAGATAGCATGGGTTGGCGGTAAGAGAAAATATCATCAGCAAGACAAAAACTTCACAAGTCAGAAAATCACCATCAGGTTTATTTTTTGACGCATAGATGAATTCTGACCGGTCAGTGGCACCACGCAGATAGCATGGGTTGTTGGGAAATGGTCTAATACATTCGTGTTTATCACCGTAGCGAGAAGATTCACCAGGCATCTGCCAGTATCTTCTGCGGCGAGCATCAACTCTAACCGGCCAGCGTATTGTTTACTCAATGCACTTGGAAAATGGCTTAGTTGATTTGTGAAGAAAAAACATTCGTTCGACTTGAAAACATGTCCATCAGGAGATGTTGGAGCAGTAAAAACGACTCATCCCACCAGGGGCACCGCGCAGATAGCACGGGTTGTTGGTTTAGTCAGTGGCACCACGCAGATAGCATGGGTTATTGATGATGATATTGAGGATAGTGAGTCGCAGCAATGAATGGTAAGCCCGCTTTTGGCGGGCTTTTTGCGTTAACGACGACGATAACATTGGCGTCATGGTCATCTTTAATAAACGAGATAATTAGCTACTGCAATCCCGCGCTCGGGCCAATTATTTCAAAAAGTCTTTGACTGCTGCAATGGTAGTCACCGGATCTTCTTCTTGCGGCACATGTCCTAATTGATCAAACATGACCAGCTTGCTAGCGGCAATATCATGATGGAATCGCTCTGCGTTATCTGGTGGAATTAACTTATCTTTGCCGCCCCAAAGTATTAGCGTTGGCAGCTTAATGGTTTTAATTTTATCGGCAGTACGTCCCGCATCCAATTGTGTAAAACGCAAACCTAGAGCATGGCGATTACCAGCCCCTAAAGTCATCGCCTCGTATCTGTCTACCAACGCTGGCGTGACTTTATCTGGATTGCCATATACATTTTTGACGCTGCTTTCCATCAAATTCCGTGGCAAGGTATGTTGCATCACCCAAGCCATTTCTGGCATGCGCGCGATCTTAAAACCTACCGGAATCGCCGCCGGTGTGAAGGGATATCCGGCAGCATCTACTAAGATGAGTTTATCAATCCGTGCTGGTGCAGCGGCTGCAACTTGCCAGGCGATTTCACCACCCAGAGAGTTACCACCCAAGACCACACGTGACAATTGCAGCTTATCCATCAGGTTCAGAATAAATTGGGTGTAAGCAGCGTTGCTATAGTCGTTTTGCGTATTTGGTCCCGTCAGACCAAAGCCAGGAATATCCATCGTAATGACGCGATGCTGCTCTTTTAATGCAGCAACCCAAGGCTCCCAGGTATGCAAGCTTGATGAGGTGCCATGAATCAGCATAATCGGCACCGGATCATTCCTTAGCCCCTCATCCCGCAGATGTACCGACAAACCTTTGACATCGATAAATTGGGATGGCGCGGGCGCCCATTGTGTCGTCAACTCGCTTAAAGGTTTATCGGGCGCCCAGGTCAATACGATCATCAGGCAACTTGCGCCAATAACAAATAAGACCAGACATAAAAAGCTGAGAATGACACGTTTGCTGATACTCATGTTGAGGTACTTTCTGTGATTTGAATATGACTATTGACCTTCAGTATTTACTCAAGTGTTTGCTGAAACAATTTACTGAAATAAGCTGCCTAGTTCATTTTTTATACAATCTTTTTATGCATACGTGCCAGCGGTGCATGAATACCACCAGGTAAATCTAAGCCAAAACGTTCGTACACCTCAAAGCCTGAAGCGCGGTATAAAGGTTCACCTGGCATAGTGGACGCTAGTTCTAATGCGGTGAAACCTGCAGCGCGTGCTTGCTCTGTGCAATGTCGCATCTGCATGCTGCCAAGGCCGCGACGGGCGGCAGAAGGATCGACGAAAAAAGCACGGATGCGTGCCGGATCAATGGCAGGATCAAGTAAATTATCGACCCCTTGTTTGGCTTGATCACCGCCAAACAAGGTATTACGTTTGCTCCATCCGCCACAGGCCAGTAGCCTGGGTTTTATCTCAGGCTGTTCCACATTGACTACCTCTTCCTCAATGGCAAAATAGGTTTGATCTGCGATCAATTGCGTATCCACGCCGAACACATATTGCAACAAGCCCCGTGCTTGTTCCGGTGTATAAAAAGAGACGCTTAAATCAATCGCAGAGCGCGCGATCAGTGCTTGCATAGCAGCAATATCGGCATAATGGGCAAGGCGCAACCTAGGCATGATGATCTCGTCGTGGGGATAATGGCGTAATTGATTTTAACAATAAAATAGCGCCACAAAATTGCTTGGCAATAAAAAACGCCGCTGTCATTGCGGCGTTTTTTTGAATATCAATTGGTTGCCTTCAAAGCTTACTTTAAACCTTACTTTGCAGCTTCTTTTTCCTGCAATGCGCGCCACATGACTTTGCCGGTTCCCGACTTTGGCAGAGTATCTACAAATTCGACAAACTTCGGTACTTTATAGGCGGCCATTTTTTCATGCGCCCACGCCATGATGTCTTCACCAGTCACATCCGTGCCGGGTTTTTTGACGACGATCGCTTTAACGGTTTCACCACGATATGCATCACGCGCAGCAATAATGCAGCATTCTTGAATGGCGGGATGTTGATACATCATCGACTCGACTTCCGCAGGCCAGACTTTAAAACCGCTGGCGTTAATCATGCGTTTTAGACGATCAGTGAAAAAGAAAAATCCTTCATCGTCCATATAACCCAAGTCGCCGCTACGGAAGAAACGTACTCCATCCAGTTCAGCAAACGAATCGGCAGTTTTTTGCGGATCGTTCCAATAACCTTGGAATACATGTGGACCGTTGATCCAGATCTCGCCGGTTTCACCCTGTTTAACTTCTTTCAAGGTGGTAGGGTCAACGATGCGCGAATCGGTGCTGAAATGCGGAATTCCCAGACATTGCTGCTTCATACGTTGCGGTGGATTGAGGTGCGATGGCGCCATAGTTTCGGACAAGCCATAACCTTCCATATATACCTGACCGGATAATTCCAGTAGCTTTTGTGCGATCGCTGCAGGCATTGCAGCACCGCCGCCAGAGACGCGGTTTAACCCGGAGATATCGTATTCTGCCAGACGTGGATTGGACAAAAAATCGATCATCATTGATGGCACTACCGTCCAGTTAGTGACTTTGTAGCGGGTGATTAATTGACCAGCAACATCTTTGTCCCAGCGTGGCAAAATCACCAGACTGCCGCCACAAAAAATCATGCTGTTCATGACTGACTGCATGCCTGTCACATGGAAAAACGGCAGTACCGCCAGGGCAACATGGTTTGGTAGCACTGAGCCTGACCATACAGGACTGGCAGCCGCATTAAACATCACCGAGCGATGAGTGTGGATACAGCCTTTAGGTTTACCCGTCGTACCCGAGGTATAAGGCATGCAGGCAAGATCGTCGGAGCTAGCTAGATGAGCGCCCGGTGTTTGTTGAGCAGCGACAGCGTCTTTCCACGTCACTACACCCGCTTGCACCGGCACGTCGCGCGGCGCGCGCACAAAATCTGGCACGCTTAAGCTGGTTTCTTTGGTCAGATGATCGGAATAAGTAGCGACAATAGCGTGCTGCAAGCCCGTAGTGCCAACCAATGGCAACATACGAGAGAAAATTTCTTGCGATGCCAATGCAACTTTTGCACCGCTATCCGCAATGTAATGCGATAACTCGTCGGTCATCAGCATAGGATTGACTGGCACCACCATCGCATCGGCGCGCATGATGGCGTAATAGGCAATAATAAATTGTGGCGAATTCTGCATATCCAGCAATACCCGGTCGCCGCGCTGCACACCGCATACTTGCTGCAAATAGCCTGCCAGCGCCAAGACTTCCGCATGCAACTCGGCATACGTCAAGATGCTGTCATAGAAAATAATCGCTGGCTTATTCGGATAACGCTGCGCCGAGATTTGCAGGTTGGCATAGACGCTGGTCTCTGGTGCCGTTAAAAAATGCGGCAAGCCAGTCGGCCAATGGGCGTAGTGAGTTGTGTTCATACCTTGTCTCCGGTGTGATTGCTAATGTGAGGATATGCAATGAAATAATTATTATTTCATTAGAGTGCCACACCTAATTGATTTTTGCACGGTCGTTCGTAAATTTTTACAGACTGCTCTGATCATTACCTTTAAATTGTTAATTTTTGTATAAGTGCACAAAGAAGTGCCTGACGATTTTTAATTTGTCGCCGCTAAAGCTACAATGAGGTGTACGTTCTTCTGTCTGCCTATACTTATTGGTATCTGACAAAGCGACATTGAGCTTTCTTTCGGGCTTCCTTTTAAACGGAGTTAATGTGTCTTCATTTTTTTACCGTTTTTCCCCATTCCTGCTTTGTGCTGTGTTTTGCACAGTCCTTTCGGCATGCGGTGGTGGTTCCACCACGGCTTCCGCCAGTTCTCCGGTTACGATTAGCGTGACTGGCCCTGCCAAAGTGATTACTGGTGATCCAATCACGTTTACTGCTCAAACCAATAGCAGTGCAGCGCCTATCAGTGCCATGTCCTGGCGTATCACCCCGCTGACTCTCGGTGCGAGCGCGCTTGCTGCCACTGGCAATACCGATTGTAAAACCGTCACAAAGAGTGCTTCTGGAAACGACTGGACCTGTGTATTACAAATCACGCCACCCGCCAAATTGACCGCTGATTACACGTATCAACTGACGGTAACGGTAGTCGATTCAAAAAATAATACTGCCAGTAGCAGCGCAAATTTAGTCGTCGGGCAAGAAGCCTCCGTCACACTCAACCCGGTCGCCATCGTAGGCGGTACGTCTAATGTGACATCGGGGAGTAAAGCAAGTTTAACTTGCACAGGTAGTGGCGGCACCTCCAACACTGGCTCATACGCTTATCAATGGGTAGTAAATGACGCAGCAGGACTTAGCCTCAACATCACCGCCCCGTCCAATGCAACGACGGATTTCACTGCACCCATCGTCACCACTGCCACCGTAGTAACACTGCAATGCCGGGTGACGGATGACAAACAAAAAACCGGAACTGCGCTACAGACCGTCACCATCAATCCCGTGGTCAAGCCAACGATTGTCCCTATTTCAACCAGCGGCGGGGTGGTACAAGCCGGTGCAATCGTCACTTTGGATGGTAGTAAAACGACGCGTTATGATGCCAACGGCAATCAGGTCACCACAGGCACAATTTATTTTTACTGGAAGCAAAAATCCGGCCCCACCGTCACCATCAGCAATCCCAATAGCAGCGTTGTCACGATCGCGTTACCAACGGACATTGTGACCAGAACTACCTTCCTGTTCACCCTTAACGCATCAAACGCGCCTATAGACTCCAACGGCAATTCGACCGAACCCGTGCAACAAGTCGATGTCTCTTATTTTGTAGATGCCCTGACACCGATAGTCTTGACATCTTATGTGCCTACCCAAACCATATCCTCCGGATACAGCGCCGTTCTATCGGCATCAGCCACCTCAGCAGCATCAGGGCATAACGTATATTTTAGCTGGACGCAAATATCCGGACCAAGCGTTGTACTGGCAAGTGCCAACTCCAGCAACGCGGGTTTTATTGCGCCTACCGTCACTGCCAAGACAATTTTGGTTTTTAGAGTCAGTGCTGGTTACCAGCCTATTGCCAGCGACAATCCCGGCACGGCCTCGCTTGATTTGATCGTTCAGGTAACGCCTTAGACGTCTTTACCAATAACTCATTACGACAATCCTTAATGCCGTAATGAGTTATTGGTTTGTCATCAATGGCTATACAAAATCAGCAGCTTCACATACAAAGAATGCTCAGTCCCTCAAGCCATGCTCACGCTGCCTTGTAAGAGTTTTAGTGGCGACAAAAATCTCTCGCAAAAAATAAATAAAACTACCGACGAGAGACAAAATACCGCACACAAACAAGACCGCTATCAGACTATCCAGGCGTAAATCGGTGGCATCGCCTGCGAACAAAGACGCGATCACCAGACAAACTAGCAGCCCGCAAGAAGTGCTCAGAGTGATAGCACGGTTGATCAGATGCGAGCGCTCATACAACTCGTTTAACTCCTCACGCAAACCTGGTTTTTGAGTGACATTCCCCTTTACCTGCAACATATCCTCCAGCACCCGAGACCGGTCAATAATCCGCGCCAGACGGTTAGTCAGTACGGTCAAATTAGTACCCACGCCAGTCAATAAAAAGACCGGAGCAATAGCAAGTTGAATGATATGGCTGACATCGCCCAGTTGTAGATTAATCAAGGTAGCTCCCTAGTTTTTATCGTGCTGAATTTTAGCAGCCTAAAACACACAATAGAGTATTAAACCAAGATTTTCCAATAGATCGCGACCACAACTTAGATGTATAGGTGATATGCGCAGATCAAAGGAATAATCCCATCGCAATTTGAGTGCGAATGCGAGTCCAACAGCGGCAGCGACAATTTCCCCCTTAGGTCATCAATAGGTCATAACTACGAATTACCATGACGCGTTTTTAACCTGTCATCTTATTCAAGGCCTTGTCATGCAAAACCCTGATCTTGTTCGTCGCTTCCCACGTCAACTTCCGCTAGTGTTGGCGATTAGTGCGGCGCTTGCGCTGGTTGCTTGCGGTGGTAGCAGTAACGACAACACTAGCAATTCTGTCCAGGCGGATGTGGCTTTGGTGGTGCCGTCAGCACCTGCTGATTTAGGTTTTGTTGATACTGCGCCGGTGCTGGCGTCGGTGCCGGCATTTGTAGATAATGTGGCGAGCAATCAGCGTGGTGATGCGCGCTATGCGACCTTGGATACCAATGCGGGTGTGCGCGTGCTGGCAGGTTTTAAAACTATCTGGCAACCGCTGACGGACATTGTGGATGCGGGTGTTTCTGCTCCGGCAGTTGGCAATTTTCCTGCTGTGATTCCGTCGGTCTGGACTGGCCTGCCAAATGATGGCACAGCGGGCGGTACGATTTTGAACAGTGCCGTACACAATGCCAATATCCAATATGTGGTGACGGCGACGACCGCGCGTACACCCGCGCAAGAGTTGGCAGCGTACCTAGATGATCGACGTGGCAAGGGTTATAGCGTCAGTGACGGTATGGGTCCGCTGACGACGGCCTGGCGCGCAGCGGCGCAGCAAACTACCAGTGTTACTGCAATTGCAGCGGATGCGACGACGGTTTTGTATAACGATACCGGGAATAATATCGGCGTCGGTGGCAGTGCCAATGCCGCATTTGGTAGCGTGGTCGATTTCATCAGCGCGATGAGTAACAATGGTTCTACCGAGCCGGCCAAGCGCTTTTATAAATATGCCCGGCCTTACCGCTGGAGCAGTAACGTCGTCGTTGTGCCTGCATTAGTTCCGGCAAAAAGCAGCACGCCGACGACTGATGGCGGTTTTACCAGTGGCCATTCAGCCGAGGCAACGCGTGACACCGTGGCGATGGCATATGCCGTCCCGGAACGTTTTCAAGAGATTCTGACGCGCGGTCTGGAGTTGGGTGAAAACCGGATTCTCGCTGGTATGCACTCGCCGCTGGACGTCATCAGCGGTCGCATGCAAGGCCAGGCAGTGGTCGCTGCCAATTTGGTCGACCCCGCCAACGCGACTAAAAAAGCCGCTGCCGTCGCGCAGGCGCACGCCACCTTGATGGCACAAACTAGTACCAGCAGCGATACCTTTAATGCCTTTGCTCATTCTGCTACGGTAGCCACCGATCGCTTTGCGGATTACGCGACGAACAAGGCAAATTACCTGCGCCGCATGACTTACAGCTTTGCACCAATTGCTGCAACCACTGCGCCTGCCGTGGTACCAAAAGGTGCGGAAGCTTTGCTGGAAACCCGCTTGCCGTACCTGAGCGATGTGCAACGCCGCGTCGTCTTAAAAACCACTGCGCTTGCATCCGGCTACCCTGTGATGGACGATGCAGAAGGTTGGGGACGCTTGAATTTGTTCGCGGCAGCAGATGGTTATGGCGTATTTACCGGCAATGTGGTGGTTGTGATGGACGCCAACCAGGGTGGTTTCAGCGCAATGGATAGCTGGCGCAACGATATCTCCGGCGCGGGTAAATTACTCAAGCAAGGCAGCGGCACCTTAAAACTGACAGGCAACAATAGCTGGACTGGCGGCACAGAATTGAACGCAGGCGTATTAGAGGCGGACTCCGTATCTGCCTTGGGCAAAGGCGATGTGTATGTCAGCGGCGGCACATTGGTGAGCAACGCCACAGGTGCAACTACCGTCTCTGGAAAATATACGCAGTTGGCTAACACCACTCTGGAGCTGGATTTGGGCAGCGGCCAGCAAGGCCGGTTTACCGCCACTGGCGTGATCACTATTGCTGGCGGCACCCTGCGTATTAAATTTCAAAACGGCTATAAACCAGCCGTCGGCGACACGCTGAACATTATCACCGCGGCAAGCTTTAAAGGTAAATTTACCAGCATCGTCGTCGATGGTTTTAGCGCGACACCGATTTATACCGACACGGGTTTGCAGTTACGTTTGGGTGCATAGTTGAGCGTTTAAGTGCTTAAGAAAATAGCCGGGCAGCATGTACGGATGGAAGCGGATAGCCGCGATTAGCGGATCGCCAAAAATTGAAGTAGGGTGCGCCATGCGCACCAATGATGGAAAACAAACGGCTTAAAATAAGGATATGCGGTGAAACGGTGCGCATGGCGCACTCTACAGATGTAAGTGCAATTGCGCGCGTCCGAGATGAGCATGCACACCGTCATCACTCTATCCCGCACACAGACTTGTTCGAAATCCGACATACTCCTCAGAGTCAGTCAACACTCAGGAGAATAAGGATGTCAGCAAGCACTCGTATGCCAGCAATTTTTTCGGCCATGGCAGCCCGATGAACGCATTAGAAGATAATCGTTACACCAAGGAGTGGCATGCGCTTGCCCAGCGTTTTCCGCGTCCTAAGGCCATTTTATCGGTGTCGGCACATTGGACTACACGTGGCACGGCGGTGACGGCGATGGCTGCGCCGCAGACGATTCATGACTTTGGCGGATTTCCGCAAGCTTTGTTTGATATGCGGTACCCCGCTCCTGGTGATCCGGCACTGGCTGCGCGGATTGCGGCTTTGTTGGCGCCGCTGCCGTTGTTTTTAGATCAGCAATGGGGACTTGATCATGGCACCTGGTCTGTGTTGATCAAAGCTTATCCCGCTGGCGATATTCCGGTGCTGCAATTGAGTTTGGATGTGACCCAGCCAGCAGGTTTCCATTTTGAACTGGGAGGCAAATTATCCGCCTTGCGTGAAGAGGGGGTGATGGTGATCGGTACCGGTAATGTGGTACACAATCTCCGCCGCATGGATCCGCAATCGCCCGGTTACGACTGGGCCGTGCGCTTTAATCAAGCAATGAAGCAAGCCATGTTGGACGGCGATTTTGAGGCAGTGATGAATTACACCGACCTTGGGCAAGACGCCAGCTTGTCGGTGCCAAGCTCAGAACACTTTTTGCCCTTGTTGTATGTGCTGGGGGCAAAAACTGAAGAAGATCAATTAGAGATTACGACCGAGGGAATGGAGCTGGGCGCGATTAGTATGATGTCGGTGGTGGTGGCTTGACTTAACGAGGAAATCCATATACTCCCCATTATTTTTAGTCAATATGGCTAAATGTCCAGAATTTACATGGACAATCAAAATATACCCTATAGGAGTAATTTTAATTCGTGCTTGTGTTCGGATTAAATTTTGATGATTTTTGCTGAAAGCTTAATTCTCTCGAATGTCATTCCAGCGTGGGTTTAGCTGGAATCCCGTGTCGTTATTCTGAGAATGGAGTCGCAACTTGGAGGCCAAGTGGTCGCACCACAAACGTCACGTCACTGGATTCCGGCTAAACCCATGCCGGAATGACGCACTAATGAGTCCTTACGCGGGCTAGTTTAGATGGCTAATTGAGCTGACTACTTAAATCAGACACTTCAGCCAGATCCTTAAGCTGGTTTAGCCGGCAGTGTCAGCTTCACTTCTAATCCACCTTCGCTTAAATTAGCCAACTGCACGCTGCCGCCATGTTGCTGGGCGATGTTTTGGGCGATGGTTAAACCTAATCCGGTACCGCCGGTATCGCGTGAACGTGATGTCTCTGTGCGATAAAACGGCTCAAACACTTTTTGCAATTGATCTGCCGGAATGCCAGCACCACCATCACGGATGAAGACGTGCATCAGTTTGATGCCGGCATCGCTGCTGGTTTCTAAGGTGACTTTGGCGTGGTGCCCATATTTGACTGCGTTATCAATCAGGTTGGTCAGACAACGGCGCAATGCCTGCGGTCTGGCCATCACGGTTATGCCGGATTTGCCGTTGAAGCTGACTTCTTGCCCGGCATCTGCAGCATCGGCACAGACACTATCAAGCAGTGAATCCAGATCCAAAGGGCGCAGCGATTCATTGCTATCCATACTGCGCGCCAGATCTAGCCCTTCTTTGACCATGGTTTGCATTGCCGACAAATCGCCGACCAGCTTATCCCGCAACTCGGTATCGCCGACTTTTTCCAAACGCAAACGCAAACGCGTTAGCGGTGTTTGCAGGTCATGGGTAATCGCTGCCAGCATGTGCGTGCGTTGCTGGATGTGTTGGCGGATTCGACCTTGCATAGAGTTAAACGCTTTGGTCGCTTGCAGAATTTCTGTCGTACCGACTTCAGGCAAAGCCGGACGATTAATATCTTTACCTAAATCTGTCGCGGCTTGCGCCAGTTGCCGGAGTGGTCTTACCGTCATGCGCGACACCAGATAGGCCAGTACTGCAATGCTGCAAAAGAACAAGAATAAATACAAAAAGAAATCTGGGCGCAACGGTGGTACTGCACCGCGTGGTGGCAATGCGGTCAGATGCAAGATAGTGCCATCATGTAGTTTAATACTTAATTCTTCACAGGTAGATCTTTGCGCCATTGTTTCTGCTGGAAGGTTAGTGCAGCCCTCAGAATCTGGCGGCAAGGAGGAAACCTCAAAAGTTTTACCTAAACGTTCGCTCAGCGTCAGCGCATATGCTGAGCGCGGCGCTTCGCTACGTGCCTGATTTGGCAGCGTTGTAAGGCGCAAACCTAATCGCGGTGCCGTGGCTAAAAAGGCTTCTCGGTTTGCCGGCGGTAAAGCATCCATTGCCAGCAGCAATTGTTCGGCACGTTCAATTGCCCGATTCTCACGGAACTGTTCTATGGTTTTTTGGCGCTCACCAAACGCCAGCCACCAGGTTAGTGCAGTAGAGCTCACTACACCCAACAACAGGATGCCAAAAATCCTGCCGGACATCGACTTGATAATGGTCATGCTCCGCTCTCCATCGTGACGTTGACCGATAGCACATAGCCGCCGTTGCGTACGGTTTTAATAATTTGCGGCGAGCGTGCATCTTCCCGCAGTTTTTGCCTCAGGCGACTGATCTGAATATCGATAGAACGATCAAACGGATCCGCATCGCGGCCATGTGTCATGTTTAATAACTGATCACGATTGAGGATGCGGTTAGGGTGATCTAAAAATATATTAAGCATGCGGAATTCTGCGCCGGACAAAGCGATCACCATGCCTTCCGGGCTGACTAGATGGCGCGCCGTCAGATCAAGCGTCCAGTCAGAAAATTTTAAGCGATGAACTTGCTCACCATTGCTACCCAATGTCATAGACTGAGTGCGGCGCAGCACGCTGCGTATGCGTGCTAACAGCTCGCGTGGCTCAAACGGTTTTGGTAAATAATCATCTGCCCCCATCTCCAGGCCGAGTATACGATCCAGCGGCTCACTTCTGGCCGTCAGCATAATGACGGGCATTGTTGATTTGGCGCGCAGAGTACGGCATAAGGTCAAGCCATCGTCGCCAGGCAGGTTTAAATCCAGTACCACCAGATCAACATGATTGTTATCCAGCGCCGCCCACATTGCATTGCCATCAGCAGCCATTAAAGTAGCGTAACCATGACCATCCAGATAGTCGGCCAACAGGCTACGAATGTCGCGATCGTCATCAACGATCAATATTTTGCTTGGAGTATCCATGGCTCGTATTATGAAGTCCTGACAGCAAAGAAGGCATGTGATTTTGTATCGTCTTGTTATGATAAACCGAGAACGACACAATGCGACACATCTGCAAGCGTTCTTGCCACTGATTGTTACACAGCGATACAAAGCAGATTGCTGCCGACACTTGCCAGTTACATCACTGCGCCAACATAAGCCGCATGTGCAAGTCACATAGGTAAGTCAAATGCACAAGTCACATGTGGAAGTCACAACCAGCGACTTATCAAAAACGTATTCAACTACTCGGTAGTAATTTAAAGAGGAACACCATGGCACCAATAAAAAATCCGATCGCCATCGCGCTTGCCGCTATCAGCATGTGTATTGCCATCGGCGTATCTGCCCAAACATCACCAGCAGCACCAACATCGGCTGCGGCTGCTGCCGTACCACCGCCTCCACAGCATCAAAAAGCGGGGATGGATCAGGCTAAATGGGCTGAAAAAATGCAAGAGCGTATGGCAAAACATATCGCAGAATTGCATGACAAGCTTAAGATCACTGCAGCCCAAGAACCTGCCTGGAAAACCTTCATTGAGTCGATGAAACCAAGCATGCCGCCAGGTGCGCAAGCGATGCGACCGGATCATAAAGAAATGGATAAATTAAGCACTCCTGCCCGTATGGAAAAAATGCTGGAGAAACTGAAAGAACATGAGGCGATGATGCAAACGCGTCTGACATCACTCAAAACTTTTTATACGGTCTTGACACCAGAACAGCAAAAAATATTTGATGATAGCCATCGTCAAATGATGCATCGCTGGAGTAAAGGCGGTCATGGAATGCAGCACGGTATGGGTGATATGGGAGGACGAGGTGGTATGGGGCGTCCGCCTATGCCAGATGGCGCGATGCCTGATCATCCACCGATGCCAGCAAAGTAAGCTTTATATCGGACGGCTTTTGCTCACCATTTTCGTGGAGACTAAAATTAGTTAGTACATAAAAAAGGCTACACGGATGCATATCTGCGTAGCCTTTTTTTATTCACATTCTGGGATGTTTTATCTTATTAATTTGCTGCCTTCATCCTCAATCCTTAACCCTTGTTCATGAATCTAAAATTTAAGCAAAACGGCGTGATGCATCCAAAGCCAGGCCAGAGCCAATACTGCCAAACAAATCTCCCTCGACTTTTTTAGCGCCCGGCACTATCGCTGCGATCCGGTCACGCAGACCGCGCACACCGCTGGAACCACCGGTAAAAAATACCGTGTCCACATCCGCCGCAGCCACACTCGCATCGGCTAATACCTGACTGACCGTCGCACCAATTTGCGTCATCAAATGAGAGATCGCTTGTTGAAACCCATGCTGCTCCAGCGTTAATATGCAGGGTGCAGACGAAGGTAATTTTGTACGTAAGCGTTCAAGCGCTAATTCAATTTTATCGTTATCCGACAGCAAGATTTTAGCTTCTTCTGACTTGATCGCTAGCCAGTGACCATCACGCTCTTCCACCAGATTGAGCAGGCGTTCGAAGCGCATCCGCAAGTCTGCATCACTGATCTCGCGGTACACGTCTTGCAGTTCACGGCTGACTTTTTGGGTATAGACCAAATTAATCGTGTGCCAGGTCGCCAGATTAAAATAGTAGCCCGACGGAATATCACTATTCCCCAAACGACCACCCAAACCGAGTAAAGGCATCACATAAGCCAGACTCAGGTATTTATCAAAATCGGTACCACCAATATGCACACCGCCGTTACCTAAAATATCGTCCAGCCGGTCAATCCGGCTGCTGCGTTCCGGTGATAAACGTACCAAAGAGAAATCCGAGGTGCCACCACCAATATCAGCGATTAAAACCAATTCTTCTTTATTAATACGCGACTCATAATCAAACGCTGCTGCGATCGGTTCGTACTGAAATTGAATATCCTTAAAACCGGCAGTCCTTGCGATATCTTCCAGCGTGTTTTGTGCGATCCGGTCGGCTGCTTTATCGTCATCAATAAAATGGACTGGACGTCCCATCACGACCTGACTAAAAGACTGCCCTGCAGATTTTTCGGCACGTCGTTTTAGTTCACCGATAAATTGCGCCAGCAGTTGGCGGAACGGCAAAGCCCGTCCCTGCACTTCGGTCTGACCGTCCATCAGGCTGGTGCCCAACAAGCTTTTCATCGATCGCATCAGGCGACCTTCGTAACCAGACAAGTAGGTAGAAAGTGCGGCGCGACCATAGCTGACTTCGTCCTCATCGGCGTTAAAAAACACGACGGAGGGCAAGGTCACTTTATCGTCTTCTAGCGACAGCAACGAGGGTAAATTTGCTGATGAACTCGGCAGACCAGCGTGTTGAGTCTGACCGGCGCGGTGCCAACCTACGGTTGAATTGGATGTGCCGAAATCGACTCCACAAGCATGCAACATGTAAATCCTGAATAAAAAACGGGGAAATAAATTAAAGCGAATCAATGCAAGCAATCACCACTTTCAAGAGCATTCAACACAGAGATCATCATGAAAAACTAACTAGTTCTATAGCTGCTCACTAGTTGTAAGACTGTCGTTGATGGTACTGCTATCGCGGTTTTCTGAACTTCTTGAGGCTGCTATGGCTGCTATGGCTGCTAAGGCTGCTATGGCGTGCTGGCACCTTCTTTAATGCGTACTACTAATAACTGGTCGATACGATAATGATCAATATCAACCACCTCAAATTTGTATCCGCTTACCATCACGCTATCGGTCCGTTTGGGGATTTTTTTGAGCATCGTCATCATGAAGCCTGCAATAGTCTCATAGCTACCCTGCTCCGGTAAAGTGTCGATTTGCAGTGCCCGGCAGACATCCTCTATCGTCGTGGCGCCATCAATTAGCCAGGAGTTGGCATCGCGCTGGACGATCTGATCTTCCATAAACGGGTGTACCAGATTACCCATCAAGGTGCTGAGTACATCGTTTAAAGTAATCACGCCAACGACCAGCGCATATTCATTCAAAATCACGGCAAAGTCTTCCCGCGTGCCTTTAAATTGCTCTAACATGTCCGATAAGGTGAGCGAGTCCGGTACCACCAATGCTGTACGTAAGGACAATTCTTGTACTTTAGAAAACGCCTGATTGGTCAGCACACGTTTCAGAATGTCTTTCGACTCAACATAGCCGACTACATGATCAATCTGGCCGTCACAGACCAAAAATTTGGTGTGCGGATGTTCTGCAATTTTCTGGCGTATCACTACATCACTGTCTTGCAAACTGAAATACACAATACTGTCGCGCTGGGTCATGGCGGACGGTACGGTGCGACTTTCCAGCTCAAATACATTGCCGATCATATGATGCTCGCGCGCCTGCAATACGCCAGCCTCGGCACCGGCGTCCACCATGGCATAAATCTCATCGGAGGTAATCTGATCGTCACGCGTGGTGGAGACATTAAACAGATTAAAAAATAAAATCGACAAGCCATTAAATAACCAGACCAGCGGTTTGAATAAGCGCACGCACCATAACATCGGGACAACAACGGCCATGGCGACAGTTTCTGGCGCGGTCATCGCTAACCGTTTGGGCATTAAATCGGCGAACAAAATAAACAAGGAGGTCACAAAGATAAAGGAGGTCAAAAAACTCGCGGTGTCGACCCAGCTATTTAATCCGAATACCGAATGAAACACGCTGGCAAAATACGGCGTCAAGGCTTGTTCTCCCAAAATACCGCCCAAGATAGCGACCGCGTTCAGACCAATTTGTACAACCGTAAAAAAATGGCCTGGATGCCGTTGTAATTCGAGCACACGTCCGGCACGTAATTCGCCCTCGCTTTCTAATATCTGCAACTTGACTCTGCGCGCCGCCGCGAGAGAAATTTCTGACATAGAAAAAAAAGCACTGATAGCGACCAACAAAACAATGATCAAAAAGTGGTCAAACAAAGCCATATTTACTCCAAAACTGGTTCGATACTGAAATTTCCTGTAACAATCATATACTATTGTCCCTCTGTAAAATCGCTAGAAAGCCCGACCGCATGAGCACCGAACCCACTTCCTCCGCCCAATCTACATCACCAGAGCCATCGCAGACGCCAACTTCTGCTGCGCCGTCCTTTTTGCCGACGAATATCCGTTTTGTCCTGATTACAGTGTTTCTGGATATTTTGGGCATCGGCCTGATCATCCCAGTGTTGCCACGACTGGTCGCCAGTTTTACAACACAGCCCGATATGCAAGCCTATTGGTATGGCTTGATCGTGGCGATCTATGGCGTGATGCAGTTTTTTTGCGCTCCTATTATCGGCGCGCTGAGTGACCGTTTTGGTCGTCGCCCGGTATTACTGATTTGTGTGTTGGGTCTGGGTTTGAATTTTCTCTTGATGACCCTGGCGACTTCTATTTTCTGGTTGCTGTTTGTGCGCGCCTTGGGCGGAGTCACGGCGGGCAATCTGTCGGTTGCCAGCGCTTATATTGCAGATTCTTCCGCCCCGTCGGAGCGCAGTAAAGCCTTGGGGAAAATCGGTGCGATGTTTGGACTGGGATTTATTTGCGGCCCGGTATTGGGCGGTGTGTTAGGGGAAGCCAGTATTCACTATCCGTTTTATCTGGCGGCAACTGTCTCGCTGGCGAACGTGGTGTATGGCTACTTCTCTTTGCCAGAATCCTTGTCGCTGGCGAATCGCAAACCTTTTTCTTTGAAATCTGCTAATCCGTTTTCTGGCTTGTCGGGTCTGGCACATTTACGCGGCGTGGGTCCTTTAGTCTGGGTGTATGCGCTAACCATGTTTGCTCAGTTCACCTTGCAAACTACCTGGGTGCTGTCGACCGAATTGCGGTTTGGCTGGTCGCCAATGCAAAACGGCTTTTCTTTATTTTGCGTCGGAATTTCCAGCGTGATTATGCAAGGCGTCTTTTTGGGACGCTATATCAAACGGGTCGGTGATGCTAACGCGGTGATGTTTGGACTGACATCGTCCTGCCTGTCGCTGAGTTTGTATGGTTTGGTGACGCAGGGTTGGATGATGTATGTGCTGATTTTGTGTAACGTGCTGGCGTTTGCGACTGGTCCGGCATTGCAAGCGATGTTCTCACGTGCGGTTGATGCGCGTTCGCAAGGCACGGCGATGGGCTCGCTGACTGCGCTGGCCAGCATCATGAGTGTCTGCGCAACGCTGGCCGGTACTTCGCTACTTGGACAGGTCAGCCATCAGGCCAAAGGCAGTATTTTGCTGGGAGCGCCGTTTTTTATGGCGGCAGTGGTACAGGCAATTGCGCTGGTTTTAGCAACACGGTATTTATCTAAATCCAAAGTAGTTTCACCTTAATGTTGAATTAAGCTTAAGGCTTAAGATTTAATATACTCCCCCTCATTTTTATCAATAATGGCTGATTGTCCAATGATTCTATGGACAATTTAATATACATAATGGGAGTATATTAAATATCACTCTGCTGAAACGTTAGCGCTTACTGCTCCTGCAGGTATGGTATCGCAATTGGTTTTGCGTAAGTTTGAGTAACTTCGGCTAAGTTCTATTGTAATAATGTATTGCTTGATGAATACTTTAAAATAAATTGATGTAGGCAAACCAGGTTAAATATAGACTCGATGTAAACGCAATCTAGACCCACGCAGGCGATATTCCATGATCCAAACTGAAACTCTGGTGTTATGTATTCTGATCCTGCAAACCTTGCTGCTGGTCATGCGGGTGGTTGTCTTTTTCGGTCGCTTCCGTGATGGCATCGCACAATGGACCGTGGCTGGCACGATTGAGGTTGCGATGTGGGTCATTATTATTGCCCTCGGCAAGCTAAGTCCGGCGCTGGTCGGACATATCGCACTTTGTGGTTTCGTCATTGGCATCAGCTGCCTTTTGCTTAGCTTGTGTAAATTTTTTTCCGCGCCTGATAATCCCACTCTGACTTACGCCCCAGTAGCAATCGCGCTGGTGGCTGTCGCGCTAGGTTATTACGAAGCTGATCTGGCATCGCTATTACTAAACCTCATGCTGGCGGTGCAATCAGCACGCTGCGTGCTCATCATCTTGAGCAACCCGCAGGAAGGTATTCACCGTTCTTGTTATCTGTTGATGCTCGGCTTTGCGATATTTTCGTTGACGGCTATCGGGCGTGCCGGCCGCATCTGGATACCTGATGGTGCCGCTGGCGATAGCCTCAGACAAGCGTCGGTCATGCTGAGTCTGATGTCGGCTTTTATCACCGGTATCTTGATTAATATTGGTCTCTTGCTGTTGCATCAGGATCGTGCCTGGCACGAACATCGCCGTCTAGCAATGTCTGATCCTCTCACGGGCTTACTAAACCGGCGCGCACTTGAACTAGCCGCCGAGCGCGAAGTTGACCGCGCCCGGCGTCAGAAATCGCCGCTCTTTGTCGCCATGTTAGACATCGATTATTTTAAAAAATTGAATGACACTCTCGGGCATCAGCAAGGCGATCAGGCGTTGAAATTATTTGCCCAAGTAGTCCAGAGTCAGATCCGCAAAACCGATGTGCTTGCGCGCTATGGCGGCGAGGAATTTTGCCTGATCTTGCCAGCCGGTAGCGAAGACAGCACGCTAAAAATCCTGCAACGAGTCCGTGATGAGCTGGAATCCACACCGCTAGAACCGTATAACGCCGTGTTGCGGTTTAGTGCCGGTGTCAGCGTCTGGTACCCCGGAGAATCGAATATCGATCTGGCAATTGCGCGCTCTGACGCGGCGCTGTATCAGGCTAAACAACAGGGACGTAATCAAACTGCTGTGGCACTATCGGCATTAAATATTGCGTCGACTTTCAAGACCGCCACGATGTAAAACAGACGTAGCTGCCGTGAATAAAAAAGGGATGAGCAAACGTCGCTCATCCCTTTTTATCTTAATACGCTGATCGTTGCCAGCAAGCTGGCAAACATAAGAATCAGGTTTTTAGCGACCGGTCGTCATATGCAAATTCACAGGCTTGCTGTTATGTTCTTCAACATCGTTGTAAGCATCAACATCATCGCTCATATCGTTATTTAAACGCTTTTGCATTTTGACGTTGTCGACATCATTACCCCATTTTGCAACTACGATCGTTGCCACGCCGTTGCCGACCAGATTAGTTAATGCGCGGGCTTCTGACATAAAGCGATCAATACCCAAAATCAGCGCCAGACCTTCAACCGGAATCGTGCCTGTCGATGACAACGTTGCCGCCAGGACGATAAATCCACTGCCAGTGATGCCCGCAGCACCTTTAGAGGCGACTAACAAAAATATCAGCAGAGATATCTGGTGACCGATAGTCAGCGGCGTGTTGGTCGCCTGCGCAATAAACACCGCGGCCATTGTCAGATAAATCGCCGTACCGTCCAGATTAAATGAGTAACCGGTAGGGATCACCAGGCCGACTACGGATTTTTTAACGCCGAGTTTTTCTAACTTAGCAATCATGCCAGGCAAAGCGGATTCTGATGAAGAAGTGCCGAGTACGATCAGCAATTCTTCTTTGATGTACTTCACAAATTTCCAGATACTAAATCCGTGGAAATAAGCGACGGTACCTAACACGCCAAAGATAAAGATCAGGCAAGTGATATAGAACGATGCCATCAGATAACCCAGCGACAGCAATGAGCCGACACCGTATTTACCGATGGTGAATGCCATCGCACCGAAAGCGCCGATTGGGGCTGCCTTCATGATATAACCAACAATCACGAACAAGACATGGGAAGTCTTTTCGACCATATCAAACACCAGAGTACCGCGACCGCCAAAGCGATGCAAAGCAAAACCAAACAGTACCGCAACGACTAAAATTTGCAGAATGTCGCCCTTGGCGAAGGCATCGAAAATCGTGCTCGGGATCATCGCCATCAAGTATTCAACGATGCCTTGTAACTTACCTGGACCTGCGTATGCCAGTGCTTCTTTGGCGTTGAGCTTGCTCAGATCGACGTTCATACCTGCGCCCGGCTGCAAGACGTTGACGACGACTAAGCCGATGATCAGAGCGAGCGTACTGACGACTTCAAAATACAACAAGGCCATGCCGCCGGTCTTGCCGACTTTTTTCATATCTTCCATACCGGCGATACCAACGACCACCGTGCAGAAAATAATCGGTGCAATCATCATTTTGATGAGTTTAATAAAACCATCGCCAAGTGGCTTCATGGCAGCGCCGGATTCCGGGTAGTAATGACCCAGTAAAACGCCGAGAATAATGGCGGTGATCACCTGAAAATAGAGTGACCGGTAGAGCGGTGGCTTCTTCATCTGCTGTCTCCAATAATTGTTATAGTAAGTCGATGGCGTGAATGATTTTGCCATGACAATGATGAGGATTTTTATCCTTACTCACAACATTATCAAAAATCGCAGAGGGCGTGGCAATTGTGGGTTTCCACAAGATTGCACTCTGAACAAGTATTTACATCTTTGAGGTTGATTACTTAGCGACAAATCGCCGCTAAGCGGCAGCATGTTGCTGCTGGCGATCCTTACTCTGCTGTCGCTGTGTCAGCGTCGTGATGATTTGCCCTAGCTGGCGCAGCGCATTATCTAATTCCTGCGTGAAATGCATGCCGCAATTTAAGCGTAAAAAATGGTTGAAACGATTTGAGTTGGAATACAACAAACCAGGCGAAACCAATATCCCTTGTTCCAATGCCGCCTCAAATACCGCCTGTGACGACAGTTGATGCGGCATTTCTACCCAAACAGAGATACCGCCATCCGGTACCGTCAGGCGCGTGCCTTCAGGAAAATACGCAGCAATAGCTTCTGCGGTGCGCTCGCGTTGCTGACTCAGAATTTGACGCAAACGGCGTAAGTGGCGGTCATAGGCGCTGGAGTTAATAAATTCCGCCAGTACAATTTGCGACCATTCTTCGTTGTAACGGGTATGAGCATATTTCAACATGCTGACCCGCGCATGCCAGCGTCCTGCCACCATCCAGCCCACCCGCAAACCCGGTGCCAGAATTTTATGCAGCGATGCACAATAAATGACGTTGCCGGTTTTATCCCAATGCTTGGCGCTGGTCGGTGCGGCGTCAGCCTTGACCAAGGCACTGTAAGAATCATCTTCAATCAGCGGGATTTGCTGCTCTTCGCATAAGGCGACCAACCGCTGTTTGTGGCTGTCCGGCATGATGCTACCTAAGGGATTTTGCAAATGCGGCACCACCACCACGGCCTTGATATTGTCGTAAGTTTGCATTGCCAGTTCTAGCGCTTCAATCGAGATACCAGTCTGCGGACTGGTTGGAATCTCCAACGCCTTCATACCCAGACTCTCCAACACTTGCAGCAGACCGTAAAACGTGGGCGACTCCACCGCAATGATGTCACCCGCCTGTGCCACCGCTCGTAGCGCTAGATTTAAGGCCTCGATACAACCCAGCGTTACCACTACATCATCCGGCTTAATACTCATGCCTATACCCAGTGCACGCTTCGCCAAAGCCGCTTTCAGTTCTTTATTGCCACCGGGTGAGATCGCCTTGGTCAATAATTGTGGACGATGGCGTAGCAAACGTATCGCCAGATTTTTTAACTCTTCTTGCGGATATAAGTCAGGTGCACCTGTCGCTCTGGCAAGATTGATTTTAATTGGCCGCTGACCTTGCGAGATGATGGCAGATACACGCTCGTGGATGCCGACAAACTGTGCCGGATCGATAGGCGCATTGATTGCCGGTTCTGTCGCTGGCACCAGATTAATACGTTTTGGCTGCCGTACAAAGTAACCAGAACGCGGGCGCGCCTCCAGCCAACCTTCCGTTTCTAGCTGACGACACATTTGCAAGGCCGTCGACAAACTGACCGTATGTAATTGCATCAGCTTACGTACCGATGGCATACGGTCGCCGATGGCCAGGGTGCCCGCCTTGATCGCCGATAAATAATGCGCTGCCAATCGCCGGTATAAAGGCAACTGTAAATCGTCGCCCTGATCCGATGTGTGTGTTTGAAATGTGCTGTGTTTTTGCATACAACGATGATCCTCTCAGCCATGCTGACTGAACAGATACAGTTAGGGTGAATAGACACAATAACAGATACCAAAAACCTGGCTTGTACCGATGCAGTCTGTACTTTCTTGTGTCTGTTATGTGTGCTTGCTGTGGCCTATCCTGATGTTACTCACCCGATGAGAATTGATAGATAAGGAAATACCATGCATATCACCACCTTGCAGTCCAAACAGACTTACCAGGTTTATGTCGCGGCTGGTACGTTGCTACATTTAAGTCTTGGTCAGATCGCCATTCAAACTGCCCCATCAGGCATAGACGCTTACGCATATTCAACACAAATCAGTCTGCCGGAAGGCCGCGTATATACCGTAGAGCGCAGCGGCTGGATACAAATCCATGCACAACAACGTAGTGAGATTTTGATGCAACTGCCGGAGCCCAACATAGCCGTCAGGTTCTGGCGAACATTAAGAGCAATTGCAATCCGCCGCATACAAAATAGCACCGGCGGGCATCGTCTGAATTGATTATTCAGAAGTAAAAATTTTAAATGTTGTGTTGAATTGAAGGTGCAAATCAAGCTTGATCGAATTAAAATTTGGATTGAATCATTTCAGTTCAATTCGTTTCAATTTATCACGCCATTACATGACCATCAAACTCAAAACAGAAGTACAAGAACGCCTGATCGGCTCCATCCGTCGCTATGCCTCAGAGAATTTGGAAGAAGACATGGGCGATCTCAAAGCCAAACTATTTCTGGATTTTTGTCTGCAAGAAATCGGCCCCAGTATCTACAATCAGGCGATTGCCGATGCCCAAAATTACCTGCAAGAAAAGACGACCGAGATGGATGGCACTTGCTATGAAGCTGAGTTTAGTTACTGGACTAAATCAGCCGGACGCGGTCGCTCCTAGTGCCTTCCAGCAGACCTTATAACGGTCGCACCGGGATGCATAACTCGCAATCAAATACGCCAGTGACTTCATCGAAACTGGAGCCAACCGGATAGTATTCAAAACAGGGGCGGTCATCACACTGTAGCCCGCTGGAGGGCAACCAGCCTCTGAATAACGTTATCCATACGTCGCTGATCTCGTCAACAGTACCGACAAATTTGCTCACCGCATAACGACCACCTGGTAAGGTCGTCAACATGGCGTGTCCTGTAGCGACATAGTCTGCCCCTACCTCCACTCCGGCGTCATAACGGCATTTGTCTGCCGGAGTAACGCTAGGGTCGTCAAGCCCGATGCCATAAATAGGTTGAGGGCCAAGATTTTGTGCAAGTAACCAGGGGTAAAAACTGGTTCTCCAAAACTCACTGACGGCGATACCGTAAGGTCCGATTTTGCGTAAATAGGCAATCTTTGCCGCTGGTAGTTCAACTAATTTGACGTCCATGTGGTTCTCCTTTGTTGATAGTTTGGAGATACCATCTTGGTCGAATTGATGTTGCAAGGCCTGATCAGGATTGCGGTCGACCTGACTCAAATTGCGGTTCTGGTTTTTTATACTGGCTAATTCGGTAGCCCATCGTTGAGTAGTGTCACGTTGCCATGCGCTGGGTGAGCAAGAAAATTGTAGTTTGAAGGCGCGGGCAAAGGCTTCGCCTGAGCTAAAACCGATGGATAAAGCCACGCTTAAGATAGACAAGCGCGGCTGAGAAGCCAGCTTTACGGCAGCAGACTCTAGACGCCGGCGGCGCAAATAATCGCCCAAGGTCTCGCCCATCCAGGCGGAAAAAATACGGTGAAAGTGAAATGGTGAAAAATGCGCGACTTCAGCCAACGTATTCAGGTCCAACGGCGCATCAAGGTGTGCATCAATATAATTGAGCACCTTGTTCATGCGCTTAGAATATTCTGCGAGGCTGGTTTGTGGCGATGACATGGGTGACTGTCACATTCAAAATAAAATAAAAATGCTCGTCAATTTGTAGGCCGCAACGAGTAACTAGCGGTTATCCTCGAAAAACTCTTTCATCATAAAGTTCTCTAACTCCGCCGTATCTTGTGGACGTGCAGAGAGATTGACGATCCGTCCTAAGCGACGTGATTCCCAGCTGAAATCGCCCTGGTATTCTTCGCGGATCAGCACGATCATGCGACGAATGATGGCTATGTTGATATCGCCGCCCAATCCTGCATCGACCTCGATGGTTTTTTTGAAGCTGTTTTGTCTGCTTGGCTTCCATCCGCGGAAGGTGAACGTCGCCATGCGTACACTTTTATGCGTGATCTCGAATACGCCGCTGGTGCCTTCACGTCCGTTCGCCCGTTGCATGCTGCGCCGGACATTGGCTTCGGCAACTTCTTGCGGACTCATGCCTTTATTGCCTTGCTTGACGGCATCGGCATTTTCTTGCGCGGCGGCTTCTTCTGTCGCACGACGACGCTCACGAGCCGCGTTGAGCATGCTCATCATATCTTGTTGCGGGGCGGCGTCTGGCGGCGGTGTTACCGGGTTGGGTGTTGGCGTATCCGCAGCAACTACGGGTGTTTCTTTGGGCTGCGTGATGGCCTTATTGGGGCGATTAGGTTGCGCCTGCTTTGGTTTAGGCGGGGCTTTTTTCGGGACTTTTTGCTTTTCGCCCTCAGCCATTTTGGCTACGGTGGCTTTATCCAGTATCAAATTGATGGCGGCGGGTGTTTCTGTCTCGCCTTGCTTCTGAATAACGGTCTTATGCGTGAGAATAAAATAAAGCAACAGGGCGTGAATCAAGAGTGCCAGCAGGATTGCTAAGCCATTTCTTGGACGAAAGCGAATATGCAAATCAATTTCGCCCGGTACCGCCAATTCATCTTGATTGTGCTCTAAGTAAAACTTCATTTATAGATAAGGCCAGACTGTAAAAACGAAAAATTCTGAATCGGCAAGGATAACCGAAAGGTGACTAAACACTTGTAACAAATTTTGTTTCTGAATTGTGTCAAAAGCGACTTTAGAAACTTGAAGCATTTACAAATATCCAAACCAGCCCAAACCAGCACCGATCGCTAATAACCAAAGCAAATGTAATCTGGTGCGCCATACCACTAAGGCGCAAACGGCTGTCATGATCCAAAGTGGCCAGGCGGGGTGGACTAATGCGGAAGAAGATGACGACGAGCTTGATCCGCTCGCCATAATCCAGCCTGTTGCCAGCAATAATCCGATTACGATAGGCGCTAAGCCTAGCTTAAACGCCCGTACCGCTCGCAAATTACGGTTTTTGTGCCCCCAACGGGCCGCGTTGTACGTTAGCGTTGCGCTGGGCAACATGATTCCCAGCATGGTAATCAAGGTACCGAGCGGGGCATACCAGCCGTTGCCGGTATTCATCCCGATATTCCAGCCCATTAAAGCAATAAACAGTACATTGGGGCCAGGCGCGGCTTGGGCAAGCGCCACCGAGGAATTAAATTGCGCTTCGCTCAACCAGTGATTTTGAATCACCAGATAACGATGCATTTCAGGCAAGGTAGAAATCGCACCGCCGACCGACAACAATGACAACATCAGATAATGCAGCAGCAAATGCAGCCAATCGCTGGCTTGCATGGTGATGCTGTTAAGGTGATTAGCGACATCAACACCAGCAACACCAGCAACACCAGCAACACCAGCAACAACGGTAGTCACGACAGCACTCATTTGCCGAGCTTTCTATACGCGGTGACGCAGGCAATCGAGCCTAGTCCAAGCAAAATATAAGCAAGTGGCAGGTGCAACAAGGCAATGCCAACAAAACATAAGATACAAAGTGCACCGCATAAGCGCAAACCCAGTGGATTACTTTTTAGCGCTGGCAGCAAGCGTAAGGCGGAGGCAATAATCAGACCTGCCGTGACCGCACTCATACCGCGCAAGGCACCCGCAACACCGGGGTGGTCTGCGATCCGGGCGTACACCAGTGCGAGTAGCAAAATGATGATTAAAGGTACGGTCAGCATGCCTGCCAATGCTGCCAGTGCACCTGGCAGACCAAAAGAACGGCTGCCGATCATCAAGGACAAATTAACCACATTAGGGCCCGGCATAATCTGCGCTACGGCCCAGTCTTCAATATATTCTTCCCGCGTCAGCCAGCGCTTACGTTCGACCAGCTCCATCTGCACGATGGCTTGTACACCCCCAAAACCTTGCAGCGCCAACCAAGTGAAGGAGAAGAAAAGATCCGCAACAGAGCGGGGTTGCGGACGAGGTTCGATCTGGTCTGTGCTCATAAAATACGATCAAGGGTCGATTGTGATGGAAGTCTTCGACGCGGGTTTCTGACAAGAGTTTTCTAGGCGAAAAAAATATACTCCCCTATTTTTTTCAATAAATATGCCAATTATCCAGACTTTAATTGGACAACTAAAAAGTACTGATGGGGAGTATAGTTATTGATTGAAGTGACAATCAGAACCGCGTTTTCAACTACCAAGGGCAAAGAATGATGCTTAATTTGTCCGGTGTGGTTGCGCATTATCCCCGCCAACACGGGTTCGATAGCGCAAACAGTGAAACGTTCCTTCGCATTTAATTTAAAAAATCACGCATTATTTTTTAATCAGTTCGCGCTTTTCGCTGTTCAGTTTATCCTCGCGCCGGTGATGCGCCCGCAATCTGGCGCGCCATTCGCCCAACGCTGTTAGCGCCCCCTGGAATTCACGCTCTATCAAATCTGCTTCATCATTGGTAATCACGCCATCCAACAACGCTGCGGATACGGCCTCGGCCACACCGCCGACCTGGCTCATGACGCGACACACGGTTTGCGATAAATCATCGTCGCTAATGTGATCTGGCTCTGGCACGATAAACGCTGCCATCCCATGCCGCCCCAATAACGCATGCAGCGGCAGCAGCGCATCTTTTACGCCGGCCTCGCGGCACAACTCCACAATTTGCGACAACTCCTCAAACGACGGGTAATGCGACTCGATGCCAGGTGCCAGCTTATTACGCAACACATTCACCGATACCTGCATGCGCGCCGCCAACGCATCTAGGCCACCGGGATAAGCGCGCGCCACTTTATACAGGGCGTCGTGCTGATTCATATTCGAGTATTTGCGCGTCATGGTGATTTTCCCTTTTTATTACCGATGCGTTTTGTATTTTTGATCACTATGCTTCCGTTCACAAGATCAGCGCGCATAAAAATGACGTGCAGATTGTACAGAGATGTTACTCACTTCACTACGGATCGGCACATGAAGTCAATCGCAAAAAGAATTATCCATAACTTAGTTGTCGGGATTACGACAGTTGCCTTGTGTATGCCGATGTTGGAGATAGCCAGCGCCAGTACATCCGGATCGTCAGGCGCACGATCCTCCGGCGGCTCCTCACGTAGTTTTAAATCTGGATTTTCTTCCCAGCGCAACAGCAATAGCAATAGCAATAGCGCGAATAACAACATCGGCAACACCAGTAAAACCAACACAGGCTTTGGTAGCTTTTCGTCCTCATCATCGTCCAACAATACTCCAGCGAATGCGGCGAATGCAACAACAAACACTACTGTCAACAACAATGCGGGCAAATCCAACTCTGCGCTGAATCGCGATCTGGACACCAGCCGCTCGCAAAACACTGCGTTAAAAAATTTGGATGCACGGACTACACCATCCGCTACGCCAAACACGAGTAATCAACCCGGCAGTGTCAGCGTGACCGGCAAGCCATTAGGCACTTCGTCCAATGCGTTTGGCAACACTGCTCAAGGTTCGACCGCGCAAGGTTCAACCGCAGCACCAGCTTATGGTCAGCCTATGCAGCAAGCCCCATCGACCATCATTGTGCAACGAGAAAGTAGCGGCATGAGCGGCGCATTCTGGGGCTTTATGCTGGGTCAATCGATGAGTCATCACAGTTATGGCGGCTATGGTGGGAATTACGGATCTGGTTATGACAATCGTCCTCGTGATGTTGGCAATGCTGGCGATGCTAGCAACGCCGCAAATCCAACGGCAACGGTGTCAAACAATGACAAAGCTCAAGAATCAGAATCCTGGTTTTGGCGTCTTCTGCGGCTGATGTTGTGGACAGCGATCTTGTCCAGCATCGCCTGGGTTGGCTACAAATTATTCCGACTTCATACAGCACGCACCCAAGCACGCACTCAAAACTATTCATTAGGAAAGGTTTAATCCGCACCATGGCCTGGACAGACGCTTATCAATACGCTGGAAAAATATTCGGCAAACACAGCACGACGGTAAATGGATCGGCTACGCAAAATCAAGGCACCAATCAAGCCGATGCCAATTTGCCGTTAAAGGCACGCATAGGCGGCGTGCTGCAATTACAGAAAACGCCCTTCATCCGCGCCATCAGCCAAGGATCGCTGATCGCTATGCCCGACGACGCTAATTGTCTGATACGTGCCATCAGCCGGGTACGGCTAGAAATCGCCGGCAGCTTGTATCGCTATTACCTCAATACGGGCGATCAAGATGCCAATGAGAGTTTTGTGCAGCTGTACCAAAACGAACAAGGCGATATCTCAGAAGTGATGTATTACCAACGCCTGACCCGTTTTATTCCAGAAACGATCGAAGATCAACAAGCGTTTTCGGGCGAAGCCGGAGCGGGGCTGGGCGACCGTACTTACACACTGTGGCGTGCTCAGTTAGAAACGCAATTCGTGGACAACGGACTCGATGCAGCGACGTCAGCTAGCAACTTAGCTAGCAACTTAGACAGCGTCTTCGGCGACAACGAGCAGATCGACTATAGCCGCGACGCTGGCGACCCAGCTAAAGAATTTGTCGCCCCGTTCACAGCGCAGGAAAGCCGTATCGACGACGCCACCGGTCAGCACGGCTTGTTGCAAGACATCGTATTCATGCCGTATAGCCGCGCGCTGGATGGCTTGCGCGAAAGTCTTTTAATCAGTACAGAAATCGTCAGAAGCCGCGACGGCGACACCAGCCGGCGCGAAATTCATGTCGATTTTATGATAGGAATTCCAGTCGAACTGGATAGGTTGCTGATCCAATGATGCGCTTTCAAAAACCACATCAGCAGCACGGTAGTAAAGCAGTTAGTCGTTTGTAAGTGCTTCACATAATTTGTCATCACCACTTTGTATTTATCGCAGCACCTTTAACTCCTTGAGAGGAAGCAAAATGAGCAATTTGAATGGTTGGGGCCTGACCGCACGCTTGATCTCCAAACACTTTGGCGTACTCGGCGACAAAGTCTCCGAAGCGATTGCCAATTTCGACCCGGAAACCGCAACCGAGGCCGACCGTGATCGTCTGGCCGCCACGCTGAGAGACAGTGCGCAAAAACTAGCGACCGCCCGCGCCTCTTTCGACAAAGAACATAATGACGTCATCAAGCTGCGCGAACTCATCGCCAATGATGAAAAAGCCTCCAGCACACTCGCCGACCGGCTTGCCTCAGGCAAAATATCAGAAGCCACAGTCAGTCTATTTTGTGATGAGCTGGAAGCCAACAAAGCCCGCTTGCCCTTGGAGTTACAAGAAGAAGCCGACGCGCAACAATATATGAACGAGCTGCAAACCATCGTCGATGCTTTCTCTAAACAACTGGCCGAGTTTGATGCCGCCGCCAAAAAAGCAATGCAAAATCTGGCCAGCGCAAAAGCGCAAAAAGATTTGCAAACCATGCGGGTAGAACGCCAAAGCCAGCTCAGTAGTTTGTCCGGCATGCAAGGCCAGTCCAGCGCGCTCAACGCCTTAACCAAGCGTGCTCAAACAGTGAGCAACGAGGCAGCGGGCATGCGCATTGTCGCCGATATTGGACAAAAACCCTTGGATCAGGCAGCAGAGATTGACGCAATCAGAAAATCAGTCGGTCAGGCAGACACCGCAGGCGAAACGACACTGCAACGCTTGCAGCGTTTATCGGGCAAAGCTACGGAAACGAGCGTTGCTGCATAAGTAGTTTAATGATTAGATCGTAGTCCGAGATTAGCTAGTAAGGGATCGTATCGTCAGTGCTGACGATACGATTTTTTTCTATGCAAGAAGGAGGAAATTCTGATCAAGCCACGACCGATTTTTTAGTTTGAACCGCAGGTTTTAACACTGCCCACACCGCCAGTCCAATTAATGTACCACCCGCAATATGTCCCCAGGTAATTTGCTCACCCAAAAAGATGGCGCCCCACAACACGCCAAACGGCGGTATCAAAAACGTGACCGTCAGAGATTTCATCGGGCCGATATCCGCAATCAGACGGAAATATAAAATGTAGGCAAAGGCGGTGCAGACCAAGCCAAGCCCTGCCATCGCCAGCCACAATCCGGTACCACCCCAATTGGTCAAAGGCTGACCAATAGCACTACTGGTACTAGCAATAAAAAGCGGCATGATAAAGACGGCCGCACCTAGCTGACTGGCAAATGCCAGCAATTTACTATCGAGCCCACCTTTTTCTGATATCCAGCGCCGCGTCATAAAACTCGCAACGCCATAACATGCGGTAGCGATTAAACATGCCCCGGCACCCATCATCACCTCCGTCGTCAGTTCGACCGGACCAGCTTTTGTCAACACTACGACACCGATCAAACCCAGTAACACGCCCACGAATTTTGCCAGGCTTAATTTCTCTGAGAAAAACAGAGTTCCGACAATCACGCCCATCAATGGCGTAGTCGCATTGAAGATGGCGGAATAACCGGCCGGTAATATTTTTGCGGCAAAACTATACATCGCAAACGGGATGCCGGAATTGATGACACCTAATGCCATCGCCGCACCAATTTTCCCTTTAAAATCCCACTTAGTCCGCATCAACGCCAGTATCAACAGCAATCCGATCGCGCCGAATACAACGCGAAAAAAAGCTGTCGGCAAAGTCCCAAGAACCGGCGCGATAATCCGCATGAATAAAAAACTCGCACCCCAAATCGCCGATAACACAATTAACCGTACGGTATCGCTCAATCTCATTCTGTTGTTCCTCTTTTTTATGTTGTCCAGATTTGGCTGTTTTAGAAGCCATACAGCCTGCCGGTCGCCAGTAGTTTGCTCAGTGAGTCTATGCAGGACCCGTAGCCCTTTGGTGGCTTCAGCGGTTAAGGTAGATGTCCACCATCATCTGAGATATCGAGTGGTGCTCACCATACCTTAGTCAAATCTTCACCAAGAAGCCGCGCCACAAGGTATCAACATCTTCGCCGTACGCTATCCTAAACGCTTGCGAAAAGCTTTGTCCATGCTCAATTGATAGTAGAAGCTGCTTAAATGCTGCAGGGTTGCTGTTGTGCAGATATTTAACAAAAATAGCGGACTGTCGATAATACATGTGAGGCTTGAGATCGTATGAAGCAGCGCTCTTAGGTGCTAGCGGCGAGCCATTGTCCTCTGGTGAAAAGCTGTGGCCTGCCTTGATGCTCTTCAAAGCCTCCTCGTTTGTAACTGTCTCCGCTCCGCCTCCGGCTGATACCCAAGTGGCCAAACCTTCATGAAACCATCCTGGGATACTAGCCCATGACCATGTGCCCATTATCAACGCAAGATTCAAGTGGGAAAGCTCATGTGTAACGATTCCGGGAATACGCTCAGGTGTTGCCAATAGCTTGGGCGATAAGTGGAGGACACCGAAGGATACAGCACCCTCGGCGTAACCTACCGAGCCGCTGAATCGAGAGAAATCTTCGCGTGAGGCATACGTGCGGATGATCATTGGCTTTGTAAATTCGCAGTACTGCCCTTCCTCGACAGTCAGTTTTGCTTGGTTGATAGCAGGGAGAATAACTTGAGCCAACTTCTCCGATCCCGGTTGGCATTCAATTCTTAGATCCTCAGTGCATTTGTAGAATGAGGATGTTGGTAGTAAATAAGCGCGAGTAACTTTCCCGACAGTGCATCCACTCACACAACAAAAACTGCAGGCAAGAGCCAAAAGATAGACAGCGACGCGACGCGCTTCGTTCATGCCGACACCTCCAATGAGAGAACTTGACCGCGTAGAGAATCTGGTAAGGCCTTGGGTGTCAATACATTAACCCATAGATCCAGCAGACGTTGAAAATCCATTTGAACTACACCTAAGTCCATCCGCGTCTTTTCCGGCGTCGGGTTGATGAGCATATCAAAGTCGCTTCTCTCTGTATCTTGATCGTGGAAGACGGAGCAAAACACCCTCGGATTCCAGAAATGACGAGACCCAACCACGCTATGAATCGTGGCTCGGTTCAAATGCAATATATTTGAAGGCTTCAAGCTTTTTCGCTCACAAGTAACTCCAATTTAATGATCACTGAAAAATTGGCGCAATATCAAAATCCTGTTTTATTCCGCGACGACAAGGACTCGCCGACCAGCCTGAAACTCTCAAATCCGGATACTTTTTTTCTAAAACTAATTCTTTTAAAATCGATTGGCTTGCTTAAATTCCGTCGCACGTCGGCGCGACATTTCTATTTTTTGACCACTCTTTAACAATAGTTCTAATCCACCGGATGCAGTTGATGACATCTGTTTTACAAACTGTAAATTAACGATATGCTGTCTGCTGCTTCTGATAAAAATCGATGAATCCAGTTTTTGTTCAAGCTGGTTTAGTGACTTTAAAAATAGAGGCCGTTGGTCTTCAAAATATACACGTGTGTAATTACCTTCAGACTCAAACAAAGCGATATCTGCAATCGCGACAAACCAGCAGCGTTCGCCATCTTTGATAAATAATTTCTGTTCTTGTCTCGCGGTATTTTGACTCCTTTGCACATCGACGATGAGATCTTTTTTGGAGTGTACTCTTAGTAATGCCTGCGCCAACCGGTTTGCTTCTATCGGCTTTAATAAATAATCCAGCGCATTGACCTCAAACGCTCGCATGGCATAAGTATCGTAGGCGGTAGTAAAGATAATTTGAGGTATATGATCCAAGTTGCTCAAAAGGTCAAAGCCGGTTCCGCCTGGCATCTGTATATCCAGAAAAACTAGCTCTGGTTTTTCGACTTCTATCAGTTGTTGTGCCTCTATGATATTGGCGGCTTCACCGATGATACGAATATGAGGATGTGCGATCAATAGACGGCGTAATTCTGATCTGGCCAGTCTCTCATCGTCAACAATCACGGCGTTCATGCAGTGGCCTTCAATAGTTGATAGGGCAAGATCAGAGTCGCATGTACCCAATTTTCGGGTGTAACGGAGTCATTTGTGATTTGTCCGGTATGCTCAGTGAGGGCGATACTGGCGGCATCACCAAAAATTAATGTTAACCGTTGCTCTGTGTTTTTCAAGCCGAGTTGTGTTGATTTTCCGGGCGACATCAACTTGCCCTGATTGGCAACGACAATGCATATGCTGTCGCTTTTTATTGAGGTTATGCGCTGCACGGTCAGATGTATCTGGCATGGCTGGATGCTAGGCTCTACCCCATATTTGATCGCGTTCTCTATCAGAGTTTGTAATAACATTGCAGGCACAGCGCAGTCATCTACACCTGTTTGAATTTCTTCTGTAAATAATAAGCGTTCCTCAAAGCGAATTTTTTCTATCGCCAGATAAATGCGCACCGCCTCTAACTCTTGCACCAAACGCACCGTGTCTTGCTGACCCGCCCGTAAGCTATAACGCATCATGCCAGCTAATTTATCAACCATACTCGCAGCGGCAATCTGGTCTTCAAAAATTAAACCGCGCAGACTATTTAAACTATTAAAGAAGAAATGCGGATTGATTTGTGCCTGCAGTGCGCGCAATTCCGCATCTTTGACATTGACTTCGAGTTGTAGTTTTTCCAATTCAAAACGACGGGCGCGTCTGCCCGAATGTACCGCAACATAAATTGTGGTCCAGATTAAAAATACCGTCATCCAGACTGGCAAGTAATTGAGAGCGCTGCTCCAGCTGCCGCTGAACAATGAGGGACGCAATACAAAGAAAGCGGCAACAATCAATGATGTTTGTACCAGACCTAGCAAAGCAATACCTACAGTCAATCGAAATAAAGGTATTTTGCTATTCTGACCGATACCGACTTTATGATGTAAGTAAAGACGCCATAAATGAGAGAGTAGTATCCCGATGACTGAACTCCAGCCCCAGATCAGCGTAAATACAGTGAGGTCTTTTACCTCACTTTGCCGTGAGAAATTCCAGTTCACCAAAAATAGCAAACTCCAGCCGCTGATCTGACATAGCCAATAGCCATAAGCGCGCTTACCAGAATGAGGAATGCCGGGGTCAGACTCCGGCATGAGGATCGATTTGTTCTTCACTTCAAAAAGCTATCCATGCGATCGAACATCCATTGCGGGTCATCAAACATAATGAAATGGCGGGCATTATCGGCCAGTTCAATTTTTGCCTGAGATAATTGTGCATACTGCGATTTAAACGTGTTTTCAATTGCAGAACGCGGCGCATAAGCGCGATACGCAATCCAGGTGCCAAGTACCAGCGTCGGTGCTTTTATTTTGCTGATATCTTGCCGCATATCTTGCGACATCATTTCGTACATGGCATTAGCAACAGCTGTCTGGTCGGATTTTTCGCTCCAGCTGATGACTCGCTCCACGTCCGCTGGTTTACTCACCATACTGACCGCAGCTTGCCGCCGCATTGCAGCCCGGCTAGCATCGTCACTGTGCAGCATACTATTGCGCATATTACTGGCCATTTCTTCTAACTGTGGTGCAGTGACGCTTGGCATTTGTGTGGCGCCGAGTGCTGGCAGAGCGTCCACAATCACGACCTTGCCAACCGCAGCCGGATAATCACTAGCTAATTTTAAGGCTAAAAATCCCCCCAAACTATGTCCCACAATCACTGGCTGCTGTAACTTATTAGTGATGATGTAATTAGCGAGCTGCTCTTCGGCTTGTTTGATCAATGGACCATCGGTTGCTGGTGCGCCGGCAAAGCCTGACAGTGTCAGCACGATACAACGATATTGGCTAGAGTAATGCGCGACCGTATCGTCCCAAACTGCACCTGGCGATGCCAGCCCGGGAATCAAAATCATTGGTTTGCCCTCACCAGTAATATTAACTTGAAACGCGGATTTACTTGCTTGCTCCGTACTTGTTTTGCTATCTGCCTGATCGGCATATACCGGACTGATAGCGAACGTACTCGTGCATAAACTGATGAGCGCGACACCAGCGAGTCTAGCTTTAAGACTGGCTATAATTTTTGCCTTCGGTGACGTGTTTTGTGTTGTAGCAGTTACTGTTGCAGATGATGTCAAAGTGGTTTTCATGATTTATTTCCTCCAGTGAAATCATCCTAATTTGATCGCTGCACCTACTCCAGCGATTTGGGATGAGTGGTCAGCTTTGAGGATGAATGGTGCGCTTTGTTAGCAAACTCAGCCAACGGTCGCTGCCATCAACATCGCTGATGACGCTGGCGAAATCGGTGACGGTACGGGCGGCTCGTTCTAGCAATTGGATATCAGCTTCGTGCTGACGGGCGACGTGAGGATCTTCTAAAAATAAAATACGCCGGATTTGTTTATCTAAAACCAGTTCGGCGATTTGTGCATCACCACCCAATGGGCCGGATAAAAAAGGTTTGACCCAATTTTCACCGGCTTCTTTGCCTTTGATTTTTTGCGCTAATTGATTCAGTAAGCCGCCTGTAGTACCGGTGGCATAACGATAGCTAAACTGGTCTAACAGGGCGAAGTGTTTTTCGGCCAAAGTCAGCATACGATTTTTCATCGCGTCATGGGCGATCAAAGCGATCCCTTCGCCGTCAAACTTAAAACTGGCATTAAGCGAGGTATCAATCGGCTTACCTGTAGCACAGGCTTCTAACTCCAGCCATTCTCTGGCGGCGGCCAGGGTCGCTAAAAAAGGTTTGCCGTGGATGACGCATTGACGTTTTAGCGCTAATGCTTCTGGAAAAATAGAGGATGGATCGACTGGATCAATCAGATAAATGACAGCGTCCACCGTACGTGCCGGATCACGATCAACCACGCGCGATACCAGCTTCATCAAACCGCCTTCACGTCCGTAGGGAAAGCGTTCGTATTGTGGGCAAGAGTCAATCAGACCATGCGTCAGGATGGCATCCAAGGTGCGGCCAACGACAATCATTTCTGGCTGGAGTTGGTGTAGCGCGGACCGTGCGCCACGCAATAATTGCACCAAAGCGGAATCAGTGGCGTCTTGATGGCTGCGGTTGGCGATCAAGCCGATACGCATGGGTTTTGCAGAAGTGTTCAGGGTGTTGAATGTACTAAATGTACTCATGAAGTAGTCCGGAAAATACGTTTAATCTGGATGAAGAACTAGCGTGATTTAAATATACTCCCCATTATTTATTACGAAATATCCGTATTGTCCAGTAATCTTCTGGACGATTAAAAAATACATACCAGGAGTATATTTTAGTTCGTTTTTAAAATGACGCTGTGATCGACGGCAAAACCATAGACAAAACCGATCGCCTAAAAGCGGAATTACTTTTTAGTTTTACTTTTCTTTAGCGTGATGAAAATGATCCTGCCAAGACAATAGCTGTTCAGCTGGCATAGGCTTGGCGAAGAAATATCCTTGCACCTGATCGCAGCCCAGCGCCTCTAGTTCAGCCAGCGTTTCTGGTGTCTCTACTCCCTCAGCAACGACGGGCAGACCAAAGTTATGCGCTAGGTCAATGATGCTTTGTACGATCTGTTTGTCTTGTATGGAATTGCTCATACCATGCACAAACATGCGATCAATTTTTAACTCATCAATGGGAAAGCGGCGCAAATACGCGAGCGAAGAATAGCCAGTGCCAAAGTCATCTATCGACAAATGGAAGCCGAGTTTTTTCAGCTCAAACAGCAAGTCGGTGCTGTGTTCAATATCATGAATAAATGCGCTCTCGGTAATCTCTAAACCAATCGCAGAGGCAGGCACATCCCAGACACTTAATACGCGCTGCAAAATTTGTGGCAACTGCTCCAGCTCAAGCAGACGTGTGGATAAATTCACCCAAATTAAAATCTCATGGCCGGCGGCTTTCCAATTACAGTACTCACGCATGACCGTATTTAATACCTGCAAGGTCAGTGCTTCTATCATGCCGTTGCGCTCTGCCGCATCAATCAAAATATTAGTGGGAACACTACGGGGATGATCGTAAGGCCAACGCACTAAAGCCTCGATAGACACCATGCGGCGAGTGACTAAATCGACCTTAGGCTGGTACACCACCATCAAGCTGTTAGCGTTCAACACTTCGCCTAGTATTTTGGGCAAGTCGGCAGCGATGACATCATTGTTATCTTCCGTCGCCGCCATCAAAAATTTGAGATTGGCCGCGTGCGCATGTTTTTGCGTGGTATCTGCGATACGCAATAAGGCTAGTGCAGAATGTGTGTGCATGGGCGCGCAGGCAATGCCGATGCTGGGCATTAAAAATATGGTGTGCTCATTGACTCGCAACGGCGTGCTGAGTTCACTTAATAAGCGATGTACCGCGAGGATTGCGAGCGCTTCGGAAGAAAGTTGCGGCAGAATAAACCAGCACTCGTTTTCGTTCACAAAAACGAATTTATCCTTGCTACGCAGGACAGGATGTACTCTGGCAAAAAATTGTCGTTTGACCTCATCTGCGTATTCGTTAAGTAGCAAAGCGGCAATGCGTTCTGACCGTTGTAACGACATGACTAATACCGCAACCGAGGAGCTTTCATCAACTAGAGCAATTTCTCTTTGCAATTCTGAGAAAAATTCAGCGACTGAAGCTAACTCTGGTGAGGACTGGGACAAAGCTGGTAGTGACATGAATATGCTCTAAAAGTTGGCTACAGGCCTAAGTATCAAGTAAGGATATTATCTGACTCACGCAAAATCGTTGCGGCTGCGTTGTAGCTCCTGGCTGTACTAAAGTCGCTACGCTATGTCTGCATAATTTTGCGTAATTTCAATTATAAAAATCTTTGCAAGCCAAGCCATACGCACCATCTGGCAGACCGCGTAAGATTTTCATTTTCTCGTTTTCATCTTGGCTCTCTTGTCTCATCAGGTCGAGCAAGTTTGGCTTTGCCAATAAATTTTTATCCGCCGCTGTCAGTAGCAACACTTTTGGTTCTAGCCTGCGGATTTTATTATGCTCTAACACAATCCCGACCTCACCGGACGACAGTTCTATCATGCTGCCCACGGGGAAAATCCCAACAGCTTGCACAAACTCCTCTACCAAGGGAGCATGTAATTGTTCTCCGGCTTGCTTGAATAATTCTTTCATTGCATCGAAAGCAGAGCGGGTAATGTCATACGGACGTGCTGACGTCATCGCTGCAAAACTGTCGGCAATTGCTGCCATCCTCCCAAAAATACTGATTCCACTACCAGATAAACCATAGGGATAACCGCTGCCATCCAGACGTTCATGATGTTCGCTAATACCTAGCATGACGTTGGCGATTAGTGGTTCTTTACTTTCCAGGATATCAATACTGGCGGCGACGTGGGTGCGCATTAATGTATTTTCGTCGTCAGATAATTTGTCTGGTTTTTTTAGTAAATCCTCAGGCAGTTCTAGCTTACCTACATCAAGTAATAAGCCGATCAAACCCAGTTCGGTTAACTGCTGGCGAGAAAATCCCAAATGACGACCCAGCGTCATCATATAAATTGCAACTTTTAAACTGTGGGTATAAGCGCTGGTGTTTTTTTCATACATGCGCACCAGCCACATTAATGCGGAGGGATTCGCAATGACGCTTTCGCTTAATAACTGTACGGTTGGCTGGATTTCTTCTAAGGCGATACTGCGGTCATTTTGAATATCGGAGGAAAGCTTTTTTAAGATATCGTCTGCTTGTTTCATACCACTGCGGGCGTAGCGTAATTCTTCTTGAATAGGGATTTCGTCGCTATATACAACCAGCGGTATAGAGCTAGGTAAATAGTCGCGTTTCCGCTGGCGCGCGGATAACTTACGAAAATTCTTGCCGCGCTTATACGTCTTGTTTTGCGATCGTTGCAAGCGCCAATTTTGCCAGCGTTCTACCCAGCTTAACCGGGCAAACATGACATCGCGTGGATATAAATCAGTAATCAATTGGGTAAATTGAAAGGTCGAACTTGGGGTCAGTTTGCTGGTGCGCTCAGCTCGATCAATGCTGGCATTTTTGCTACCTGTTTTTTGTGAGTTATTTCGCTCTTTTGAGGCATAACGTAAATAATAAGGTTTAGGTTGCTTACCGCTACCAGTGCTCTTTTTATTTCTAATGCTGGGTGATTTATCGGGACGTTTGAACAGGCTATCAAGCCATTCCCAAAAGAACACAAACATACTGTCTGTTTGTGCTTTCTCAATAGGCGTACCGGATGCAACAGTGGTTTTACTCAATTGACTTATGATCGTTTTGTTGCTGGCGATTAATTTAGGCGGCTCTGGTTGATTTGCCAATTCATGCACACTATCCCAAGGTAGATGCAATAAAGACGATGGCGCACTGCGACTAGGATCAATTACGACCTCGCGCACTAGTGACTGCATAGTAGTCAGATCTAGCGATTCTGTCAGTAAAAACCCTTGCAACATAAAAGGTGAATTTACCCAAGGCCGGTCAAGCTCAGAGATAAACATACCTAAGCGTAGATCGTCAATATTGACTCGCAGTGACTGGCTTAATTTTTGTTGTAAGGTCACAAAACCGTATTGAGTTAGTTAAATTAAGTAGGATTCAATGAAGCCCATCAGCAAGGTGAACTTATTTTTGTCCATCATAGCGGGACTTAGTTAAAAAAACTACCGTTGCAAGGTGTAAATAAAAATCCCACAACAAAGTGGGATGTTATTCACAAAAAAAACCTGTTTTAGCCTAAAAAGAGACGCTTTATCTATTTATAAATCACTCAGCCTAAGTCGATGTCAATAATCACATCAGTCCCAGCGCGGTTAATAACTACTCATCCATCGCAGGCAATATCTGCACCTGCAAGGCGCTGACTTCTACTTTTGTATGATAAATCTTATGGGTCGCTTTGATAAAGTCACTATCTTTCGCTTCAAAAATATTCGGTACATACGTCTGCGGATTACGATCTACAAACGGAAACCAGCTTGACTGCACTTGCACCATGATGCGATGACCACGCTGGAAAGTATGTAGCACATCATTAATACCAAATTTTACTTTAGTGACCTCATTTGGCACAAACGGCTTGGGACTGGAAAAACTATCTCGGAAACGCGCCCGGAATGGTTCGCCCCGCACCAGAGTTTGTTGCCCGCCACGATTGATATCGCCTTCTGTTGTCGGCATCTCGGCGGGATTGACATCAATCAGCTTGACCACAAAATCAGCATCGGTACCGGTGGTACTGACAAACAAATCTGCCGTCAATGGTCCGGCAATCGTGACATCACGTTCCAGCACATCAGTCTGATACGTCACCACGTCTGGGCGACGGGAGGCAAAACGCTGATCCGCCGCCACATATTGATTGCTCCAATTAGTAGAAATCTCAGTGGTGTAAGGCACTGGTTTGGCGGGATCACTGACGTACTCATCAAACTTGGTGTTAGTGCTGGTGCTGGCGTTTGAAGTTGATGTAGAGCTAGAAGCAGACATCGCCTCGTCAGCAGGTGCTTTAAAACTAAGCTTGCCGTTGGCTTGGAAATACAGCGATTTGCTCTCAGTATTCTTAGGTGGCCATGCGTCAAAGCTGCGCCAGCGGTTGGCACCGGTTTCAAACATCCATGCTTCGGACAAATTAGGCTTGTCGCCACCCTTTAAATGGTATTTAAAAAACGCAAATTCAACGGGCTGATAACTCAGCGCGGTCTTAAAACCAAAGTTAGCGTCACCTATTTTATCGCCATCACCGCGGGTCCAGCCGCCATGTGTCCATGGACCGATCACGATGCTATTACTGATGCCGGGATTTTGCTTTTCGATAGCTTTATAGGTTTGCAAAGGACCATATAAATCCTCGGTGTCATACCAGCCACCGACCGTCAGTACCGCAGCTTTAATATTTTTTAAATGCGGTAACAAATTACGGCTTTGCCAGTAGGCGTCGTAATTAGGATGTTGAATAATCTCATTCCAATACGGGATTTCATTTTTAAAATATTTAGGATTAGCGTTGGACAACGCACCTAAGTCGATAAAAAACTGGTAGCCGTCTGGCGTGCCATAAGAGAATGGTCTGGACTTATTCAGATCGGTCGGCACAGGGCGTGGTTTGCCAAAACCACTAAAAAATCCAAATGCCATCTGTAAGTTGAAAGCGCCATTACGATGCATATCATCGCCACGAAACCAGTCTGCAATCGGTGCTTGCGGTGATACTGCTTTTAAGGCCGGGTGCGAATCAATCGCGCCTGCCGAGGTATAAAAACCCGGGTAAGAAATACCCCATTGACCGACCTTGCCATTGTTGTTGGGGATGTGTTTGATCAGCCAGTCAATGCTGTCATACGTGTCGGTACTCTCATCAAAATCGGTCTTGGTCTTATTCTCTATTTGTGGCCGCATATTGACATAGTCACCTTCTGACATCGTGCTGCCACGCACGTCCTGGAACACAAAAATAAAACCTTCTTTTTCATATTCTGCTGTGGAGCCCAGGGCTTTTTTATAATTCTCACTGCCATATGGCGCAACTGAATACGGCGTACGTTGCATCAACATGGGATAGCGCTTGCTGCTGGCATCGTTGGGAATATATACCGCAGTAAACAAGTGTTTGCCGTCACGCATAGGGATGCGATATTCAAATTTGCTGTAGTTTTTCCGGATGTAATCGCTACGCTGCTTTAGCTGTTCTGCTTTGGTCTGCTCGGCCTTATTGTCAGCTCTGTTATCGGCGTCACCAGGCGCTTGTTCGTTTGTATTTGATGCGTAACTACTGAGGTTGGCGGTAGTTGCATAGCTGCTGATATGCGCAGTGCCGATAGTCACAACAGCGCCTATCACAGCGCGCCTCATCAAAAGCGATACCAATGGTAATTTGCTCATAGTCTTTTCTTTATTGTGGGTTTTGAGAACAGTTTAGGCAGGCTGAATGGACAAGCTGAACAACTACAAGTTCCCATGTGCCAAAACCGTTACAGCATCGTGTTGTTGAATAGTGCGGAATCAAAATCGGGATGTGCGGCTGCTACAATTTGTCAGGATCAAAGTCCGGCAATCCTGGCTCGATCTGACTCAAACTATCCACCCCTTTTGCCTGTGCTAACACCAAGGCCTGACGTGCCCGTTCTAACATTACTTCGGCGCTGTCGCCTTGTGCATTGGTCGTAAGCCCTGTGCAAAACGTGATGTTGAGATCAGGCGCAATGCTGTTCCAGTCAACCGCAGCATAGGTTTTTTTTAGGCGGGTAATCGCTTTAACGCTTTGGTCTATCCAGGTGGTTGGCATGACGATCGCAAATTCATCTGCATTGGTGCGACCGAAAGAATCCAGCGTACGCAATAGTAATTGCGCCTCATCGGTTAATTTTCGCAATACCTGGACGGCGACACTACGACCTTGTTTGTCCATGATTGCTTGAAAATTATCCAGCTTGATTAGCGCCACCGTAAAAGTGTGGCCGGTACGATGCGATCTCGCCAGCTCGTCATTTAACCGGTCAACCAGGGCTGAGCGTTTTAAGGCCCCCGTCAACGGGTCGTGCCGGGTCATGCGCTCCAGATGCGACAAAACGGTTTCCAGCACGGGCAAAACATCTTCTGTTTCGGCACCGGTTTTCAGGCTGTGGATCGCCTGGGACAATTTAAGTTGGGCATTGCGGTCGTTGGGGTTGTCAATAGCCATTGGCATTCCTGATCTTTACATCTAATTTGGTTTGATGATGTATTTGATTACATGAGTCAGACGATAATAGCCTTACTTTACCATTTTGATATTTTCTGTCAGTAATTTTCTATGTCTGCTTTGCCTCTTTTTAATTTTCCGGCCTCGCCCTGTCAGCGACTGGAAAGCCGCTTCTTCGCCGATCTGGAGGTGTGGATAAAGCGCGATGATTTGCTACATCAGCAAGTCTCAGGCAATAAATTCCGTAAATTGAAGTATCCGCTACAAGCTTTAGCGGGGCGTTCGCCTTGCCTGGTAACGATGGGTGGCCCTTGGTCAAACCATCTGCATGCGACTGCCCACGCCGCTGCGTTGTTGGGCTGGCGTACGATTGGTTTAGTCCGTGGCGCCCCAGAAGTGCAGTCGGCAACGCTGGATGATTGTCGCCAACTGGGTATGCACATCGTCTGCGTGACGAGAGAGGAATATCGCCAGTTGCGCCAGCCAGACGATCGCTGGCGTCAGCATGTGCCAGCGCCATGTTTTGCTGGGGCAGATTATGTCTGGCTGCCAGAAGGCGGCAGTAGCGCGGCAGCTTTGCATGGCGTAGCAGAACTGGTGGACGAGGCCATTGACCAGACCAGATTCATCCCAGACAGCATCGTACTCGCCTGCGGTACAGGCGCAACCCTGGCGGGCGTATTGGCAGGGTTGCGCGGACGCAGTCAGGCTGTGGGTATTGCGGTTTTGAAGAGTGCCGACTACCTGCATGCCGATATCTCTCGTCTGCTGCAACAGGCAAGCTATCCGGCCCACGCCAATTACCAATTACTTACCGGTTACCATCAAGGCGGCTACGGCAAAGCACCGCCAGCGCTGCGCCAGTTTTGTAGCGAATTTTCGCAAGAAACTGGCATCGATATTGAACCGGTTTACACCGGAAAAGTATTTTACGCGCTGATGCAAATGGCACAGTCAGGTGAGTGGCGAGGCGGTCGCCGGGTCTTGGTATTGCACACAGGAGGCTTGCAAGGCGCCCGCGGTTTTGCGTAAGTCCTGCAAGTTGTATTTTTATATACTAGATAGGTGTATGAGTTAAAAACCGCCTATTGTCCAATATTTACTTGGACAACTAAAAATACTCCCCTAATTTTTACATTATTAGCTTTATAAAATGAATAAAATTCTGATCCTCGGCTATGTCTGGCCGGAACCTCGCTCCTCTGCTGCCGGTAGCCGGATGATGGAGTTGATTACGCTGTTTCGCGCCCAGAATTGGGAGGTGTTATTTGCCTCTGCTGCCGCTTTATCCGAGCACCGTGCTGATTTGGCGGCGTTGGGCGTGGCGGAAAAAAGTATCGCGCTCAACTGCGCTACTTTTGATAGCTTTATCGCTGCTTATCAGCCGGATATGGTGTTGTTTGACCGGTTTTTTACGGAAGAACAGTTCGGCTGGCGAGTGGAGGCGATGTGCCCCGATGCTCTGCGCGTATTGGACACGACCGATCTGCATAGTCTACGGGATGCCCGGCATCAGTTGTTAAAAGCGACCCAGCATCATTGCCGCAATGAGGCCGAGCGTTACCAGGCTGGTCCTGTATTAGCCTCGCCGGAGGCATTGCGTGAAGAAATGGGCGGAACGCATGGACATCAAGGAGTCGCCCAGCGCGAAATTGCCGCGATTTATCGCTGCGATCTGACCTTGATGATCTCCGATGCGGAGGTCAATTTGCTGCAACAGCAGTTTGGCGTTCCCGCCATGTTATTGCATCACTGCGCCTTGATGCTGATGCCCTCATCTGCAGCGCATCAGGCACGGCCAACATTTGAACAGCGCGCACATTTTTTCAGTATCGGTAATTTTCGCCATGCGCCCAACTGGGATGCAGTGTTATGGCTAAAACATGCTTTGTGGCCAAAAATCCGTGCGCAATTACCCGATGCACAATTGCATGTAGCTGGCTCGTACCCGCCACCTAAAGCCACAGCCTTGCATCATCCTAAGCAAGGTTTTCATGTGGTGGGCTGGGTGGCGGACGCACATCAGGCCATGTTGCAGGCGCGTGTCTGCCTGGCGCCTTTGCGGTTTGGTGCGGGGATCAAAGGCAAACTGGCAGATGCGATGGCATGTGGCACGCCAAACGTGACGACCGCGATTGGGTGCGAAGGTATGCAGGGTGATTTGCCTTGGGGCGGCGCACAGGCAGATGATGCAGTCTCGTTTGCTAATGCCGCCGTGGCGCTGTATCGGGATCCAGCCTTATGGCAGCAGGCGCAAGCAAATGGCGACCGGATTTTGCAACTACGTTTTGATCGTGACGTCATCGCAGCAGCTTTGTTAGATCGCTTGCAAGAGGCTTATCAGCAGCGGGCAGCGGGACGGCAGGCCAATTTTGTGGGCAGCATGTTGCGCCATCATCACCATAAAAGTACCCAATACATGTCGCAATGGATTGCTGCAAAAAATCAACTCTCGGCGCTGCAACCGCTTGCGCCTGATCAGACCGATGGTAAAGGGTGATCAGGAATTTTTAGTCGTATGAATGAACGCTGTTAATAACGGTATTCATCCACCAGATGTTTATGAAAACTATATTTAGTCCCACCTTGTAAAACATCAATCAGTTTTTTAGCATTGGCGGCAGAAATAAAAATATCCGCCACGCCATCTTTGACGCGGAATTTAGTCGCCGGACTAAGGATATTGTTGGGCTTGATCGTCAGGTGACGGATGATTTTGGCTTTCTCATTGCAGATCAAAAAATGACATTCTTTTTTGAAATTCGCCAAAGGAATGTTTAACCACCAACCTTCATCGGCGACATAGCGCACCACTTGCGAGAACTGGGTATTGCTGTCATTGAGCAGCTTGACTTGTAGCGAGTCATTGGCGATTTGTATGGCTTCGGATTTGTTCATAATAGCTTGGGCTTAATAGTGTCGTGATTTGCGCAAGGATACACGTTGACTAGCTCAGACTTGGAACAATTATCGGCGGAGCCAGAAATTTTTTAGAAATGAGCGCAAAATAGTTTGCATGCGAAGCTTGGGATTTGCTTTGATTTAGCTCTGATTCGGTTTTGGTTTTGCCTTAATTATTGCAAATGGTCAGTTAGCTGCCGCCAAGCTTTTTCATACCCTTTGTTGTCAAAACATTCAGGAGATTTTTACTATGTCACTATTCAATACATCCTTTTCATTATCCAAACTGACCTCGCTCCCATTATTGCTGGCCGGTTTGTTATCGTTCTCATCCGCCTATGCTGCTGAGCGGACTTTTTTTGAAGCACCATTAGATAACGCCGAAGTTACCTCGCCGTTTAAAGTCAAATTTGGCCTGGAGGGCATGAAAATCGCTCCGTTGGGTGATATGACCGCCAAAACCGGCCATCATCATTTGATCATCGACGGCGGCGCTATCCCTGCCGGTACCTCTGTCCCTATGGACGCGACGCATATCCACTATGGCAAGGGTCAGACCGAAACCGAACTGACTCTGCCTCCAGGCAAACACACCTTGACTCTGCAATTTGGCAACGGTGCACACCAGTCTTATGGACCGGAGATGAGTAAAACCATCACCGTGACCGTATTGCCTGCGGCTAAATAACTGAGTTTTAAGCGAGTGTTTAATTAAGTAATAAGTTGAACACGGCGCCGGGTACTAAATCATAAAATACTATGTATGGAAAATATACTCCTATAGAGTATATTTTAATTTTCCATGTAAAATAAAGAGGAAAAGCATAATTGAATAGATTTAAAGGGGGAGTATATTTATATTTAGATGTAAGCTGAGACTGCGCGTTCGATTTTTTGTTAAAACGGAGGCGCATTTTTTAACATCATCACTCATTCGGTTCAGCGTTTAGTCGCGCACCCGGTTCATCGCTCAGTTCTTCACTATCCGGCTTGAGCAAAACTAGCCAATCGCTGTACTATTAAGTGGTGATGCAGAAAAAGTTTAGTACTCAAATCATTTTGTCCCATATTGTTTATCTCCAATTTCTAGGTTGCTAATTTGTATAGTTATGTCGCCATGGATATGTTTGTTCCCAATGAGGATGTTGCTCATTGGGAGCAGCAGCTCCCACTTCTGTATGGCAGCCAACGCTTGGTCATGTTGGTGGCACTGGCATGGCAATTTCGTCAGCGCGATACTAACTATTCTTTGCAGCTGGCAGATCAGGCCGAGACGCTTACCGCCAGATTTTTAAGGGGTGATATCGATAGCCGTGAATTAGCCAGTTTGCGAGCACGCTTGCTGCTGGTGAGAGCCGAGGCAAAATGGCTGATGGCCAAGTTCACAGAAGCAGAACAACTAGCCGCGGACGCTTTACATGTTTTTTTAGCGATTGATAGCGGCAATGGTAAAAAAGGTTGTTGTGATGCGCATTACCTGCTCGCCGCGATTGCGCTGGCGCGCGGCGACAGAGCCTTATTAGCCTCAGAGCTGGAGTTCGCGACGATTGCCGCGTTAGCTGCAAATGATGCCGAGCGCGAGATTATGGTGCAGTCTTTTCTTGCTAATCAAACTGCTTTAAGCAATTTGACGCTTGCGCAAGAGCGCTGGGGAGAAAGGTTTAGGGCAGATATGCAGAATGCGAGTCCTAATATTGCTGGCTGTATCTATGATTTTTTTAGCATCACTGCGGCTTTATCCAGCGATTTTGGACAAGCGATTACCTACGGTATTCAAGCGTATGAACACGCTTTACAAACAGGCCAAATCCGTCGTGCGGTAATTTTAACGACCAATATCGGCGATGCGTTTAATAGCCTGAATGATCATCAAGCCGCATTACAATGGATGCAAATTGGGCATGATCTTGCAATGCCCACCAACTGGCCGGGCAGCGTTGGTAGTTGCCAAATGCAATTGGCAGAAACCATGCGCCGTCTGGGGCGTTTAGAAGCAGCTAGGGGATTATTGAACGATACCATCACGATTCTGGCGCCAATGTCAGAGTCGCGCGTGTATATGATGGCGCTACGTTACCAGAGTGATTTGTTGCTGGATTTGGGTGATTACCAGCAGGCATTGCAAGGTTTTCGCTTGCTTCAAGAAAAAGCCGATGTCCGTGATCAGTTTGATTTTAGAATCGGTGCACGGCGTGGCCAAGCGCATGCCTTGTCGATGCTGGGTCAGCCTGCCGATGCGTTGGCGATTGCCGAACAGGCGCTCTTGCTAGCGCGACATAGCTAGGACAGTTATCGCCGGATAGACGTCTTGCGGGTGCTGGCGGCGATTCATATGCGGCATCACTTACCGCCACCAGCCGACATGCAAGAGGCTAGCGCAGCGCTATATTATTTAAAACGTGCATTGGATATTGCCAGCAATATCAATGGCTACACTATTTCTGGCGAACTGCTAGAGGAAGTGGCGGATGCCCAGGCAGAAGTTGGTAATTATGAGGATGCGTTTGGACTTGGCAGATTAGCCATCGCTGCACGTGAAAAAATTCATAATCAAGAAGCCACTAACCGTGCGACTGCTATGCAGCTTAGCCATCAGACTGAACGTATGCGAGCCGAAAGCGAGCATCTGCGACAGTTGGCAGACGCAGAAGTAGAACGCGCCAGAGTACTGCAACAATCCAGCGTGATCTTGGAGCGTCTGGGTATGGTCGGTCAGGAAATTACCGGCAGCTTAGATGCTAATGCGGTCTTCCAGGCACTGAACCGTCACGTCCATGGCTTGCTGCATGTCACTGCGTTTGTGATATACATCATGGACGCAGATCAGCAAAGCATGACGTCCGCCTTTGGTGTAGAAAATGGCGAGCCGATCGCGCACGACACGGTGTTGATGTCGAGTGAGATTTCTCATTCCGCTCGCTGCGTCAGAGAACGCAGGGAGATTCTTGTAGAGATTTCGCCGGATGAAGAAAATCCGGGCTTACTCCCCGGCACAGAACCAGTACTGAGTACTCTATTTGCCCCCTTGATGAGTGCTGATAAGGTGCTTGGCGTGATAACCATACAGTCCTCCAGACAATATGCGTACGGCGAAAGAGAGCGCATGATTTTTCGCACACTTTGTTCGTATGGGGCGATTGCGCTTGCCAATGCGGATGCGTACCGACGTCTGACGCAAACGCAAGAGCATTTAGTCGCGCAAGAAAAATTAGCTGCCTTAGGTGCCTTAGTAGCCGGTGTGGCACATGAATTAAATACACCGATTGGTAATTGCCTGCTAGTCGCCAGCACTTTGCAGGACAACACCACGAATCTGCTTAGCAAGCTCCATCAGCAAAATTTGCGCCGATCCGATCTGATTGCGTTTTGTGAAGATGCCAGAACTTCCTCAGAGATTATGATGCGCGGTTTAAGTAGTGCGGCTACTTTGGTCAGCAGCTTTAAACAAGTCGCTGTTGACCGCACCTCAGAGCAACGTCGCCCGTTTGAATTACATCAGGTATTACACGACATTATTTCGACCTTAAATATCCGCATTGGACATGCTGGCCACACTATATTGTCAGATATACCTTTGATGATTCGGATGGATAGTTATCCGGGTTCGCTAGGGCAAGTCATAACTAATTTAATCGAGAATTCTATTTTGCATGGCTTTGATCATGGCAAACCTGGCACCATGCGCTTGAAGGTATCGCAGCCTGATACTCAGCGTGTGATGATTCATTTCTCTGATGATGGTGTCGGCATTGCGGAAGAGAATTTGAAGAGGATTTTTGATCCATTTTTTACGACCAAGCTAGGGCAAGGGGGTAGCGGTTTGGGATTAAATATTTGTTACAACATCGTCACCTCGATTTTGCAAGGGCAACTTAGCGTAAAGAGCAAGCCGGGAGAGGGTTCGACTTTTTCTTTGGATTTACCGCTGGTAGTGTGAGCCATGCTGAACAATACTGAAAATTGATCTCCCTAAAGCGAACTTACTTTAGTCCGGCATCTAATTGCTGAAAATACTTGTCTTCTAATTTTTGTGTATCAATTTTGTCCAGGGCAGCATTGAAGGCTTTTTGAATTGCCAGCCCTCGCTCGTTGCGCTGAAAACAGATGTGCATAGAAAATTTTGCTAACTCATGAGGATAATATTCGATCCGGTTTTTTTCTGCCTGCAAGCTCGGTTCCGACGCCAGCAGCTGATGCAAGACATACTTATCAATCACGATCACATCGACTCTATGCGCTAGCAATTTGCGCAGATTGCTGACATCGGAGGGTGCTGCATCGGTATCCAGCACCCGCTGTTTGACCATGGCATCAAACTCTTCTCCATTAGCGTAATCTTGCACAATACCGATTTTAATACCGCGTAAATCATTGAGCTTAGTCCATTGGAATGGTCGCTCTTTGAGATACGCAAAACCCACCACGCTATGCCCTAACACACCAGAAAAGTAGCAAGTTTTTTCGCGCTCTTTTAAATAAAACGCCGGAAAATAACCCGCGTAATTAGGATCATTTAATCCTGCGTAAACGGTACGACTCCAGGGAGAATAACTAATTTTGGTGTCCATGCCGATTTGACGTGCCGCGACTTTAACAATGCCTGCGGTCAAGCCTTCTTGATGTAAACGTGAGCCTACATACGGCGCCCACTCCAGGCTGGCCAAACGCATCACTGGATTATCCGCGGCAAATAGAGGCGACATCCCAAAGGCATACATCAGGATGGCAGTGACAGGAATACATCTAATCTTCAAGGCAATGACTCGGCAAAAGTGATGATGTAGTTTAGCGTAAGTTGTGTGGGTATTGCGCTAAGCTTATTCCTAAGTGTTGCGCTTTGGCAAAACATATATTTACTCCTGGTTCTATGTCGTCAGAGCAAAAAAGCAAGAGTCTTCAAGGTCCGCCCAAAACTATTTTGACTATTTTAGTAGTACTACGTAGCCTGAGTGAACTCGCTTCAGCAACGCCTTATTCATGTTTAAAAAATCGTGCTGGCAGCGGTAAAAAGCGCTCCGCCAGTTTGTGATAGAGCGGCGTCGGGCAGATGAATTTGGAGATTGCGCTGGCAATCACGGATGCTGACATCAATGGCACTAACATTTGGTGACTATCCGTCATTTCCATCATGATAATGAATGAGGTCACCGGTGCGCGAGTCACACCAGATAAGTAGGCCGCCATCACCAATAATACGATCGCGCCATGGGTTGCCAAATTGGGAAATAGTGTCGCGATGTTATCGCCAATACCCGCACCAACCGCAAGTGAGGGCGCGAAGATGCCACCGCTAATGCCGCAAACGGATGAGAGCAAGGTGGCAATCAATTTTGATATACCAAAATACCAAGGCAATGTACCGCTGTCTTCCAACGTTAAGCGGGTAGATTGGTAGCCTGTGCCAAACACCAAGCCGTTCGTGTAAATACCGATCAGGGCAACGATTAAGCCACAAACAGCGGCAAATAACAGCGCCCGGTTTCTGAGCAGATTCGCCAGTCGTGGCGGCAATCGTGACGATACAGATATCAATAATTGACTGAACAGACCACCAGCGCCACCGCCGATCATTCCGCATACCAAAATCGCCCAAACACCGGAGCGCCAATCAAGTTCAGCTCCGGTAGATCCAAAGTAGGTGTAATTACCCAGCAAAGACAATGAGATCAGGCCGGAGACGATCACGGTAATCAAAGTAGAGCTGTTCGCACTAAACGCATGCCGTTTACTCAATTCTTCAATGGCAAACATAATGCCAGCCAGCGGGGTATTAAACGCTGCCGCAATCCCCGCAGCACCACCCGCTAAAATCAGCGTCCGGCGGGCTTCAGCATTTTGAAAAGGGCCGCGTCCATAAAACATATGCATGATGGAAGCGCCGATTTGTACGGTGGGACCCTCGCGCCCGATAGACGCACCTATCGTCAACCCGCCCAAAGTGAGCAATATTTTTCCGATAGCGATACGCAATGACAGTAGCTTGCTATTTTTAGCGGTATCGAGCGTATTAATAGCGGCAACCGTTTGCGGTATACCGCTCCCCTGCGATCCCGGGAAAAAACGCCTGCTCAGGTATGCCAGCAGCGCAAAACCTAGAGGCATAAAAATTAATGGAGAATAAGGCGCAGCTGTCAGTACCCAATTATTTAACTTACTGGCCTGCTCACCACCAAATGCTAAGCCGACAGCCATCGTCCCTACCAGCAAAGGACCTAAAATCCAGGCGGCACCGCGATGCCAGATATCCACAATTCTAAAAATGAGGCTGGAAGAGAGCACCGGATAGCGCACTCTGAGGCGAGGAAATTGCATAATAGAACCTGTGACGCCTTTGGGTTGGCAGTGAAATATAAGAGCGATATTTTTCTCAAAAATAACAGAATAAGTTTCGTCAAATTATATTTGCACAAATGTAGATATGGTACACTTTAATCGCTGGAGATTTGCAATGACAAAAAAAATTAGACAAAAAAAAGACATCGTGAAAAACACGGCAATAGATATAAAAAAGGTCATGGCGAAAGACAAAGCTAAACATAAACCGGAGGTGGCAGTTAGCGCCAACCTAAGGCTGGAAATTTTAAAAAAGCTTAGAATTGTTATTCGTGCAGCACAGCAGCATTCGCTTTGGATAGAAAAACAATGTGGTGTAAACGGCGCACAGTTATGGATTATTCAAGAGTTACATGAATCGACAGGTCTACGCGTTGGTGAATTGGCGAAAAGATTGGCCATACATCAAACCACTACCAGCAATTTGTTAGATGGATTAGATAAGCGTGGTTATATCGTTAAAACGCGCGATCCAAATGATCAAAGAGCCGTTGTGGTGAATTTGACAGAATCGGGAACTGGCTTGTTAATGGCGGCTCCAAAACCTGCCAGAGGCTTGCTACCCGAAGCGCTCTTGCAGCTAGATGATCCTTGTCTTGATGACTTGAATAATGGTTTGCAGGGTTTGCTGAACAGTATTGATATTCTGGATGAGGGTTTCGAGTTGTTGCCGTTACCATTTACGATGTAAACATTATTTACATGCTTAAAAGTTTTGAACCTTACTTTGTTTTAAGTTCTTCACAGAGCATAATTTTTTAGAAGAAAATTACGATTGAACCATCAATATTTTGATGGTTCAATCGTCGATAGTTCGATAGTGATTAACCAATCGGTCTAGTTCAAGGAGATCCTATGTCATTGCATCATCTGCGCAGCCTCTTGCTAGTGGCTTTGATGGGATTGTGCTTATCGATATTGCTGGCACATGCAGACGACAAGCTTAATCCAGCTCCCGTTATCAATCCGGCTAAACCAACTGTGCCCGTCAGCCTGCCGGTGCATACACAACCTGACTGGTCTGCGCTTTCGCCCAAACAAAAAGAGGCGCTTACACCTTTAGTGAACGAGTGGAAAGGCATTGATGACATCAGAAAGAAAAAATGGGTGGAAATCGCCAATCGGTATGAGGGGATGAAGCCGGAAGAAAAATTTCGCGTTCAAGAACGCATGCGCGCTTGGGTCAAGCTCACACCAGAGCAGCGTACGATCGCACGCGAGAATTACATACGGAGTGTGGCTCTTAAAGCACAGCAAAAGACCGAACAATGGAAGCAGTATCAGCTGTTAAGTGAGGCAGATAAAGAGCGGCTGGCATCAGAAAAACACAAAGCCAGGTTGACCAATCTGCAATCAAGTAGTTTAAAACCACAAAATCCAATATCGCCTTTAAAAGTGGTTTCTGCGCCTGCCAAAACTACGCCGGTCAATCCTCAAGCTCCCAATACTGCTTTAGCCAGTGAGCCTATGCGTCAATAAACTTAGAACTCGCAAATCAGATCTGATAACGCCGATAAATATGTCGGTCGCATGGACTCATCGCCCGCCAGTTCTGGGAAGTGAAAATCTTATTTTGATAACAGAACCAATGCTCCTTCCCGCCTCTAGGTCAACATCGTCGTTGGCCTTTGCCCACTTTCACTGGCGCCACCACTTGTGAAAATGTCTCTATTATCAGCAAATAGGGATTGCCCGCCAAGATGCTTGAGACGGTCGGCATTTGTTGTTCGCTTCTGCTCATCTAGCCACCTGAACGACGCGGTATTTCTGCCAGATTGATCAGCAGACTAAACAATTTTGGTTCCCCGTTCGAGCCAAATTTCCCAATGCATCTGGCCTGGTCAAGGCGAATGGTCAGAGAATTCTGACTGATTCCTTTACTTCTTTCTTTTGATTTACAAGCAAACGAAATATTTTTAGATTATGATCGGCATCTATTGCATAAATTACGACTGTAATTTATATTGGCAGTGGAAGTTCCTTCTGATGAGAAAGAATGTGCTGCCGGAAGTGCGATGTGAAATGATAAGCTCGATGTAAATTGGTAAGCTACATGCAAAGCTAATTTGTTGATAGCGCCGGATCATTCCACATGTGATTTGAAATTTGACAAGGATGTCTATGTTTTCCCAAGCACTTTCTAAATGGCTGGACAAGCGTGGTTTTCATTACGCCTGGATCATCGTCATCATTACCTTTATGACAGCGCTGTCGTCTTCGGCTGCGCTTGGCTTGCCCGGTGCACTGATGCAGCCATTGAGCAAAGAGTTTGGCTGGAGTGTTGATCAGATTTCTTCAGCGCTCGCGGTTCGTTTTGCCTTGTTCGGTCTGATTGGACCATTTGCAGCAATTCTGATGGAACGGTTTGGCCTGCGTAATATTGTGGTGACCGCACTAAGCTTGATCGCAACCGGCTTGATCTTATCAACCCGCATGACCGCGTTTTGGCATCTGGTTGCTTTGTGGGGCATCACGATAGGCATAGGATCGGGGTTAACCGCTTTGGTGCTGAGTGCGATCGTATCTAATCGCTGGTTTGAAACCCATCGCGGTCTGGTGATTGGTCTTTTGACGGCAAGCTCGGCGACCGGGCAACTGGTATTTTTGCCCGCGGCGGCATGGCTTACCGAGCATCTGGGCTGGCGCATTGCGGTGTTACCGGTCTCATTTAGTTGCGCTGTAGTAGCAATCGCTGCCTTCTTTTTCATGCGCAATCGTCCTTCAGAAGTAGGACTTATACCCTATGGTGCTGATCCGGCGATTGCCATCCCGCCAGTGGCGCCTGTTAAATTCAGTTTTAGTATGCCGTTTACAATTTTGCGTGAGGCGGCAAGTCAGAGAGTGTTCTGGATCTTGTTTGGCACCTTTTTTATTTGCGGCCTCAGCACGAATGGCTTGATCCAAACCCATTTCATTTCTTTATGTGGTGACTCTGGTTTGGCGGCGGTACCTGCGGCCTCTGTATTGGCCATGATGGGTGCTTTTGATCTGGTCGGTACCATCTTGTCTGGCTGGTTGTCGGATCGCTATGACAACCGTAAATTACTGTTCTGGTATTACGGCTTGCGTGGTTTATCCCTGTTTTGGTTGCCTTACTCCGAATTCACGCTGTATGGCTTGTCCTTGTTTGCGATGTTTTATGGCATGGACTGGATCGCAACGGTACCGCCGACGGTCAGATTGACCACCGCCACTTTCGGTAAAGAACGCGCTGGCATGGTGTTCGGCTGGATATTTGCGGGACATCAACTTGGCGCCGCCGTGGCGGCTTATGGCGCGGGTCGTGTCAGAACATTGATGCTGACTTACAACCCGGCGTTGTACACGGCTGGTGCAGCATGCTTACTCGCCGCGCTGTTGGTGATGATGATTAAGCGGCGGGATTCTAAAGTAACTGAGCGTAAAGCAGCGTAAATTAATTGAGCATATTGAAAGCATTTTTGTAGCTTTCAATATGCACAATATCAAGCTTGCTACTGGCTAAGCGCCTGGCGCACAACACGTAAAAACTCATCGGACAGACCCGGCTCATTCACCACACGTGACAGCATCAGCGCGCCCACCATGCTGGCATATGCGACTAAGACCGCATCGCGCTTTTCTTGCGATGACTCTGCTTCTGCCAGTACAGTCAGTTGATCAAGCTGCTGACGCACACCGTCAGTCAATGCATCACGCACTCCCGAAGAAAGTCGTGCCACCTCAGGGCCAAGAGCGACCACTGCGCAACCAGCACCCGGATTGTCACGATGCTTAGGTGATAGATAAGAGGCCGTGATTGCCTCGAACGGTGCATCAGGATGTTTGGCTGCAAGCCTAGCCCATGAGCCGGCAGAATTCTCAAAAGTCCGCGCACAGGCTTCCACCATCAAATCTTCTTTTGAGTTGAAATTGCCATAAAACGCGCCATTAGTCAGCCCGGCAGCTTTCATCAGATCAGCTACACCAATACCGTTATAGCCATGCTCACGAAACAGTTTGGCGGCAGTATCAACGACCCGTTCACGATTTTTCTCGGCCTGTTCTCTGCTGACTTTCATGATGCTTCTTTCTATAGATTATTCATTACGATAATAATATAAAAATCATTGGGCAGGCAGATTGCTCGGCAAGTAGTAGATTCAAATGAAAAAATAGTCACTTTATTTAGCGACGATGATCTGTTTATGGCGTAGTCAGAAATGAATCAACTTTAGAACAGGACTTGCGCAAAAACCGCCCCAACTGCGTTGCAGCGACTCGCCCTACTAAAGTACTGCCGTCGACGCTACACCTTACCGGGACGATTTTGCTTAAGTCCGATAAGAATATGTAATATCAAAAATGACAACGACCAATTACAGAGAACAAAGGCAAGGGGGCGTATGACTTAGGAGCAAAGCCTATATTGCCAGCTGCGGACGCCTAATATCTAGCAGTAAGCTATTAATAAACTCAACTCGTAGATTTAAAGAAGAAAATGAAGGCGACTGGCATTAACTATCGGTGCACCTCAGCGCATACAAATTGGTAGTTAAATTTAAACCAAGAAATGGTTTGAATGGTGCGACCGACAGGAATCGAACCTGTATCGCCAGCTTCGGAGGCTAGCATCCTATCCGTTGGAAGACGGTCACGTCTAGTTAATTACAGGCCGCTATTGTAGCTGGTTGGGTTCTAAAATGTTGGTGGAAAATGTACTAAATCGTCGTTTTGAATAGCTACTAATCAATTTTTTCGCTATGTTTTCATTTTAAATCGAGAAAAAATTTTATTTTTTTAAAAATTTTTGTATATTTTCTATATGCCGAGCGACGTCTCTCATAACTCAGTTGACGTTTAATAATATCAACAGAGAAGGAAGTAAATCATTAAAAAACGTAGATTTAAAGAGAAATTTAAAGCTTAAGTGATCAACGTTGCGCAAAAGGCTGGGGATAATAGATAAAACATTATTTGTGTCTGAGGAGTAGTTATCGCAGTCAATTGGCAGAGGCTAGCAGTAACGTTGTCGCAATCACTACACATTAGCGCATCGGCAGGCGATTTTTAGTTTGTGTCCAGCATTCACCTTTTTCCGCACCTCGGTCATTCTTGCGTTTGGCTTATTACTGGCTTCGGGAGGTATAACTACCATCTGTTGATTCAACCGTTCATAAAATTATTAATATAAAACTCAATGATTGGGTTGCTTTTGAAAAGAATAGGGCCGCATTAAAAGAGACCGTTGAACAGGTGCGGATGAAAACTGTCTATCTCTCTCAAGACAATCCCCACCACTCCGGCATCAATCGCCTAATCTCAGGCTCCGCAAACCGATCATCAATCAAATAAATCACTCCTTGATCCGTCGTAGTGCGGATGACGCGTCCTGCTGCCTGAACTACCTTTTGTATGCCGGGATAAAGATAGGTATAGTCATACCCTGAGCCGAATAACTGCTGCATACGTTGTTTAATCTGCTCATTGACCGGATTCATTTGGGGTAATCCCAATGTCGCAATAAAAGCACCAATCAAGCGCGTACCAGGCAAATCGATTCCCTCACCAAAGACGCCACCTAAGACGGCAAATCCTATCCCATTACTGGACTCGGTGAAGCTCTCTAAAAAATGTTTTCTGGCGCATTCATCCATACGCCTTGTTTGTGTCCATATCGTGATTGATGGAAAGCGTTCTTGGAACAAACGTGCAACTTGATCCATGTACTCAAAGCTACTGAAGAAGGCCAAATAATTGCCCGGTGCTTCTTCATATTGTTGCGCCATTAAGGTAGTCATTGGGATTAAAGAATGATCACGGTCTGTATAGCGGGTCGATATTGTTTCAATGATATTCACAGCTAACTGGTTAGCGCTAAAGGGGGATTCCACATCGACCCATGCAGTGCTTTCTGGCATACCCAGTAAATCACAGTAGTAATTCCAAGGACTTAAGGTGGCGGAGAATAAGGCACTGGTATGTGTTGCTTTAAACCGAGGTTTGAGAAACGGGGCTGGCACGATGTTTCTGATGCAAAGTATCGAGTCGCCGTTCGTCGCTGTCGCGTCAAATAGTGAGTGATCTCCAAAGCTCTCACCTAAGCGATTAAAGAGTAAAGTATCGAAATAAAACTGCTGTAGTTCTGGACTAATGGTAATTGGATTGTCTGCAAAGTAAGCACCTATTTCAGAGCAAAGAGTGATTAAGGCTTTACCGAACTTATCAGGCAGTTCGGCATGAACGACATAAGCTTGCTGTTGATCGTTGTAGCGCTGTTGTTGCTGCTGGCTCTCCTGCGCTTTTTCTAATGCGAGCCATTGGCGATGAAGCCGGTCTAATGACTTTTTTAAGATCGCCGTTGCTTGCTTACGTACCACCTTAAGTTGTCGATGACTCAGCTCTGCTGTGTACATGGCACGCGCTCTGGCAACCATGTTGTGCGCCTCATCAACGAGTACACCAATCTTCCAGGCATGACTGATGGTTAGTCCATACAACATGGCGTTCAGGTCAAAGTAGTAGTTATAGTCACCGACAATCACATCACACCATTTCGCCATTTCTGTACTGAGGTAATAGGGACAGACCTGATGTGCTAAGGCGACTGAACGTAAATTCTCTTGATTTAGGATCGGCACTTGTAAGGCCGCCGTGCGTGCAGAAGGTAGACGGTCATAGAACCCTTTTGCTAAAGGACAGGAGTCTCCATGACAGGCATTTTGCGGGAACTCACAGGCATTGGTTTTAGCGACGAGTTCCAGTGTTCGTAAAGTCGTGCGTGGCAGGTTTTCTTGTAGCGTTTGAATTGCATGCAACGCTAACTGGCGACCTGACGTTTTTGCGGCAAGGAAGAAGATTTTATCGAGCTGGTGTTCAGCACTGGCTTTGAGCATAGGAAACAAGCTACCTATCGTTTTACCGATACCGGTCGGTGCTTGTGCCAATAAGCAGCAGGTACGGTTACTGGCTTTGTAGATAGCCTCCGCCAGCTCACGCTGTCCCGCTCTAAATTGCGGATGGGGGAAACGCATCTCCTTTATGGCGCCATCACGTTGTTCCCGATGCACTAGCTCTTGCTTAGCCCAAGTTAAAAACTGATGACATAGACCATCGAAGAAAGACGCTAATACTTGCGCCGTATAGATTTCTACTAGGGGTGTTTCTTGTTGGGAATCGACGTTGTAGTAGATTAGCGCGACGTTGAGCTGGGACAGAGCCAGCTTTTGGCAAAGCAAATGAGCATACACTTTGGCTTGTGCCCAATGCAGTTGCTGGTGATTATCCGGCATCGCACTCAAGTTGCCGCGATAGGTCTTGATTTCTTCTAGCTGTTGATGTTCAGGATCATAGCCATCCGCTCGACCTTTAACCAGTAGCTCTGAATAGCGGCCTTCGAGCCGGACTTCACGCTGGTAGCTGGCTGCTCTGCGGGACGTGACTTGCGTATGACCTTCTATCCCTTCTTGCGCCGAGGGAGATGGCGTAAAACGAAGATCGAGGTTACCTTGTTTTGCAATAAATTCACACAGAGCACGCACGGCAACAGTGTAGAGTTTGAGACTCACTGAGTTTCCTCAAGCCATTCGAGGTAGCACACTGAGATTGGCATCTGATGTAGGGTGCAGTAGTCGATTAGTCGTTGCTGATTGTCTTGCAGACGGTCACCAGGACCTTTGACTTCAATCATGTTGTAACGCTGATCTTTTGGCCAGAACTGGATTAAATCAGGAAAGCCATTTCTGTTCGCCTTAATGTCGGACAAGAGTCGGTGAAACCAATGCCGTAGATGCTGCGCAGGGATACAGGTTAAGGCAAGATTGAGCAAGTCCTCATCTAAGGCACTCCAAAAGACAAAAGGCGATTGAATACCTTGTTTGGCTTGGTAGGTGTGACGTATGGTGGTGAGGTACTCATCAGAATCAAGCTGGACTAGGCAAGCAGCAAAGTCGCCCTGTCGTCGTTGATGGAAATCAGCACTGGTTAAATCGACTGGCCCGCGGTGGAAAGGATGGAAGAATGCACCCGGGATAGGCTTAAAAATAGCTGTCCAACAAAGCAAGCCAAATAGCGAATTGATCAGCGTATTCTCAACATAGTAGACCGGTGCTTCTTCTTGCATCATATGATCTTTAACGACGCCTTCGACGTAAAACGACGTGTCGGGACACGGTAGTCGGAGTGTAATGATGTCGGCTTTAGACATCGTTGGTGTCACTGGTTTCTGATGGCCTAGCTTACGATTCAGGCGTGGCGCACTACGCTGTAGCTGCTGGAGTTCGGCATCACTCTCAGGCGCGCTAAGGGCCTCGTTGAGAAGCTGTAATGCAGCGGCACTTTGCCCTGTCTTTTCTAATACGCGGATGGTACGCAGCCTGGTTCCTGGATAACGACTCATCTCATAAACAGCTAATGCTTGAGCCCAGTCTTTTTGCTTTTCTGCTTGTTGTCCCAGCTGGAACAGGAGCTTATCGCGCCGTCGATTGATCCAGTCATTCTCGCTAGTGGTCTTTGCTAACTCACCGAGTACCAGTGCAATGGGTTCTTCCGCATGAAACAATTCGCGACAGGCTTGTAAGGCAATGTAATCCTCGATATCACGACGCGTTTGAAATCCTCGCGACGCCATTGAGAATGGGATTGCCTCATAGCGATAAATACCGAGATCAGATAAGACGAATTCTGACCAATCTTGCTGCCAATTACCAAAGAAGATCAGGCGCAAGCGGTCACAGAGGGCTTTGTTCTGGATGTGCACTACTGATTCTTTTGAGGAAGGATGCCAGGCGGAGAATACCTTTGCTTGGGTGCTAACGCCGGGAAGATGGCCACGAAGATAGTCAAGTTGTTCTGCCTTGCGGAGCTGTTTAATTGGTCTGGTGAGTGAGAATACGGCAACAATTTCTGGCTTTTGTAGAAGCTCAAAAAGCTGGTCTAACGTCAATATCGGATCAGGGTTAATCCATCCTGTTTTGATCAAAGGCAACATCGCTTGATGTGTGTCACCTATCTCAGGATAGCTCAGTTTGCTTTGACGAAAATAGTCGCCTTTACGCATGACCATGCGAACAAATAAGGCTTGGGATACTTGTGGCAAGTTACCGAAATCTGCAATGAACGTGCGCTCTTCAGGAATTAAAACATCATCGTATCGTTCACTGACCCAATCCAGTACTAGTTGGAAGTTACACAGGTAGTACAGCGGGTTTGGTAAGACTTGCTTCATTGCGGGATGTAGATATTTTAACTGTATATGCATACAGTTTATCTGTTTACCTTGGAGTTTGATAGTGACTGTTATATGCACTGGACTCCTCTTATTCTTTATGTGTGTTTAAATCAAATCGTTGATTCAAAATTAATGCCCTGGAAACGACTTAGAATTTCTAAAAACACAACTTAAGTTAAGTTAAATTAATAATGGTGAGATTGTTTTAAGAACAGACTAATCCTATTAGCCGGCTCTCCAAATCGTTGCAAGCGCCGTGAGAGAGATTAATACTGAACACTTTGACCATCGGTTTAGAAAGTTAAGGATGGGAGAAGGATATTGATGATCGCGCTTTAATTCAGATGGAATCTAAAGCCCTGGGCGGCACAGGATGCTGTATCTGTAAGGAGAAGTACAATTGCTAAATTTCGGTTTAACTACAATGCAATGGGGCGCGACGGTCGTCACTTTTAGTTGCGTCGACCGGTTGAAATTACCACAGTTATCTTTAAAAACGAGCCACGACCGTAAGAGCTCGTTCAACATCGGATTGATTTATGTCGAGATGTGTCACCCAACGGATGCGTCTGATAGGACCAACTTTGCTTTTTTGAATGCCGCTTGTCACACGAATATTGTTCTCTGCCAAATATGGCAAAAAGACGCTTGCGACATCGCTGGCAACATCCATAAACAATATATTTGTATGTGCAGGATGGACGACAGTCGAGCTTTCATTCAGTCTGGCATGAGTGCGGATAATCTCTTTTAGTCCGTTCGACAACATCGACGCATTTGCATGGTCATCAGTCAATCTTTGAACATTATTTTCTAGTGCATATATACCGGCTGCCGCCAATATTCCAGCTTGACGCATACCACCACCGAGCATTTTTCGTGTGCGTTTCGCCTGCGTAATGAAAGAGGAAGAACCCAGTAATAAAGATCCTATTGGCGCACCTAAGCCCTTAGACAAACAAAGCGAGACAGAATCGTAGGATTCGCAGATATTCTTCGCTTCCTCGATTGGATCGGTACTATTCTCTGTCGCGATCGATACTGCGGCGTTCATCAAGCGCGCGCCATCAATATGTGAGCGCAAACCATATTTTTTTGCCAGCATCTGGACATCACGCATATAAGCGAGTGGCAGAACTTTGCCACCGGTCGTGTTTTCAAGAACGATAAGCCGTGTCCTTGCAAAATGAGGATCATCGGGCTTAATCGCAGATGCAATATCGTCAAGCGCTATCGTGCCATCTGGCTGATTTTCTAAAGGTTGAGGCTGAATTGATCCGAGCACTGCCATGCCGCCAGCCTCCCAACGATAAGTGTGCCATTGTTGACCAACTATCGCTTCATCTCCACGCTGGCAATGTCCCATTAAGGCGATCAGATTGGTTTGAGTGCCACTTGGTGCAAACAGAGATGCCTCAAATCCTAGCATCTCTGCCGCCATGTCTTGTAGCCGATTGACGGTAGGATCATCTCCATATACGTCGTCACCTAAAGGCGCGTCGGACATCGCTTGCTTCATCGCGAGTGTGGGTTGCGTTACGGTATCACTTCGAAAATCGCCCATGAATTTATTCCGATAAAAGATGGTTTGGTTTGAGACTTTTGAGTGATTGACTAGTAGATCTGTTATTTGCTGACTAGTCGTCAATTTATTGGAGAGTGCTCGACAATATCATAAGCAAAGCGAGTCGTTATCGTGACGATAAAAATAGGGAATCATACAAAAAATAGTTATTAGCCAAATACAATTTGGTTGTACTGTCCCGCTGATGTATACGCTCTAAGTGGCGATATCGGAGTACATTGACGTTTCAGTCAGCGATGTCGTAATGGCTGTTGAAACATATTTCATATCAATCTGGAGACAATAATGAGACGAGTTCGTAAAGTGATTATCGCAAGTTTGTTCACATGGGCCGCCGCTATGACTGGTTGTAGCTCAAATCCAATGATGTCGAACGAGGTTGCGATCAACGGAAAATTAACAGCATCTGCCGAGACGCCATCAAATTCGAGTACCGGAACGGGTTTGCTGGCGGCGACGTTTAACAAGCAAACAAATGTTCTCAACTGGACTGTGTCCTATTCTGGGCTGACTGGCCCAGTGAAAGCAGGGCATTTTCATGGACCTGCAATTGCCGGACAAAATGCTGGTGTGGCACTGGGTTTCACCGGTAGCACTGATAGTCCAATCAAAGGCTCTGCAACATTGACTCCAGCACAAGCAGCCGATTTGTTAGCGGGCAAGTGGTACGTCAATTTACATACTGCGGCTAATCCCGGTGGTGAAGTTCGTGCTCAGGCTTTGATTGCGCAATAACTCAATCGGATGATGATTATTTCAAGTTGTGTCGAATGTACGCGGTGAATATGCGCCGTGTACTTTTTTAGGTCTTTGCCAAAAAAGATTTAAATATCCATAGCGCCTAATATGCAGTATGGATTTGTACAAAATAGCTCAATTATGTTGTAACAGACCATTCGACACTTCGCATAAACGAGCGAGATTGCATGGGTATGGGGACGCGCTGCTCATCATAATTGATCGGCGATATTCAATGGCATGAATTGACGGATTATATGTCTCCAGCTTTATAACCTGGCAGGTGCTTGATCCTATAATGAGGACTGAAGCATTACTCGCCTGGCAGACCGCATGGACTATTGCATTCGGGGTGGCACAGAACCTATGGCAAAAACCGATACGACTGCCATCTGTCAAATTGAAGTCAATGGATAGAATAAAGTATCGGTTGAGAAAACATTTGCGGTTTTTTACTTTACCCTCCAACTAATAACAAAATAAAAGTGATGAGACACAATTCAGACTTATCTAAACGGATTGTGATCGATCCCTCAATATTACATTGGGTCGATTCACCAATCAAAGGCATTCAACGCCAATTACTAGAACGTGACGGAGAGGAAATCGCAAGAGCTACATCGATCGTGCGTTATCAGCCGGGTTCTATTTTTAAGACCCATCAACATGATTTGGGTGAGGAAATCCTTGTTCTGGATGGGGTACTTTGCGATGAATCAGGAAGCTACGGTCCGGGGACTTATATTAAAAATCCCCCTGGATCTTCACATGCGCCAAGCTCTGTGACGGGATGTACATTGTTCGTCAAATTGCGCCATCTTGATCCGGACGATAGCCAACGTACCATAGTTGATACGGCTAGTGAGGGATGGTCTCCAGGACTTGTGCCGGGTTTGTCAGTGATGCCGCTGTCAGAGTTCAATACTCAACATACGGCCCTAGTACGATGGGCGCCAGGGACGCGTTTCAGTCAACACCGACACTATGGTGGTGAAGAAATCTATGTATTAGCCGGTACCTTTGAGGACGAGTTTGGAAAATATCCGGCTGGTACATGGATACGCAGTCCGCATTTGAGTATGCACAGTCCTTTTAGTGAGGAGGGATGCACTATCTTAGTCAAAACTGGGCACTTGCCTGTCGCCGGCTCAGCAGAAACATTCGGATAACGCCCTTCCCAAGATATCACCAACTTTCGAACCCGTATGCATTGCGGAGAAATAGTGCACTTGCTTGGAATCAAATCGACTCAGTGAGATGCCAAAATGCTGATGCGATTGTCTTGCCCATGTGAGGTATAGTTGACCTTGGCAAATTTGAAATTATCAATTTAAGGTTATGTGTCCAATGAATAACTCGTCGAATTACACACCTCCCAAAATATGGACTCCTAATACCCAGCAAACAGGACGATTTGCGAATATTAACCGCCCGACCGCAGGCTCGACTCATACCCGCGAGCTACCGGTAGGTCGTCATCCGTTGCAGCTTTATTCGCTTGGAACACCCAATGGTGTCAAGGTTACAGTGCTGCTTGAAGAGCTGCTAGCCGCCGGATTTGTAGGCGCAGAGTACGACGCCTGGTTGATCAATATCAGTGAGGGCGAGCAATTCAGTAGTGGATTCACCGATATCAATCCGAATTCAAAAATTCCTGTTCTGGTGGATCGCACTAATTCAAGTCCAATCCGAATTTTCGAGTCCGGTGCAATCATGATTTATCTGGCCGAGAAATTTGGCGCCTTCTTTCCTGAGGGCGCCGCCGACCGAGCGGAGTGTCTTTCATGGTTGTTCTGGCAGGTGGGGAGTGCTCCATTTCTTGGCGGTGGCTTTGGGCATTTCTATGCTTATGCGCCTGAGAAGATCGAATATGCAATTAACCGCTATGCCATGGAGGTTAAAAGACAGATGGACGTTCTTGACCGCCGGCTCGCCGAAAGTCAATTTGTTGCCGGCGATGAATATACTATTGCCGACATGGCGATTTGGCCATGGTACGGTGCATTGGCCAAAGGACAGTTGTACGAGTCAGGAGAATTCTTGCAGGTCCAGGAATATACTCATGTGCTGCGATGGACTAATCAGATTGCACAACGGCCTGCTGTAAGACGTGGACGTATGGTGAATCGTGTTTTTGGTGATCCGGCAAGTCAACTGCATGAGCGACACGATGCGAGTGATTTCGATACAAAAACGCAAGACAAATTATTTAAACCTGTCTGATCAGTGATACACCTCTGAATGGAACATCAACCCATGATGACTTTTTATGATTGCAGTACTGCCCCCAGCCCACGTCGCGCGCGAATCCTCCTTGCAGAGAAGAAGGTAGTCTACGAAACGGTTCAGGTTGATTTAAGGAGCGGAGAGCAACTCAGTGAGGCATACCGACAGATTAATCCACTCTCTACGGTTCCTGCGTTAAAAACGGAGAGCGGAATGGTATTGACTGACAATGCAGCGATCACAGCTTTTCTTGAAGCAAAGTATCCAGAGCCACCGTTGCTCGGAATAACCCCGGAAGAAAAAGCCGAGATTGCGAGTTGGAACTGGCGTGTTGAATTTGAAGGATTGCTGGCAATTGCAGAAGCAATGCGGAATAGCTCCCCTTCGATGAAGCAACGCGCTTTGCCAGGACCAGTGGACTACCAGCAGATTCCAGAACTCGCCCAAAGAGGTCTGGCGCGGGTACAGCAATTCTTCGTTACTTTGAATGATCATCTGGCAAATCGGGAGCATATTGCGACAGACCGATTCAGTATCGTCGACATTACTGCGGTAGTTACTGTCGATTTCGCCCGTGTTGTGAAGATCAAGCCTGATGACCAATACCCCCATTTGCTACGCTGGCGCACACTGATGGCGAAGCGGGAGGCAATGTCTCTTTAGCCAGTATCGTCGAATTAACCTCGATGAATATAGCACCCATGTAGTCGGATGCATTTCAAAATTGATTGAACCGACATTCTGAACGCCAAAGAGATGTAATTTCCGGTCGGCGCCAACACTCACCTCATTTGAACGCGAGATCACCTTATTTTTAAAATCAGTGCATATCCAAAATGGTTGAAATATACCGAATGTATATAAAGTATTAATTGAGTGGTTTTTGCTCCAACCAGTCCAAAGATCATCATGTCTCAAGCCAATCCATCCATAGAACAGCAAGCGAGCTAGTCTCCCTTGTTGCTTCCGGACGTCTGGCGCGCCAATGAAACGGCTTATGTCGACCCTAGACCATGACGACAGGTTTTGAGAGTTTGGAGCATGAATTACCGAATGGCGGTTGGCCGCGGTCTAATTTAATTGAGCTCTTATCACAGCAGTCCGGCATCGGATCGACGCAGTTGCTTAAACCAATGTTAGCAAGATTGTCTCAATCACAAAAGATTGCCTTAATCCAGCCACTCTACTTACCTCAACGAATGGCTTGCCAATACTGGGGGATTGATACTTCACGACTTTTTTGGATTAAAGCTAAAAGTACGGCAGATGCTTTGTAGTCCACTGAAAAGATTTAAAAAACGCCAGCTATGGTGCAGTGATTCACCGGCAAACCAATTATCGTGCTGAATCCTTGCGCCACTTGAATCTAGCGGCACAGACAACGGATACCTGATTCTGGTTGATGCGACCGATATCCAGTGCAGGAGAAGCGTCTCCGCCACCGTTAGTCTGATGGGCAGCTGACGCATGCGCACTCCTTTTAATTATATTGAGCGGACCCAAAATCGAACTCTGTCATATTATCTGATGCGGTAACCGTCCGTATTTTCCCGTCGGTCAGATACAGAATGTGGTCACCGAATACTTTTGCATCTTCCATATCGTGTGTGATCAAGATCATAGGTACTTGCAATGATTGCTGCAAAATATCTAATTCTTTTCGCATAGTCATGCGCAGGCGGGGATCAAGTGCTGCAAAAGGCTCATCGAGCAGTAACGCTTTTGGTTCTGATATAAGCGCACGAGCCAACGCCGTTCTTTGTTTTTGCCCTCCAGATAGCTGGCTTGGAAACTGATTTGCAACTGCAGTCAACTGGAATGCATCAAGCCAATAATCCACCTTACTGTCCCGTATGTTTTCGTGCGGGTTAAGCCAGCCGTGGAATAAGCCAAACGTAATATTTTGTCTGACGTTTAGATGGGGAAACAAAGCGTAGTCTTGAAACAAATAGGCAAGATGACGTATCTGTGGAGCCAGATTAATACGATCTTTTTTGTCAAATAGAGTCTTGCTACCTAGTCGAATATATCCGTAATCTGGCTTAATTAATCCGGCGATCGCTTTTAAGGTCAGACTTTTTCCTGCACCTGATCCGCCCAGAATCACGATACGCTGACATGATGACGTGCATTGAATATCTAGTTCAAATCTGCGATCACCTGAAGAGAATATTTTTTGTATGTGAAAATCAAAGTACATCTGCAATTCCTATCCGGTTAAGGCCGGTTGGCAATACGGCCTGGAGCCAATCGTCCTGCCAGCAGAAGTACGGCAATACATACTGCTGAAGTCATTAATACCAATGTATTCGCTACGTCGTCTTGCCCGGCCTGCACTGCTTCATACACTGCAATCGACAAGGTTTGTGTTTTGCCAGGTATGCTGCCAGCCACCATTAAAGTTGCGCCAAATTCGCCCAAGGCTCGGGCGAATGCTAAAAGCACACCCGCTAATATTCCACGCCACGCCAGAGGTAGTGTCACCCGAAAGAAGATTGCAGTTTCCGATATGCCTAAGACTCGCGCTGCTTGTTCGAGTTGTCCATCAACCGCTTCAAACGCAGCTCGTGCAGGTTTGAATACTAAAGGGAATGCGACGATAGATGAGGCGATAACTGCGCCTTGCCAGGTAAAAATCAGGTTAATGCCAAACGTACTGTGTAGCCACTCACCCAGCCAACTGCGACGCCCCATGACTACTAGCAAGTAATAACCGAGAACAGTTGGCGGCATAACCATAGGAAGAGTGAGTAAAGTATCCAGCAAGTCGCGGCCGAAGAAGCGCATACGTGCCAGCAGATACCCGACAGCAATGCCAGTCACCAAGTTAATTGCTGTTGCCCATCCAGCGACTTTTAACGACAACAGTAGTGCGGTCCATGCTGAATCCATGCTGAATCTATACGTTAAGTTAAACCTGGGAACTAAGGTTTTTGAAAGCCATACTGACTCAAGACAGCCTGACTTTGCGGCAAAAAGAGAAAGCCTATAAAACGCTTGGCCTCTTCGATGTGTGCGGAGTCTTTCAATTTTGCAACCGGATAACTGATTGACATTGTCAAGGGGACTTCCATCACGACTTTGACTTTATCTTTCATAATGGCAGCATCGGTCGCATAGACAAAGCCTGCATCAACTTCCCCGCGAGCTACATAATCGAGTGATTGGCGGACGTTTTGAGTATTAATGGTTTTGCTTTCAAGTGCTGGCCAAAGCTTAGCTGCTTCTAATGCCTGCATGGTATATCGTCCGACTGGCACGCTTGCCGGAGCACCAATCGCAATACGCTTAATCCCTGCCTGATTCAGATCATTCAGGCGTTTAATACTTACTTTGCTATCCAGTGGCAAAATGAGAACTAAGGTGTTGCCTACAAAATCACGGCGCTCATTGGCTACCACTAAACCTTGTTTTTCTGCAGTATCCATTGTCTCCTGATCGGCGGAGGCAAAGACATCAACGGGTGCTCCTTTCGCAATTTGTTGAAGTAATGCGCCAGAGGCCCCAAAGTTTAACAACACCTTTGCATCAGGATATTGCGCCTGATAGTTTTGTGCGATTTCCTTAAACGCATTGGTCAGGCTGGCAGCGGCTGAAACCGTTATTTCGCCTGCGCCAGCAGCACTGGATACCGCTATTGCGACGATGAACGACAAGAGTTGTGTGAACTTTCTGGCTTGCATGGGAGCTCCCGCATAATCAATCAAGTATCGTAATATACATGTATATATAGCGAACTAAAAGAACGTACAGGGCTTGCCCCGTAGATTAGAGTAAGGACTGATGGTGATACTTATTGATCAGACTCCAAATGCATTTCCTTTGCCAAGCGCAATAAGTGTTTTTCTGCAGCGACAGTTGCTGCGGCCTCCATCGCACGGAAGTTTACTAAAACTCTGGCACCTGCCTCGGTTAGTTGAGCGCCGCCACCTTGAGAACCGCCTACGGAACTGTGTACTAACGGTTCACGAAAATTTCTATTCATCACATCAACCAGCATCCAGGCTCGTCGATAGGACATATTCATGGTGCGGGCTGCTGCACTGATAGAGCCATTTTGTCCTATTGCCTCAAGCAGGTCGGCTTTGCCCGGCCCCATTGCGATTTCATCATCGCATAACAGACGCAGTTTTAAAGCAATCTTTGTCGCCATCGAAACGCCCTCATAAAGTGCTTATTATAAGTTGATGAGTTAGCATTGACCGGTATCCTCGATACAAGAACCTTAAGATCAGGGGGCAGTATTGCCTCGTTACAGAGTAGTTTTCGTTTCAAGGATGGAAGCTTGGGTTTACATTAAACCCAGATTTTCCAGTGGGCGCACCGTAGGTACTATTTGAGTGCTAATGGCGCATATCCGATCATTTTTGACGTTCTTCGTTGCTCATGGCGAGCCATGAGCAACGAAGAACGTCTTATGATCAAGATGTGATAGTTTCAGGCAATAGCTTTTAGTAGTTTTAACATGCGGGAAAAGGTTTTACCGTAGGGCGGGTAAAGCAAACTAACCCCGTTCATTTTGCTTTGATAAAAAACTGGTTTTTCCTTACTTAATGTGCGGAAGCCCCATTCTCCGTGATACGCTCCCATTCCGCTGGGACCGACACCACCGAAGGGCTGCGATTCTTGACTGAGATGCCATAAGCAATCATTAATCGTGACACCGCCGGATACTGTCTGCGACAGTACCAGATCACGGCTGGTGTTATCTGTACCATACCAATAAAGAGCCAGGGGGCGCTCTCGCTGATTGACGAAATCAATTGCCACTTTCACGTTGCCGTCATAAGTCACAATGGGCAGCAGCGGACCAAAAATCTCTTCTTGCATAATACGCATATCGGGCGTCACATTTAGAACGAGAGCTGGCGCCAATTTACGCGCATCTGATGTGGCTTTAGACATGGGCGTTCTTGTCAATGGAATTGTTTGTGCTCCCCGCTCAACTGCATCGGTGACTAAGGTTTGTAACCGGGCAAAGTGACGTTCATTGATGATCGATGTGTAATCAGAATTATTATCCAATGTCGGATACATCTTGCTGGCGGCGGCAACTAATGCTGCAACCAATTCATCGAGTTTGTCGGCAGGTACCAGCAAGTAATCTGGTGCAACACAAGTCTGACCTGAGTTTAGTAATTTGCCAAATGCAAGGCTTGCTGCAGCTGATTTGATATCGGCGCTAGAATCAATAATGGCTGGCGATTTGCCCCCTAACTCCAATGTTACAGGCACCAAGTTCTTGGCTGCCGCGATTGCTACTTGTCTGCCGATCGAAGTAGAGCCAGTAAAGACTAAATGATCAAACGGGAGTTCGGAGAATGCTCGGCCTACCTCCATACTGCCGGGAATGACGACTAGTTCATCTTCAGTGAAATAATCTGCGACTAACTTTGCCAGTAACAAAGAATAGTTCGGTGTAAATTCGGACGGCTTCAACATCACTCGGTTACCTGCCGCAAATGCCGCAATTACGGGTCCAATTGCCAGTTGATGAGGGTAATTCCAAGGTGCGATAACGCCGACTACCCCAAGCGGCTGGCTAAGGAGTTTGTTTTTAGCGGGCAAATATTGCAATGCAGTGGTGACTCGCCGCGGCTTCATCCAGCCAGCGAGATGACGTTTTGTATGCTTGATAGAGGACACAATGAGAGATAAGTCCGCTAACTCAGTCTCATGCTTTGAGCGATGGCCGAAATCGGCGCTGATCGCCTCACAGATTGCATCGCCATGATCTACGGTCAGTTTTGCCAAGCGATTTAGCCAGTCCAAACGTTGCTCAAGGCTAGGATTTGGATTGGCACGATACGCGTTACGTAAGCGTGTTAACGCAGCATCTAATGTCTGAGCAATAACCTCAGGGGCCGGATTCATTTCCATATTGATCTCCTTAATTTTGTTGTTGGCTTACGGCGTGTTACTGACCCTGACCACGGTATTTTATGCAGGTCTTATCGGCGTGTGCGTACAATATAGTCCCTTTACATCTCATTACGTTAGACCAAACTCCTTAGGAGCGGGTAGAAAATTGTTATCCTCATGACGAATCATCAAACACGTTGGTGAATACGTATCGGCTTAATATCGTTGACTGGCTTTGTTGGACTTAGGTGGAAGCCGCTGATATATGCGGTGGAAGCGCCGCAGATGATCGCGGCACCAGTACTCGACAATACAAAATAAGGGTACGCTTCAAACTGCTGTGTTTAAGGGAGTCTGTTTCTGGGGCATTCAGGGCTTATTTAACCCAGATTTTCCATTGGAACAGCGACAAGTTCGCCAAAGGTGCAATTGTCGCTGTAGCGTTCCTACTCAAATCGCGGTGGTGTTATCCCTCTGATGACCGCACGCCGTCTGGGTTTCTCCGAAGTGGTAGCGGTCTAATGGAAAATCTGGGTTTAAGCATCTCTATGCTTTCCGCAATGTACTCTCTGGTTATGCACTCTGCGAATGTATTTGAATATTTTCGACCTTACCAGATGATGGCTACGTCTGTCCCGACAAAAACCGTAGCCATCTTTAATCGGGAATTTCCCTTAGGAAATACGCCCTTAGCATTCAGATCGCACCTCTGGTACGCCTGATGAAAAATCCAGGTTTAATTAAGGGCGCGTTACTGCATCAATGCCAAGAACGCTGGCATCTTCGGCGCCGTGCCCGGCTGCGATTAACTGATCCATTCTGTCCGCAATTGCGGGGAGTGTCGCCATAGGGCGGTTACCTGATGTCTCCAACATCAATCGCACATCTTTGCGTGCCATCGCCAGCTCAAAGCTCGCGGTGAAGTTGCCTTTTGCCATGTTGAGTCCGCGTCCACCGACCATCGCATTGAGGTCTAGCATGCCAAGCAACTTGATCGCATCTTCACCATGGATATCACTTGCCTGCGCTAGAGTCAACACATCCGCCATCACCGCAGATAGACCAATGATCATCGCATTACCTAATAATTTGTTGGCAGCGGCAAGGTCGGATCGCTCGCCCATATAAACTAAGCGCCCGGTCATATTAGCTAGCTCCTCTTTGACCGCTTCGAACAGTTCGCTTGGACCGGCAACCATCATTGAACCTTGCGCATTGCGCGCAGCCGGCGGCCCCATAAACACGGGACAGTGCAGATACTTTAGTCCTACGGTATTGAGTTGTTCGGCGCGCTTTGCGGTGAGTGCAGGCAAGGTCGTCGTATGATCAATGAGGATCGCGCCAGGTTCGAGTGCTGTACGTGCCATGGCGATCACTTCTTCGACGACTGCGTCATCTTTTAATACGATATGCACTCGTGAGGCACCTCTAACGGCATCCGCAGGAGTTGCTGCAGCTTTGACTCCAAATTGCGTCAACGCGTCAACTTTGTCAGCAGATCGATTCCACGCGGTGACCGAATCACCGCGTTTTGCTGCCGCTTCAGCGAATGCAGCGCCGAGTAATCCAGTCCCAAGAAAAGCGATATTTGCCATAGTTTCATCCTATTGAAATTGAACAATGAAAGTTGAAAAAGCTCTTACAAGTAATTCGAGCTTATGCTCCCGACACCAGTATAGCCCGCTAAATTGCCTCGCGTATTGAGGCAATTTACGCGGCAGGGAAACCTAAATCCAGGTTGCATCGTATGAAGACACGGGCAAGGTCAACAGCTCTGGTATATTGCTGCGATTTTTGAATAATCTCTTCATTAAGCTCTGTATCAACGCTTAATTACGTCTTTGTCCCAATGCCTTTTCAATTTTTTGATCGGTTTTGTATTGGCTCAGTGCATAGACGGCCCAGATGGTTGCCGGAATCCAACCAAGAATAGTGATTTGTAAAATCAAACAAATGACGCCTGCAACAGGGCGACCAATCGTGAAGAAAGTTAGCCAAGGGAATATCAAAGCAATTAGTAAGCGCATTCAGGTACCTTAAGATCAGTAGATTAATAAAAGATGCCGGGGGGATTTAGAACTCGTTTTCTCGGTGGCTATCCACATTGGCGGTCAACAAGAGTTTCGACAAAGTTATTCAAACGCTACCATAGTTTAATTACAGGACTTACGCAAATTGTCAGCAATCCATTATGGATGAATATAATATACTCCCACTATGTATATTTAGTTGTCCAAGTGATTGCTGGTCTATATGGCGATTTTTTGATCAGAGCAGGGAAGTATATCTAAATAATTTTTATAAATAATAGAAATTACACAAAAGCCCGAACCCTTCACCTAGGTGACACAGTGGCAGAGAGAAAACAAGAGGATAGCGAATCAGCACTTTCCCCTGCCTTGATTGTTGCTTTGTTTCTCTGAACTTGTGTGTCATTGGGGTTTGAAGCTTTTTCATCCAGTTTCAATGACAATGGCAGCAAATTTATTGAGATTGGATTTGCTGTCTCGTGATTTTTATGCGCTTATGAACGGGTTCTTGTGGGTTTCTGGTCATTAATGCGTGGGTTTTTCATTCCAAACCGCAAGCTTTCACCTATAATCACAGGTTTGATGAGCTTAGCAACACAATAAGCTCGTTTGCAGCGCCCAGATTCAACTATAAATAAATTGCCACGAGGACTCCATGAGCAACGCACACGACCCGCACGACGACCACGAATCAGCGATCAAGACTCCAAAACAACTGATAGTTGCGATTGCTGCCAGCTTTCTGGTACCCATCATCATCATCGTTCTGCTAGTCAAATTTGTGACCACCGATAGCAAAATCGGTGCAGGTTCTGACGCACAAACACCAGAAGCCATTGCCGCTCGTATCAGCCCAATCGCTGATGAAGGCTTCACATTCAAAGACGCTAACGCACCTAAAGTGTTGCAATCCGGCGAGGTTGTCTATAAAGCAGTGTGCTCTGCCTGCCACGATACCGGTGCTGCGGGTTCACCAAAATTTGGCGACGCAGGTGCGTGGTCTGCACGTATTTCTCAAGGTTACGATACGTTGGTATCACACGCGATTGCAGGTATCCGCGGTATGCCAGCCAAAGGCGGCAACCCTGATCTGGACGATGTTGAAGTTGCCCGCGCTGTAGTTCACATGGCAAATGCCGGTGGTGCCAAGTTTAAGGAACCAGAAGTGAAAGTCGCTGCAGCGGCAGCAGCTTCTGCAGAGGCATCTGCTAAATAAACTGTAGTTGCACATCATCTAAAAGCCAGTCTAATGACTGGCTTTTTTTTAATTGTTTTTTATAAAACTCATTTATTCCAGATTTTCGATTGGAATAATGTCAGGCAGTTCGCCAAAGCTTCAACTGCTTTTGCAGCACAAGCACGCGTGATGGCGTTACGCGCAGTTCTAGCCGCAACAAAGGCATATTGACATCCTCCCCGCCCTAAAGGACCGGGATTCCTACGGCGCTGCGCGATGATTTACGAGTCGCTTCGGTGGGTTCCTGCTTCACTGAGCGGCCTGACTGCGCCGTCTCTCCACAGGCTAAGACGCGATGTCCTCGCGCTAAAACATTGATCGCGCCGACCACATCGGCGTGATTTTCGTAACCGCAATCGACGCACAGAAATTTCGCTTGTGTTTGCCGATTGTCTTTCGATACATGGGCGCAGGCCGGGCACGTCTGGCTTGTATGGTGAGGCGGAACGGCCATTAACATTCCGCCGTGCCACTGCACCTTATACGCCAGTTGGCGTCTGAACTCGCCCCAACCCTGATCGAGAATAGAACGGTTCAGGCCAGATTTTTGCGCTACCTTTTTGCCGGGCTGTTCGCTATTGCCTTTGGAAGACTTGGACATATTCCGTACCTGCAAATCCTCAATGCATACGAGCGCGTGGTTTTGGCTGATCGTCGTTGTGGTTTTGTGCAGGAAGTCTTTACGGGCATTGGCGATGCCGGTGTGAATCTGCTGGACTTTGGCTTTCGCCTTCTTCCAGTTGCTACTGAACTTGACCTTGCGGCTCATGCGGCGCTGGTAGCGCGCAAGGCGTTGCTGATGTTTCTTGAAGCTGTTGAGTGGCGCGATATAGCTCTCATCGCTCATGGTGGCGAACCGGGCAATGCCGACATCGATGCCGATAGCGCTTGTTGCCGTGGGCAATGGCTGTTCGACTTCGCGCTGCGTCTGGATCGAGGCGAACCACTTTCCGCCCGACTGGCTTACGGTGGCATTGCGAACCTCGCCCATCACATCACGGCTGTTGCGGTAACGCAGCCAGCCGAGCTTGGGTAGAAAGATGCGGTCGTTACCCTGATCGAGCTTGATCTGTTTCGGGTCGGGGTAGCGAAAAGTATCACCGCTACCCTTGCGCTTCAATTTTGGAAAGTCGGCGCGTTTATCGAAGAAATTCTTGTACGCCGTCTCCAAATCCTTCAGCGCATGTTGCAGCGGGTGACATGGCGCATCCCTCAGCCAAGGCGTGTCAGAACCATTGCGCCACCCGGTCAAGTGCTTCGCCATGGCGACGTAGCCAATGAACTTGTTACCTGCTTCGTGGTTCTCTTTTTGCATCGCCAGCGCCTTGTTATAGACGAACCGGCATGACCCAGCGAAGCGGCGCATGTGGCGCTCTTGCTCGCCATCGGGCATCAGTTCGTATTTGTAGGCTTGTAAGCGTTGCATAGTTCAATGATAGTTTGGTGTATGAGTAATGATAACGATATTCGACACGGAAGACACTGCGTTTTCCTGATGCATGTACATTTGGTCTTTGTAACGAAATACCGCCGTGAAGTATTCACAAAAGAAATTCTTGACGACCTGCGCCCGATGTTCGCCAGCGTCTGCACGGACTTTGAAGCGGAACTGGTGGAGTTCGACGGCGAGGATGACCATGTACACCTGCTAGTGAATTACCCGCCCAAGGTTTCCGTTTCCAATCTGGTCAATAGCTTGAAAGGCGTTTCCAGCCGCATGATTCGAAAGAAGAACTACCCTAGCATCCGCAAGAAGCTATGGGGGGCGCGCTATGGTCGCCTTCCTACTTTGCCGGTAGCTGCGGCGGCGCACCCATTGCCGTTATCCGGCAGTACATCGAACAGCAGCAGACACCACACTAGAAGCACCAAACCGGACGGCTTAGCCGTCCGCGCTCTTGACCCCGCCCTGAACGGCGAGGTTTGCCGCGCAAACCGATCAAGAAGTGCCTCGCGACGATTTTTTCCCAGTGTATTTGGGTATATCAACATTACCGATAGAAACGGTTTGTGCGATCTGCCATTCTTCCCACAAACCACTCATCCATAAGCCTATTTGCTCCCGTGTAGCTGTTGCGCTGGATATTGACGGCGACAGCCGGCCTTTGGCCATCACATGCATGCGATCGCATAAGGCAAACAATTCATCCAGCTCTTCGGAAATTACCAGCACGGCGCAACCAGCTTCTTTCAGCAAGCGTATCTCTTGATGAATTTGTGCCGCCGCACCAATATCTACGCCCCAAGTCGGTTGCGCTATGATGAAGACATCTGGCTGCAGCATGATCTCGCGCCCGACAATAAATTTTTGCAGATTGCCGCCAGACAGACTTTTTACCAATGCCGCCGGTCCGCCCGCTTTTACGCGGAAGCGATCAATGATTTGTGTTGCTGCCTCTACCACTTGTTTAAACCGGATCATGCCGTTGACGACTAAAGGCGCTCTCTGGTGCGACAACAACATATTTTCGGACAAACTCAGCTCTGGCACGGCACCACGTCCCAAACGTTCTTCCGGCACCAGACTCTGACCTTGCGCACGTCTGGCCTTGGGACCGAGATGACCGACCGGATTATTTTTCAGCAAAATCATATCAGGCTTGGCGCGTCTGTCTTCGCCTGACAAGGCGGCGAGCAATTCTTGCTGACCATTGCCGGATATGCCTGCAATACCAACGATTTCACCACCGAATAAATCCAGATGAATGTTATCCAGTGCTGTGGCAAACGCATGGGCTTTTGGTAGCGATAATTGCTGAATTTTTAAACGTATATTACCGAGGGCATGGGGGGTAATCGCGCGTGGTTGTTCTGGTTCGGCACCGATCATCAGACGCGATAAACTGGCTGCGCTTTCTTGACGTGGGTCGCAACGTCCGGTGACTTTGCCGCCGCGCATGACAGTCGCGCTATGGCAAAGCTCGCGGATCTCATCCAGCTTGTGGCTAATATACAAAATGCTGCAACCATCCTTCGCGATTTTGCGCAAGGTAATAAACAATGTCTGTACTGCTTGCGGCGTTAACACAGAGGTTGGTTCGTCCAGGATCAGCAGTTGTGGATGCGTTAGCAGGGCACGCACAATTTCTACCCTTTGCCTTTCGCCTACCGACAGTGTATGAACATGCCGCTGCGGCTCTAGCTCCAGACCGTAGTTGTCGCCAGTTTTGCGTATTTGCTCTGCCAGATCTGCCATGTTGGTTTTAGCGGCCAAGCCAAGCGCAATATTCTCGGTGACGGTCAACGTATCAAATAAAGAGAAATGCTGAAACACCATCGCAATACCTAACCGACGGGCCTCTTGCGGATTATTGATGCGGACTTCCTGACCATTCCAGCGCACCGAGCCTGCATCAGGTCTGACGGCACCAAAGATGATTTTCATCAGCGTCGATTTGCCGGCACCGTTTTCACCCAACACAGCATGAATCTCACCTGCCGTTACGCTCAAGCTAACATCGTCGTTGGCGATTACCGTGGGATAGCGCTTGCAAATGCCAGACAGTTCTAATCTGAGTGCCGATGAGGTCGGCTCAACCGGACGTGCGAAAGCCAGCGCAATATCAGTAGGCGTAGCTGTAACAACAGCGGGAGGCATGGGGGATGACATCTGCTTCAATTTCGACCGGTCAAATTTACTTGAATCACCATATACTCCCCCATTATTTATGATGGATATCGTCTATTACCCATTAATATTATGGGTAGTTAAAATATACTGGTTATGAGTATAAATATACAGCCCAAAAAATTTAACTGATTTGGCGCAAAATTCTGATATTTTTTGAACCATTTGATGGGCGTAATTACGACTTAAAGTATCAGCATCGCCCGGAAATCATTCACGTTCGTCAGCGTTGGCCCTGTCACAATTAAGTCACCTAGTGCAGAGAAAAATCCATAGCCGTCATTATTCTCCAACAGTACCGCAGGCCTCAGCCCTAATTTTTGTGCGCGTCGTATTGTATCTGGTGTGCAGATCGCTCCGGCGTTATCTTCAGAGCCGTCAATGCCATCGGTGTCACAAGCCAGTGCATAAATCCCGGGATGTCCATCCAGCGTTTTGACCAGGCTGAGTAAGAACTCTGCATTGCGCCCGCCGCGCCCGTTGCCACGCACGGTGACGGTCGTTTCGCCGCCAGACAAGATCACACAGGGTTTGCTGAATGGTTGATCTTTATTTGCAATCTGTTTTGCCAGCGCTGCATGCATCATGCCTATGTCGCGTGCTTCGCCTTCTATTCCATCAGACAAAATATAGGCGTTAATCCCGGCAACACGCGCTGCGCTTGCTGCGGCATCCAATGCATGTTGGGCCGTGGCGATGATGTGATGCTGATGTTGTTGAAAAATGGGATTGTCCGGCTTTGGCGTCTCACCTGCACCGGATAACAAATGCTGCTCGATATTTGCAGGAATAGTGATCGCGTATTTGCGCAAAATGGCTAATGATTGCTCGCAGGTGGTCGCGTCTGGCAAGGTCGGGCCGCTGGCAATCACACCAGCTTCGTCACCTGGAACATCGGATATCAACAGCGTTATGACTTGTGCCGGTGCACAGGCCAAACCCAAGCGCCCCCCTTTGATGGCAGACAAATGCTTACGGACGCAGTTCATCTCACCGATGCTCGCGCCACTTTTCAGCAGTGCTTTGTTGATTGCCTGCTTTTGCTCCAGCGTGATATTAGCCGCTGGTAGCGCGAGCAAGGATGATCCGCCGCCAGAGATCAGACATAGCACCAGATCATCTGCTGTTAATCCCTGTACTATTTGCAATATACGAGCGGCAGCCTGCTGACCTGCAGCGTCTGGTACCGGATGTGCTGCCTCGATTACTTCGATTGTTTTGCAGGTTGCGCAATGCCCGTACCGGGTTACTACAAGGCCGGTGAGTTGATCCGTATTTCCTCGCCAATGTTGCTCAACCACCTTGGCCATGGCTGCTGCACCTTTACCCGCACCGATCACAATCGTGCGTCCTTTGGGTGGTGGCGGCAGAAAAGCTGGCAGACATTTCTCTGCACTGACAGCATCCACCGCAGTCTGATACAAGGAACGTAAAAAAGCGCGCGGATCGGAAATTGTCATCACAGGTCTTTAAAAAATGAAATTAACAGGGCTTACGCACAATTGTTCCAGCAAGGAGCCGCATCGGAACTGGGGCAGTTTTGCGTAAGTCCTAATTAAAGTAGGATAGCGCTTTTAACTCTTTGCACAATACGACGATGATAAACCAGAGTAATTACGATTTTAGTTCCGTCCATCATGCCATGCAGCGTTATGTTGATAAAGAGATTTTGGCGGGCGTGTCCACTGCGGTGCTGGTCGGGCGCGACCTGGTCGATGTGCATTGTGCTGGCTGGGCAGACAAAGAGAACGGTATCGCTTTGCGTGAAGATCATTTATTCCGTATTTTTTCAAATAGCAAACTGGTGACCTCGATCGCCGTTTTACAATTGATGGAAGCAAATAAGTTGCAGCTCGACGATCCGATTGAGCAGTATTTACCGCAACTGGCCAAGCGCCGCGTACTTAAACCCGGCGCCATCAGTCTGGAGGATACCGAACCCGCTAGGTCATCAATCACCATTCGCCAATTACTGACACATACCTCGGGCTTAAGTTATGGCCTGCTGGATCACGGCAGCATGATTTACAAAGCTTATGTTGAGCGCAAAGTATTGAACGCAGCCGCACCTTTATCCACCCTGATTGATGTGCTGGAAGAGTTGCCTTTGACCTTCCATCCCGGGACACAATGGGAATATTCGATCGCCACGGACGTTTTGTCTCGTCTGGTCGAAGTCGTCAGTGGCGTCCCTTTTGATATGTATTTGAAGGCGCATATTTTTGATCCGCTAGGTATGCAGGACACCAGTTTTTGGGTCAACAGTGAGAAGCAAAATCGGCTAACGGCGTATTACTCTGGCAGCGATCCCAGTAATATTTTGCAACGCGGACTAAAGCGGCTGGAAAATTCCCCTTATCCAGGCGCTTTCGTCACGCCCGTGCCACGCTTGTCTGGCGGCGGCGGTCTGGTGTCCAGCTTGCACGACATGATCGCGCTACTACGCGGATTGCTGCCCGGTGGTGTTCAGCTATTACAACCTGAGACCATCGCACTGATGATGCGCAATCATTTACCCGACGGCACTGGCATCGCTTTTCCAGGCGTGGGTAACATCCCCGGCAAAGGCTTCGGACTGGGTGGTGCCGTGACCTTAGTACCGTCGTCGATAGATCCGGCCGCCTCTACAGGGGAATTTGAGTGGGGCGGCATCGCGGGAACGCATTGGTGGATTTCACCCAAGAACAACCTGGCTGGCGTGCTGATGGCGCAAAAGCAGATGAGCTTCTGGCATCCGTTTTCATTTGAATTTAAGCGCCTAGCCTATCAGGCGGTTGGTGCTAATTGATGTACTGATTGACGCCGGGCATCAGACAGGTTCTATGCCAACGAATTGATATTCATGGCAGTAATGAAAAATACAGAATGCAAATACTCATCCCCAGTAATTTTTAATCGTCCAATTATTATATGGGCAATAAGGCATATTTATACTTCAAGTTAGGGGAGTATATGAATTTTACGGCTCTGTTAGCGTTAAGTATCGATTTGAACTAAACCGAACTGCACCCTCCCCCACTTGCGGGAGAGGGTGCTTTTTGGAGTCCGCATGTAGCTTGAATGTAAATGCATGTCGCTACATTTAGTTTCCCAGTGGCGCCAATAAGGCCTGTAAATCCTCCACAGTAAACTTCGGTGCCAGCGCAGCATCGCTGCCTAAGATACCTTCCGCCAGCGCTGCTTTACGTGCTTGTAACTCGAGTATGCGTTCTTCTATGCTGCCTTCGACCACCAATTTATACACAAAGACGGCTTGCTCTTGACCAATCCTATGCGCGCGTGCGGTAGCTTGTTCTTCGACCGCCGGATTCCACCACGGGTCCATGTGAATGACGGTATCGGCAGCGGTTAAGTTCAGTCCTACGCCGCCTGCTTTCAGGCTGATGAGCAATACCGGTATCGTTTTGCTCTGGAATTCTGCGACCACCGCACCGCGCTGGGCCGGTGGTGTTTTCCCCGTCAGCGATAACCATGGCAATTCTAGTTCGTTCAGCCTTGTGGCAATCAGCGCCAGCATCTCTGTAAATTGAGAAAACACCAGTATCCGGCGTCCCTCAGCGACCAGATTCGGCAGCATATCGCTGAGCAGCTCCAGTTTGGCTCGCTCCATCGTTGGCGATCTTGCTGTTCCTGATCGCTCCTGTGCTTGTTTTAGCAGATAAGGATCGCAACAGACTTGGCGTAGTTTTAATAAGGCATCCAGAATCGTGATCTGGCCGCCGGTAAATCCTTTGCGCTGCAGGATGCGCCGCACCTGTTCGTCGGCAGCGACGCGTACGCTTTCGTACAAATCGCGCTGCTGGCCTTGCAGTTTCAGCCGTTTGATGACTTCGGTTTTTGGCGGCAGCTCGCTGGCAACATCTTGCTTTCGCCTGCGCAGAATAAAAGGCCGTATCCGTTGCGATAGCAATTGAGCCCGCAGGGTTTCGCCATTGACTTCGATGGGTTTGCGCCATAAGCGTGTAAAACTGCGCATATCGCCGAGAAAGCCTGGCATCAGAAAATCAAACTGGGTCCACAATTCGCCCAGATGATTTTCCAAGGGGGTTCCGGTGATGCACAGACGATGCCGGGCGCGCAACCGGCGCACTGCATCGGCACTGCGGCTGGCCGCATTTTTGACGGTTTGAGCTTCATCCAGTAGTAGTAAATGGAATTGATGCGCCTCAAGATAGGCAAGATCGCGCCACAACAGCGGGTAGGTGGTCAGGACGATATCCGCCTCTGACATTTGGTCAAATCTGTCGGCACGCTCCGCACCTTGCAAAGCCAGTACGCGCAGCCCGGGTGTCATACGCCGCGCCTCAGCCTGCCAGTTAAAAATCAGCGAAGTAGGTAATACGATGAGGGCAGGGCAATCAAGACGCCCAGCTTGTTTTTCTATCAGAATATGCGCCAGCGCTTGCGCCGTTTTGCCCAACCCCATATCGTCCGCCAAAATCCCTGCCAGGTGATGGGTACGTAAATATTGTAGCCACGCTACGCCATGCAATTGATAAGGCCGCAGCGTAATGTTTAAGCCTTCTGGCGCGGTCACGGCTTGCGGGCTTCCCGCTGTTGTTAAGCGGTTTGCCAGTGCACGCAGCCCCAAGTCACCTCGTAATTGCCAGCTGCCATGCACACCGGCACGGTCGGCCTGACTGTCTAACAAACTCTGGCGCAGGGCTTCTAGCCTTTGGGTGTCCCAGGCGGACAAATGTAAAGCGGTTGAGGCTGGATTGTTCAGGCGGGTGTCGTCAGTGAGCAAGTCCAGCATATGCATCACGATGGCTTTTAAAGGTGCGGCTACAGCGTCAATCCGTTTGCCGCCTGGTGCCCTTAGCTGTACGACTTCCAGATCGTCAATCGCCATGACTTGCTTGATGTTTAACCAGCGTCTGTCGCGTTGGAGCAAATTGGCAAGCAAAGGTACCAGATCAAGAATTTGTCCATCAATCTCAACTCCGAGACTCAGTAGCCATGAGCCTTCCCGCGCAGGTAGCCCAAGCCGGCTGATGTTGGCAATAGCATTGCTATCGATACCGTTCGTATTTGGAAGGCGAGTAGTCTGTTCTTCATTACGCCTGAGTTCCCCGCTATCTTGGTCAATGCGTAGATGCCAGGCTTCCACCGGCACACTTTGATGGCCAAAGCCAGGACGTATCACCACCGACCAGCCCAGCGCCTGTAATACTGGCAATTGCTCAGCCCAAAAATCGCCAAAAAAATGTTCTTGCTGCAAACTCCAGAACGGACCCAACTCGGTTGCCGCCGCCTCATCCCGCCATTGCAAACAGTTTGCAGGCAAGGGTTGTAAATTCAGTTCCCAGACTTTGTCCAGTGCATCGGCTTCTGCACCCAGATCACGCAGTAACAGAAAAGGCTTAGCTTGCGCATCAAGTAGTTCCTGAGTGGAATGTGGCCGGCGGTTGAGCAGGGTGGTTGGCGCCGGTGTCTGCCAGGTAATGTTGTTTTGGGTGGAAGGGGCGACCGTGTGGTCGATTTTATACAGCCAGTCGATCTGCACTACCGTCACGCTGCCACCACGCGGACCAAAAGTGCCGGTCGGTTTCATCCCTAGCAGGCCATCGCCGCGCCCCAGAGTTTGCAAGGTGATTCTTGGGCGAAATGTGCCGGGCAGAGTGAGTACAGGTGCTTGTGACATTCTGGCTTAGTTCAGGAGCTTAGTGCAGGAGGATGGACGCCTTGCATCTTAAGCGAAAAGCAGCGCCGCAAGAGAAGTCTAGGAATCTGGCACAGCAGGCTATTGCACTTCAAGCTGTAAAAATGGCATTTCATCCGTCCAAAACAGCAACTCGCCACTTCGCCTCTTGAAGCCAAACTGGTGCTTGCTCATACTGCGGCATCATTCCCCCATTCCTCTTGCCTCAGGGATTCATCATGTTACGACAAACGGTTCTCGTATTCGCCACCACAATTGCTATCACATCTGGTCTGGTTGCATGCAGCAAAGATAAAAAAGATACAGCGAGTGCTGCTGCGTCCGCCGCTAGCAGTGCTGCTGCCAGTTCGGCTGCAAATACCGCCTCCGACAAAACCAGCGCAGGCGACAAAAAGGATGCTAAGCCACCAGTCAAACTTGTCATCGCGCCAGAAGATGTCATGACCGTACAAAGCAATGCGCTGGCATCAGGACCGGTCGTAACCGGATCGATACAGCCAGAGCGTAAGGCAGATTTACGTGCCGAAGTTTCTGCCGTGGTATTGCAGGTCTTGAAAGAAAACGGCGATATCGTTAAGCATGGCGATATTCTGGTCAAACTGGACGAAACCTCGATCCGCGACAATTTGGCCTCGGCTGAAGACAACGCCCGTAATGCGGCGTCGGCGCTGGATCAGGCGGATCGCGCCTTACAACGCTTAAAAACCCTACGTGCCTCAGGCATGACGTCGATGCAAGCGATGGATGATGCGGAGGTACGTCGCAATAGCGCACAAAGCGAATTATCCGCCTCCAAAGCGCGTGCGGTCGTCGCGCGGCAGCAGTTACAGCGCACGGTTGTGCGGGCACCGTTTGATGGTGTGGTTAGTGAACGCAAGGTATCGGCAGGTGATACGGCATCCATCGGTAAAGAATTGGTCAAGGTGATCGACCCTACCAGCATGCGTTTTGCAGGTCGCGTCTCTGCCGACAAAATTGCAATGGTAAAAACTGGTCAGGCGGTCAGCTTCCGCATCAATGGTTATGGCGGGCAAGAATTCCGTGGCAAAGTCAGCCGGGTTGATCCGGCTGCGAATGATGTCACGCGCCAGGTGGAAGTGCTGGTTACTTTTGCTGATACCAATCAGCCGCGTGTCTCTGGTCTGTATGCCGAAGGCAATATCGAGGCCGCGACCGTCAGCGCCTTAATGTTGCCAGAAGCGGCAGTAGTCAAGTCGGGTGACAAATCCTATGCATGGAAGATCGCAGGAAAAACTCTGAGTAAGGTCGATCTGCAAATCGGTAAGCGCGATCAGCGCACTGGCAACTATGAGGTGCGTAGTGGTCTGAGTGCAGGCGACATCATCATGCGTAATCCAAGCTCTAATTTTAAAGACGGTCAGTCGATAGAAATGGCAGTGGCTAAAGTAGCGATTGCGGCAGCGACAAGTTCTGCTACTGGTAATGCGAATGCCACTTCCAACGCGACTTCGGAAGGAAACTGATTATGTTTTTATCCGACTTCAGTATCAAACGACCTACCGCGACGATTGTCTTGATCGTTGCGCTGATGGCGATGGGTTTGCTCGCCATCACCAAGCTCAAGGTGAATCAAAATCCCGATGTAGAGGTACCCGGTCTATCGATTGTGATTGCCTATCCAGGCGCATCGCCTGATACGGTAGAGCGCGAAATCATCAACCGGATCGAGAAATCTTTGCTCAGCGTGTCTGGTGCGAGCCAAGTCTATGCCAGCGCAAAAGAAGGCACTGCCCAATTCGACGTGGAGTTCGTGTTTAAGAAAAACATGATCGAAGCCAGTGATGAAGTGCGTAACGTCATCGCCAGTGTCCGCTATAAATTACCGACAGAAATGCGGGAGCCGATTATTGAACGCTGGGATCCAGCTGCGCAACCTATTTTGAATCTGGCACTTTCCTCCAGCAAGCAAACGCATGCCGAAATTTCCCGCTTGGCAGAAGATCAGTTAGCGGACAAATTGCGCGGTGTCAGCGGTGTTGCCAACGTAGAGGTCAATGGTTCTTTAAAGCGTGAACTGTCGGTCTTACTACGCGCAGAAAAACTACGCGAATTTAATGTCTCCGCTGGAGAAGTCGTCAATGCGCTACGCAACCAGAATACCAACGCGCCGGTCGGTAAACTACGCGGTACTTTGGAGGAAGAAAGTATCCGTCTGGTTGGTCGCATTGAATCACCAGAAGAGTTCCAGAATATTGTGGTGAAACGCAATGGCGATCAAATCGTGCGTCTGGCACAGGTCGCCACGATTGAAGACGGCTTTGCTGATGTCAATGGATTGAGTATACGTAGTGGCAATCCTAACGTCGGTTTATTGATCACCCGCTCGCATGACGCGAGCACCGTCAGCGTCGCCAAAGCGGTACGCGATATGGTCAAAGAAATTAATACCGATCTGGATAAAAACCATCCCGGTACAAAGCTGGAAATCACGCGGGATGGCGGTAAAGATGCACAAAACAGTTTGAATAATGTGATCGAATCGCTGGTCTTGGGTGCAGGCTTAACTATTTTTGTGGTGTACGCTTTCCTCAATTCATGGCGTTCAACGCTGATCACCGCTTTGAGTTTACCTACCTCGGTGATTGCCGCATTTATCGCGGTCTGGTTGTGTGGCTTTACCCTCAACTTCATGACCTTGCTGGGACTGTCGCTAGCGATTGGCGTACTGATCGATGATGCAATTGTGGTGCGGGAAAATATCGTGCGGCACATGCAGCGCGGCTCTGATCGCCGTACTGCTGCACTGGAAGGTACGGCTGAGATTGGTATGGCGGTTGCTGCGACCACCTTCTCTATCATTGCGGTATTTATTCCTGTGGCGTTTATGCCGGGTATGCCCGGCGAATGGTTCCGTCCGTTTGCCTTGACGGTGACTTGTTCCGTCTTGGTCAGCCTGGGTATTTCTTTTACGCTCGATCCTATGTTGTCTGCGTATTGGGGTGATCCTGTCGATCATCACACAGCACCTAAAAAAGGTATTAGTAAAATCCTAGCGCGTTTTAATGACTGGTTTGATCATCAGTCCGACCGTTATAGCCAAGTGATCGCCTGGGCTTTGCATCATCGCCGCTGGATGGGGACAATTGCGCTGGTGACTTTGATCGCGGCTTTGGGTTTGCAGATTAAATGGGGCGGCACCAGTTTCTTGCCTACGGCGGATTCCGGCAACTTGATGATACAAGTGCGGACACCGGCATCCTCATCACTGGAATATGCTCGCCTGAAAATGGAACGCGCCGCAGCAATTGCACGCAGTATTCCTGAGACTAAAGAAACCAATAGCACAATCAATCCAGCTGGTGGACGTATCTATGTGGACATCGGAAAACGTACCGAACGTAAGCGCAGCGCCAAAGAAATTGCGGTTGAATTGCGTGAAAAAGTCCGTGGTCTGGTCGGTGCAGAATACGTGGTGCTGGATGATCTGAACAACGGTGCCCGCAAGCCGGTACAAATTGATTTTACCGGTCCTGATTCCCGCAAATTACTTGAAATCACCAGCGCCTACATGGATAAGTTGCGTGAAGTTCCTGGTGCCGTAGATATTGGATTGTCTGAGCAAGATCCTAAGAAAGAATTGAAGATCGAACTGAACCGTGGCTTAGCCAATTCTATGGGTATTTCATCCAACGACGCGGCACAAGCTTTACGGGTTGCATTTGCCGGCATTGAGGTGGGTGACTGGGTTGATCCTACTGGTGAAACCCGTGATGTGGCGGTACGTTTGCATCCCGATGACCGTGTCAGCAAAGAGAATATTGAACGTCTGCCGATTTCTGTCACCGGTACAAATCAAATGGTACCGCTGGATCAAATTGCGACGATTTCTATGGGTAAAGGCCCTTCTGGTATCGAACATGCCAATGGCAAGCGTACGATTACCGTGTCTGCCAACGCCCAGGGCCGGTCAAATGGCGAAGTGATTGACGATGCCTTGAAGCTGGCAAAGTCATTTAACTATCCGCCGGGCTATGGTTTGTCACTGGGTGGTTCTGGTCAGGATCAGCAAGAAGTATTTAGCGCCATGTTGATTGCCTTGTTATCGGGTATCGGTTTGATGTATCTGATTCTGGTCATTCAGTTCGGTTCTTTTACCGCTCCGCTCGGTGTGATGTTGTCCTTGCCCTTGTCACTGATCGGCGTGGTCGTCGCGTTATTGGTGACAGGTAGCACACTCAATCTGATGAGTTTTATCGGCATCATTATGCTGATGGGACTGGTCGCAAAAAATGCCATCTTGTTACTCGATGCGGCACGCAAAAATGAAAAGGAAGGCATGAACCGCGAAGATGCTCTGATGCATGCTGGCCGCATCCGTTTGCGTCCTATCTTGATGACGACGTTTGCACTTATTGCAGGCATGATGCCGGTCGCATTAGGCTTGGGTGAAGGCGGCGAGTTTTATAGTCCACTGGCAATCGCGATTATCGGCGGCACGATTACTTCTACGATTTTGACGCTGCTGGTCGTGCCAACTTTTTACGACAGTATTGAGATTGCACGTGATCGTATGATGGTCAAGATGCATCGCCGCATCCAGCGCTTTAATCCTTTATTGGGATTTACCATGACCATGCTGGAGGCCTTGTTCACGCTATTGTTCTTGCGATTGATTTATCGCCTGCTGAAAAAATTGGTCATGCTGGTGTCGGGTCGCGGTAAGCAAGTCAAAGAGAGCAAGCAGCAAGCGGCACCGATCTTATAAACAGTAAGTTGTGTGCTTGGTTGTTGGTTCAAACACTCGGTGAGTGAGTAAACCAACAACTGTTTCTTACTTACCGCTTCCTGTTTTATTGATTTATTGTTTCTTCAAGGGCTTATCAAATCAGATTAATTATTTGACTTGATAAGCCGCATCCGCAAACGAGCTGATTGGCAATAGATCGGCATATTCGGTAGGGCGTCCTTGTTGCTTCGCCATAAATGCTTCCATCAAATTACTGTTTTGCCAGATACCGGATTGCAGCCAGCCCATTTGTTGCAAGGCGTCATGCGTAGAATGGTCGCGGGCGTAGTGAATCGCTTGCTTGCTGCCCCAGATCGCTACCGGTGGTTTCTCCGCGATTTCAGCCGCCATTTGCAGCGCGGCGGCGAGCATGTTTTCTTGCGTATCAAATAGTTCATTGACCAGGCCAACCGCTAAGGCGCGTTGTGCTGGCAAGCGGCGACCCGTGTAAGCCATTTCGTGGACGATGCCTTCGGGTATCAATTTTGGAAGACGTTGCAAGGTGCCAAGGTCGGCGGTCATCCCGATATTAATTTCTTGGATGCAGAAAAAAGCATCTGTTGTTGCCAGACGGATGTCACTGGCGCACACCATGTCCACGCCGCCGCCGATACAACCACCCTGAATAGCGCTGATCACGGGCATACGCAAAGTTTCAATCAGATTAAACGCCTGATGCATGTCTTGCAGTGCCAGCACAATATTGGCACGACCGACTGCCGTCAAATCATCCATCGTCATGCCGCCGCTAGAAAAAACATCCAGCGACATGCCCGCCGTAAAGTGCTTTCCGGTAGAAGAAATGACCAGGGCTCTGGCGCTGGCTTCGCGTTGCAGGGTTTGCAGTATCTCGGTTAGTTCACGCCAAAACACCGGTTGCATGGTGTTTATACTGGCAGGGCGGTTCAGTTGCAGATGAGCGACTTTGTTGCTGATAGACAGGGAAAAACATTGGTAAGTCATGGTGTCTCCGATTTGGATTTTTAAGAATTCTTATGCTTCAGGCTGTTTAAGCGATTGCAATACGGCATTCACGGCTGCGCGATACAGTTCATCCGAATGCTCTTTTTTTAAATAATACCCTTTGAGTTCCAGGCTGATCACGCCATGCATTGCCGCCCACAAAAGACGCGCGGCATTGGTCGATTTAGTCGTCGTGGGCAGACTGCCTTCTTGTATGCAGTGGTCAAACTCATTGATTAGCGGCGTAAAGGATTCCCAGGCGGCGACCCGCGATTCTAGCGGCGGTACAAAACCGGCAATCGCATCGCCAAACATCACCATGTAATAGCTAGGATTACGGCGGGCGTATTGATGATAATTGGTGGCATACATCCACAACCGATCGAGACCATGCGTCTTTTCGGCAAGCGGCAGACTCGCTTCATAAGTGGCAAAGTCTTGCTTCAGTCGACTAAAACCTTCCAGATACAAGGCATTGGACAAGCCATCTTTGCCACCGAATAAAGAATACAACAAGGTTGTCGAACAATTGACCGCCTCAGCTACCTTGCGCACCGTGAGCGCGGCCGCGCCTTCTTCCACCAGCAAGCGGCTGGCGGCATCCAGCATGCCTTGGCGCAAAGTGCTGCGTAGCTCTTCCTGCCCCTGCTTAAAATCAATCACTTTGGGTTTTTGTGTTGGCATAATGACCCGCAAATTTTTTATGAAAAACAACGTTTTTTCTGATAACATCATATCAGCACCATTAATAAATACCAAAATAATTTCTAAGATCAGTACAAACATTAGCAAAAACGTCAGCACCAAGTTCAGACCAGACAAACCACAATAGAGACAAGATTATGACCACTTCTCATCTACCTAAAGCCTTACAAAATCTCTCGCTGCCAGTGATAGGTTCACCGCTCTTTATCGCCAGCGGTCCTAAGCTGGTCGCCGCCCAATGCAAGGCTGGTATCGTCGGCTCTTTCCCCGCTCTCAACGCTCGTCCGGCAGAATTACTAGACACTTGGCTGACCGATCTGAAAGCAGAACTGGCCGACTATCAAGCCGCCAATCCGAGCGCTAAAGTCGGGCCGATTGCGGTTAATCAGATCGTGCATCAATCCAATGATCGCCTCGCCCATGACGTAGAAATGTGCGTCAAGCATCAAATTCCTATCATCATTTCATCCCTGCGCGCACCACCAAAAGAGATGCTGGACGCGATCCATAGCTACGGCGGTATCGTCATGCATGACGTGATTTCTATCCGTCACTCAGAAAAAGCGTTGGAAGCGGGTGTCGATGGTTTGATACTGGTCGCTGCTGGTGCTGGTGGCCATGCCGGTGGTTTGTCGCCATTTGCGCTGGTCGGCGAAGTGCGCAAGTTCTTCAAAGGTCCGATTGCGTTGTCCGGTTCGATTGCCTCCGGCGATGCGATTTTGGCGTCGCAAGCTATGGGAGCAGATTTTGCCTACATCGGCTCACGCTGGCTGGCAACGCAAGAATCGAATGTGGATGATGGCTATCGCAATGCAATTATTGAATCCTCCGCAGCCGATATCGTCTACACCAACCTGTTCACCGGTGTGCACGGCAACTACCTGAAAAAATCCATCGTCGCTGCTGGCCTCGACCCGGACAATTTGCCAGTCGCCGATAAAACCGCCATGAACTTTGGTTCTGGCAGCAGCAGTAAAGCCAAAGCCTGGCGCGACATCTGGGGCGCAGGCCAAGGTGTAGGTCTGATGGAGGATGCGCCTAGCGTGGCGGAAGTCGTTGCACGTTTTAAGCTGGAATACGATGCTGCGAAAGCGCGTTTGATGGCGCTGTAATTGATTGCCAGTGTGTCCTGGACAAACTTGCAGGCGCGCTCAAAAATCACTCTAAAAAGCATCCACACCGGATGCTTTTTTATTTTGCTGGTAGCGCATTACTTCCTCATGTCATTCCGGCATGGTTTTAGCCGGAATCCCGTGTCTTCATCTTGATAACGTTTGCTGTCGCTAGTTTCCGGCTTAAAACACGCCGGAATGACGCTTCAGTTTTTTTGAACATCAATGTGATGATGATCAATATTTAACCTGAATATAGCCATCCGTTCAATATACTCCCCTTCTATTTTATAAAAAGTGCTCTATTGTCCAGTAATTATATGGACAACCTATATATACTAATTACCAGTATATTTTTATCATAACGTACACGGATCAAACTGCCGGCAGTTGCAAGGCTAAAATTGCCTTCATCGTAGCGATCTCTTGCCGCCATTCAAGTTTTTTCCACAATCTGCCGTAACCTCGTCATACCCCGCCAACTACTTCCCAATTCTTATGATGCGTCGCCTGATTGCTGTGCTGATCCCCGTATTGCTGTGCGCCCAGGTGCAGGCGAATGACGAGCCGACTCCGTCTAAACCGATTAAACCAGCTGCCGCAAAAGAGGAGGCTTCGGTAAAAGACGAAGCAAAACCCGCTGCGAAAGAAAAAGACAGCAAAGACAAAGAGCCGAAAGAAACCAAAGAAAGTAAAGCTGCCGCCGCAGCGCGTGCCAAAGAAGCTCTAGCCGCCGATGAGCTGGCCGCCAAAATTGCCGACAAGCTCGCTATCATCCGCAAAGAAAAAGAAGAAACGTCCCGTAGCAATCCTAAGGCAATGGCTAGAAGTTACGCCTATGCGCCACCGGTCAGAAAACCAGTAAGCGCTGACACGTCAAAAGAAAAAATCATGGACAGCCGTGGCATGACCATGAGTCCCAACGGCAGCATGGCATCCAGCAAACCGGTGCAATGGAGTTATGAAGGAGAGGGCGGCCCTTTAAACTGGGGCAAGATCAGCCCTGCTAACGCCAAGTGCGATAGCGGCGAGCGGCAATCGCCGATTGATATCCGTGACGGTATCCGGGTGGACCTGGCTCCCATCAGTTTTGACTATAAACCGGCTGGTTTCAGAGTCACGGACACAGGTCATACGATTCAGGTCAACCTTGGTCCCGGCAATTACATTACGGTGAATGGCCGTAGTTTTGAGCTGGTGCAATTCCATTTCCATAAGCCAGCGGAAGAGCGCGTCAATGGCAAAGGTTTTGAGATGGTCGTGCATCTGGTACACAAAGATGCTGATGGCAAACTCGCGATCCTCGCAGTGCTGATCGAGCGCGGCAAACCGCATAGTCTGGTGCAATCGGTCTGGAATAATTTGCCGCTGGAAAAAAATGACTCGATGCAAGGACCTGCTGCAATGGATTTAAACGAGATACTGCCAGCCAAGCGCGACTATTACACTTTTATGGGGTCTCTGACCGAACCACCTTGTACCGAAGGCGTATTGTGGCTGGTCATGAAAGAGCCGATAGAAATATCCGCAGAGCAATTAGCGATCTTCAACCGTTTGTATCCGATGAACGCCAGACCGATACAAAAAACCTCGGGTCGTCTGATCAAAGAATCCAACTAACTTAAAGAGTTGTTTGGGCCATGGTTCAGACCCTGGCTCAGACGTTAATTTATACAGATCAATCAATAAATTAAAATATACTCCCCTGTATTTTTCATAAAAATGCTCTAATGTCTAATTAATACATGGACAATTAAATATACATATGGGGAGTATAAATAAAATCATAGATGGCAGGCCGCCTATTACCATGCTCATTTCACCGGAATGAACACCTTAATATCGATGAGTCGTCATCAAGCCGGGTCAAAAAATTAGTCATAGTTGCTTACGGACGCAACATTCGCTTACAAGCTTTTCGTCAACGCAAATCGCCTCCAAAGAGTTAATTCCCTACACGGACAATTAATTAAAAGGAGCCCATCATGCGCCTGCCACTGAACAACTTCTCATTGAGTTTATCTCAGCATGTTTCCCGCTATGCCATCATCACAGCGGTCGTCGCCTCAAGTTTATTATCAGGCTGTGCGGTCTACGGACCGGCACCATACGGTCCGGCGGTGTATGTCAGACCCGCGCCTGTTGTCGTTGCACCAGCCTGGGGTTATGGCTATGGCGGCTACGGATATGGTCACTGGCGTCGTTGGTAGTTGGCAGGGTTTTGCGCTTTGACATCCGCCGCTGCATCAGTGGCGGATGTGGATTCGGGATTTAGAATTCGAGCTTCAATAAGCAAAATCTACTGATAGGTTCTGGCATCATCAATGACTTTGCCGTCATTGGGCAAACTACCTACCGCCATAAACACGATATCGCCGCGTAGTTTAGTCAGGTCACGCATGCAACTGATCAAGGCTTCTTTTAAGTCTGTCTGCGTGGACGTTTCGGCTGTTTTATCCACCTCGCAATGCAAAGTCATCACGTCATTTGCCATTTCGCCTGTCACAACCAGACGGGCTTTATGAATCTGCGGATGGCGTTTGACGATCTCTGCAACCTGCGACGGGTGCACAAACATCCCCTTAATTTTGGTGGTCTGATCGGCGCGGCCCATCCATCCCTTAATACGGGTATTGGTACGCCCACATGGTGAGATGTCTTGCAAGGTAGCTGACATATCGCCAGTACCAAACCGGATTAAAGGATAATCCGGATTGAAGGAGGTGATCACGACTTCGCCGACTTCCCCTTCTGCTACCAGATCACCGGTGCCCGGGCGGACGATCTCTAGCAAGATATCTTCGTCCAATACCATACCTGGATTGACTTGTCCGTTGGTCAGCGTCTCATAAGCGATATTGCCGATATCTGCAGTGGCATACATCTGCACCACATTCGGTATGCCGTGTTCTTGCAGCCATTTTCGTAAGCTGGGTGGTAAGGCTTCTGCGCCCAAAATCGCGTATTGCACGCTGCTGATATCCGCGCCCATTTCTGCCGCTTTGTCGATGATGATTTTTAAAAAACTGGGCGTGCCTACGTAAGCATCAGGACGTAATTCCACCATGGCTTGGACTTGCATCTCGGTCTGGCCTATGCCTGCTGGAATCACGGTACAACCCAGCTTAGCCGCCGCGCCCTCCACCATAAAAGCCGCAGGCGTAAAGTGGTAAGAAAAACAGTTTTGTATGATGTGACCTGCACGCAGGCCGACCGCGTGCATCGGTCTGGCGAAGCGCCACCAGTCTTGTGTCCGACCTTCAGGATCAAAGATAGGACCCGGCGACATAAAAATACGACTTAACTGTCGAGGTGCTGTTGTCGTCAATCCGCCAAAAGGTAATGCTGTTTTTTGTATGGTTTTTAAATCGGATTTACGCGTCACTGGCAACTGTGCCAGCGCTTGCCTGCTTTTAATCTCAGACGCCTGTACTCCCCGCAAAATCTGCGCCCATCCCGGTGCGGTTTGCGCGTGTGCAATCAGCTGCGGCAAGCGTGTCATTAGTGCTTGCTCACGGCTTGGCGGGTGGCGGGTTTCTAATGCATCCAGATAGGCGTTCATAGCTTGTTCTAGTAGGGGGTAACGTTATTGAGAGATTTAAAATAGGTATTAATTACGCCAGCCAGCGCTTGCGACGACGATAAAATTTCATCTCGCGGAAACTCTTGCGACCCGCACCAGAGACGCCGAGATAAAATTCTTTGACATCCTCATTCGTTGCCAACTCTTTGGCGTCGCCCTCCATCACGACCCGCCCGTTTTCTAGGATGTAGCCAAAATCGGCGTAACGTAAAGCGACATTGGTGTTTTGTTCCGCCAGTAAAAATGAGACGTTTTCTTTGGTGTTCAGACTTTTGACGATGTCAAAAATCTCTTCGACTAATTGTGGTGCGATGCCCATCGACGGTTCATCTAACAATATCATTGAAGGCTTCGCCATCAGTGCACGACCGATTGCGCACATCTGCTGCTCGCCGCCAGAGGTATAGCCTGCCTGCGACGTGCGGCGCTGTTTTAAACGGGGGAAATAGTGATACACCATCTCTAGCGATTCTTTTAATTCAGCGCGTGAGATTTTGCGCGTGTACGCACCCGTCAACAGATTTTCTTCTATGCTGAGATGTCCAAAACAATGACGACCTTCCATCACTTGCGACAAGCCGCGTTTGACTAATTCGTTCGGCGTCAGATGGTCAACCCGCTGTCCTTTAAAACAAATATCGCCTTTGGTAATATCGCCGCGTTCATTGCGTAATAAGGTGGAGATCGCTTTGAGCGTGGTTGATTTCCCTGCGCCATTAGCACCGAGCAGAGCAACGATTTTTCCCTGCGGGACTTGCAGCGAAATCCCTTTTAATACCAGGATGACGTGGTCGTAAATCACCTCAATATTATTCACGCTCAGATAGGCGGGGCTGGCCGCTACCGCATCATTGATACCAGCAATACTATGGGTCGTCATATCGATCTCACCTGCGAATTTTTCCAATTTATTGTTGATCAATTAGGTAGGGAAAGAAGCTGCGCCAATGATATTTTTCGCCGGCACAGCGACTCTCTCAACACAACAATTTATTTCAAACAAGCTGGTGTAATTTTCTTCTCAGCGGCATATTTATTCGACGATTCTTCGAGCAAGCTACGCGTCAGCGCTTTGTCACCAACCATCCAGTTCGGTGTGATGGCGACCCATTTGCTGCCATTCCATTGCTGTACTTTGACTGCGCCAGAACCTTCATGATCGTCGCAAGATGTTTTGACCGGCGGGAACATACCAAAAGCGCCCAAGGCTTTTTGACGTGCATCATCCACGTTCAGATTCTCGAAGCCCCAACGGATTTGCTCGCCCGTCATTTGCTTGCCTTTGCCGTACTTTTCTTGTGCTTTTAAGATGGCCTCAACCCACAACATGCCAGCAGTTACGCCACGCATGTGATACACCGAACCAATACGGGTTTTGTCTGCCAGATTGCCGTTACCGTTTGCATAGATTTTGCTGCGGATTTCATCCAGCACAGGATAGTTGCCTGGGGTATTAAAAGTCATGGAAGAATAGCCTTTTGCTGCATCACCCGCCGGGATGGTGTCTTCCTCAGAACCTGCCCACCAGACACCGAGCATTTTTTCACGTGGGAAGCCATTGCGTTGCGCTGTCTTGATCGCTACCGCATTCATCACGCCCCAGCCCCACAAAATGACGTAGTCAGGATTGGCTTGACGGATTTGCAGCCATTGTGATTGTTGTTCATTCCCAGGATGCGCAACAGGGATTTTGACCAGATCAAATCCGTATTGCTTAGCTTGTGCTTCCAGCACAGGTAAGGGCTCTTTACCAAAGGCGGAGTCGTGATACAGATAAACGATTTTTTTACCTTTGAGCTTATCCATACCACCGGATTTGTCGCCCAGATATTTGGTCATGGCGGCAGCCTGATTCCAGTAACTGGTAATCAGCGGGAAGATGTAAGGAAAGACCTTACCGTTGGCCGCATCAGAACGACCATATCCCAGCATGGTCATCGGGATTTTATCTTCTGCCACGCGATCTAAAATGCCGTATGCAATACCGGTAGAAAGCGGATCAACTAAGGAGGCGCCTCCTTTGGCTTGTTTAAGACGTTCATAACATTCAATACCGCGTGAGGCGTTATATTCAGTTTCACATTCTTCCCATGTCAGCTTGACGCCGTTCATACCACCTTTGGCATTGACCAGATTAAAGTAATCAATAATCCCGCCATAAAATCCCGAGCCACCCGCGGCATACGGACCGACCCGATACGACAGTAAGGGGATGAACTGTTCATCCGCTTGTGCCAGCCCAGATAGTGCAACAGTGCTGACTAAGGCTGCACTGAGTAATACTGATTTAAGCAATTTCATGATGTCTCCTTTTTTGGATGGATATTGCAACTATTTGTACTTGTTGCTTGATGTTTTTTTTACTGTTTTTACTGATTACTTATTGATTGATACAACTTAATACGGGAAAGGCCATAAGCGCAATTTTTCCTTTGCAATTTGCCACAAGCGCGCCAGACCATGTGGTTCTACTATCAGGAAAAAAATAATTAAACCGCCAAATACCATTAGCTCCAGATTGGACGCTACGCTGGTCGGCAGCGACAAACCATGCGCGATCATATTCAGAAAAATCGGTAGCAAGATGATGAAGGCCGAGCCTAAAAAAGACCCAAGAATAGAACCCACGCCACCGATGATAATCATGAACAAAATTCGGAAGGATAAATCTAGATTGTAGGCATCAGGCTCCACCGTACCAAGATAAGCGTAAGCATACAAAGCACCCGCCACACCGCAATAAAACGACGATACCGCAAACGCCAATAGTTTGGTACGCATAGGGCGAAAGCCGATGACCTCTGCCGCAACGTCCATGTCGCGTACCGCCATCCAGGAGCGCCCGACATTGGAGCGCACCATATTTTTTGCCAGCAGGGCGAGCACACAAACGATGCTCAGAGTGAGTAGATACTTTTTCACTGGGGTAGTAAAGCTCACACCAAAAATTATCATCTCCTGCGCGGTGATCACGCCAGAAGAACTGTAATTACTAAACCACTGTACTTTGGTCAAACACCAGACTACAAAAAATTGTGTTGCCAGCGTCGCTGCCGCCAGATAAAAACCACGTATGCGTAAGGACGGCAAACCAAATGCAATCCCCACTATTGCGGCACACAAGCCGCCCAACACAAATGCCAGCAATAAAGGAATGCCAGGAACACGCAACACAAAGTTATACGAGGCAAACGCACCTACTGCCATAAATGCAGCGGAGCCTAGCGACAGTTGGCCGGCATATCCAGTCAAAATATTTAGGCCCAATGCCGCCAGCGAGAAGATCAGAAAAGGAATCAAGATCGCAGAAAAGGTGTATGCCGACGCAATCAGCGGCACGACAAAAAACGCCAGTGCCAGAAGGACGACCATAGCGATCCTGTCCTGCCGCAACGGAAAAATCTGGTTGTCTGCGGCATAGCTAGACTTGAACTGACCTGCTTCACGATAGAACATGTATTTCCTTTATGTTGAAACCATTTTTAGATGTTTCCATTTTTTTATCCCCAATATCTATGGGGCTTTCAGGCCATTTTTGGCTGGGAAGGCACATAAGTATTGGACGTTCTAATTCATAAACTTCAAAAAATCATTGTAATAAATGACCTGATCATCGTAGTGTGCGCCATGCGCACCGGTACATTGTCCGTGCTGTCCGCTGCGGTGCGCATGGCGCACGCTATGACCAGCGCTGCATCTCGATTAAAGGGTTTTTAGAAGCTCCCATTTCGTCCAACTCGTCCAACTTAGCTAAGCCAAATCAAATCCGCCGGATAATTTTTTCGCCAAACAAGCCTTCTGGCCGCACTAGTAAAAATAATAATGCCAGTACATATGGGAACCAGCCTTCAATCCCGCCGCCAACCATCGGGCCGATATAGACTTCGGCTAATTTTTCAGACGCTCCAATAATCAAGCCCCCGACAATCGCACCAGGCACCGAGGTAAAACCACCGAGAATCAACACGGGCAGCGCCTTTAGTGCAACAAACGTCAGCGCAAACTGCACGCCGTTACGTGCGCCCCACAGCAAGCCTGCTACCAGCGCCACCAAGCCTGCTACTGACCAGACTACGGCCCAGATTTGTTGTAAGGGGATGCCAACCGCCAATGCCGCCTGATGATCGTCCGCCACGGCGCGTAAGGCGCGACCAATCTTGGTTTTAGAGAACAGTAACGCCAGCCCAGTAACCAGCAGCGCGCAGATCAGTGCGGCGATGACATCAAACTGCGAAATGATGATGTTGAACTTTTCCATCAGATATTCAATCGGCACATCTTCGATTGGCAAGTTCAGGCGGTGTGGTTGCGATCCCCACAGTAATTGCGCCAGGCCTTCGATAAAAAAAGTTAAACCGATGGTTGCCATGAATAAGGTGATCTCAGGTTGATTGACCAAAGGCCGCAATACCACACGTTCAATCGCCAAGCCGAGTAAGACCATCACACCCATCGTGAGTGGAATTGCCAGCCACAATGACAAGCCGAATTTCTCAGTCAGACCAACGCAGGTCAATGCCGCAAAAAATACCATCGCGCCTTGGGCAAAATTGAATACACCGGAGGCTTTGTAAATCAGCACAAAGCCAAGCGCCACTAGTGCGTACATCACACCAGAGAGCAAGCCGCCGATTAAGACTTCAAAGAAAAAATTGATATTCATTCTGGTCTAGCCTTTCAATGGGCGACGCCGAGATACGCGTTAATCACTTCCTGATTCGCCAGCACTTCTGCCGGAGTACCATCGCCAATTTTTTTGCCATAATCCAGCACGACCACGCGGTCTGAAATATCCATGACCACGCCCATATCATGTTCAATCAATACGATGGTGGTGCCGAGCTGATCGTTGACATCCAGAATAAAGCGGCTCATGTCTTGTTTTTCTTCCACATTCATGCCTGCCATGGGTTCATCTAGTAACAAGATTTCTGGTTCCGCTGCCAAGGCACGACCTAGCTCGACTCTTTTTTGCAAACCGTAAGACAGACGACCTACCGGTGTTTTACGGATATGTTGGATTTCTAAAAAATCGATGATTTCTTCGACCTTTTGACGATGTTCGATTTCTTCCTTTTGAGCCGGCCCCCAATACAAGGCTTGCATCAGAAAATTACTTTTCATTTTCAGATTGCGTCCCGTCATGATGTTGTCGAGTACGCTCATGCCTTTAAATAAAGCGATGTTCTGGAATGTCCGGGCGATGCCACTTTTTGCCGCTGCATAGGTGTTCATATCTTTACGCCGCTGACCACGATAAGTGATCGTCCCCTCTTGCGGGTGATACACGCCGTTGATCACATTGAGCATTGAACTTTTACCTGCACCGTTGGGGCCGATAATGGCGCGGATTTCATGCTCTCTGACATTGAAAGAGATATTCGTCAGCGCTTTAATACCACCAAACGCCAGCGAGATGCCCTGCAGATCCAGGATCACTTCGCCGATTTTTCTGCCATTCGTGGGTGTCGCCATAGTCACCATCGTCATCGGATCTACCATCGCATTCATACTGTGTTTTTCATGAGTCATGCCGCCTGTTGATGCGCTGCATAGGTTTTTACATCGCTGATATGCAAATCAGCATTGACTAATCCCTGACGGCCATCTTCAAATTTGACCTGAGTTTCTATGTATTGCGACCGCTTACCGGAATACAGCGCATCGATCAGCACGGCGTATTTTTGCGCGACAAAACTACGTCGTACTTTGCGTGTGCGGGTGAGTTCATCATCATCGGGGTCAAGCTCTTTGTGCAGTATCAAAAAGCGATGAATCTGGGTGTTAGCCATCAGGGCTTCGCCCGCCAGATCGGCATTGACTTTCTCGATACAAGAAACGATTAGCTGATAAGTTTCTGCCTTGGCTGCCAGATCGGTGTAGCCAGCATAAGCAATGCCGCGCCGCTCTGCCCAATTGCCGACGGCTTCCAGATCAATATTGATAAAAGCGCAGACCGTATCGCGACCATTGCCAAAGGCGACAGCTTCTTTGATATAGGGGAAAAACTTTAATTTGTTTTCAATATAGTTGGGAGCAAAGATATCGCCATTGATCAGCTTGCCCACATCAGCCGCACGGTCGATGATTTTTAAGTGGCCGTCGCTATCAAATATTCCAGCGTCGCCGGTATGGAAGTAGCCATCTGCATCCATCACCTCGGCGGTGGCGTCAGGACGTTTATAGTAGCCCGATAACATTGAGGTAGATTTCACCAGTACCTCGCCATTGCTGGCGAGTTTAATTTCTACGCCTGGCGCTGCCTGACCTACGCTATCAAATTTGATGTTGCCATCGGGCTGCAAGCACACGTAGGCACAGGTTTCAGTGGAGCCGTATAACTGCTTGAGGTTAATGCCGATAGAGCGATAAAACCGGAACAGATCAGGACCGATTGCGGCACCGGCAGTATAAGCAACCCGTACACGTGATAAGCCGAGTACGTTTTTTAAGGGCGCATAGATCAGCAGATTGCCGATTGCGTAGCGGATGCGGTTGAGCAGTGATACGGGTTTGCCATCCAGAATATCGCTACCAATTTCGCGGGCGATTTCCATATAGTGATGAAACAATTTACGCTTGATGGCGCTAGCATCTTCCATTCGTATCATGACCGTGGTTAACATATTTTCAAACACGCGTGGCGGAGCAAAATAATAGGTCGGTCCGACTTCGCGCAAATCGGTCAATACCGTCTCACCGGACTCAGGGCAATTGACGGTAAAGCCTGCCGTCATTGCTTGTGCATACGAGAACAAATGATCACCAACCCAGGCCATTGGCAGGTAAGACAAAATATCTTCACGTTCGCTGAGCTGATCAAAGCCCGTGCCGCCTGTCGCTGCGTGGATAAACGAGCGGTGGCTTTGGCATACGCCTTTAGGTTTGCCGGTAGTGCCTGAGGTGTAGAGCATGACGGAGGTGTCGTCAGCTGTACCTAAATTAACTTGCTGGATAAAAAAGTCCGGATGGGCTTTGTCGTAAGCGCGTCCCAAGTCTTGCAGCACGGCATAAGAGGTGAGTTCGTCTTGGTGGTAATGACGCATGCCGCGATCATCGTCAAACACAATATGACTAATCCCGGCATAGTGCTGTTTGATTTCTAATAGTTTATCGACTTGCTCCTGATCCTCTACAACTGCGAACTGGATTTCTGCATTCTCCAGCACATAAGCCATATCTGCCGCTGGTGAATCTTGGTAGAGCGGCACCGCAATCCCGCCTAGACATTGCGCGGCAGCCATGGCCCAATATAAACGCGGACGATTATCGCCAATGATGGCAAGGTGCATACCGCGCTGGAATCCCTGCGCTGCAAGCCCACAAGCCAGCGCACGGACTTCATCACAGACTTGTGCCCAGTTCCAGGTTTGCCAGATACCCAAATCCTTCTCTCTGAACGCCGGACGCGATGCATGCAATTGCGCATTACGTAGTAGGAGCTTAGGGAAGGTGGTGTAATCCGGCATTGCTTGGTTGACGTCGATATGCTTCATTTGTCTCCATCATTTCATACTTGTTTTATGATTATCGACTGAGTGTCCTTACTATCCCTTACGGCATACTTACTAACTTTGTTAGCGTCGTACGCATGCGAGAATGATCGGGAGTTTGTAATAGCTGACCTTACCTACAGTTTCGCTTATACAATGTCCCAGCACGCGTTTTCAGTAAATATTCTTTTGCGTATTTTTGTTAGCTGGAGTGTAGCCAGATCAAATTCTCAGTGCTGTCATTTGCCCGACAATCTCGCTGAAACAACACAATTTCGGTGCTGCGCCGCACCATACTAATATAGCAAAAACGATGCAACCAATTCCTCCAGATCAGCCGATTCAGCCAAATCTATCGTCGCCCGCTAGCTCTGCTCCAGCGTCAACATCAGCATCAACGTTGACTCCTGCAGTGACTTCAGCTGTGACCTCTACCGACCGGTTTTCCCGTACGATGTGGGCGAGCATGCTGACACCAGAGCATATGCAAAAGGTAGAAGCCGAAGTCATAGAGCGTTTTGTCCCCGCAGGCGGCTACGTCTGCCGCAAAGGCGATACGGTTGACTATTGGATGGGGGTGATTGACGGCTTTTTGAAGATGAGCAGTATGTCACCCGAAGGCAAGACCGTGACCTATAGCTGCATGCTGGCAGGTGGCTGGTTTGGCGAAGGCTCGGTGCTCAAAACAGAAGCACGTAAATATGATGTCGTCGCCCTGCGCGACACCAGAGTCGCGTTTATGCCGCGCAGTACCTTTGACTGGCTATTAGACAACAGCATTCCGTTTAACCGTTTTTTATTGCAACAACTCAATGAACGCTTAGGCTTGTTTATCTCACTGGTGGAATACGATCGCATGCTTGATACAGACACCCGGGTAGCACGCTGTCTGGCGTCCTTATTCAATCCCTATCTGAATCCCGGCACCAGTATGCAATTGCAAATTTCTCAGGAAGAGATTGGCTATATTTCCAGTGTGTCACGTCAGCGTGCGAATCAGGCTTTACAGATATTAGAGAAGCAAAAACTGCTGAGTATTGACTACGGTGGTATTACCGTACTCGATCTTGAGGGCTTGCGTAGTTTTTTGGGAGATGCCGCCAAATGAAAACGTTGACAGTGATCGGTGCTGGCAAAGTGGGTCAGGTATTCGCACAGCAATTCGTGCGACACCAACTATTTACGATTCAACAAATTTGTAACCGTTCTATGGCCAGTGCGCAGCAAGCGGTGGCGATGGCTGGTGCAGGCAGTGCGGTGTCTGCGATAGCGGAACTTACTCCTTCCGATATTTACCTGCTGACCGTGCCGGACGATCATATTGCGGCTACTTGTCAGTCATTGGCAGACGCGGGTTTGCTGGCTGCAAGCAACATCGTATTCCATTGCAGCGGTGCGAAAGCATCCAGCGAATTAGCAGCAGCGATTGCGACAGGTGCGGCGGTTGCCAGCGTTCATCCGGTCCGCAGTTTTGCTGATGCTGCTTATGTTGCCGCCAATTTTTCCGGGACGATTTGTAGTTTGGAAGGTGATGACCGTGCGCTGGATGTACTTCTTCCCGCCATACAAAAAATCGGTGCGCAGACTGTTCAGATTAGTGCCGAGAATAAGTTGCTATATCACGCAGGATCGGTGTTTGCGAGTAATTATCTAGTGACCTTGATGGATATTGCTTTGCATGCTTACGAGGCGGCAGGCATACCGCCAGAATTGGCAAAGGCGATGGCACAGCCCCTGGCACAACAAAGTTTGGATAACGTTTTTCAATTAGGAAGTGCCGCCGCACTGACCGGCCCCATTGCGCGGGGAGATATGACCACAGTCGCTAAGCAGCTGCAGGTTGTCAACGATTGGGATGCAAGCGCAGGTGCACTATATCAAGCGTTTACCCCACCAACGGTCGCCTTGGCGCAGCGCAAGCAGACACCTTATTCAGAGAAATAAACGCTGTTTCTGCCATTCTCTTTGGCTTGTTGTAGCGCTACTTCGGCACGATCAAATACGCTGTCTTCCGTCTCGTTATCTTTGCATTGAGCCACACCCATGCTGACGGTAACTGCCAAACGCTTTTTCGCCAGATCGGTGGTGCGTGAAAAATCATTCGCCGCAATTGTACTGCGCAGATTTTCGGCAATCGAGGTGGCCTTTTCCAGGGTACAGTTTTTTAATAAGATCAAAAATTCTTCACCACCCCAGCGGCAAATGACATCACTTTCACGCAAAGAACGTTTGGCAATCAAAGCGATTTCTTTCAGAACATGATCACCGACTAAGTGGCCATTTTTATCATTCACTTTTTTGAAAAAATCGATGTCGATCAACGTTACACACAAAGGCAAACGTGAGCGTCCGCTATCGAGCAGGGCTTGTTGAAATACAAAATCAAATGCATGGCGATTTGGGAGTGACGTCAGTTGATCGGTGGCCGCAGATTTTTCTAAGCGTTGCTGGAAGTGTCGTACCGACAGCACCAATAATACGACCACGATCAACATAATCGCGGCACTAACTGCCAAGTTAATCTGGAAGATATCTTGCAGAGGTTTGATATTACTACCGACCTCTTGCTCGACCAGCAAATGCCAGCCTAATTCTGGAATAAACCGCTCGCTGACAGCGATATGTTCGGTTTCGTTTTTATAATCCAGAAGTTGCGATTCAATTTTTTTGTTGGCTAAAATCTGTCCGGCGATACTGCGCATGCCGGGCATATCTTGCAGATTACTCAGACTTCGCTTCATCGCGCTGCCAGCTAAGACTATCGTCCCTTTTTGGTCTACAAAATAGATGTTGCGATGCAGGCTCGATTGATAGCTATCGATTAGACGCCTCATCGTATCTAAGGTAACGCTGACACCTGCCACGCCAATAAATTTACCGTTGTAATCGAGTATACGGTGATTGATAGCAATCGTCATGCTGTCACGATTGGCGATATCAGTATCGACATTGATTTCGTAGGCGGTTTTTAAATTTGCTACGCGGAAAAACCATTTGTCACGTGCTTCGCTAGCGACGATTGTTTTTTGCGTGCCATCGGGCGAATAAGACTGATGGGTAATGGCGGATGCTAAAAAGCTGGTAGCGGCATTATTTTTTGATTTGATTTCTTTTAAATAATGCGTGATTTGTTCTATATTTTGTTGCTGTTCTTGGTCTGACTTTTGTTCTGACTTTTGGTCCGGTTTTTGATCAGTTGCCTTATCAAGTTCGGCATTGATGATCCAATCACGCACAAAGGTATTATTCGCCATTTGCGAAGCGATCAGAACGGGTCGCAAGATATCTTTTTGCAGTTCTGCAAGTACGGCGTCACTGGTGACGGGCAAGGCTTGTTCAGAACTATTTTGGTACACCGTATCGCGCGATACTTTATAACTGGCGAGCGTGATAAATCCGAATCCAGCGATCAGGATGAGCGAAAGGCAGATGAGCAAACCGTATTGTTTTAATATTTTTCGCATAAGATGAAAATCAAAACGCGGTAAATGTTTGACTTCGTGCCCTGCGATGCGTCTGAACCAGAATGAGGATAAGACGTACCTGTGGCACAAATCAATTTTTGTGGTGTTGCGGCAAGATCATACTATAAAGGTCGCCGGATTCCCGTTTAAATTCGAGGGGATGTGTGCGAATTACGGGGAAAAATGACGAAAAAAATTGCCGCAGATCGCGGCAATTTTTTCATCTCAGAGCACAGCCTGGCGTTTGCCAGACTTTAAAATCCAAGTTTAAGGACGTGGTGTGATGGATACATGCAATTTCAAACGTGAACCCGGGTCGTACGGCATGATGCTAGTGTAAGTGCGGTTATGGTACTCGTAGGTTACGGCATATCCATTATTGCGGGTCTCCCAATGATCTACATTAGTACAACGACGCACTGGCTGGCTGTCGTAAGTTGGTTGTTGATTGGCACCGTTATTGCCATTGTTATCTACGCGATCACCCACCACTGCACCTGCAATCGCACCCGCTGCCGCTGCTGCAATACGACCATTGCCGCCCCCCACCTGGCTACCCAGCAAACCACCAGCGATACCGCCGATGATAGAGCCGCCAGCACTGCGCTGTTGTTGCGGCTGCTGACGTTGTACTGTCTCATAGTCGGTGCGGCATTCTTGACGCGGCACGTTGACTTGTTCGACTTGAGGCGCAACATTGATGACGCGAGCGAAATCATCGTAATCTGCTGCATGCGCTACGGACATTCCAAGACCTAAGAATGCAGTCGTTGCTGAAATAAGGGCTGTTTTCTTCAGATTGAGTGTCATTTTGTACCTCGTTTTATTAATCACAGTCCTCATATAACGTCTGGCTCCAAAAAAAGAAGACATGATTTGAAATTTAAATGTAAAACTCTGTATCAACCATGACATATAAAGCACTTTTCTGAAATCAAGTTATTCTGATGTTAATGGTTGTAATGTTTTGATCAAACCTTAATCAAATTCTAAACAGACCTTAATATTTTTAAAAAAGGCAACTATGCAAATGCAATGGACTAGCTGGGCTACGATCGCGGCGCTTGCCGTATATTTCTGGACTTTTATGAATGCAGGAAAAGCACGCATGCAGCATAAAGTTCTTGCGCCTTCTATGGACGGTCCACCCGAATTTTTACGCGCTTTGCGGGTGCAAACTAATACGCTTGAGCAAATTATTTTTTTCTTGCCATTCTTATGGTTAGCCGCCATTTGGTTTAGTGACCGTGCGGCGGGTATCGCAGGCGCAGTCTGGGTGGTCGGGCGTTTGATGTATGCATTGGCATATTACCAAGATGCTGCAAAGCGAGCACCCGGTTTTATGATCGCTACGCTGGCGTCGCTGGCATTATTATTGATGGCAATATTTGGTTTGTTGCAGCCTTTATTTTCGACTCGTTAACCCGGACTGCTCTATACGATGCTGACTTCTAAAACTACTGCTCCCGTTTGGGTGTCTTATATCCTGGCTGCCATCGCTTTATATGTTGTGCTGAAGATGGGTTTGCTGGTGGCGCTGTTTTCTGGGTTGCTGGTCTATTCCCTGATTCACTTACTCGCGCCTACCATAGAGCGAAAATTTAGCAGCCAGCAATCGCGCATGATTGCGGTTATTTTCTTGTCGGTAGTGATTATTGCCACGATTTCTCTGGTGCTCTGGCTGCTCTACGCCTACTTGCGCAGTGAAGGCGGTAACCTTAATGTGCTATTGCAAAAAATGGCCGACATTATTGATGCCTCCAGCGACCAGATGCCGGATTGGGTCAGTAATAACTTGCCAGAAGGCGCCGATGCTTTGCGAGAGCTACTGACCAACGGCTTTAGAGAGCACGCATCTGAAGCTAAATTGCTGGTGCAAGAAGCCGGACATGTGATTGTGCATCTGCTGCTGGGAATGATCATAGGCAGTATGGTCGCCTTGCAGGAAGCGACACAGCATGCCAACTACCGTCCATTTGCAGCCGCTTTGCATCAACGCGTGGTGACCTTGGGTCTGATGTTTCAGAAAATTGTGTTTGCCCAAGTGCGCATCTCGCTGATTAATACCGCATTTACAGCGATCTATTTATTGGTGATTTTGCCATTAGCCGGTATTCATTTGCCACTGACCAAAAGCATGATTTTGATTACCTTTTTGGCCGGACTGATCCCCGTGGTCGGTAATATTCTGTCCAATACGGTGATCGTGGTGGTAAGTTTGTCGCACTCTTTGCACACCGCCGTGGCCTCGCTGGTATTTATGGTGGTGATACACAAGCTGGAATATTTTTTAAACGCAAAAATTATCGGTTCCAAAGTCAATGCCCGTTCCTGGGAGCTGTTGACCGCGATTTTGGTCATGGAAACTATATTTGGCGTGCCGGGCGTAGTGGCAGCCCCTGTTTTTTATGCGTATATTAAAAGGGAATTGAGCGATCAGGGCTTGGTGTAGTTGTCAATGGGCTTTACCTCAATACGCTTCCATAGTTATTAATTTAAAGGAAATAAAATGATTTTAGAACTCGCCGATATTCGTATCCAGCCAGGCAAACAAGCCGAATTTGATATCGCCATCCAACGTGGCCTGAGTGAAGTGATTTCTCATGCCAAAGGGTTTAGTGGTTACAAAATCAACAAAGGAATAGAGTCGCCGGAACGTTACGTCCTGATGATTTTTTGGGAGACTTTGGAAAACCACACCGTCGATTTCCGCGAGTCACCGGCGTTTCAGGAGTGGCGGGCGATTGTCGGCGGTTTCTTCGCCGTGCCGCCGACGGTTGAACATTTCAATCTGCTCGCTGAAGCATAAGATTTCTAGGAGGAATTTAATATACTCCCCTATATTTTGATCAATAATGCCGTAGTGTCCAATGATTATATGGACGATTAATAAATACATATAGGGAGTATTTTTTATTATTGAAACTTACTGATGAGATCAGTCAGCGATAGCTAAATAATTATCGTGAAAATAATCATCACTTTCAAACCAAAGGACTACGCAATATTGATCCGAGAATCGCGTGGCAAAACTGTCATGTCTTGATAATTGTTATTTCATCCCAAGTTACGCAAGCCAAGCACGTCAATTGCTGATTCCCGTTAGAATCCGTCCTATGCTATTCAGCAATTTAGCGCACTACGCATATCAGCAGTACCCTGCCCAGCTATACTACAAAGGACATCATGGTTCCGCACCTCGTTACCGCCCTCAACGGCCCCTTGCTTGATTTAGAAAAAAAGATACTCGAAGCCACGCCTGCGATCGAGCGCTGGTTCCGTCTGGAATGGCAAGAGCATACGCCACCGTTTTACTGCTCAGTTGATTTGCGCAATTCTGGCTTTAAACTGGCACCAGTGGACACCAATCTGTTCCCTGGCGGCTTCAATAATCTTTCTCCAGAAATGTTACCGCTGGCAGTACAAGCGGCAATGGCCGCGATTGAGAAATACTGTCCAGACGCTAAAAACTTGTTACTGATCCCGGAGCGCCACACACGCAATGCGTTCTATTTGCAAAACGTCGCACGCCAGATGCAAATTTTCCGTCAGACCGGTCTAAATGTCCGTCTCGGCACCTTGTCTGAAGACATCAAAGAGCCAACGGCGATTGATCTGCCAGACGGTACGCAATTGATTTTAGAACCGCTGGAACGCTCCGCCAATGGTCGTCGCCTTGGCTTGAAGAATTTCGATCCTTGTACGATTTTGCTCAATAATGATTTGTCGGCAGGTATCCCGCCGATTTTAGAAAATCTCAATGAGCAAACCTTGTTGCCGCCATTGCATGCAGGTTGGGCAGTACGTCGTAAGACCAATCACTTTGCCGCTTATGATGAAGTTGTCAAGAAATTTGCCAAGCTGATTGATATTGATCCGTGGATGCTGAATCCTTATTTTGCCAAATGTACCGGCATCAATTTCCACGAACGGATCGGTGAGGATGAACTGGCCAATACCGTCGATACGATTCTGGCAAAGATCCGCAAAAAATACAAAGAATACGGCATCAAAGAAAAACCGTTTGTCATCGTCAAAGCCGATGCCGGTACCTATGGCATGGGCATCATGACGGTGCGTGACGGTAGCGAAGTACGTGATTTAAACCGCAAACAGCGCAACAAAATGTCGGTCGTTAAAGAAGGTCTGGAAGTCAACGATGTGATCGTACAAGAGGGCGTACATACCTTCGAGCAGATCAACGAATCCGTCGCCGAGCCTGTCGTCTACATGATGGATCGCTACGTCGTTGGCGGCTTCTATCGCGTGCATGAAGATCGCGGCGTTGATGAAAACTTAAACGCACCGGGCATGCATTTTGTGCCGCTGGCATTTGCCCAGCAACATGCCGTACCGGATATCACCGCCAAACCAGGCACCGCCGCACCGAATCGTTTTTATATGTATGGCGTAGTAGCACGTCTGGCCTTATTGGCAGCGTCGCTGGAGTTGGAAAAAACAGATCCAAATCCTGAGGTGTATTAAGCCGATATCGGATTAGTCTCGTCCGCTCTCCTCGCCCGCTTGCGGGAGAGGGGTTGGGGGTGAGGGAGATTGACATGCCGAGCAATTCTAATTTGAGAAGTAATTTAAAGATCCATCATGAAAATCGTATTCCTCACCGATCCGCTCGATCAATTTAAAACCTATAAAGACTCCACCTTCGCCATGATGCGCGAGGCGGATTCTCGCGGGCACCAGTTGTTTGCTTTCGGACCAGACGACATGGCCTTAGAAGGCGGCGTGGTGGTGGCAAATGTCCGTCGGATCACTCTGACGGGTGACGCGCATGACTGGTATCGTGCCGAAGCCCCGCAAGCGTCAGCACTAAGTGCGTATGATGCGGTTATACAGCGCAAAGATCCGCCATTTGATATGGAATATATCTACGCAACGTATCTGTTGGAGCTGGCGGAGCAGCAGGGCGCGCGCGTCTTTAACAAGCCGGCCGCGATCCGTAACCATAATGAAAAATTGAGCATTGCTCAGTTCAGTCAATTTACTACGCCTACTTTGGTAACGCGTGACGAGCAGCGGATTCGCGCTTTTCACCAAACCCATCAGGATATTATTTTAAAACCGCTGGATGGCATGGGCGGTGCCGGCATTTTCCGCATCCGTGATGACGGGATGAATCTCGGTTCGGTGATCGAAACCTTGACGCTCAATGGTGCCAGAACCATCATGGTGCAGCGCTACATTGCTGAGATCGTGCATGGCGACAAACGGATTTTGCTGATTGGCGGCAAAGTGGTCCCGTTTGCGTTGGCACGCATCCCGCAAAACGGCGAAGTACGCGGCAATCTGGCCGCCGGTGGCGTTGGCGTGGCACAAGAATTAACGGCGCGCGATCTGGAGATTGCAGAGACTTTGGCGCCAATACTGTACCAGCGTGGTCTGTTGCTGGTAGGATTAGATGTCATCGGGCATTATTTGACGGAAGTCAACGTCACCAGCCCGACTTGTTTTCAAGAAATTACGCAGCAAAAAGGCTTTAATGTGGCTGGCATGTTCATCGATGCGCTGGAGTCCGCTATTTGATGTAAGAATATACTGCTATAGAGTATATTCTGGTGTCCAGATAAATAATGGGCTGTAAGCATGGTTTTTGTGCATACTCCCAAGAAATGTGAATATGGTTGGAATACTTTTATTAACCCATGCCCCGCTGGGGTCGGCCTTTATGCAGGCCGCGGCGCATGTGTTTCGCGGCATGCCAGAACATTTTGAAGCGATTGATGTTATCGCTGACCAGAATATTGATGACGTTAATCGCCTTGCAAAAGAAGCGATTAAACGTCTCGACGCTGGTACAGGTGTGCTGGTCATGACAGATGTGTTGGGCGGTACACCGTCGAACTGTTGTCGTCAGTTAGGTGAGCCTGATCAGGTGGCAACCATTGCCGGCGTTAGCTTGCCGATGTTGCTGCGCGCTATTACCTATCGTCACGATACTCTGGATGTAGTGGTGGAGATGGCTTTGGCGGGCGGGCAAAATGGCGCTTTGCGAGTGGATAACCGGGTAAGGCTTTCTCCTAACTGAGTAGGTAATTGAGGTTGTCAGTAAGTGGATAAATACGGTTATATGTACGGTTATAGGTAGGTTCAGATTCAAGCTAATAAACCAATAAGGTCGTTCATTATGTCGAGTAAAGTGAAAATGCAATGATCCAACAAGAAATTGAAATCGTAAATAAGCTGGGCCTGCATGCACGAGCATCAGCAAAATTCACTCAACTGGCGGGCAAATTTAAGTGTGAGGTCTGGCTCACCCGCAATAACCGCCGGGTCAACGGTAAATCGATCATGGGCGTGATGATGCTAGCCGCAGGCAAAGGCAGCAAAGTCTTGCTGGAGACCGAAGGTGAGGACGAACAAGCCTGTTTTGACGCCATGCTTGCGTTGGTGAATGACAAGTTTGGTGAAGGCGAGTAGTGAACATCGCTAGCGCCAAAATTCTGGCTGCTAAAGCCAACACCATTAGCTCGTAGCAAAAATAAAAAGAGTAAAAGGGGACACAACAGCATGGCATCATTTACATTGCAGGGCATCCCCGTTTCACGCGGTATCGCCATAGGACGCGCTCACTTAATGCGTCCCGCCGCGCTGGATGTCGAGCATTACCTGGTTGCCCAGGAGCAGATCGAATCAGAAGTGCTGCGTCTGCAAGATGCCATCGTTCAGGTCCACAAAGAACTACAAACCATCTGGGCCGATCTGCCATTGGATGCGCCGACCGAGCTTGGCGCTTTTCTGGATGTACATGCGCTGATCTTGTCCGACCCGATGATCTCTGAAGCGCCGCTAGAAATCATCCGCACCCGCAATTACAACGCAGAGTGGGCGCTGGTGACTCAGATCGATGCCTTGTCTGCGCAGTTTGATGAGATAGAAGACGACTACCTGCGTGAACGCAAAGCCGACATCCAGCAAGTTGCCGAGCGCGTGCTCAAAGTCTTAACCGGTAGCGCCAATGACTTACCACGTGACGCCAATGTGAATGAACGCCGCGGGAATATGATTGTCGTTGCGCGGGATATTTCACCCGCTGATATGATGCAATTCCGCGATGCGGCTTTCAGCGGTTTTGTGACGGACGAGGGTGGCCAAAACTCCCACACAGCAATCGTATCGCGCAGTTTGGGTATTCCCGCCGTGGTTGGTTTGGGCAACGCTTCTCATCTGATTCAGCAAGACGACTGGCTGATTATTGATAGCGACGCCGGTGTAGTCATCGTCGCGCCCTCGGCTCAGGTGATTGAGGAATATCGCAACCTGCTAGCGGTTTTACTCAAAACCCGTAAAAAATTAACCCGGCTCAAAAAGACCCCAGCCATTACCCAAGATGGTATCGAGATCACCCTGCTGGCGAATATTGAATTGCCGCAAGATGCCATCACCGCGATGGAAGCCGGTGCCAGCGGCGTTGGTTTATTTCGCTCAGAGTTTTTGTTCATGGGACGTACCGGCCACGAGCAAGAATTACCTACCGAGGAAGAACAGTTCGTCGCCTACCGCGATGCCGTGCTCGCCATGAAAGGCAAGCCCGTCACCATCCGTACACTCGATGTAGGCGCTGACAAACCACTCGACACCACCGATCACAATATTCTGAACCCCGCACTGGGCTTGCGCGCAATCCGCTATTGCCTGGCCGAGCCACAATTATTCCTTACGCAATTACGTGCGATTTTGCGCGCCTCCGCTTTTGGACCGGTACACATTCTGATCCCGATGATGGCGCACGCATTTGAGATTGATCAATCTCTGGCGATGATAGAACAGGCCAAAAAATCCTTGCTGGCAGAAGATAAAAAGTTTGATGACAAAGTCCCGGTCGGCGCCATGATCGAGGTTCCTGCTGCGGCACTCAGCTTGCCGATGTTTGTCAAAAAGCTGGATTTTTTATCAGTCGGCACCAACGATTTAATCCAATACACGCTGGCAATTGATCGCGCTGATCATGAGGTCGCCCATTTATACAGCGACATTCATCCCGCCATTTTGCAATTGCTGGCGATGACCGTCAGCGCCGCACAAAAGGCCGAAATTCCGGTCGCGATTTGCGGAGGTATGGCGGGTGATATCCGTTTGACGCGCTTGCTGATCGGGATGGGATTCCGCGAGTTATCGATGCCCCCGGCTTTGCTGCCAGAGATTAAACAAGAAATCCTCAATACCAATATCGAGTCCTTGCAATCTTTAGTCAAAAAGATTCTGCGTTCTTACGATCCTGATGTGATTCAAGAAAGTTTGGCTCAGTTAGCCATCGCCTGATTTGATATTGGGAATGGCTTAAAAAAAGTAGATTTACGCCGGATCTGCTTTTGCAGACAGACCTGACGTCGATCAACTTAACTCAACTAGACGGCATCGCCTCTAAATAAATGGCTATGTTTTCGATGTCTTGGTCTTTCAATCCATGCGCGATTGTTTTCATCAGCGCACCCTCAGGCCGCTGATCGGTATTTCTAAAGACCATTAATTGTTTCTTAGTATAGTCCGCATGCTGACCTGCCAAACGAGGGAATAGTTGCATGCCCTCAGCCTTAGGGCCATGACAACTGGCGCAAGCGGGAGTATTGCTTGCTGTAATGCCTTTTTCATAAATCGCTTTTCCTGCAATTAACAGATTTTCGCTGGACTTTTTCCCTGCAGGAGCACGCTGTTCAGAAAAATACTGCGCTAGCCCCTCAATCTGATTGTCTGTCAGACGTGCACTGATACCCCACATGTATTCATATCCTTCAGGGTCTGAACGGCCATGAGTTTTAAACGATTTCAATTGTTCAGTCAGGTAGAGTTTTGATTGCGCCGCTAAGTTGGGAAAAATCGGCGAAGTCGAAATACCGTTTACCCCATGACAATTTGAGCAAACCTGAAGCGCCACCGTTTTAGGTAATACTGTAGGATCGTCTAGCGCTCGCGACCTTTCCTCTGAAGTACAAGCACTTAAGAAAATACTAGTACCTAACAGGAGTAAGAGAAATGTATTGCTCTTACGGCGCCTCTGTTCCCCATGAAATTGGTGACGCAGATATGTTGCTTGTTCACGATTGATCATTTAATAGGCTCCCCATGCGTACAGAAAAAACGTATTGTTATCTTTCGCATTTCGTCCTGATCCGTCGTAATTAACAGATGCACCATGGAATCTATTGAATCGATAATACTGCGCACCAATTCTTAGATATTGTACTGGCGTCCAAAATAACTCTGGCACAAATCCTCGAGTATCCGGGTTACTGGCAGGATCAGGATATAAGATATTGTCGGATGTTCCTGTCGTACTGAAATAACTCAGGCTACCTCCATATTTGGCTCGGTAAATGTAGCTGGCTTTCATTTTTAGCTGATTCAGCGTGTTGGAAGCGTTTGCACTTACGCCAGTGATGTCTCCATTGTTAATGGTTTCGCGTACATAGCTGATTTGTGCAGTAACAGAATGGGGATCGAGTAAATATTGATACTGGGCATCCACTCCTCTGTCGCGGTACTTAATAGTAGGACCTGCAAGAGTCAGGTTATCAGGGTAGACATCAGTGTTCATCGCTAACAGGCCGACCATAGCACTATGCGGACCCCAATCGTGGCTAAGTGCCAAGCGAATGTAGGGATTAATTCCCTTTAGTTTGGTCTGATCAGTATTAGCTATACCTTTACTCAAAAAAGAGAATGAGCCGTTCGCAGTTTGATAACCCGAAATCTCAGCATATATAGTTTGATTTAAGAAAATATATGCACCAGTGCCTGCTACTTGCGAGCCTAGTTGTGTGATTATTGGACTAGCGTCGGCGCCGGTCACGCCAAAGCCAGTCGGAACATATTGCAACCATGCGGGAGCGGTGTTCCAAGGATCCGATATAGATGGATTGTTATTGACACTAAACCCAAAAATCAAATCCCGGTTTGCATCGATATATCGATCAGCGTAGCGCAGGTCAAAGTTATCTGATCCCCATTTGCCTTCCCATTGATTCGTATCTGTATTTTGACTGCTGTAATTGTTGTAAGTAAATTGAGCAAATATGCCGACATTATTTGTGATTTTGCCTGCCACAAAAACGCTACCTGTTTGAAAAAGCGCTACTGCATCTTTTGCAAACGCGGCGTCAGCGGTTGGAGTCGCACTTTTTGTATAACTTGCGACTGCCATCACTGCTAAAGGATTTCCTCTTTCACCTATGGTGTAACCAGTCATTTTGAATAGCCGCCCGTATGGCGTTAATTCAGGAAATTGTCCCCCGGCATGGCATGCAACACAGTTTTGTCCTGTCTGTCTGGCGAAAGAAGGTAATGCGTGTACTGAAGAGAGAATTAAAAAATTACAAAAAATGAATAGTATTTTGTAGTGCCAGTATTTAATTAAAGAAATGGGTTTCTCATGGGAGTTCATCGCTTGCCTTGCTCCTTCTGTTTGTTGTGTTCAACGTTTACAGTTTTTTTGACCAGGCGTTGCACCAGCCCACACTAGTTACCTGCTTTCCTGAGAAAAGTGCGCAACCTCCGGTAATATTCTCCGTTTTTCCTTGGTATAGAGTGCAATTACTGCACTGCTGGCTGGTAGCGTGCTTAGGATATTTTGTACCATCGACTTTATTACTATTTTCTTTGTAGCCCATAGACGAGGGCAGTGGATCCGTTTCATTAACCATCACAACTTGGGCACTGGCGTTTTTTAATAAAAAGGTAGCACTCCCCCAGCTCAGTTGGGCTATAAATTTTCTGCGGTTTGACATTTGATTTCCTAAGTAATAGCAAAGAAAGTGCTTGTTATCGAGTAATTATTGGATAGAGTGATCCGTGAGCGTCTTGAAAGTTACAATCAGCAAAATGCCATACCTTTAAGCATAGGCTCTACGAATGATCTTTCCTTGATCTAGGTCAAAAGCTGGTCACTAATGAGATGTTTGTGAACAGATAGGTCTGTGTTACGACATCAGACATGTTGCGTATCGGTCAAAGCCTGTATTTTTAGGTATTTACTTGTGAGTTATCGCTCTTAGAGAGAATGCTTTGACTTCGGGTCTGCAAATTATTTAGATAGTTTTCGCAGAGACCTTCCGAAGTCGCTAAACGAAATGACACTGACATATGCAGTGGCCACATCTGTTTGAGTGTGGGAGAGTGCTTTTAGTCATATACTCCAGAATAAATTATCTAAAAAGTGGATTTGTCCACGTATATAGGGGTAATTTTATATATACATATGGGGAGTATATGATTTGCATTTAAACTACATTTTAAATATTGAGCTCCCCATGTGAATATTGCTGTCACTATCAATTGCTTACAAACGTCGAAGTCATTAATCAGTACGGCGCGAAATTCTAACGCCTCGTACTTAAAACCTCGTTAGTTTTGCTTGGATACCATCGAGAGCGTTGAGTGAGACATCTCTGGACTTGTTCCGGTTTGACGCCACCGCGATACTTCGTTATCCTTCACCCATTGCGCCGATTTGAAATCAGCTTGCGGGCGCCGTTTTGGAAAACTTTCTGAAACAATAAATACGGCTAAAGCGAGCTTGAATGCCGCCTCTCTTCCTCATTCAGCCCTTCTTTTAGCCTTCCTGAATTAATGTAAAACGAGATGATTCTCGCTAGGAAGACGCATGACTACTGTACCGTCATCGACAACATCAGTTTCAACACCGGCATCGGCGCCACCAGTGCCAACAACGCCAACGTCATCAATCGGTTTTGTCACGCCGCAGACGATACAATTTGATCAGCCGCTGACTTTACAAAGTGGCGCAACGATCAGCGACTATCATCTGATGATAGAAACCTATGGCACGCTGAATGCTGACAAATCTAATGCTGTACTGATTTGCCACGCGCTCAACGCCTCGCATCATGTTGCCGGAGCCTATGCCGACGACCAAAAAAATATCGGCTGGTGGGACAACATGATTGGCCCTGGCAAGTCGGTCGATACCAACCGGTTTTTTGTGATCGGCATCAACAATCTTGGCTCTTGTTTTGGTTCCACCGGACCTATGCACAATAATCCGCAAACGGGCAAACCGTATGGCGCGGATTTTCCGGTGGTGACGGTGGAGGATTGGGTGCAAGCGCAAGCGCGGGTAGCGGATCATCTCGGTATACAGCAGTTTGCTGCGGTGATGGGCGGCTCGCTGGGCGGCATGCAGGCGCTGGCGTGGAGCATGTTATTTCCAGATCGTTTGCGGCATTGTGTCGTGATCGCTTCGACCGCTAAATTGTCAGCGCAAAATATCGCCTTCAATGATGTCGCACGGCAGGCGATTTTGACCGACCCGGATTTTTATGGTGGCGATTTTTATGCACATAATGTGGTCCCGCGTCGCGGCTTACGAGTCGCACGCATGATTGGTCATATTACTTATTTATCCAACGACGATATGGCGGAAAAATTTGGTCGTGATTTGCGTACCGGCGAATATCAATTCGGCTTTGGGATTGATTTTGAGATTGAATCTTACCTACGCTATCAGGCGGATAAATTTGCGGATTATTTTGACGCCAATACATATTTGTTGATCACGAAAGCGCTGGATTATTTTGATCCCGCCCGCGCGTTTGATGGCGATCTGAGTAAGGCGCTGGCAAAGACCAAGGCAAAATTTCTGCTTGCCTCATTCACGACGGACTGGCGATTTTCACCGCAATGCAGCCGGGATATTGTGCAGGCTCTGGTCAGTAATCAGCGCACCGTCAGCTACGCAGAAATCGATGCACCGCATGGGCATGATGCCTTCTTGCTCGACGACGCTCGTTATTTGAATTTGATCGCTGCTTATTTTGCGAATATCGACCAGGAGCTTGCATGAATTTTTCTGAACTCAGTCAGCTCCGCCCTGATCTGGCATTTATTGCACATTGGATCAAACCGCAATCGCGGGTGCTAGACGTCGGTTGTGGCGATGGTGTCATGATCGATTATTTAAAAAGCGATAAGCAATGCAGCGCCTACGGCACAGAAATCGCCGACGACAAAGTATTGGCGTGCGCCAAACGCGGCGTCAATGTGATTCAGCAAGATATGGAAAACGGCCTCAGTATGTTTCAGGATAATGGTTTTGATACCGTGTTGTGTTTATCGTCATTGCAAATGATGAAGCATGTAGAGCCTTTGCTGCGCGACATTGCCAGAGTAGGGCGCGAGGCGATTGTGTCTTTCCCTAACTTTGGTTATTGGCCGCATCGCACTGCGCTGCTACGCGGCAAAATGCCGGTGTCTAAATCCTTGCCCTACGAGTGGTACGACACACCCAATTTACGCTGCGCGACGATTTATGATTTTTCTGATCTGGCGACCGAAGTCGGTCTGGAAGTTTTAGAGTGCGTCGCTTTGCGTGAAGGCAAGCCGATACAATTCTTACCTAATTTGCGCGGTAGTTTGGCGGTCTTTAGATTGCGGAAGAAATGATGTTTTCATGCAGTGGCTACCAAGTATGATGCGTGATGATAGGTTCCTTTCTCGGCTCCAGTTCGGGCTTGTCCGTGTTCATTCTGCTGAGCCCTCCTTAGCTCTGGCTTGCGCTCGCGCGCAAGCCAGAAAATCGATAATTGGCGAGTGATGTCAAAAATTTCTAGTTCCCCAGCAAACCGCAAGCGTACCTTAGTAGATATGCTTCGCGAATTAAAGCAGCCGAAAGTAGCAGTAATGCTCGCGCTCGGCTTCTCGTCGGGCTTGCCGTTCCTGCTAACCGCTAATACATTCGGCTACTGGTTGCGCGATGCAGGCACTAGTTTGCTCGCCATTGGCTTTATTTCCTGGGTCGGCTTTGCGTATGCATTCAAGGTTTACTGGTCGCCTATTGTAGACAGGCTAGATCTTCCGCTGCTTGGGCGCTTAGGCCGACGTCGTGGTTGGATGTTATTGTGCCAGTTGCTGGTTGCTATAGGACTTCTCGGTATGGCGGTTGTTGGTACTAATGGTGGTCTCGCTGCTATAGGCGTGTTCGCATTGCTAACGGCGTTCGCATCTGCGACGCAGGATATCGTGATTGACGCCTGGCGCATCGAGGCGGCTAAAGATTCGGATGAAGTTGGCCTGATGACGTCAGCCGCGCAACTAGGTTACCGCATTGCGCTACTCGTGACTGATGCGCTCGTGATTGCGATGGCTGCGCGCTTAGGCTGGTCTCTGTCGTATGTTGCGATGGCAATGCTGATGGCGATTGGTGTAGTCGCGACACTCTTTGCTTTTGAGCCTGTTCGTGCTGACATCGTACTTACGAGCAAGCCACCGCTATGGACGCTACGGGGTCTCCTCGACGCAGTAATCGGCCCCTTCGTTGACTTTTTCGCCAAGCATAAGACTGCAGGTCTCTTGATGTTGCTGATGGTCGCGCTGTATCGGCTTCCCGATTTCGTAATGGGGCCGATGTATAACCCTTATTACCACGACCTCGGACTGACAAAGGATACAGTTGCGTTTGTACGTGGCACTTTTGGACTGGTTGCGGTATTCGCGGGCATCGCGGCGGGTGGCCTGAGTGCCGTGCGGCTCGGCATGATGCCGACTCTGATCGTAGGACTCGTAATAGAAGGTGTCGGAACCGCAGCTTTTGCGCTGCTGGGCATGCATCCTGAACCGACCTTGTTTGCCACTGTGATGACGCTCGATAGCTTCGCGCAAGCATACGCTGGTGTCGCGCTAGTCACTTACATGTCGAGCCTCACGAGTCTGGGCTATACCGCCACGCAGTATGCGTTGCTTTCGTCAACCTATGCTTTGCTGGGCAAGTTTCTTAAGGGCTTTTCCGGTGCTGCGGTAGAGGCTCTAACTCCCACTTATGGGCTGCTCGATGCGTACGCCACTGCATTCGTCGCTACCGGCCTTACTGCAATTCCGCCGCTCATCTTGCTCGCATTATTGTGGCGGATTCAGGTGCGCGCAGCTCGTAGCGCATAGGTGGACTTTTACCGGTAGCACTTGGCTATCTGGTCAATGTGGTTAGCCTGTCGGTCGTGGTTTTCACATTTCGGCACTCACCTAAACAACCTATGAACGTTAGATCGCTAATTACACGATTAATGCTATGAAAAGATACTTCATACTGCTGATTTTCTTTATTCTGACAACAAACTGTCAGGCGCAAAAAAATAGCGACCAGGATGGCGTCAAGGTTGGTGAAATGTCGATCTTTCGCAAATTGGGTGGCGGTTTAGAATCCAAAGCGGCTATGCAATATAGCCAGACGATGCAGCAAGCTCAACAGCAAAATGCCCTAGCGCTAGACAGCAACCCACAACTGATACGTTTACGTGCAATCGCCAAAGCCTTAATCCCATTCGCATTGCGCTGGAACGAGCGTGCGCCGCAATGGAAGTGGGAAGTCAACTTAATCGGTTCCAAGCAAATCAACGCCTATTGCATGCCTGGCGGCAAAATCGCGTTTTATACCGGCATTCTCGATACACTCAAATTGACGGACGATGAAGTCGCTATTGTCATGGGACACGAGATTGCGCATGCCTTACGCGAACATGGCGCAGAGCGGGCGGGCAAGGCGGCTGCCGCCAATTTTGGTATCAAGCTGGCAGAAATCGTAGCGGGTGCAAAAGGCTATGATCCTAACGTGGCAGGTTCTGTGGCAGGCGGTCTCGCCAATGTTGGCATGCTGAAATTTTCCCGCGACGACGAGACCGAAGCCGATGTGGTCGGATTAGACATCGCTGCCCGTGCTGGTTACGACCCGCGCGCAGGTATTGCGCTTTGGAAAAAAATGGCAATGGTCAATAAAGGTGCGCCACCACAATGGCTATCTACCCATCCTGCTGGTCAAAATAGAATTGCTGAAATTCAACGCCATTTGCCAGAAGTGTTACCTTTGTTTGCCAAGAAACAAGGCATTCTCCTCGCTAATCTGCCGCCTTATCGAACGAATATCAAAACTATCCCCGCTATTAATTGAGACAACTGCTTACCTAAGCAGCTTGCCTAGCGGCTCATGTGCTTCGCACATCTGTGGTGCTAATTTGACTCAAAAGTCCAAAAAGTCGCATTTATGACACGTTTTAATGCGAATTTAGTACCTGTCATCAACTGTTCATAATTGAATGCCAGACTTTGCTTACCCAAAATTTTGTGTGCTAGACTTTATTTCAGTGAATGTATATCTGGTAAGAAAGTGTAAAAATCACCCGATATTTGTCTCAGCTTAGTTTTTGCTGAAAGGCACTCCAAAGCGTGGCACGTTCTCTGCTTTTAATAAAATTATACGATGATGTTCTCCTCTGTAGCAGTATGGAATTTGTAGCCAAAGAATTGAAAAACAAAATCCGGATGCAGCCCTTATCGTTTTTTTTAGTTGGTAAAGCAATCGTTTGCGCGTTTTGGAATTAAAAGTTTTTAGTTACAAAGCAATCGTTTGCGCTGATCGAAATTGGAATGTTTTTTGTGCAATTTTTCTTCTAAAACGAAGAGTTTGTTGTGATGATGCAACGCTCCTTATGTCGATTGGAAGATATTTTCAAATTTTTGATCCGCTTTTCGCTGTGTTGAAATTGCTCGTAAATAAAAGCGGAATAGATTGTTTTTTTAGTAACTTAAATTGGTATCAGATGTTTGTTTAAATAGTTTTTCGTGCATTTTTTATATCTATTAGTAAATTCCAAAAAAAACCTTGATCAAGGAGTAGTAAATGAAGCAATCAAGAAAACTTTCATCGACATTCCCATCGCGTTTGTCGATGGTTGCTGTCGCTTGCCAGTTGGTTTGCCTGAGCATGTCTGCTTATGCGCAAACAGCACCAACAGCAGAATCAAATGAACCAGTCGATCCAAATCGCGTCACGATCACTGGCAAAAAAGTTGGTATGGGTCTGATGGTGCAAGAAATAGCGCCCAAAGCGCGTAGTACAGTGACCGCAGAAGAATTGTCAAAACAGCGTCCAACTGGTAATGCTTACCAAGCGCTTGAATTGATGCCAGCGGTTAATAGCTATAACTATGACGCTACGGGTTTGTTCGGTGGTGGTTTGACTTTGCGCGGTTTTAACAGCGATCAGATCGGTGTGACTATTAACGGTGTGCCTGTCAATGATTCAGGTAGCTTCTCTGTGTTTCCGCAAGAGTTCGTTGATCAGGAAAACACTTGTACGCAATTTGTTACTCAAGGTTCTACGGACGTAGATTCACCACAAATTGGTGCTACCGGCGGTAACATTGGCATTACAACTTGTGATCCGGCTAAGCAACGAAATATACGTATAATGCAAACTTTGGGTGGTTTATCGCTCTCCAAAACGTATGTTCGTTACGATACTGGTATGTTAGATGAGCGTTCACGCATGTTCATTTCGGTGTCGCATGCTCAAGCCGATAAGTGGAAAGGTCAAGGCGGTGCTAACCGTGATCACGTCGATTTTGGCTTCCGCACTGATTTTGATCGTTTTAATTCGATTAACGGTACGATTTTGTATAACCGCGCGATTAATCAAAATATTAGTACTTTTAATTTAGCGGACTTAGCGAAGAACGGTTACTACTACGATTACTCTACTAGTTTCATTGGACACGTTCCTCCTAGCCCAGGCAAGGCTTCTAGTGATCCGAACCAAGCGAATGCTGATACTTACTACCAGTTGACTAAAAATCCATTCCAAAATGTAATCGCATCTGTCGTCGGCAAGTTCCGGATTGGTGAAAATACAGACCTTAAGATCATCCCTTATTTTTGGTACGGCTATGGTACTGGTGGGGTCCAACAACGTTTGCAGGCAGAGAATGCCTTCCTGAATCCCGCCACGGGCAAAAATACAGCTACTGTTGATTTGAACGGTGACGGCGATACTTTGGACAAAGTTATTGTTGCTAACAGCAGCGTTACACGTACTAACCGTCCTGGTATTACAGCTTCTTTGACACACTCATTTGCTAATCATCAGTTACTAGCGGGTTTCTGGATTGAGCGCGCTGTACATGAGCAGTTTGGACCGATGGTTGCCGTTGATGCAAATGGCAACGCGAACGATATTTGGCTGAGAGAGGGTCGTATTACTCGTCCAGACGGCACTCCATTTGAAAGTCGTGATTGGAAGACGATCAGTACCGCTTATCAATTCTTTGCACAAGATACAATCAGTTTAATGGATGATAAATTGTCACTGAATCTTGGTTTGCGTGCGCCGACCATGAAACGTGATTTTACAAATTACGCAAGCGAGGGTGCTGGAGTTGGTTATAACATTAAGAGAAACTACTCTGAATTGTTGCCACAACTAGGCGCCCGTTATCAGATTGACTACAACAATTCGATTTTTGCTAGCCTCGCGCGCAATATGAAGGCTCCGCCAAATTTTGTTTATTCAAATTTGCCTGTAACTAATGGCGTCGCTACATTGCCTATCGATGTCAAAGCTGAAACTTCATACAATCTTGACGTTGGATACCGTTTACAAAGCGATAAATTAACTGCTCAAGCGACAGTATATGCAGTGAATTTCCAAAATCGCCAAGCAACAGCTTACGATCCAACTACAAATACAAGCAGTTTGGCTAACGTGGGTAAAGTGAAGACCCATGGTTTTGAAGTTGAATTAGGTAATACTCCAATCAATGGCTGGTCGTTCTACAGCTCATTGGGTTATGCGAAGAGCGAGATTCAAGATAACTTAGTCGTCAGTTCAACGGCAACTTTACCGACTGCAGGTAAAGAAATGACTTTGACGCCTAATTGGAAAGCTGGTCTGAGCGCACAGTATGAAACTAGTGTTTGGTATACGCGAATGACGGCTAAGTACACAAGCAGTCAACAAGCAACAATGACTAACGACGAACTGGTGCCTTCTTATACTTTGCTTGGATTTGACGCTGGTTACCAATTCCCAAACACAACTTATTTGAAAAAGCCAACGTTGCGCCTCAATGTTAGTAACTTGACTAACGAGAAATATCGTAATCCATCTAGCTTTAACGTAACCAATGCGCTGCCCTATGGCACTGCTGCGGCAAAAGGTGTTTTCTATTACTTAGGCGCACCACGTTTCATGTCTGTCACTTTGTCTGCTGATTTCTAACCAGTCAATGCAAGACCGGAGGTTGCGATGCGCTTAGGCTTAGTCGCAACTTCTTCAGTATTTGAGCCTGCAATCATGCTTAGCGCGATTGCAGGCTTTTTTCATTTTTTGTAAGGATGGATATGTTAACGATGAAGTCGGTACCAGCATTGATGGTCTCATTACTGCTAGTTGCCTGTGCGGTGTCACAAAAAACACAACAATCAGGGCTGGAGTCGGCACAACAGTCAATCGCTGCTGGCACAAGTGAAATTACGATCTTTAGTATCAACGATTTTCATGGCAATTTGCAGTCTGATAAACCTGTACCTTATTTGGCACCGGTGGCACCGGTAGAACATGGGCACGATCACGGTGAGGCCATGACCACGCCCGCCGGCGGTTACGCTTATCTGGCCGCACTTTTAAAACAGCGCCGTCTGGTAGCACCTGCCAGTATTTTTGTCGGGGCCGGCGATCTGATGGGCGCATCGCCTATCGGTTCTGCTTTGTTAAAGGATGAGCCGGTGATTGAGGCTTTTAATCAAATGGGCTTATCAGTTACTTCGGTTGGCAATCATGAATTCGACGCTGGCCGTGCTGATTTATTGAGCAAGATAAAAGGCGAGTGTCCGCTGAGCGGCTGCCCATTCCCAGGTTTTTCTGGCGCCAAATACGAATATATTGCTGCCAATGTGATTGATACTCAGACAGCTAAATCCTGGCTCAAGCCCTATGTGATTCGCCAGGTCGGTGATGTCAAAATCGCTTTTATCGGTGCGGTTACTTCCGACACGCCCAATTTAGTCGCAGGCGACGGTGTAAAGGGTTTGCAGTTTGAGGACGAGGCAACGGCGATCAATCGTTATGTGCCCGAGATTAAACAGCAAGGCGTCTCCGCTATCGTGGTGCTGATCCATGAGGGTGGTAATTATAAAGGCGATGCCAATGATGCAAGTTATGCATGCGATGGTTTAGACGGGCCGATTATTGATATCAGCAAAAAGCTCGATAAAGCAATCAACCTGGTGGTCTCCGGGCATACCCACCAAGGATACACCTGCAAAATCGACGGTCGCTTAGTCGTACAGGCACGCAGTTACGGTGCTTATCTCACAGAAACCAAACTCATTATTGACCGCGGCAGCAAGCAAGTGATTGCTAGTAGCGCCACTAATTATCTTGTGGATCAGCAGAAGCTAAAACCTGATCCGCAAGCGCAGCAGTTAGTGGATAAAGTCGCAGCATTGACCACAGAAATCCGCCTGCGCCCGGTTACAACGCTAGCCGCACCTTTAAAGCGTGAGAGTGCTAAGGGTATTTTTGACAGCAGTTTGGGTAATGTTATCGCCGATGCGCAATTGAAGTACGCGCAAAATAGTGGTCCAGCAGATATTGCCTTCATGAATTCGGGCGGTATTCGCAGTGACTTGCCGTCGGGTGCGGAGACCAAATCGGTAGCCGTGACTTTTGGCGATATCTACGCATCACAGCCATTTGGTAACAATCTGGTTCGTATGAGCTTATCTGGAGAGCAGATCATGGCGGTTTTGCAGCAGCAATGGCAAGGACGCGAGGCGGATAATCCTAAAAAGTTATTCGTTTCGAGTAGCTTTAGCTACCGCTGGAGCGCCGCTCTGCCACTACCCCAGCGGGTGCAAAATATTCTGATTAATGGCAAACCTCTGGAATTGGCAAAAATCTACAAGGTCGTTGTGAATAGTTTTCTGGCCGATGGTGGCGATGCATTCACTATGTTTAAGCAAGGACAAGATCGCCAACTGGCCGGACGTGATTTGGATGCACTAGAAACTTATGTCCGCGCCGAGGGTGGCAAACTGGCTACTGTGGCGACAGACCGTGTCAAACGAAGTGAATAGATTAGCAAACGATTTTTGATCTATTTTAGATAATAGAGGGAGTATTAATAGTTAAGCTTAGATTGTCCAATGATTATCTGGACAATCTAAGCTTGATATCATATACATACAGGGAGTATTTTTTCTTAAAGACAGCTTTATGCGTATTCGATAATCAGTGGCGCGTGATCTGAAAAGCGCTGGTCTTTATAGATAGCGGCTGTTTTTGCTTTAGCCGCAATGCCCCCCGTTGCTACATGATAATCAATTCGCCAACCGACGTTATTCGCCCATGCCTGGCCACGATTGCTCCACCAGGTATAAGCCTCCCCAGTCGTATCCGGATGCAAGCGGCGATACACGTCAACCCAACCTTGTTCATCAAACAAGCGCGTCATCCATAAACGTTCCTCCGGCAAAAAGCCGGAATTCTTTTGATTACTTTTCCAGTTTTTCAAATCAATTTCTTTATGGGCGATATTCCAGTCACCACAAATGACTAATTCACGTCCTTGGGAAATCAGATCTAGTAAGTGCGGGTAAAACAAGGCCATAAACCGGAATTTAGCTTCTTGCCGCTCAGGCGAGGATGATCCTGAAGGGCAATATACTGAGATTATCGACAAGTTACCAAAGTCGCAGCGCACATAGCGCCCCTCAGCATCAAATTCAGGACTACCAAAACCAATCTCTACTTTATCTGGCGTAGCTTTGCTATACACGCCAGTACCTGAATACCCTTTTTTCTCAGCGTAATGGAAATTCCCATGATAGCCGTGAGGCATCAAAAAATCTGCCGTCATATCGTCAGCTTGTGCCTTCAGTTCTTGCACACAAACAAAATCTGCTTGCTGTTGCTGCATCCAGTCAAAAAAGCCTTTTTTCGAAGCAGAGCGTATGCCATTCAAGTTTGCGGAGATGATTTTTGTCATTAAAATAAGGAGAAAAGTGAATTGAATGGTGAATAAGATAGCAAATATTGAGAGCTGATTAAAGAGGGTACTTTTAGAGTTTGTTCCAATAACAATATTGCTTTATCTTCGTGTGGTGATCTCTGAGGACTAATCTATATAAGTAATATGAAAAGTCCTCTAAATTACTATGAGATTGTCTGCTTGAAACGATCTTATCTTGTCTGTAACTTGCCAATATTATTTAGTGAGACTTTGCAAATTCGTTTTATCATATTACAAAATGCGTCTCAGTAAATTTTGAACGATCTTAGGAAGACATTGGAGTTATTTTGAGTAATTTACAACAAGAATTTATAACATTTTCTGTAGAAGCCGGGGTTATCAGTTTTGGCAATTTTATTACCAAGGCCGGACGTAACTCCCCTTATTTTTTTAACGCTGGCTTGTTCAACGATGGCGCTAATTTAGGTAAATTAGCTTCATTTTATGCAGATACTTTGCTTGAATCGGGTATTGAGTTCGATATGTTGTTTGGTCCTGCTTACAAAGGTATTACTTTAGCATCTGCTACTGCGGTTGCTTTAGCAGGCAAAAACCGTAATGTCCCATTTGCGTTTAACCGTAAAGAAGCAAAGGATCACGGCGAAGGTGGAACGATAGTCGGCGCAAAATTGCAAGGTAAGGTTGTGATCATTGACGACGTTATTTCCGCAGGAACCTCCGTGCGTGAGTCAGTAAAAATGATACTTGAAGCAGGAGCTCAGCCTTGTGCTGTCCTGATCGCGTTAGACCGAATGGAGCGATCTGGGAAAGATGATACGTTATCAACTTATTCGGCAGTGCAAGAAGTGAGTGCAACTTATGATATACCGGTACTCGCTATCGGCAATCTGAACGATTTATTTGAGTTTTTATCCAAATCAGATGCTAATCAACAAATAATGCAATACAGAGATGCCGTAGCTACTTATCGTCATCGTTACGGCGTAAGTTAAGTCTTAATAATTTTTCTGCTTACGTTAAGATATTCTGGCATTTTTTCAAAGCGAACAGTCCAATCATTATTTTGACGAAAGCGTGCTATTTCTATTGGATCTGCGCTCACATTTGAAGACTCTTCCCACAATTTTTTCCAGTCAATACCGCTGTAAATTTGAGCCACACCCGGCTCATTGAGCCGGTTAACCATGCTTCCAAATGCGGTAGACCAAACAGGAATTCCCAGAGCCCGCAATTCGTAATATTTGATAGGATCAACAGATCTGGTCAATTGATTATTTAAAAATGGAATTAAACCAACCGTAAAGTTTTGGCAATGACGAATAGCATCTTCTACCGTACACGCGGGCAGTAATTCAATATTAGAGGGTAAGTGAGATGGAATATAGCCCGCACGAGGGCCAATTAATTTAACACGTAATTGGGGCAGGGCGTTCGCCATCTCTATGACTAGTCTCCAGTCAAACCAGGTAGCAATTGTTCCAATGAAACCAATAACTTCTTTTTGCGATCTGGCAGTGGAAAATGCGGGCAGTCTCTGCATATCGTAGCCATTTGAAACCAGCTTTATAGACACTCTTGGAGAGTATTTTGCTAGTTTTCTAATTAGGGTTTCTTCGCTACAAAATAAGTAATCACACCGACCTGCCAAGGTATCTTCTGTACGCTCCATAGAGTAACGCGAGAGACCGCTATAAAAAGCCGGAAAATCGTCCATCACATCCATGAAACTAATACGCGATTGCAGATTCTCAACAGCCCACAATGCAAGGCGGCTGGGACGTCCAATGCCAATGTCCCAGCTTAGATCAATGTCCAAGCTAGCTATGTTTGCCTTAATTTTATGCCAGACAAACCAGTCATTAACGCGATTGAAAAGAGGGATTGGTTCTATAGGCAGACCGCCTGGACGCAGTACATGCAGCTGAGGTAGCAGGGGTTCTGCTGCGTGCTTCTCCTCAGCTTGTGTTGAGCGAGCTACATCAGACCACCGCGGCAGTCTTGTAATTGTTGGATCTATCCAATGAATTTCATCGTACACATTTTCTAATAACGACCTCACCATGTAATGAGGTCGTTGCCAATAACTTTTATATGGTACTGGAGCGAAATAGAGTAGACGCACGACTATACGCTGAAAGCTTTTTTCAGCACTTCGGTAATTCTTTCGCTTGCGAGCCCATCTCCATAAGGGGACACCCCTCTGGCTACTTGTTTGTAATAAACAGGGTCGTCAAGAAGACGTTGAGCCTCGCTTACGATCGTATTAAAATCAGTGCCTACTAATTTAACTACGCCTTGTTCTACCGCCTCTGGACGCTCTGTCTCACGTCTTAATACCAACACAGGCTTAGCTAGTGCTGGCGCTTCTTCTTGAACCCCACCAGAATCGCTCAATATAAGAAAAGCTCGTTTCATCGCTGCCACAAACGGCAAGTAATCCAAAGGAGAACACAAATGAATACGCGAGTTATTACCTAATAACTGGTGAGCCATCGTTTGGATATTTGGATTCGGATGCACTGGATACAGTACTTCTACATCTGGATTATTTTCGACCAAATGGATGATCGCTTTACAAATTTCTTGAAACGGCTCACCAAAATTTTCACGTCGGTGCGACGTCACTAAAATCAGACGTTTGTTACTGTCCAGATTTGCCAGTGATACGTGATTTATTTCATCTCGCTTCACTACATCCAGTAACGCATCAATTACTGTATTACCAGTTAAGTGGATGTCCTCGCTCAAAATGCCTTCCCGTATTAAATTCTGACGTGAACCTTCTGTAGGCGCAAAGTGCCATTTTGCCAAACGCCCAGCAACAATTCTATTCATCTCTTCTGGGTAGGGATTCCAAATGTCGCCAGTTCTTAAGCCCGCCTCAATATGTCCAAATGGAATACGATGATAGAAGCAACTGAGTGCAACACTCATTACCGTCGTTGTGTCACCTTGCGCTAAGACCGCATCAGGCCGTTCTTCTTTGAAGACTGTATCAAGCTCTGTCAATAATTTTGCGGTTAGAGAAGATAGTGTTTGATTTGGTTGCATCACATTCAAATCACGGTCAGGAACGATTTCAAACAATTGCAGAACTTGATCCAGCATTTGGCGATGCTGCGCCGTAGCTAGCACTTTCACGTCAACCCAAGACTCTTGAGACAGGCGCTTAATTACTGGCGCCATTTTGATAGCTTCTGGTCGCGTACCAACCACGCAAATTATTTTTTTCATATGATCTATTTGTTCAGCAAGTCGTGAACAATTAACTGTTTAATAAAAGATTTTTACCTGTATATCGGAACGGTCATAGTCTATAGGTATGCGGAATCCATGTGCCCCATTTTGCTTCATAAATCGCTTTGTTTCGTACAAATAATTCTTGCTTTCGCTCTTGTCCTAGTTTATTGAATGAGGCCGATAAATTATGATGAATAAACACATCATCTACACAAACTATTCTATGTCCGGCTTGCTCAATTCGACGGCAATAATCATCATCCTCAAAAAAGCCAAGGCCAAACGCCTCATCTAATCCGCCGATTTTTTCATAAGCTTCTCGTGTAATCATGACGCAGAAAAATGCGAGGGTATGAATATCAAAAGATTCACCTAAATGCGCCAAAGTATATTCTTTTGCTTTTGCCGGCATTTCATCCAGTGAGGCATAATCAATATTAATTTTCGCTTCGTTGCCAATATTATTAGTGACAGGGCCAATGAGACCAATAGTGCTATCTTTTTTGCAATGACGTAACAAACCTGCCGCCCAGCCCATAGTCACCACGGTGTCATTATTTAAAACCACAAGATAATCACCTTTAGCTGCTGCAAGTCCTTGATTATTAGCTTTTGAGAATCCAGTATTATCGTCGTTAAGAATAAGCTTAACGTCACCTCGGTTTTCGGCAAATTGCCTTAAATATTCTGGTGAGCCATCAGATGATGCGTTATCAACAATAATGATTTCATAACGCACGCCAGTCGTATTTGCGTCTATGCTATTCAAGCATAGTTTTGTCAAATCTAAATTATTATATGTGACGACAACAATACTCACTAAGGGCGGAATACTTTTTTCTAAGGCTAATTCAAACTCTTGAGCGCGATGAACCCAAGTTTGTTCACTAGCAAATTTGACTCGTTTTCTACGAACATTAGCATTAGCGGGTTCTTCTAAGGCCTTAACGCACATGTTGATAAATTCTTGAGTATCCTTTGCAAGATAAACTAATTTATCCATATCTTTTAGCTCAGGTAAATTCACACTTACAATTGGTTTGCCAGAGCACATGTACTCGTACACCTTCACCGGATTAGTTGCTAGTGTGAGGTCGATGATTTGGAATGGCAAAAGACAAACATCAAAAGAATATAAATAATATGGCAAAGTTTTATAAGATACCTCGCCTGTCATCTTTATATTGTTAAATCGGCTGAATTTTTTTGCTGCTCCACAGGTGTCATTCCCGACTAGTAAAATTAAGCAGTCGGGTAAAGCAGCCGCGAGTTTTTCTATGATTACACAATCGAACCAATCCGCTATAGCACCAAAATAGCCTATGATTTTCCTATGTTCTGGATCTTCAAACCGAGTTTCAGGTGGTTGATTAAAGTGTTCAAATTCACATGCATTACGTACGATAGAAATATTTTTATTTTTATCTTTTGCAATGTCATACAGCCAGTCTGATGTAACAATTAAGGTATCAGACTCTCGCATAAGAGCGCGTTCAGCAGCAATGGCGTCTGGTGGCGAGTCACCAAATCCCTCATGATGATCCATGCAGTCGTAGGCCATATGACTGTTAGGTAGACTACGCGCTAGTGGTAACCAGTATGGATGTTGTACAACAGAAATAGCATTTTTAGTAGATGCGTATATTAAAAGTTGTGCTAGTCCTTGCTGTAATTGATGTAAAAGCGCACCACTTGCATGAGATGTGTAAATGGGAGCGGCATTATTTGCATGAAAACGAATCTGGAATACATTTGGATGCTCTGGAATAGCATCAATCTTAAAGCCCGACTTTTCGTCGTTGATTAGTTCAGAACTAACATAGAAAACTCTATGCTGACGCTTCGCAAAACCTAGTGCGAGTTGCTGTGGTCTCTGGAAGCGGAAATGCCAGTCAATTACCCCCCAAAAGAAGACATCCTCAGGTTCAATAATAATTGAGTTTTGTGCTTTGTTCTGGTTTATCGATAACGGAACAAAATGGCTTTCCACCCGTTGCATAGAAGGAGGAGGTAACAGTGTTACAGCCGTTTCAGTTGGTAAAGCCAAATTTCTAAAATAACCTGTCATTCCGACTTTATCAAGTGCAGACTGTACAGGGTAAGGAAGTATGCGATAAGTATCACGTAATTTAGAGCGTAAGCCTTGAGACTGAGATTGCCCACCAATTTTTTTTATCCACCTGAGTGGTCGAGTCAAGCGCCACGAGGTAGATGCCCACAACTCCTCTATGCGTCTGTTAGCATTCTGAAGTTGCCCACTTAAATCATTTAAATAATTAGTATTTGCAATTTGCAACTGATGCAAATTTTGATTTTCAGCTGTCGACGATGCAAGGTCTTGAGTCAGTTTAAACGCAAGCGCAGAATAATGATCTTGCTGCTGCTGATACATATTTACTAAAGCCAGGATTTTTTCTTGGGCCGCACTTTCACAAGAGCTGATTGTATTTAATTGCCCTTTAAGCTCAGAAACAAGTCCGGCATAATGGTCTTCCTGTTGCTGATATAGAACTACTTGCTGAGCAATTTTTTCTTGTGCAGATTTTTCTTGTAAGTTGATTGAGGCAAGATTCGAATTAAGTTGAGAAACAATCGCTGAATAATGATTTTCTTGTTGTTCATACAAAGCTACTTGCTGGGTAATTTTTTCCTGCGCAGATTCCTCTCTCAAAATCACTGCTTCAAAATCGGATTTGAGTTGCGCTATGAGCCTAGCGTAGTGGGTTTCTTGTTGCTCGTGTAAGGCTACTTGCTGAGAAAATTTTTCTTGTGCCAACTTCTCTTGAGCATGTAATTCGTCAAGCTCCTCTATGAGTTGATAAACCAATTCAGAGTATTGGTCATCTTGTTGCTCATACATATCAGCCTGCGTTGCAATTTTCTCTTGAGATAGCTTCTCTTTAATTTCAAGTGTGCCTATGTCGTGTTTAAGCTTCGCTATTAACTCAAGATGACAAGCTTCTTGCTCTTGGTATGTGCTTAATTGTTGCGCAAATTTTTCCTGAACTACTTTTTCCTCGGTGATTGCAGTCTCAATTTTAAGCTTGAGTTCAGCTACTAATTCTGTGAAATGGGCTTTTTGTTGTTGGCCCAAATTAGTTTGCTCGGCAACTTCTCCGACATATTGTTCTTCTTGTTGTTGAAACAGCGCAACTAACTCTGCAATTTTTGCCTGAGCCCTAATTTCTTGATCTCCTAATTTTTCTAGGTCCTGCTTAAGTTGTGTAATACGCCCAACATAATGAGTCTCCTGCTGTTGATACATTTCAACTTGGCGCGCTATTTTTTCAGCGTACTGGCTTTCCTGTTGCTGATACAAGGCAACTAAGTGAACAATTTTTTCTTGAGCAGCCTGCTCTTGCACTCTTAGTACTTCAAGATTTTGGTTTAGGTTTGTCACAAGTGTTGCGTAATGAGTTTCTTGCTGTTGGTTAATAGAAATAAGATGAATAATTTTTTCTTGAGAGTCTTTTTCGCTAGCAGCTAATAACTCAAGCTCGTCCTGGAGTTGCTTTACAAGACCAGCGTAATGATCTTCTTGTTGTTGGTATAAATCAACTTGATGGACAATTTTTTCTTGTGCTGCTTTTTCTTGTACGTCTAAGTTTGAAAGATCAGATTTAAGCTGATTAACTAGCTCCGCATAGTAGTTCTCCTGCAATTGGTACAAACCAAGCTGCTGAGCAATTTTTTCTTGAGCAATTTTTTCTTGCGTAGTTCTTGTCTCTAAGTCATGCTTTAGTCTAGAAACCAGCTCAGAATAATGATTTTCTTGCTCTTGATGCAAATCTACCTGTAAAACAATTTTTTCTTGCGCTGCTTTTTCTTGAGCATCTAATGTTTCGAGATCGTGTTTAAGCTGAGATACTAATTCCGAATAGTAACTTTTCTGTTGCTGATATAAGCCCACTTGTTCTGCAAATTTTGTTTGCCCGATTTTCTCTTGTTCGTCCAATGTTGCAAGATCTAAGCTTAGTTTGGCGATTTGTTCAGAATAATAGTTTTCCTGTTGTTGATACAATTCTACTTGGTGATTAATCTTCTCAATATATTGATTTTCTTGCTGTTGATGCAATTCAAGCAGTTGAGTTATTTTTGTTTGAGTATTTTTTTCTTGAATATTGACTGATTCAAGTTCTCGTTTGAGTTGTGATACAAGATCTGAGTAATGGTTCTCTTGTTGTTGATACAGGATTACTTGTTGAGCGATTTTTTCCTGAGCGGCTTTCTCCTGCGCGCTGACGGACTCTAATTCGCGTTTCAGTTGAGTGACGATCTCAGAGTATTGATTTTCTTGTTGTTGATATAAACCTACTTGTTGAGCGATTTTTTCCTGAGCGGCTTTTTCCTGCGCGCTGACGGACTCTAATTCGCGTGTAAGTTGAGCGACAACTTCAGAATAGTGGTCTTCTTGCTTTTTATATAAGGCTATCTGTTGAGAAATTTTTTCTTTAGCAGTTTTTTCTTCATAGTTCGCTGACTCAAGGTTGTTTTTCAGCTGAGTGACAAGCTCTGAGTAATGATTTTCTTGCTTTTGGTACAAATCAACTTGTTCTGCAATTTTGTCGAGGGCGGTCTTTGCCACGTCCTCAGTTTTAGATAAAGTGTCTTTGAGGCGTTGCAACTCCTCAAGTTGTCGAGTATTGATAGCGCGCGTTTCATCATTCAATGACTCAGCTCTTGCAACTGTCCCAGCCTCTGTACTCGCAAAAGCTTTCACAACATATTGGTAATCGTTCCCGTAAGGATTTGCATTTAGCATTGCCTGTTGTGACTGGCTAAGATCAAGCCAGTTATGACCTAATTCAGCTGACTCAGGGAGCATATTAATCGCATGCCATTCGCTAGGTAAAAAGCCAGTAGCTAAAAGTGCTTTTTCAAAATCGTGACGCGTAAAGAAACGCAAGTGCGTCCGATCTAATAGCCCTCTTGGTTGATATGGAAACCGGCCGCTAATCAGCGAAGCCAATATCGAATTATGACCAACATTGGGAATAGAAATAATAATGAAGCCAGTAGGAGCTAAAAGCGTGCGCGCATTCTCCAGGCATTGCCATGGATTTTTTAAGTGCTCAAGCACATCAGCGGCAATAATTACGTCAAATTGTTGACCTTGAAATTTATTGAGCCAATCATTTTTATCTAAATCACCTTCAACTGCGATGTCGCATACCCTCTGCAGAGAAGCAACACATTCAGGATCAAGCTCGACTGCACTCACAAGGCAATGAGAATGTCGCTCCAGATAACGCAATATAGTTCCAGGCCCAGGCCCTAGCTCCAATACACGTTTATTTTTACCCGTTAGGCGAACGACTTCCGCAGCCGCAGTCCGTTCATCAATATTAATGTCATAGGAATAGCGTTGCGCTACCGACATGATGTTATTTGTATTGGTCTTCATTTTGGCTCAACTAAGTTGAATTGTCCTTGGTCTGGGTATATTTCTATCATCCCACTTTGCACTGCCAGCGTAGAGCGGAAAGGGTACGCTTCGTGAACCCAATGGTGCATCACATGATCTCGTGCTGAACCTTCGCCAGCTGCAACACTAATCATATAGTCGCCCAATGTTAAACCAGGAATGCGGAAATAAAAAGATGTTACAAGTTTTTGGCCGGCTTTTATAACAGGTAATTTCATATTGAACTGTTCAGAATTACCGCCAAATAAGACCTGACCTAAACGATCTTTAACCGAAAACCCAACCAATGGATGTTCAATTAATCGGTTCGCCTCTACGCAGATATCTAGCTGAACGCTTGTCTCTCCGTTGATTTGCAAAACTGGCAAATTTTCATCATTTACTAAAATACAAGACAGGATAATGACCCCACCAACGCCGAAGTCATGCTCCGATGCTGTTAAAGTATTTGTAGCAGCTTCTTGATATTTAGATATTAAAAAGTCGTTAGCATTACTTACTTTGTCTTGTCTCTTCTCATATTGATTTTTCAGATAATATTCGGTTACTGTTTTGGGGTCTCCATTGGCCAAGACTTGCCCGTGCTCTAAGAGGATGGCTCTATTACATAAACTAACCACGCTGGCGCTATCATGACTCACGAACAGGATAGTCCCTTGTTCTGAGAATTCTTTAAGGAAGCGCATGCATTTTTGGGTAAAAAATACGTCACCCACCGCTAGCGCTTCATCAATAATTAAAATGTCAGCATCGATATTTGCGATAACTGCAAAGGCAAGCCTGACAAACATTCCGCTAGAATATGTTTTAACTGGCTTGTCAATGAATTCGCCAATGTCTGCAAAAGCTTCTATGGCGGGCAATTTATTTTCGATTTCTTGTAGGCTTAATCCGTACAAAGCAGCATTAAGGCGTGCATTTTCCCAGCCAGTGAATTCAGGATTAAATCCAGCCCCCAGTTCAAGCAAAGCTGCTAACCGCCCATTAACCTCAATTTGCCCGCATGACGGTGTCAGTGTCCCGCAAATAATTTGCAATAACGTGGACTTGCCAGAACCATTTTGGCCGATAACACCGACAACTTCTCCTTTTGTTATTGTGAGGTCTAGCGCCCTTAACGCCCAGAAACGGCTTTCCGCTTTTGATAGCCTTAATTGATCTAAAAATTTGCTAAATGGGCTGCCCGATAGGGAATATGCTTTCCCAATTCCTTTGGCAGAAATCATAAGCTTAGAGGACATCAGCAAATCCTCTTCTTAAAATGTTGAAACTAAAATATCCGACATAAAACATAATTAAGGACATGCAATAAAGGACCAACCACGAGAATAAATCCGGTAATTTGTGCCAAAATAGCAAATTTCGCATGGCTTCTATTATAAATGTTAAAGGATTCATCATTAGCCATGATTGAAAAGCCTCTGGTAGTGCGCTTATGGAATAGAAAACCGGACTTAAAAACATCAACGCACTTGTTAGTGCAGGTATAACTTGTTCGAGGTCGCGGAAATAGGCTCCGATCGAGGCTAAAAACCATGTGATTCCGGCTAGACACAACAAGTAGGGAATTAGCAACAGGGGCATAGCGAGCCAATACACTGTAATTTCAAGCGGTGAAAACAAGACAAAGCAGGCAAATACGGTGAAACTCATCAAAAAATGGAAGGCACCAACAATTACAGGAATCATTGGCAATACCTCTAACGGAAAAACTACTCTTTTTACATAGTTAATATTGCTTAAAATAATCGTCGGAGACTTTGACAGGCATTCCGCAAGCCAATTAAATACAATTAATCCAACATATAAAATTAAAGCAAAGCTTAATTTTTCCGACAAGGTAGTTGGTGCTGGGGCAGTTCCCCATCGTGATTTAAAAACCTCACCGAAAACGAAAGCATAGATCGCCAGCATCATTAGGGGGAGTAGGAATGACCAAATCAGACCCAGCATTGAGCCTTTGTACTTAGATGTTAAATCTCTCTTGCAGAGTTGCCCTAGTAAGACACGATGTTGCCATAAGCTAAGCCATGGAGAACTCAAGTTGTGAAAAATTGAAGCAGTAGAAATCATCTTTTAGCTGATAAATTAAAGTGGTGTACTAAGCATTTTTGGGTTGCTAAGTATAACCTCTTAGTCTCGGCATTCACTAGTGTTTGGTGCTGGCAATTAATTCAAGGTTTTATTATTTGTGTGATAGCCCAAGTTCGGTTGATATTTTAACACTGTAGTCATTTTAATGTTATCAATATATTATTTTTGTATTTGTTAAATCCTTGTTAAGTTACTGGTCTGAGTGAGCGGATGAGAATTTTATTTATATTTTAAGCAATCTCTGTAGATATATTTTTTTGTATGTAATAAAATTCGGTAAATTTTTTGCTTCATATTACTGTTTATTGCTCAGTTCCAATTCGTGTTGGATTTGAGTTTTTGGCGATTTGCCCGGCCATTTTCAGGGCAAATATACACCAACACTTATTGGTTAATGTCTAGGATCAGTTTAAACATGAAAAACTTAAATATTGGGGCCATTACTGCGCTCGCTTTGGTAATTATTTTGGGTGGATGTTCTGATCAAAAATCAGAAAAAACGGTAACAGCTTCGCAAGCTAGTGTTCCACAGCCGTCTATGCCCTCCGTTCAAATTTTGAAGTGGGGCCCGCAAAGTACGGTTGCAGGAACCACATTTTCAGCGCAGCCAAATGGAAATTCTGCAATTTGGTTCGAGCAACGAGGCATTGGCAATGCGGGAATGGTAGAAGTTTGGTTTGCTGATAAGAAATTGGAAGGCATGGCAATTACGCCTGATTCTGGAGGTTCTGCTGAAGTTCCTGCAGAATTGCTTAAAACCCCAGGGAAATTTCCAGTCTATTTAATTTTAAAGCCTGAAGGTAAGCGTGTGGAGATAGGGATTTTTGAGGTCACCGCAAGTTAATAACGCAATTTATTTAATCTAGTTGTTAAGATTAATGGGCTAGACAAACTGCAATTATTTGCCTAGGACTATTTGCAGCGAGTCTGCTCTCGACTAAGTAACTTAAAATGTCCATCTACAGATATCAATGCAAAAAATAGATACTAGTTCTACTTGCAATCAAGAAAGTAATTTTGCAGCAGTAGTTTGCTTAGCTCATATTTTACATCGATATATTTTTAATAAAGCTGTCAATATTTCCATTGACTTAAAATCTAATAGTTTGAATTAAATTGCTTATTTTTTTGCCGCTGCCTTGGCGCTGAGAAATGAAAGTGTATAAATGGAATCAATTTGAGATTATACTTAGCCCCTCATGAGTGAATTGAGGGGCTATTATCTTGCATTACAGAAAAACTATTGGGAATAAAAGTGATTAATGGATTGGTATTATGCTGAAGAAATTTCACAGGCGACATTTCCTGTTAAAAATTTTTTCAACTACTGTTTTTTCTTTGGAGTCGACGTCATTTGCTGCCACAACAAGGAGGTTATTTGACGCTAACTCACCTGCTGATGCTAGCAAGCTTTATGCCGAAAAAGATCCTATCGAGCCAAGTAATCAACTGTTGGTCGATACGCCAGAAATCAGCGCCGAGCCAGGAAGAATTTCGATACGCATTCGCAGTGAATTACCTGGTACAGATATGATGTTAATCATATCTCCGTCCATAGTGCCCCCAGTAATAGCTCAGTTCCTTATTCCAGTAGGAACTGAGGCTGATATTACCACTATGATTAAATTATCAGGAACGTCAAAAATCCAACTAGTAGTGCGGGCGGGAGGTAGACTGTATTCCGCACAAAAGGAAGTTAAGATTGCTATCCCTTTAAATACTAAGCTTTTGATGGAATAGCTATATGATAATGGTTAAATTTCAGCGACAGGATCAATATCTAGAGTTGTCTTTGGTTATAGACAATCCATTTCGCGATGACAGCTTATTGCAAGCAAAGTCAGGAAAAGTAAATTATCGTTTTTTTTTGCAAGAGTTAATTGTCAGTATAAATGACAGAACGTTATTTTCAGCTCAATTTAATCCTTCAATGGCAGCCCAGCCCTTGCTTAAGTTTAGAGCCAAGCATGTGTTGAAAAATGATGTAGTCAATGTAGCGTGGCAAGATAATTTAGGTAAATCCGGCTTAGAAAAATTTAAAGTCACCGTTTAACAGATCGCAAGACATGTCCATAACTCTGGCGCCTATTGGCACCCTTTTAGTTGCCAAAAATCTGGTTACTGAACAAGATGTTGATCGCGCTTTACAGCTTCAAACACAACTCGGTGCAAAGTTAGGACAGATATTAATCCGCATAGGTGCTATTTCTGAAGATAATTTATTGCCTGTGCTGGCACAACAGCTAGATATGCCCTTGCTGGACGAAATTTTATTGCCGACAACCGCCACGGTTGTTGAGGATGCCGCTCACTTGGGGCAGCTGAGCATAGATTGGTTGCTGGAACAAGAAACGGTCATCTGGGAAAATGCAGAGGGCGTTATTGAATGTGCCTCACCTCATCCGCTCAACAGTTTTGCTCGTGAAACTCTAGCAAACGCTTTTAATCACCATACTTTGCATTGGAGTTTTATTCGCTCCAGAGACGTAGAGCGAATTCGCAATATGTTGCGGTCAGATGCCATTTCTACTGCTTTTTCAGATGAAGTTGCACATTTGCGAGAGTTAGCCGAAGAAGCTCCCGTTATTGAGCTAGTCAATAATACTTGGGGTCAGGCAATTGATATCGGGGCTTCAGATATTCACATTGAGCCAGAAGAACACGGATTTGAAATTCGATTTCGAGTAGATGGTATTTTGAGTACCAAGATGGCATTTGGACGAGATCGCTTTGATGCCGTTGTATCTCGAATAAAATTAATTTCTGGTCTCGATATCGCCGAACGCCGCTTACCGCAAGATGGACGTATCAGTATTCGAGCGAGTGGTATCGACATTGATATCCGTGTATCTGTTATTCCTGGTGTTCATGGAGAATCGATAGTTCTGCGTTTGCTGCCTAAGGAGCGCAAAGATTTTAGCCTGAAGCGACTAGGTATGGAGGAGGATCATCTCAGTAAGTTCCGTCAATGGATTAAAGAGCCACATGGGATTGTGCTGGTTACAGGACCGACTGGCTCAGGTAAAAGTACCAGTTTATATGCCGCGTTAGCTGAAGCTAATGACAGGCAAAAAAAGATCATAACGGTTGAAGATCCGGTCGAATACAAGATGGACGGGATTACTCAAATCCAAACTCATGCCGATATCGACTACACATTTTCACGAGCGCTTAGAGCTATTTTGCGGCATGATCCAGACATTATCATGATTGGTGAAATCCGGGATCTTGAGACGGCAGAGATCGCGGTACAGTCCGCATTAACTGGTCATATGGTATTTTCTACATTGCACACCAATGATGCGATAGGGGCGTTTAACCGATTGATTGACATGGGCCTTGAGCCATTTCTAGTGGCCTCATCGCTGCGTGCGGTACAAGCACAACGTCTGGTGCGCCGTCTATGCTCTCATTGCGCGAAGCCGGTAAGTGATGAAGAAATGTTGCAATTGGCACCAGCAGAGTTCAGGTCTCAGTTATCGGATTTGAGTGAGCGTTTTCCAGATTTACTCTCTGCTACGGCAAGATGGCATCATGCCGTAGGCTGTCCGCAATGTCAGCAAACTGGTTATCGAGGCCGCGTGGGTATTTATGAGTTCGTAGAGGTCACGACTGAATTGCAAGCCGCCATTGTGCAGCGCATGCCAGCGCATGAAATCAATTTGCTGGCGCGTAAAAATGGGTATAGAAATTTAAGAGAAGACGGCTTCGTCAAGGCCAGAAACGGTATGACAACGATTGATGAAGTCATGCGTGTAACTGGACTCAGTAATCAGGTAGTTGCATAGTGGCTTATCGTTACGAAGCCAGCTCTGGTAGCGGCAAACTGGTTGAGGGGCAGATAGAAGCGCCGAGTGAAGCTGAGGCGATGCGTCTTCTAAAGCAACAAGGATTAACGCCTATTGCTCTCGAAGCAATCGCAACTACATTGGCTAAGCAGGCTAAAAATCGTCGTTCAGTTAGTGCGCAAGATAAAATATTGATGGTTCGGGAGCTGGCAACTCTTTTAGCCGCTGGCGTGCCATTGGCAGAAGCCATTCAATCAATGGGGGAGGCCTCCGGTGGCTCGCCAGTCGGCGTTGCCGCGACTAAGGTATATCAAGCTTTGCGCAGTGGCGGAAAACTTTCTACTGCGCTACTGGATAGCAGTATCGAGTTTCCAGATTACTTGATTCAATTGGTCTCTGCCGGAGAAATGACGGGCAAACTGGCTAGCTCCTTGCATCATGCAGCAGACCAGATGGAGTACGAACAAAAAGTGCGCCAGGAGATGCGCAATGCATTAACTTACCCAGGCGTGCTCGTCAGCTCCGGTATTTTGGCTACCTTGTTGATTTTTATTGTTGTGGTTCCGAAGTTTGCGGGGTTGCTCAAAAATAGTAAGGGCAAGTTGCCAGAGATTTCGGTATGGGTGCTGCAAACGGGCTTATTCGTGAAAGACAATTTGCTCCTACTTGTTATTGTTGCTGGTGCTGCGATTGCTTTAGTCGTTAGCGTTTTGTCGCGCCCTGCGATTCGACAAAAGCTGTGGGATGGTCTGTCTCGCATGCCGCTAATTGGTTCATGGTTGGTAGAAACCGAGATAGGGCGTTGGGCTGGTATGTTATCTACGCTGCTTGAAAATAAAGTCCCTATCATCAAAGCGATGGAACTAGCACAAGGCGGCGTACAAATTAGCCTGTTAAAGCAGCAACTTGGACTCGCTGTAAAAGATTTAAAAGGCGGTAAATCTCTCGCCGATGCACTTGGTTTGCATAGGACATTGAACCCTATGGGCTTGAATCTTGTCAGAGTTGGCGAGCGCACGGGAGAGTTATCAACCACGCTAAAAACCTTATCTACCTTGCATACAAATGCTGGACATGAAAGGATGAAACACTTCTTGATTTTATTAGAACCTATTACCATCTTGCTGATAGGATCTGTCATAGGTTTGATCATGGCGGCGATTATGATGGCGATTACAAGTTTGAGCGATATTGCCGTCTAATTTTTCTCGTTTGCGGCTTTGACTACACATCAACGTTACTTATATTATTTACACATGAAATCACCTCGTTATTTATCTCGTAATTTAGGTTTTACTCTGATTGAGATGCTGGTTGTACTAGTGATTATTGGTTTGCTCGCTAGCTTGGTCGGACCTAAATTATTTGGAAAACTAGATTCCTCCAAAATTCAAACCGCACAAACGCAAGTCAAAATGCTCAAAGGTGCGTTAGAAACCATGCGCCTAGATATAGGTCGTTTCCCCACGCAAGCTGAGGGTTTGGCGTTGCTTAACACGCCTCCATCAGACGAAAAAGTCAAAAGCAAATGGAAGGGGCCATACTTAGAAGAAGACTTGCCTCCTGATCCGTGGGGAGCTCCTTATTTGTACGCCGTACCTGGTCCAAATGGTAAACCTTTTGCTTTGTACTCTTTAGGTCCCGATGCTAATCAAAACGGCGAAGGCGCAATTGGCATCGTCCCTGCCAGCGAAAATGCTAATAAAGCGCAATAATTCTACCCTCCGGTCTGAGTCAGGTTTTACTCTGCTAGAGTTGTTAGTTGTACTTGCAATGATGGGCTTGCTGGGATCGATCGCAGTGCCTGCATTGGGTAAATTGCTGGATCGCATGCGCTACCGAGGTGAAAGAGAGAGCGTACTCGCACAACTGAGCAGCCTTAGCTATCGAAGTTATTTATTAGCGCAAGATTACACACTCCAAACTGATGCCAGAAATGGTATTGGTTATGACAAACTCAACGATGGTAGCAACGCAGTGGATTTACCAAAAGGATGGTCATTGAGTGTACCTACTCCGATCCACTACCAATTTAACGGCTATTGTTTGGGTGGTGTTGTAGTGATTAACTCACCCGACAACCCACCGGAATCAGTCAGACTAATTGCGCCGGTATGTGGGGTCGCAAATGAATAGGCAGCAGCAAGGATTCACTTTACTAGAAGCTATCGTCGCTCTTGCTTTGGTCGGTACCATCGGAATGACCTTATTCGCCTGGATCAATACCAGTATCATCTCACTTGGAAAAATTCAGGCAAGTAATGCCCGCAATGACGCTACCGCCAACGTAATCAATTACATGCAAGCCGTCAATCCCATGCTAAATCCTGATGGAGGCGCCGAATTTGGTGCTTACAGGATTAGTTGGAAGTCACAGGTATTCGGCCCTGTTGCAGACAACGTTGGGTACCCTATCGGTATAGGACTTTATAAAGTTGGACTGTATGATGTAGAGGTCAAGGCGCAGACAGCAGACGATCCATCATGGTTTACATTACATCTAAAGCTTTCAGGATATAAAAAAGTACGTGAAAAAGCCAATCTATTTTAAACATCGGCGTGGATTTACGATTCTCGAAATGATAGTAGTAATCGCATTAACCAGCATGATAGTAATGATATTGTTGCAAGCCTTGCAGCATGTCATGGGCTTACATTATCGCTTTGGTCTGGAGTTTGATCGCAACCGGCAAGAGGCAATGCGCCAGTCTTGGCTGAGTCAGATGATAGAGGGGCTTCAGCCCGACGTTGCAGATGGGGTCAATCAATTCAAGGGTGATCAACGTGAGTTAAAAGGATTAACCAACTCTGCTTTTACACAACATTATGGTGCCCCCACGCCCTTTGCACTAAGGCTCCGTTACCAATCCGATCAGAACCGCACAATTATCGAGTACCGAGAGGCCAACAAAGAAGATAAAGTAATTACTTTATTTAGCTGGACTGGGCGCAGAGGGAGTTTTATTTATCTCGATAAAAAACAGCAAGCACACGATACGTGGCCTCCAGAACTGGATCACAGCCAACAAATCCCTAACAGTATCCAATTAGAGACAGATCGGGACGGTCACCCTTGGGTTCTTGCCCTAAAGCCAGCTGGTCCTGTCAATCCTATGCCCGATCCAAGCAAAATATTTGCGGATGTAATGCAATGAAAAGACAAAATGGTTTTGTGCTAGTCGCTACGCTCTGGATTTTGGCAACCATAACGATCGCAGCCGCTTATTTTGCACAACGCATTGCTAACTCCATTGAATTAGCCCAGCAGTATGATCAGCATATTAAGAGTCGTATTGCCTGTAGTGATAGTAAGTCTGAAATCACGTATTTAATGTCAACTCGCAATTTCAGTCTTTTTGGACTAGGTGATGTTAATACCCATTTTTCCTTAGATAATCGTCCTTATAAAATGGAAGGGGATTGTATTGCACGTCTGCAAGATACGAGAGGACTGTACCCAATTAACGGTATTTCGCGTGAAGCACTTGGGATATTGTTGACTGAAAGAAAAGTACCTGTGGCTGCTTACGATCAGTTGTATGACACTTTAATGGATTATATTGCCCCCAATCCCCAGCTCCACCGACTAAATGGCGTCACTTTACAAGATTATCAAAATGCAGGATTACCCAAACCGTTTGGTCGCCCCTTGATTACTCCTGATCAACTGCGTAATGTGTATGGTTGGTCAGCACAGAAAAGTTTATGGGAGGGAGATACTCCATTTACGGATTCGATTACAACAGCTCTTAACGTTGGAATGAATCCTAATACCGCCCCCATATCGGTATTGATGACATTGCCAGGGATTACTTTGCCAGGTGCAGAACTAATCGTTAAATACCGCGCGATAGAATTAATACAAGGGGAGACACAGCTTGCCCAGTTGGCAGGCTTAGATCCGCAAAAACTAGTCCTAAAAATTTTAGCCTTACCCTCAGACACAACACGTGTAAGTTTAGGAACTAGCAGTCAGGCGACTTCCATCAGATATAATATAAAGCTAACCCCAGATGCGTCCGAAGCTCCATGGCGCATTGATTATTACTATTCAATTTCACAACGGATAACCCAAAAAAACGATGACGCAATACCGTCAAATCCTTTCGAACTTGAGAAGGCGCCTCCCCCCCCAGCGAAGGCTGCTCTTAACTTCTAAAGCGCCGCAAGACAAACCAGGTAATACCTTTTTGCCTAGGCAGATTGTTATTGGGCGCTCCTTTTGTCGTTTTTCAAGATTTGATCTCAAGACGATTCCGCCGAAACGTCGTCAACAAGCCTTGCAGCTGCAACTTAAGCAATGGGCGCCTTTTGCTAGACCAGAATTTGCCATCATATTTGAGCAAAACGCTGCGCTGGTGTGGTGCTGGGATGCCGCATGGCTTGCGCAACAGCGTCAAGAACTGCCTAAACTATGGATGCAAGCCCAAGCGATACCTGAGTCTGCACTCTATCCCTTGCAAGAGAGTGGCGTCAGATTAGTCAAATGTTTTGATGGCGCAGAGGCACAATGTTGGCAAGACAAGCAACTGATTGGTAGTCGCTGGTGGCCACAAACGCCTGTCCTTGATGACTACGTTAATTTTTGTCGCGAAGTGGGTTATACCGTCGCTGGTCTTGAAAAACTTCCCGCCATTCAATCTTTGTCCATACAAGCCCAGCCATGGGAGCCAGTTATATCTGGCGGTGGCCTCACTGGCGGCAGTCCGGCGATTGAACAATGGCTCTATGCAGTCTTATTTTTATGTGTTGCGTTCCCCTATGGGTGGTACACGTTGCGCCAGCAGCAAATCAGCAATGCGATTGAGCAAAATCGGCAAGAGCTGAGCAAACTGACTGGTCAAGCTAATAGTTTGATACAAGCCAGAGAAAAAGCACTTAAAGCAATCGAAGAGATAAAAACTCGGCAGCAACTTGATCCTTACCCGTCGCAATTGGATCTAATGTCCGCAGTGGCAGAGACTCTGCCAACTGATACACGTATACGCGAATGGGAGTTTCAGGAAGGCAAATTACGCATCGTCATCATGCCGGGATTGGAAGTTCCCTCACGTGCCGACATCACCAAAGCATTGCTAAATACAGGGCGTTTTATAGAGGTGCAAAATTTGCTGGCGCGAGATCAAAAAAGTCTCGCTTTTCGAATGACTGTTTTACCGAAGCCGGGTGTTGTTTTGCCTCAAGATAATCTCTCTACAGACGGGAAGGGAAAAAATGGCTGACAGCTTGCAGACTCAGCTAGCGGCAAATCCGCGTTTGCGGATTGGTTTAGCAATAGTACTTGGCATACTTGGTACTTACCTCGTTTTAGACAAGGCAGAACAGGTCGATAAAAAACAAAAGGAATATCGCCGCCTCAGTATTAGTTTGGAACAAACGCGCCAACAAGCCACAGATATTGCATGGGTCTCCAGAGCAAAAGCGGCTAGTGACGCACTGATGGAATATCGTCAACGTGACTGGACCGACAGCAGTAACGGCCTTATTCAGTCCAAATGGAATGACGCTTTACAACTCATACTGGCGCAAGAAAAAGCCGTTAATTCTTCAGTCACAATGTCTGATAATTTAAGTGACAACAACACCCTCAATAAGACTGAAGATGGTCAATTTTTTATTCCCGGCGTCATACCGATTAAGGCCAAACTACGATTTGAGGTCACGCCAAAATCGCTCTACAGCGTTTTTCAGACACTGGATTCAGGGAAGCAAGGCATCATCGTCGATACTTTTTCTTACCTTTGGATAGGCACCTCAGGCAGAGCTGAGCTTAACCTCAAAGCACTTGCACGCGTGAGTCGCCCTGCTGACGATAAAGAGAAGTCAGCGTCAGATAATACAAGTGAGTCTGCAGTAAGCAAAACACTGGCTAGAGGAGCATAAGCATGTGGCAAAAGTTTCGTTGGACGATTATCGCCAGTATGTTGATTTTACTGCTCGGTATGATATTGATTAAATTATTGATGCCGCCATTGCCTGTAGTCAAATTACCCAAAAATCAAAATCAAGACTGGCAGATTGCTAGAGTTGGACAAGCAGATGCCAGTGCCACAATCTCACAACTCATCGGCAGAACTATTTGGGGTGAGTCCGCTGCAGGCGCTGCTTCCGGCAATGATAAGCCGTTGACGCCGCCAGACTGGCGTATCGCCGCCGTTATCAAGACGAGCAGTGCCAACCAGCTTGTGATTACTTTTAACGACAACCCCTCCAATTTACAGACGCTCAACGTGGGCGACAAGTTGCCCGGCGGTTATCCGATTGTAAGGATCGAACAAAACTGGATTGTTCTCTCCATTAACGGTAAGCAAGCCATGCTCGCTGTCGGACGAAACTAAAAAGGGAAGTATCTAATGCACTACTATTTAAAAAATGTAAATCGTCCTATGAGTAATGTCGTAGATTCCACCGCGGCTTCGCCTGATTTGCCGCGCTTTCAATTAAGATTGTTACCCGTATTGGTTTGCGTCACGCTTGCTGGCTGCTCTACATTTGACCCTATTTTGCAAGGTAAGCAGGCAAGCCCTATACCAGCGCCCTTATTACAAATGGCTGAAGATCAGAACGGCGTTCAAAACGGTATAACCGCTACCGAAGTGACCGGCAATCCATCTGATAAACCAGTTCGCGTCACCGTAAGCAAGACCCCAAAGCCGCCACTAGATATTAATAGCACCGCATTAAAAACCCAGCAGCCAGTCGTAGCCAATGAAAAAGCCGACATCACACTCGTGTTTGATCAAATCGCATTACCTGCATTCATTAATGCAGTATATGGCGTAGTGCTTAAAACCAATTTTAGTGTTGACCCCAAAGTGCTTGAGCGCAAAGACCTGGTCACTTTGCGTACATCCCGCGCCCAGACTCCAACGGAAGTGCTGCGCGCTGCGCAGATGCTGCTGAAAAGTTATGGCGTTACCGTCAATGACGTGGGCGGTTTCTATAGGATCGTCCCAGATAACGCTCAGCTCGGTTACTCGCCAGAGATACGTCGTGGACGAGCATTGCCAGACGTACCTATGGCGCTACGTCCAATATTCCAGTATGTAGAAATGAATGCGTTGCGTTCAGCCGAGATACGTGCTTGGTTAGCACAAATGTTTGGCACTCGTCTCCAGTTAACAGAAAGCGCACAAAATAACGCCCTTATGATTTCTGGCGAAACCGAAGATGTCCGCGCCGCATTAGAAGTAGTCAGAATCCTTGATCAGCCCCTCATGCGCGGTCGCACCAGTCAACGTATCAGTCCTACCTATTGGTCTGTTGATGATATTGCTAAAAAACTGGCTGAAGTACTAGCTGCAGAGGGTTATACGGTGCAAGTAGGTATGGGACAGGGTGGCGTAAGTACGCCGATTGTGCTGATCCCAATCGCCGCAAATAATGCACTAGTGATGTTCTCTGGTGATGAGGCTATTCTAAAGCATATGGCCGACTGGGTAACTGAGTTGGATCAGCCTACTAAGGCGCGCGGTAACAATGGGTACTTCACTTACGCCGTGCTCAACTTAGATGCCGATGAACTCGCAAAGACAGTGCAAGACCTGCTCGGTGGTGGTGTGGTTGCCGCTAGTCCAAGTGGCGCTACGGCAAAGACGGCAGCCAGAGTTGTCGTTCACAAGGCCACTAATACGCTGATTATCCAAGGTAGCGCAGATCAATATTCCCAGTGGATAGGCTTATTGCGCGAGCTCGACAAACCAGCCAAATCTGCCTTGATAGAGATGACTGTTGCAGAAGTTACTCTCAATGACAGCCTCAATCTCGGTATAGAATGGGCGATCAATCAGGGCAATACTGGCAACGGCACAAGCGGCGGTACCTTAGGCGGATTGGGTTTAGGCACAGGTGGACTCACTCTCAATTTTGTCAATGGCAATATTAAAGCCGCTCTTAATGCTTTAGCCACCAATGATAGAGCGCAAATTTTATCTAGCCCTCGTGTGATGGCGCGCAATGGCGAGACTGCGACTATTTCTGTTGGCCAACAAGTCCCTATTCTGACCAGCCAAACTAGTAATTTGCTCACCACAGGTACGGCTGGTACCAGCACTACACAAACAATACAATATAAAGATACCGGGATTATTCTCAAGGTCAAACCGGTGATCCATGCCGGTGGCCGGATTGACGTTGATGTATCGCAAGAGGTGAGTGGTGCCAGTGTTACAACGACGGGCGTCAGCAGCTCTCCCACATTTAGCAATCGCAAAGTAGATACCAAACTTTCGATCCAGGATGGTGCAACCGTGATGTTGGGTGGCTTGATCTCAGAATCAAATGACAAGGGTAATGCAGGCATCCCCTTTGTCAAAGATATCCCACTGATCGGAGGTTTATTTCGCTCCCAGACGGGCAAAAACGTCAAAACAGAACTGATTGTCCTGATCACGCCCTATATTATTGAAGATGATCAGACTGCACAATCAGTTACGCAAGCATTCCGTACTCAGTTAGGGTCATGGACCACGCCCGCTAATGTGCCAACGCCACTACTTAAACCGGTTCGCCCACAACAGCTACCATTTAGTAGCAAAAATGAGACACTTGACAGCCCAAAAAATAATGAAAAAACAAGCAATATAAACAATATAAGTACGCCGCCTGAGCAGCAAGACCCAATGTCCAAGCCAGATCAGGCAACCAGTCCAAATGGACAGAATAATCCCCAAAATCAAAACGATTCCATTAATACTGCTCTTTCTAAAGGTACCGTAGTAACTGATCCCGCTATTATTGAGCAGATCCGCGCACTACAAAAGAGCAATAAGAAATAAAAAAAGCAACAGATGTAAACGTCCTGTCATAAACAGGATAAAAGTTGTATTTATTTTATAAATACTCGATCAGCTCTATTGCATATTGTTGTCAAAGTAGGTAAATTTGCGTCCGAAGGCGTTAATCTGCCATCACAAATTATGTCAAGTAATTTTTATCAAAAGCAGTGTCATGCGCTTGTAATAACGAATTACTTTGACATAACAATATTTTTTGTTATGCTACGTCGGTCTTTAAAGAAAGACGCAATTGCAATTGCAAATTAACTTTGTATACAAGGAAATAAAAATGAAACATTCTATGATGCGTGTTGCTGTTGCCGCTACGCTGGGTTTCTCAGCTCTGGCTGCGAACGCTGGTCAAATCGGTGTAAACGTTGGCTCAACATTGGCTGCCGAATACATCACATCAACAGTAGTTGTTGCTCAACCTACTATTACTTACCAAACAGCTAGTCTTATCAATGACGGTGCTGCTGTTCAAGTACACGTACGTTTTGGTTCTGGTTCTACAAAAGCAGCTGATGGCGGTGTGTTGCCAAATTCAGCAAAAGCAAATGCTGCTGCCAATCCTGCTGACGTAGCATTGTTTTTGAATGGTACAGCTTATCCAATCGCAAACTACACTCTGTCAGCAGCTACTGCAGATACAGATGGTTTGGGTTACTACTTCACGCTCACATCCAACGCTGGTACAGGTGGTGTTCCGGCCGGTACAGTAATCAACATGAATGGCGCTACTGCAAAAATCGCTAAATTGTCCGCAGCTTTGGGCGTTGGCGGCACAGTAACTACTACAGTTGGTTACACAGTGACTCCAGGTGATACATCTGGCGTAACTAGCTATGTAGAACCAGTTAGCACAGCAACATTGTTGACTTCATCCAAAGCATTGAGCCAAGCTACTATCAACTCAAACGCATTAGCAGCAGGTATTTACACAACAGCTGAAGCGAAAAAAGTTGACGTAAATAATGCAGTTAAGCAATTCATCGGTGCTAGCCCTGTTGCTGGTACTGCCGGTATTAACTTGGGTTCTACAAAGTTGGTTGTTAACACAGCGTTGAAAACACCAGCTGGCGCCAACGCCGCTGCTGCTGATTTCGGCACATCAGTATTCACTGCAACTGGTGATTTCTCCGCTGCTGCTGTTGCTGGTGTGTTCTTGGCATCTGATCAAGCTTGTACAACAAGTGTTGCTGCTGGTACAGTATCTACAGATAAGAAATCGGTTACTTTCGCTGCTATCACAAGTGCTGTTGCAACTGCAAACAACTACCTGTGCTACACAACGAATACTACGACTGTTCTGCCGTTCAATGTTCAGTACGCAATCGGTGGAGCAACTGTAGCTGCAAACGGTGCAACTACAAATGCATCAACACAAACTGGTGCTAATACCTACTTGTTGACATCTAACGGTGCTGCTGTTTATGTACCAAGTTTTGTTGTTACTGGTTCGTCAGTGAATGACTACAATACTTACCTGCGTATTTACAACACTGGTAGTTTGACTGCTCCGGTTTCTGTACAGGCGATCAATCCAGCAGGCATTATTGTTGGTACTGCTCTCGTTTCTTCAATGGGCGTAAATGGTACAGTAGCTTCAGGCGGTTCAGTCATTGTTGGTGGCAGTGCTGTTTCTGCTGCATTAGGCCTGACTTCCGGTGTTTGGTACACTCTGTTGGTAACTGCTCCGACAACACAATTGTCAGTTCAGCCTTTGATGGTCAATCCAGGTTCAGGTGTTATCAGTAACATCGGTGGTATCAATGGTTTGAACAACGGCAATAGCGCGCAGAACTAATCAACCCAGTTTGGTTGAAATAAAAAGGCGGCGTAAGCCGCCTTTTTTAATTAAAAGATTACAAGTTTCAATAAATCAAAACTGAGAATTCGATCGTGTCTAAACAGCCATACCCGTCTGATGGAAAAATTTCTGTAGTGATCCCTTGCTACCGCGTGACTCGTCATATATTAGATGTTTTATCCCATATTGGATCTGAAATAACACGTATTTACGTGGTTGATGATCAATGCCCAGATAAGTCTGGTGATTTCGTTGAGGCAAATAATACTGATCCGCGTGTGATCGTTTTGCGTAACCCACACAATCTGGGCGTTGGCGGTGCCGTCATGACGGGATATCGAGCTGCTATTGCTGATGGCATGGATGTGATTGTGAAAATTGACGGTGATGGGCAAATGGATCCCGCTCTTATCCCACAATTTGTTGGGCCAATTTTGGTGGGGGAGGCAGATTACACTAAAGGTAATCGATTTTTCAATTTAGATAAAATCCGTAGTATGCCTAAAATGCGTCTATTTGGTAATGCGGTATTGTCTTTAATGACAAAGTTATCTTCTGGATATTGGAATTTATTTGATCCAACTAATGGTTATACCGCTATTCATGCCGGTGTTGCACGTCAATTACCTATGGATAAAATCAGCAGCAGATATTTTTTCGAGACAGATATCTTATTTCGTTTAAATTTACAGCGAGCAGTAGTAGTTGATGTACCAATGGATGCTCGTTATGGTGATGAAGTTAGTAACTTAAAGATATCCAAGATTATTGGTGAGTTTTTAATCAAGCATGCCAGGAATTTCTGTAAACGAATTTTTTACAATTACTATTTACGCGATTTAGCGATAGCATCTCTGGAACTGCCATTAGGGTTATTGCTGTTGTCGTTTGGTACAGTTTATGGTTGCTGGCACTGGTTTCTGTCTGCTAACGAGGATTTACTTACCCCTCCAGGCACAGTAATGTTGTCAGCTTTGCCCATATTGATGGGTTTGCAATTTATATTGGCATTTTTAGCCTATGACATTGCTGCTGTACCAACTCGGCCGCAACATAGAAAGTATTCATTACACAGAGCTTATGTTGACGCAGATAAAAGTGAGTAAACAGTTTTTGGTGTACCTCACTGGCGGTGTTATCTGTGCAGTATTAGACATTGGCATCATGCAGGGCCTAATCTGGTTTGAGCTCAACTACATCCTTGCCACAACGGCAGGATTTTTTTTAAGTTTTTTAGTTAATTACATTTTTCATGCTAATTTAACTTTCAAATCAATTACAACGCCTACGTCGTTTATAAAATTTTCAGCGGTCGTTTGTATTAACTATGCAATTACTTTGAGTTTTGTGTTTATTGCATACACTTTTTTTAACTATGCGTTGGTTGGTAAAATAATATCTTTGCCAGTTATCGCGATTAATGGATTTTTTCTAGGCAAGTTATGGGTTTTCAAGTGAAGCAAATTTATGTAACTCCAGAGATAAACATAAGCCAACTGCCAAAGCATAGATATCTGATGTGGATGATAACTGCCATGTTAACGTGTGCAGCTATTGCTGGCACTTTCGGGACAAACTGGTGGGGCGAATCTGTGTGGAATTTTCAAACGAATAGGGATCAATTTCTATTATTTGTAGTTGTTAGTTATTGTTTGTATTTTCTGCTATCTCGCTGTGGGCTCACAATTTTTGCTTTACTTGGGTTACCTTTTGCATTTTATGTAGCTTCTGCGGGTCTTGGCCCAGTCGTCGCAGTTATTTGGTTTTGGTGCTGCGCAAACATAGTTGGGCGTATGTCTACTGTTTGGATCGCTCGATTTTCAGGGCTTGAGTTGTCAACAGAAAGTTCTACTTGGGACTTACGCAACACTGCTATCGGATTTTGCTTACTTGGAACTTTGATTGCATTATTAGCGCACTTCCCTGTTTGTACACCCTTAGTATTTTTCACCCTTTTTTCTGGTTTCGCCGTCGCCGCATCGTATTTTTTGATGTCTCAAGGAAAGCTTTCTCCACCTAAACTTCCTTGCTTTTTTCGTAAAGTCGAATGGAAAGAAAGTATTCTAGTCGCCATGCTAATGCTTGGCGTCACTATCGTCATCATGGTGACAATTTTGCCTGACTTGGGTCATGATGCTTTATCTTTTCATTTAAATATCCCTGTACGAATGTTAGATGCTGGTTTGTGGAATTTTGACGTCAAAGAATATGTATGGTCTGTAATGCCTTTTGGCGCCGATTGGTTGTATGTCCCACCTTATTTTTTTGGTGGAGAGCAAGCAGTGCGTCTGATGAACACATCTTTCTTATTGGCTACTGGATATCTTGGATATAGGCTATTAGCTGGCCGACTCGATGCCTTACTCGCAATGGGTGTTCCAGCGATCTTATTTACTTTACCGATATCGTTGTTGGAGGTCGGTTCTGCTTACATAGAAGCGCCACTGACTTTCTTTTTTATGATCGCATTATGTGAAATTGCAGGTGGTGAATATAAAACTATTCGCCAAAAGGGAAGCTGGATCATTTTAGGAATTCTTGCGGGTTATATTTGTGCAATTAAGTTGCCTGGTTTTTTAATAGTACCTTTTTTAGCTTTGGGCGCCTTATTACGTTCTGTAGAAGATAAATTTGAAGTTTTCCGTTTTAAATTTATTTTAACTAGTGGTATTGCATTTCTTATTTTTTGTTCTCCTCCTTACGCTGTAGCTTGGTTTAAAACGGGTAACCCAGTATTTCCTTTTTTTAACCAAATATTTAATTCGCCTTACTTTGATACGCAAACTTCTTTTACTAATAGTCACTTTGTAAGAAGCATTGGATTACAAACTTTTTGGGATATGAGCGTCAGTTCCAAAGATTTTGGTGAGTTTTCGGCTAATGGCGCATTGGGAATTGTATTTTTGGTTTTTATACCTTTATCTATATTATTGGCTGTGAAATTAAAACGTTGGGCTATTTTATTCACAGGAGTATCCGCAATTGCTTATATTGGGTTGTGTTTTCATAACCAAGCATATTTGAGATATGCTTTTCCGGTAATGCCTTGGTTGTTATGCAGTGGTGTTTGGGCTCTGTATAGTGCTGTCAATTTGCGCGGCGTGCTCGTTGGACTTTTAGTGATTTTTTGTTCTTTCAATTTGGCTCGTTTTCCAGTCGTATATTGGCCTTTTCAGCAATTTAAAACAGATTTATTATGGAGTCGTTCTGCCCAAGAAGGACTATTTGCGCGTAGTAAGCCGCAAGCGATTGCTGGTGATATTCTGTCCAAGCTAGATCAATATAAAGGTCGTAAAATATTGATTTTAGATGCGACTTCTGACATTGATCCAACATACAATCACTACCCAAAAGGTACGATTGCTGCGTCTTGGCACTCGTGGCCATATTATGCAAAAAGTACGAGTGATATTAATTTAGCGAATTCTTTAGCTCGTTCTGGTGTGGAGATTATTGTGTACGCTGTTGGCCGAGGTTATCAATTTGAGGCAGAGGCGATTGCGCTTACTACTGAATTATTTAGGGTGAACGATATTCGAGTCGGCCTAGTTAATCAGATTGAATTAAGTAAATTATTTAAAAAAGAATTTATTAGTAACCCAGATTTTTCTAATGGCGCTGACGGTTGGACCTCTAATGGCGCTTTATTTAAAGACGAAAAATTTTATGCCAGCGTCGGTTCCCCTGTTACACAAGCAGTTGATGTCGGATCTGTTGATGTGGTGGCGCTGACAGTTCAAGCAAAATGTGACAAAAGCCAGCGTTTCCGCACCCAGATTAACTGGAACGACACAAACGGGAAAATGCTTTCAACGGATATAAAAGTACATGATTGCAATGGTGGCTTAACGACTGCAACACGGCTTGTGATTAAGCCAGAACGTGCCAAAATAGCCATTGTTTATGGCGGCTCACATGATGCCCGCCCTGTAGAGATTAATAGAATATCAGTTACTGGATTAAACTAACTTACTTTGATTCAACTCAATAGTATATCTTCAACTTGTAGCAAAGTTTGCCGCGATTTTGATCACACAGTGAGACCGCTTATTTTAAGTGCCAAGTTGATTGACTAATGGTGGATTTAATAAATACGGCTTATGCAAAACCGTATTAGTTGTGTTGTAGGTCTTAGTCCGACTACACAACTGCCTTCGTTGTTATGTCTTGTCAGACTACTTTTGAGTAAAAAAGTTAATTAATTACTTAAAAATTAATTTAAACAAAAAATTTTCGGAAAAATATGGGGACCATAAAACTTATCCTTGCTCTTAGCGTGCTGTTTTCACACATTGGAAATTTTGAAGGCATGCATTTATTTCCTGCTGAGGTAGCAGTTAACTGTTTTTTTATTATTTCTGGCTTTTATATGACGCTTGGATTAAGCGAACGCTACCTAACACCTGATACAAATTATCAGTTTTACCTAGGCCGTTTTTTCCGGATATGGCCAACCTATTTTATTTCTCTATTGATATTAATGCCTTGGGGATCGTTAAGGCGATCAATTCTTCTCATGATGGATTTACCACTGCCCATGGAAGCTCTTGCTCTGTTTTCTAACTTTACCATGTTTGGCCTTGATATCCTTACTCACATTAGCGGGGTCGATGGACATGTAGTTTTTTCGGAGTATGGTATCGATCCAAATCAAAACGGAGCGAAGTTTATTCTAAATACTTCTGCTTGGTCTCTTTCTTTAGAATTGCTATTTTATTTAATAGCCCCATTTGTCGTCAGAAGTTTTAAAAAGTCACTAATTTTTATTACAATTGGTTTAGCGTATTGTTTTTATATTAAACATATCAATACAACCTTACCAGATAAATACCGCACGGATATTTATTTCCCAAACGCCATGGCGTATTTTGGGTTAGGTATTTTAGGTTATTGGTTGAATCGTCTCTATCCAATCAGCCGCCCAAAAAATTGGGGTTATTACTTCTCGCTTGCTGGTGTAGCGTTCATATCGTTATGGGTGAGTCCAGTTATTTTTGTTGGTTTCATAACGTTAGCTATCTTTTCAAGACTGCTATTTGACTTGTCAAAAAAAAGCAAAATAGACAAATTCTTAGGTGATTTGGCTTTTCCAATTTACATACTTCAGATCCCAGTTGGGGCAATGGTTCGTGCCATTGGAGTTTTAGAATTAAACACGTTTTCATATTTTATAGCGACGATAACAATCTCATTAATCGTCTTATTAGTTGTTGAAAGACCCATAGAGAAACTCAGAGTAAGATTATATCGCGGTAAGAAACGCGCCGATAGTAATGACCATGCGGTTGAAAATATGCATTCGTTACAGCCTCAAGCAGGCTCAGTTGGTATTTAAATCAGGTTAGTTTGCTTGCGCAAGCTACTGATTTTGAAGCAAAAGCCAAATTACATATATATATATGCAAATAATAAAAAACGAAGATAAAAATGAAACGGTTTGCAAAAAGTTTGATATTAAGTGGTTCTCAGCTTTGGCTGCCGAATACATCAAACCCGATGAACTCCTTGACCAAGGCAATTTTTACATAAAAGCAGGCCTGATCGTTGACTATGCAGTAATATAAATATCTAGGTTTTTGATATTGGTTTTAAAAAAACCACTAATGTCGGCGCAGTGCTAATTCTTTGAGGTTACTACCCTATTTTCACGTTATCTTATTTCCGGTATTGCTTTTCAGTACCGGAAATAAGCTCCCTGTTAGTAAGAGAACATACAAAAAGCCGCTCTAGCTGCGTTGCTGCGAGTAGTCTTCCTAAAACTGTCATCGTTTCTGTACCTCGCTGGGACAATCTGCGTAAGGTCTAATTGAATATTAGTTATCTGTCGTGATTGATATAAGCGGTCTTGCTAACATTATTGATGCAAATTGTATAAGTGGCGGTACTAGGGCCTACTAACATTTAAGGAAATGTGTTTACATTCGGTATTTGAAAAATAGGATACCTTGAATGAGCATGATGATAAAGATTTTGAGAGACGATCATTGGATGAAGTAGGCTGCTTTGCTACAAGGAAAAGACGGAGATAGAGGGCGTACAGGCCTAAATAATCGACTATATTTGGAAGCGGTACTGTGGATAGTTCGAACTGGTTCGCCTTGGCGTGATTTAACGGTTGAATTGGGGAATTGGCATACCACCTATACGCGTTTTAAGAGTTGGGGCGAAGCGGGCGTTTGGGAAAAATTGGTCAATGCGATCAGCGGCGACTTGGACATGGAGGCATTGATGATTGACAGTACAGCAGTGCGAGTTCATCAGCACGCCGCAGGCACCCAAAAAAGGCGGTGCGCAAGCCATTGTCCGATCAAGAGGTGGTTTAACCTGCAAAATTCATGTCGCTGTTGACGCCTTGTGTAATCAGGTACGATGGATACTGACTGGCGGGGAAGTACATGACAGCACGCAACGCATTGCCCTGATTAAGGGCTTCGATGCCAAAGCCGTATTGGCAGATAAAGGTTATGACTCAAATGAGATTTTGTCCTATATTCAAGACCATCAGATGCAAGCAGTGATACCATCGAAAAGCAATCGCATCGAACAACGTCAATACGACAAACATTTGTACATAGAGAGAAATCTTGTTGAACGTTTTTTAGCAGAATCATTCACTTCAGACGGATTGCAACAAGATATGAAAAACTGGATAGAAATTTCCTCTCGTTTATCAACCTCGAGTTCGCTATCATCTGGCTGACTTAAATGTTAACATCCCCTAAAGCTATTAACTAATCAACCCAGTTTGCTTGAACAAAAAATGAGACGAATCTTTTTTTAAGACATGTTTTAAGATATCTTTGGCCATCCTCTCAGATGGAGTGGCGTTATGTAACGATGTGTACAAGCCCGAATGACCCCACCCTACTATTGATGATGCTAAGTATCTCTACTTTTAATCTAAGTTGCTTATTCTTATCTGTCGGTGTATTTTCGCTGAGTATTAATCCCGCGCTGAGCTCGACCCAGACAGTCATAGTAAATACTGCAATAAATCCTTCCGCAGCAATTATCCCCATTACCCCCATCATTAAGGCAAGGCTGGCAGCTGGCTCGCCAGTTACTATTGTCTTTTTTGGTGACAGCAATACTGCCGGCTGTGGCACATCAGATGCCTCGGGCGCTAAAACATTTCCGGCAGATATCGCCTTTGCCTTAGTTACCAATAAGAGGCAAAAAACATCAACAGGTGATATGCGTTGGGATAAAGATACCTTTGCCGGACAAGCGGTGGACGCTACTGTGTGCCGTGCTTATCAAGCGAGGCAAGTCACTTTAAAGCCGGGCGTAAATAGAAACCTAATTGTTAGAGATGGTGTCGGTGGCAATACAAGTAATGATTTGACTGCCCGGTTTGATGCGTCTATTACATGGTTGTCAAAACAATCAGTACAAAAAATTGACTTGATTGTGATCATGGCAGGCATCAATGACAGCATCGTCCAACGAGGGATAGCCCCGACGGCTTATGCCAACAATCTCCAAGTCTTGATCGATAAAATAAAAGCGGCAAAAAATAGCAATGGGCAAACCTTAATTAAAGAGACTTTGCTCGTCACCTCATTCTCAAACGGGTCGATGGTTGCCGGGTTGCCTGATGGTCAGGGACATCCTTTTAAAGTGATCAAAGATGAGGTTGCTTGTACAAATGCGATCAAGTCTAAGGCGCTTTACCCCAATACTGTCTGTGACTTACATTTGTATAATCAGCGTCTCGCTGGTGTTGCAGATAAAAATAAGCCAAATGTCTATTTTTTAGATGTTGCTGGCAATATACTGAACGGCTTGGGAGTGCATAACAATACGGCAGATGCGCTTGCGCAAAAAAATATTAAGCGTCTTCTGGCTGGCGATGATGTTTATCATCCAAATGACATCGGTTATCAGGCCATTGCAGACCAGATTGCTGAACATGCTTTGTCTCTGAAAAATAATGTCTCTCCTCCGGCTAACTTAGGCAACCTGGCGAGTGGAATTCGTCCAACAAAATAACAAGATGATTTCAAGTTCAGCTATGACAGTAACTACGCAAAATCAGGCAATTACCTCGGTTAATGCGCCCCTAAAATTGGCTGCCAACCGATGGACAGCGTTTGATGGTTTGCGTGGGATTATGGCTTTTTTCGTCTTCTTGGCGCATGTTAATTACGACGTGTTTCCGGGTCCTATCATATTCATGGACACCTTCTTTTTGATGAGCAGTTTTCTCATTACTAAGCTATTACTGAAAGATTGGAGTGTTACCGGGCGCATTAATTTTAAGAAATTTTATATACGCCGTGCTAAACGCTTATTCCCCGCCTTGTTGGCAGTGGTACTGTTGACTACGCTAGTAACTTATTTTTATTTTGGGCGCGGTTTTAAGCAAATGCTGCATGTAGTCGGTGCCTTGTTTTATTTTATGAACTGGCTGCGGGCGCTGGAAATACCTAGTGACTACTATCTTGGACATACCTGGTCGCTATCAATCGAAGAGCAATATTATATGGTGTGGCCAGTTTTGCTGGCACTTAGTTTACGTTCGTCTTGGTATGGTAAAAAACTAAGCTGGTGCTTAGTGGGGATAGTCATTTTTTGTGTAGCTTGGCGCTCTGCTATGGCGGTGAAGGGCTTCTCTGTTCCACGCCTGTACAACGGCACAGATATGCGTCTGGATAGCCTGGCATTAGGTGCTTTGTTAGCGATCAATTATGACGCTGCGTGGATGCAGCGATGGAATCGCTTATTCTCAAGGCCTTGGTTGGTCTGGCTGTTAATCATTACTTTATTAATTGGCATGCTGACAGTCGATTTCCGTCATAGGCAATGGTATATCTGGCAACAACCATGCTATGAATTTATATCATTGGCGCTGATTATCGGCTTGCTCCAAAATCCGCTGCAACTGGGTCTGAAATTTGTCTTCCAGAGCCGAGTGATCGTGTATCTTGGTACGATTTGTTATGGCATCTACCTTTGGCATTACCCCATTCTGCTGATGGGCGAGCAAATCCTCCATTTAAGCGATTTGTCTTTGGCGCTAGTGTGTGGTCCAGTGACGGTGATGCTCGCCAGCATCTCTTATTTCATTTTAGAGCGCCCTGTACTTCGGTCTAAGTAGTTAAGATTACACCTCGCTATCGCACCGACCTACATCAGTTTGACTGGTTTTGCAAAACTACAAACCGTCATTATGCCCATCCCGATAATGTAAAAATCTTGCAGGGTTACCAGCGACAATGGCAAAGGCAGGCACATCTTGAGTGACAACGCTGGCAGCGCCGACTACCGCGCCGCGTCCTATCGTCACACCTGGTAAGACGGTGGAACCGCCGCCTACCCAGGCACCGTCTTCTATTTTTACTTGGTTATAAGTTAATTCATTGCGATAAATAGATGGCTCTCCGCCATGTACAGCATGACCTGCGCTGAAGATGCGTACATGGGGGCCGATCAAGACCTCGTCACCGATCGTTAAGCCGCCTTCACCAGACAAGTAAGAGCCTACATTGACGATGCTGCGGTCGCCGATGTGTATTGATGCGTTAAGATTGATAGAGACATCGCCGACGACGAGTCGCACTCGGTCAAACAAGCTGACTGAGTCACCTAAAGTGATGATGTCACCTTCGCGGGCACCATGCCGGTATAAGGTCACGTCAGGGGCGATTTTGCAGCCGGGTTTTAGAACATCGATGCCGGGGAATTGGTCAACAGAGGGTGGAAGGCCAAGTACTAAAGACATAAAAGGTTACCTAGAAAATAGTTGCTTTTAGTTGTATTGAGGGAAATTCTGGGTCTTCTTTTTCACTAACGGACATAGCTTGAAAAAACAAACCAGCAAAACTTTGTTACTTTATAAATTGGTAAAGAACCCAAATAAACAAGAAAAGTCGAAGAGTGCGGCGCTGCAACACTACATAAAATTTATTAGAATTAATTTGATTTGTTGCTATAAAGTGATAGAATAAAGTCGTAATGGAGCATAATATCGTCTGGCAGGGTAACTTGCATCGTTGAACATTTTGATAATCTAATTTCATTTGCAGGTAGGAAATTAGAGCAGCAAAATATTAGCACTTTTTGTGCGAAAATATAAGCACTCGTGCTTGTTAAATCTAAAAGCCATAATTTAAAATCATTTGGAAAGTCCCGGTCTCGTGCTGATCATGACCGCTGTCGCTCCAAGTGACCAACTACACCCAAATTCAAATATTTTGAATTTGCGGTCTATGTTCTAACAACTCAATTACTTACTGTGCTTTTTTGAAGTGCCTAAGTATCTATAAGTTCCTTTCTCTCGCAATAATTCTCAGCAGTTTGTTTTGGTCAAAATCCCCCCGTCGGCTCGGCGGCGACCGCTATTATCTCAACTCAGCAGCACCCGTTCGTGAGCCGCGAACGGTTTTTCTTAACCTCGGTGGACCATTTTTTTGGAGTTACTATGTCCGAAATTTTTTTACCGTCTGATGCAATAAAAGTCAAATTTGCTAAGTGTGCTTATGCCGAAAGTCGATGCGGAACAAATTACAAACTAAAAATTCAGACAACTTGTTGCAATCTTCAAAAATGGGCCAAGATAGCACGTTGGGGAAACCTCGTCTCACCGATCAACATTACGCCAAATCAAATTCATGGGTTCATCAATTGGAGAATTACTGAAGGAGTTCAAAATAGAACAATTCAAAACGAAATGAGCATAATTCGGCGTGCATTGCGAGCGGTGAATCGCGATGATTTTGCAGACGTTGTTTGTCATAACAAAAAAATTGGAGTACCGGCCGGTTCACGCATTGGAGTTGGAAAAATTATTGAAGAGATAATTTTAAAAAATGCAATTGACAACGCAAATCCGGATACACTTATTTTAATAAAATTGCAACAATTAATTGGATTACGAATCAAAGAGGCGGTATGTGCTGGTGATTCGTTAAAAGATTGGCAACGTTCTCTCGGACTTGACCAGCAATCAATTACGGTTCGCGATGGTACGAAGGGTGGCAGAGTGAGAAGCGTATTCATCCAACCAAATAGGACAGAAGAGTTAAAGCAAGTTATCCAAGAGGCACTAATAATTATAAAAAAACAAGGAAGACTCGTTGTGAGTAAAAATTTGAAATCTGCTTTGACGCGGCACTCGCTTGCTTTGGCAAAATTAGAAATCAAGCACGAAAATTCAAGCCACTCAATTCGTAGATTATTTGCGTTTAATCAATATAATTATTATCTTCAAATCGGTTATGACAAAAAAATGGCATTGATAAGAACTTCGAACGATTTGGGCCATGGAAATAGTCGAGGACGCTGGGTCTTCAATAATTACATAAGAGCAACACTGGAGGCTCAAAATGGGTGAACCTTTTTATATAAGTAACGAACTTCCGACAGGAAGTTGCTGGATAGCAAATAAAACCGTCGGAGGAACGCGCTTAAAAGAATTGAAAAAACCGGATGAAAATCTTGCAAAGGTCAGGTTTTCAAAAGAAGTGTTCGAGATATTGAGACAAAAAAGAAAGATTGGCGAAACTGTAAGAGAAGCTTTAGAGAGAATTATCCGTAGCAGCGCCTAACTGGTTCAACTATCTTCAAAACTGACAATTACCAGTTTTTCAAAGGGAATTATCTGGTTGAGTTCAGTAATAAAGCTACATTCCCAAATGTTTAAACTTGCGGACCCTTAAAGCAAGCTGATTAAATTACTGGGCTAGTTTATTTTTTAATAATTCATTTACTTGTCCTGGATTACCTTTGCCATTAGTAGCTTTCATCGCTTGGCCTACCAATGAGTTAAAGGCCTTTTCTTTGCCGGCGCGATATTCATCGACGGATTGTTGATTGGCCGCCATGACTTCGTCTATGATTTTTTCTAGTGCGCCGACATCGGAGATTTGTTTAAGACCTTTGTTGTCGATGATCTGATCTGCCAAATTGATGTCAGAAGATGCTGCTTGCCACATGGCTGCAAAAACTTCTTTGGCGATTTTGTTGGATATCGTGCCATCGGTAATCCGTTGCAACAGCAATGCTAATTGGTTGGCCGCGACGGGAATGGCGCCGATATCGATATTTTCTCGGTGCAGGGTGGATGATACGTCACCCATCATCCAGTTGGCGATTTGCTTGGCTTGCGCTGCTGGATTGCCGTTGGCGTCTATATTGCCAGCGGCCATAATTGCGGCCTCAAAGTAGCTTGCGGTGGCTTTTGACTGAGTGACGATCATAGAGTCGTACTCAGAGATGCTGTACTGCTGGATGAGACGTGCACGCATGGCGTCGGGGAGTTCTGGCATCGTTGCTCTTACGCGCTCTATCCAGGCGGCATCGATCTTCAGCGGTGGCAAATCGGGATCGGGGAAGTAGCGGTAATCTTGCGAATCTTCTTTGCTGCGCATGGAGCGTGTTTCTTTGCGATCTGGATCGTACAGACGCGTCTCTTGTACGACCTTGCCACCGTCTTCGATCAACTCAATCTGGCGGCGTACTTCAATGTTGATGGCCTCTTCGAGAAAGCGGAATGAATTGAGATTTTTGATCTCTGCGCGCGTGCCGAATTCTTTTTGTCCCACCGGACGTACCGACACGTTGGCATCGCAGCGGAAAGAACCTTCTTGCATATTGCCATCGCAAATATCCAGCCACATGACTAGTGAGTGCAGGGCTTTGGCGTACGCGACGGCTTCTGCCGCGCTGCGCATACAGGGTTCGGTGACGATTTCTAATAGTGGTGTACCAGCGCGGTTCAGATCTATCCCTGTCATGCCTTGGTAGTCTTCGTGCAGCGATTTTCCGGCGTCTTCTTCTAGGTGGGCGCGGGTGAGTTCGATGACTTTCACTTCGGATTTGCCGTCTTTTTCGACTACGCAAGTGACGCTGCCGCCTTGTACTACCGGGATCTCAAATTGGCTGATCTGATAGCCTTTAGGCAGGTCGGGGTAGAAGTAGTTCTTGCGGGCAAAAATAGATTCTGGCGCAATGACCGCACCGACGGCTAAGCCAAACTGTATTGCTTTTTCTACCGCAGTCTTGTTCATTACTGGGAGTACCCCAGGCAATGCCAGATCAACGGGACTCGCTTGCGTATTTGGCTCAGCGCCAAATTGGATGGCAGAGCCGCTAAAAATTTTTGATTGGGTTTTGAGTTGTGCGTGAGTCTCAAAACCGATGACGACTTCCCATTGCATGTTAAATCCTTTTTCCGTTCATTTGCATGAATTGCATTAATTTCGTTTGCACTACCAGTCGGCTTGATTTTAGTAAGCGACTTTGATTGCTACTTATTTATTCGTCGTTACGACATTGGCCGCTTTTAAGATTGACTGTAAGTGCTGTAAAGTTCATCCTCGATCCGCATAAGGCGGGGCATGTAGGTTTGATTTGCAAATCATCACCTACACGTTCTAACCGAATGCTGCAATTGAAGCCGCGATCAAAATCATATCCACGTCGTGTGCGTGCTGCACGCGCATCTTTTAAGCTGATTCGCCAGCCCTTCTCAGTCACTTCTGCCTGCGGGTCATCACCCAGATCGATGCTGCATTCATTGCCGTGGTTACTTCTGAACAAACTGGATTCCCACTGAAATGTTTTGATCACGTCGCCCTCAATGCGGATATGCGCCTGATCAGCGTAATCCAAACGTTCACCACCATTAGTTTCTTGCTGTACCAAAGCGCAGGAGAAATTAGCTTCCAGTACATCGGTCTTAGACGATTGCTGTGCTGTTACCGAAGTCGCCGATGTCACTGCTGCTGGTGTCGCCGCCGATATTGTGAGCTTTTCTGCCTGCGCGAAAGCGCCACTGCAAGCGAGTAAAAGTGTTGGAACAAGAAGTGAGCGGATTGATTTCATATAGGCGCTTTTTGATGCCAGTCAGTCGCTAATTGGAACTGGTGTGCGACATTCAGCAATTGGGCTTCTTTAAAATAATTCCCAATGATTTGCAGGCCGACAGGGCGCAGGCTATTTTTTTCACCTTGTCCAAAACCACATGGAATTGACATGCCAGGCAAGCCTGCCAAACTGGTAGATAAAGTAAAAATATCTGCCAGATAATTGGCGACAGGGTCGTCTGTTTTATCGCCTAAATCCCATGCAACAGTGGGCGCTACAGGCCCCATGATGACGTCACATAGCTCAAACGCAGCCTTGAAATCTTGCGCAATTAAGCGGCGGATTTTTTGTGCCTGCAAATAATAGGCGTCGTAATATCCGTGCGATAAAACATAAGCACCCACCAGGATACGACGTTTGACTTCATCCCCAAAACCTTCGGCACGCGATTTCTTATACATGTCGTTAAGATCTTTGTAATTGGCTGCACGATGACCGTACCGTACGCCGTCGAAACGGCTTAAGTTTGATGATGCCTCGGCCGGAGCGATGACGTAATATACCGGGATAGACAGTTCAGTTTTAGGTAGAGAAATATCGACTAAGACGGCGCCTAATTTCTCATATTCGGCGAGTGCAGCGCGGACAGCTTGTTCCACATCTTTTGCTAAGCCTTCGCTAAAAAATTCACGCGGTACACCGATACGCAACCCTTTTAAGTCTTTGTTTAAATCCCGATTGAAGTCTTCTTTTTGTCTTTCTAAACTGGTTGAATCTTTTGGGTCAAAACTCGTCATTACATTGAGTAGTAGTCCACAATCTTCAGCACTTTGTGCAATGGGACCTCCTTGGTCCAGTGACGAGGCGAACGCAATCATCCCGTAACGAGAGACGCTGCTATAGGTAGGTTTAATCCCGGTAACACCACAAAATGAGGCCGGCTGGCGGATCGATCCGCCAGTATCAGTTGCTGTTGCCGCTGGCGCTAAACGTGCCGCAATCGCAGCGGCTGATCCGCCCGAGGAGCCGCCAGGTACTGCACGTAAATCCCAGGGATTTTTAACTGCGCCAAAAGCAGAATTTTGATTGCTGGAACCCATCGCAAACTCGTCACAATTAAGTTTGCCTAGTGTGACCATGCCAGCTTGATTAAAGTGCTCTACTACTGTTGCGTCAAACGGACTAGTGTAGTTTGCCAGCATGTTAGAGCCTGCGGTAGATCGCCAGCCGCGCGTCACAAAAATATCTTTGTGCGCAATCGGAATGCCTGTCAAGACAGTGGCATCACCATTGGCTAAACGTGCGTCAGCCGCTGTGGCTTGTTGCAAAGTTAATTCTGGATCAACATGCAAAAATGCGTTCAGGTCACTAGCCTGAATTCTACCCAAATAATGCTGCGCCAATTCGGTCGCGGAAATCTGCTTGCTATGCAGCATGGCAGACAATTGTTTTAAAGAGTGCTTATGCATGTTCTGAAATATCCTGATGATTCTCGAAATAAGTCGTGATGGTTATCTATAGGACGGTTCTTAGCCTACTCTAAGACCTTGGGCACGAGATACAACCCGTCTTGTGTTGCTGGCGCAACTACCTGGTAGTCATCGCGACGATTGGGCTCGCTGACGATATCTTCTCGCAGGCGCAATCCTAATTCTGGCATTAACGCCGCGATTGGATGGCTGAGTGGCGTGATGCCGGTGGTGTCAACAGCTTTGAGTTGCTCAACCAGCGAAAAAATGCCATTCAGCTTCCCCAGCGTGCTGACGGTTTCTGATTCGGATAGTTCAAGTTTTGCTAAGTTAGCAATTCGCTTAACATCGGATAGGTCTAGTGACATGGCTAAATCGCGTAGCGCGCGTAATGGGTAAATAAAAGTATCGAATTGTAATAAAAGATGGTGATAACGAGGCTTGTTGATAGAAGCAAATGGAAACAAAAGCAAAATTTACCAGACTAAATGTCGGTTAATGCTGCCAACATCGGTAAAAAATCCATTTTCAGTAGATACGGTAGATAGCCTAATATTCGCAAGATTATAAGGTAGAATATAGGGTTAATACCTCATAAAGCTCTGAAAACCTGCTGCGCAGCACAATATTGCGTTTGTGAAGCCGCTTTATCTTCGAAATACGATAAAGCTGAGTTTCTCGGCCTGCATTGAAACGCTTGCGAGGGTTTTGAGGGCTTCTTTGCTTATGGTGATTCGTCAATGTTCATCATTATTATTCGGCATCAGTATAACGCTGAGCCTAAAGCAAGATGCGGTTAGACAAATTCGCGCAGAACTGCTGCGCATGACGACAACACAAAATACAGGATTCTTACATGTTTGGTTTTTTTCGTAGTTACTTTTCTAATGACCTGGCAATTGATCTGGGTACCGCAAACACGCTGATTTATGTGCGTAACCAAGGTATCGTATTGGATGAGCCATCCGTTGTTGCGATTCGTCAGGAGGGTGGTCCTAACGGTAAAAAACCATCCAGGCGGTCGGTCGGGAAGCCAAGCAAATGCTGGGTAAAGTACCTGGCAATATCGAGGCTATTCGCCCGATGAAAGACGGCGTCATTGCTGATTTTACGGTGACTGAGCAAATGCTCAAGCAATTTATCCGCATGGTGCATGACACTAAATTTTTTAAGCCTTCTCCTCGTATCATCATTTGTGTACCTTGCGGCTCAACTCAGGTAGAGCGCCGCGCAATTCGTGAATCAGCTTTAGGAGCAGGTGCTTCTCAGGTGTATTTGATTGAAGAGCCTATGGCTGCGGCGATCGGTGCTGGTTTGCCTGTATCTGAAGCAACAGGCTCTATGGTTGTTGACATCGGTGGTGGTACCACTGAAGTCGGGATTATTTCTCTAGGTGGCATGGTGTACAAAGGTTCAGTACGTGTCGGCGGTGATAAATTTGATGAGGCAATTGTCAATTACATCCGTCGCAATTACGGTATGTTGATCGGCGAACAAACTGCTGAGGCGATCAAGAAGGCAATTGGTTCTGCGTTCCCCGGTTCTGAAGTTAAAGAGATGGAAGTGAAAGGACGCAATCTTTCAGAGGGTATTCCACGGTCATTTACTATTTCCAGTAACGAAATCTTAGAAGCGTTGACTGACCCTTTAAACAACATCGTCTCCGCTGTAAAAAACGCGCTGGAACAAACTCCGCCAGAATTGGGTGCTGATATTGCTGAAAAGGGCATGATGCTGACAGGCGGTGGTGCATTGCTTCGTGACTTGGATCGTTTGCTGATGGAAGAAACGGGCTTGCCCGTCATTGTCGCCGAAGATCCACTCACTTGCGTAGTGCGTGGCTCAGGAATGGCGTTGGAGCGCATGGATAAGCTGGGATCTATTTTCTCTTACGAGTAATTTGCTCCTTGCTTGACGTCGAACTTCTATCTAATTTATGCAATACAGTCCACCACCACTTTTTAAGCAAGGCGCTTCTGCTCGCGCCAAAGTGGTGTTCTTTTCAATTTTAGCGATTTTTTTGCTAGTCGTTGATTCTCGCCTAAATACCTTAATTTTTGCCCGGCAAATATTAGGCACACTTCTATATCCCGTCCAGGTCGTGGCTGTTATGCCACGCGACGCCGTATCAAGAATTTCTTCTTATTTCACCTCTACAATTGCTTTAGAAAAAGAAAACGCTCAACTCAAGTTGCAACAAACGCTAAATGCTGAGGCATTGCAACAAAATGGTCTGCTATCGACTGAGAACGCACATTTACGAAAAATGCTGGATATTCGTGAAAAACTTACTGTTAAATCGATTTTGGGCGAAATTATCTACGATGCCCGCGATAGCACTACCCGTAAAATTATTTTGGACCGCGGTAGTCAACACGGGGTCGCATTAAGTCAGCCTGTTATTGACGATTTGGGTGTTGTCGGCCAGGTGACGCGAGTGTTCCTATTGACATCCGAAGTAACTTTATTGACAGATAAGAACCAGGCAATTCCGGTGCAAATCACGCGTAATGGCTTGCGTAGCGTTGTGTATGGTCGTGGCCAGTCTGGCTATCTGGATATGCGCATGACGTCTAATGCCGATGTTCACAATGGGGATGTGCTGGTGACATCTGGTATTGATGGGGTTTATCCGGCGGGGCTGGCGGTTGCTAAGGTAGTTCAGGTAGAAAACAAAGCCACTACGCAGTTTGAGAATATCCTTTGCACTCCATCAGCAGGAATTGATAAAAACAAGCAATTGTTGATCTTGCTGGTATCGACAAATAATTTGCCTCGTCCTGACACTGAAGATATTCGAGTAAAAAAAGAAAAATTAAACCGCAAAGTGACCAGAGATGCCGCAAGAGAAAGCCCTCCAGAGTCATTAACAACTTTGCCGCAAAAGTCGGTAAATAATGCTAATCCAGCGGAGTCAGCAACGCAATCGACTCAGGTAGCTCCAGTAATAAAAGATGTGAATTCAAATTCAAACAAAGACGCTACCAAACCCGCGAACAAAGAGCTCAGTAAGGAGAAATCAAAATGAATAGCCCTCATTACATTTTGCTACCGGTGAGTTCAACATTTATAGCTGTTAGCTTGCTATGCGCTTTTTTTCTGAATTTTCTTCCTTGGGGTAATTGGATCGGTGTTCCTGATTTCGTGGCTTTGGTATTAGTATTTTGGAGTATCCATCAACCCCGTAAAGTCGGTATTGGCGTGGCTTTTGCGATGGGTTTATTGATGGATGTGCATGATTCGATTTACCTTGGCGAGAACGCACTGGCATACACCTTGTTATCTTATTTCGCGATCACTATTCATAGACGCGTACTTTGGTTTAACCCAGTAACACAGTCCTTACATGTACTGCCATTATTTCTGTTGGTGCAGGCAATTCAAATTGCAATCCGCTTGCTAGTGGCACCGAATGGGCAATTTCCTGGAATTTTGTATTTCTCCGAAAGTTTAATCACGACCTTGTTATGGCCGCTGGTGACTTGGTTATTGCTGGCACCGCAACGACGTGCCGTTGATAAAGACGATACCCGTCCCATTTAATCCCGCTTGTTTTGCCGGGTAGAGCAGATATGACCGAACTCAAGAATACCGAACGCGAACTTTATCTGTTCAGAATGCGCCTGTTTTTTATAGGCGCGTTCGCTTTGGTATGTTTTATTTTGTTGATGTCACGTTTTGTCTGGTTGCAAATCGTCAAGCACAACGAATACGCTTTGCAAGCAGATGAAAACCGTATTTCTATCGTTCCTGTAGTGCCGAATCGTGGGCTAATTTTAGACAGAAATGGCGTAATTTTGGCACGCAATTTCTCTGCTTATACTTTAGAAATAACCCCGTCTAAAATTACCAATGATCTTGACGTTGTGATTGATGAGTTGTCCTTATTGATCGATATTCAGCCCAAGCACCGCAAGCAATTTCGTAAGTTAATAGAGGAATCCAAAAGTTTTGAGAGTATTCCGATTAGAACTAAATTGACGGATGAAGAGGTTGCTCGTTTTACTGCGCAGCGCTTTCGTTTTCCAGGTGTAGACATTCAAGCGCGGCTGTTTCGTCAATATCCTTTGAGTGATGTCGCGTCGCATGTGATTGGGTACATTGGACGTATTAGTCAGAAAGATGCAGAAATCATCGATGACAGTGATGATTCTGCCAATTACAACGGCACCAGTTATATTGGCAAAGAGGGCTTAGAAAAGAGCTACGAGAAACTACTGCATGGGACAACTGGTTTTGAAGAAGTGGAAGTCTCTGCAGGGGGGCGGGCAGTAAGGACTTTATCCCGTACTGCACCTACTTCGGGTAAAAATTTAATTTTATCGGTTGATATCGAATTGCAAAAAGTGATTGAAGATGCTTTTGGTGATCGACGCGGTGCATTAGTTGCTATCGAGCCAGCTACAGGTGATGTTCTCGCTTTTGTATCTAAGCCTACTTATGATCCCAATCTTTTTGTTGAGGGAATAGATCAGCAAAGTTGGAATGATTTAAATACCTCTGAGGATAAGCCTTTACTTAATCGTCCATTGACAGGAGCTTATCCGCCTGGCTCAACTTATAAGCCTTTTATGGCGCTGGCGGCGCTAGAGTTAGGCAAGCGTACAACTACGCAGGCAATTGCTGATCAGGGTTATTTTGTTTTTGGTAATCACCGCTTCAATGATGACAAAGTGGGGGGGCATGGCATGGTGGACATGTATCGTTCTATCGTGCAATCTTGTGACACTTATTACTACATGCTTGCCAATGATCTGGGCGTTGATACGATGCATGATTTTATGATGCCTTTTGGTTTCGGCCAAATTACAGGGATTGACCTAGAGCATGAAAGAAAAGGCTTGTTACCTTCTACCGCATGGAAACGTAGCGCTTTTAAAAAACCAGCGCAGCAACGCTGGGTATTAGGTGACACTATCTCACTCGGAATTGGTCAGGGGCAAAATACCTTTACGCCTTTGCAGATGGCGCATGCGGTTGCTACGCTGGCGAATGATGGTGTGGTGATGAAACCGCATTTGGTTAAAATCGTTGAGGATGCACAGACTCGTGTTCGTACCTTAACTGTGCCCAAAGAAAGTTTTCGGATTCCTTTAAAACAGGAAAATATTGATTTTGTAAAACAGGCGATGGTCGGTGTTACGCGTGAAGGTACCTCTCGTTCAGTGTTCCTAAATGCTGAATATGCGTCAGGTGGTAAGACAGGAACGGCACAAGTCGTGGGCATAAAAAAGGGCGAAAAATATGATGCCAGACGCGTTGCCGAGCGACATAAAGATCACTCTTTGTATATTGCTTTTGCACCCGCTGATCATCCAAAAATTGCGATTGCAATCATCGTAGAAAATGGCGGCTTTGGCTCTGACGCAGCTGCCCCTATTGTTAAAAAAGCGTTTGATTATTATTTACTTGGTAAACGTCCGCAGGATAAAGACAAAACACCTGCCCTTAAACCAGATCCGGCTCTATATCGCACCGATGAGGATATTAAAGCTGCTGCAGAAATGAGCGGTGAGCCAAAGCCTGGCGGCGAAACCGAAGGGAATAAGGATTGATCATGAACAATAGAGCGTTCAACTGGAGAGCAATCCGGTCCCATATCATGGTTTTTGACGCAGCTCTGTCGATCATCATTTTTTTGATTATGTCGATAGGCATCATTACATTGTATTCCGCCGGGATTGATTTTCCCGGACGTGTTGAAGATCAGCTTCGCAATATCGTCATCTCATTTGTAGTGATGTGGATTATGGCTAATATTCCACCACAAACGCTGATGCGTTTTGCCATACCGATTTACGCATTTGGCGTAGCTTTATTAATTGCCGTTGCTACATTCGGTATGGTAAAAAAAGGTGCTCGTCGGTGGATTAATGTCGGCACCCCTGTTCAACCATCCGAAATGATGAAGATCGCTGCGCCATTGATGCTCGCCTGGTATTTTCAAAAGCGCGAGGGCGCATTGAGAGTGCAGGACTTTTTGATCGCTGCCGTAATTCTTATAATTCCAGTTGGATTGATTTACAGGCAGCCAGATTTGGGTACGGCAATGTTGGTTGTTATCGCCGGATTTACTGTGGTGTTTCTTGCCGGGTTGTCATGGAAGCTGCTGTTGTCTTTGGCTGTTGCAGCACTGGTCGTGATTCCAACAATAGTCTGGCCGCTGATGCGCGATTTCCAGCGTGATCGTATTCTGACATTTTTAGATCCTAACCGTGATCCGCTTGGTAAGGGCTTTCATATTCTCCAATCTACGATCGCAGTGGGTTCTGGTGGTTTATCTGGAAAAGGTTGGCTTAAAGGTACACAGGCACATCTGGAGTTTATTCCTGAGAGAACCACAGATTTTATTTTTGCAGTCTTTTCAGAAGAATTTGGTTTTATTGGTAACGGCATTCTGGTGCTGCTTTATCTTTTGTTGGTTATTCGTGGTTTGATGATTGCTGCAAATGCGCCGACCTTGTTTGCCCGATTGATGGCAGGTTCGGTGACAATGATTTTCTTTACTTATGCGTTTGTAAACATGGGAATGGTGAGCGGTATTTTGCCCGTAGTTGGCGTGCCCTTACCCTTTATGAGTTACGGCGGTACAGCTTTAGTTATGCTGGGTATGGGCGCAGGTATTTTGATGAGCGTGCAACGTAATCGTAAGCTGGTGCAAACTTGAGACAACGATCAATTAGCCGAAAATTCCAATTCTTCGCAATTACTAGCGCATTATTTCTGGCTGCTTGTAGCAGTGCCCCTAAGCATTCTGCCGTGTCGACTGATCAGCCCCGTCCAGTGACTGCAACTGCTGGAAAGCCAGCAACTAGTGCAACAAATACTGCGCCATATTTACCCAAAGCAAACTCAGGCAAAGGTGGCTATTACAAGGATGATGGTCCCGACGATAATCCGCCTGAGGGGTTAGAGAATACGGTAGAGCCGATTCCTACCATGGAGGCTTATTCTCGCTCTGGCAATAGACCTTATGTCGTATTTGGTAAAACCTATACACCATTAATTGACAGCACGACGCCATTTGTTCAGCGCGGCGTTGGTAGCTGGTACGGTAAAAAATTTCATAATCAAAAAACCTCATCCGGTGAGCCATACGATATGTATAAAATCACCGCGGCGCATCCTACTTTGCCTATTCCTTCTTATGCCAGAGTGACGAATCTTTCTAACGGCAAGCAGGTAATTGTACGGATTAACGATCGCGGCCCTTTCCACTCCAGCCGTATTATCGATTTATCTTATACCGCTGCGCTAAAGCTAGATTATCTTGGTAAAGGAAGCACTCAGCTTGAGGTTGAGCGTTTGCTGCCTGACGATATAGAACGTATGGCAGAGAATCGTAAAAATCAACGTCCGGTGATTTCTAATACTGTTATTGCTTCTTCAGTGGTGGCTTTAACTTCAGCGGCTACGACAGCCTCTAGTGTTGCTGCCGTTCCGCAAGCTGATCCGAAGGCAGCTCAGATATCGATGGAAGAATTATTGGCGGAACAAAGTAGTAAGCCAGTAGAAAAAATTGGGAGAGTAGGCAATACCGCTAGCGCAGAAAGTGTTGCTGGCGATACTGCTATTGCTGCTAATACAGCCACTAATTCGGTAGCAGGGTTTTATATACAATTTGGCGCATATGCTATACGCGCCAATGCAGAAGCAACGATGTCCAGGTTAAAAGATCAGGCGCAAAGCCGCTTACCTGGTTTCGATATCGTCCAGCAAGGAAGTTTATATCGTCTTGTGAGCGGGCCATTTGCCAGTCGCGCAGATGCATCCAGCGCTATTGTACAAACTGCCGATTTAGGTGCCGCCAAACCCATTGTGGTTCAGCGTTAATCTGCCGCACTCTCTTAACTCTAAGCTCCCAACTCAGTTGTTATCAGGTGCTTCTTGTTTCATTTCAAGCGCAAGCTTATATAAGCCATTTTTCTTTTGACCTGTGATTTTTGCAGCAAGCGATGCTGCCTGTTTGACTGAGCACTCCTCGAGCAAAATACTCAAAATGTGAAGTGCCTCATGCTGGCTATCCTCCACATTACTTGGCGCACCTTCCAGCAAAATAACGTATTCGCCTTTTTCTCTGTGCGGATCAGCGCTAAGCCAATTGATCGCCTCCGATAAATTACAGCGATGAATTTCTTCAAATAATTTGGTTAGTTCACGCGCAAATACGATCTGGCGTTCGCCTTGAAAAATCGTTTGTAGTGCTGTGATTGAATCGATGATTCTATGTGGCGCTTCGTAAAAAATCAGTGTCGCGTTGATGGTCAACACGCTGCGCAGAGCCGTGTCACGCTGGCCAGCTTTTGCTGGTAAGAATCCAAAAAAATAAAACTGATCGTTGATTAAGCCACTGGCAGACAATGCGCTAATTGCAGCCGAGGCACCGGGCAAAGGCATTACACGCAGGCCAGCTTGCCGCACTGTGTCTGCGATTTTTGCACCAGGATCTGAGACTCCTGGCGTACCGGCATCAGACACCAATGCTATGCGCTCACCTGCTTGCAGGCGCGTTACGATTTTCTCAGCAACTTCTCGTTCATTGTGTTGATGTGCCGAAATCAGGGGCTTATTAATGCCGTAGCGATTGAGTAGTTGTGCGGTATTACGTGTATCTTCGCAAGCTATCGCATCTGCTATTGCCAGCAAGTGCAGAGCCCGCAATGAAATATCGCAAACATTTCCTATGGGCGTTGCAACTACATATAATGTGGAAACGGGATAACTCTGGCTGGCTAATGCTTGCATGATCGTCGCGTTGGCAAGCGAATAAGCTCCAGTCGTGTTTTCGGACGGGTTTTTAGGCGCATTCTCAGGCGCGTTTGCAGATGCTTTTGCGGATGTGTCTTCTGACATATTCATAGGTATTCATTCGAATTCATTGTGATTTAATCAGACTTACATAAATCAAAACAGGATTGTACGACAATGGCTGAGCAGAGTTGGCTAGCAAAACGGATTGCATCAGTGAGAACCAGTCGGCAGCGTACTGGTGACGCCGCCGAAGAGCAGGCACTTTTATATTTGCAACAGGCAGGTTTAAAATTAGTGCATCGCAGTTTTTTGTGCAAAGGTGGTGAAATTGATTTAATCATGCAAGATCAAACCACCCTGGTTTTTGTTGAAGTACGAAAACGCACTTCCTCTCAGTTTGGTGGTGCGATTGCCAGCGTGACACCTGCAAAACAACGCCGCATGGTACATGCGGCACAAGTATATTTACAGACACAACATACAGAACCCGCATGCCGTTTTGATCTGCTGGCTATTGATGATCAAGAGATTAACTGGCTTAAAAACGTGATCATCGGGTAGTTTGCCACTGACCTGCTTTATAATCGCCCCACCATGACAAATCAACGCATCCTTGCGCACTTCCACGAAAGTGCTGAACTCAAAATTCAAGCGGCCAGTATTCTGGCACGTCCTATCGAACAGGCAACCGAACTAATGTTCGCGGCGCTGTCTAACGGTAACAAGATACTGGCTTGCGGCAACGGCGGTTCTGCTGCGGATTGCCAGCATTTTGCAGCCGAGTTAATAGGTCGCTTTGAGCGTGAACGTTTGCCGTTGCCGGCACTCGCACTGACAACAGACACCTCTATTTTGACCGCCGTAGCCAATGACTATAGCTTTCAGGAAGTATTCTCTAAACAGGTACAGGCTTTTGGCCAGGCAGGCGATGTATTACTTGCCTTATCCACATCGGGTAATTCAACTAGCGTGATTAATGCGATTAACGTTGCAATTGACCGTGATATGCGCGTGATTGCGCTTACAGGTAAGGGCGGCGGACAAATCGGTAAAATCCTGAGCGACGCCGATGTCCATATTTGTGTACCGCATGACCGGACAGCCAGAATACAAGAAGTCCATTTATTAACCATACATTGTTTGTGTGACGGCATCGATGCCGCTTTATTCGGAGGTGATGCAGATGATTAAGAACCTAACTAAGAGTTTAGTGACCAAGACCGCTCGACCGGTACTGGTAATCAGTTTATGTTGTGCTACTGCGATGAGTTTGCAGGGGTGTATAGAAATGATGGTAGGCAGTGCGGTAGTCGGCACCTTTGCTGCGACCGACAGGCGTACATTTGGTGCTCAGACGGAAGACAAGTCGATTGTCCTGAAGGGTGAAATTCGTTTATCCAGAGCGCTGGGTGATTCGTCCCACGTCAACGTTAACAGTTTTAATCGCCGTGCTTTGTTGACCGGTGAAGTGCCTGACGAAGCCACTAAAACCAAGGCAGAGACAGAAATGCGTGCGGTAGAAGGCGTGCAATCCGTTGCAAACGAGTTGCAAGTTGCCGGGTTGTCCAACTATTCTTCGCGCTCCAACGACGCTCTGATCACGACTAAGGTTAAAGCCTCTTTTGTTGATACCAAAGATTTATATGCCAGTGCTTTTAAAGTAGTCACTGAAGCCAGTACGGTTTATTTGATGGGGCGTGTCACACAGCGCGAAGGTAATCTGGCAGGAGAAGTCGCACGCGGTGTCAGTGGTGTGCGCAAAGTAATCAAAGTATTTGACTACATCAGCGAGAGTGAATTAAAAGAACTGTCCGCTGAACCTAAGAAGCCAGACGCGAAGTCCGAGAGTGCGACTGAATCCAAATAGCCGCTTAGTCAATACTAAGCTAAGACGAAGCCAAGAAGAAGCTAATCGCCTAGCGATAACAACTACAGGGTTTGTACTTTGGTTCAAACCCTTTTTTTCCATCAGGAGAACCCATGTTAATCATTTTTTTAGTCGTCGTTGCTGTGTTTGCATTCTGGATCGTCGGTGCTTATAACCGGCTGGTGAGCTTACGTAATCGTTTCAAGAATTCGTTCGCTCAAATTGATGTTCAGCTAAAACGTCGTTACGACCTGATCCCAAATCTGGTAGAAACGGCTAAAGGCTACATGAAGCATGAGCGCGAAACGCTGGAAGCCGTTATCGCAGCACGCAATCAGGCAGTGACCGCCAATACGAAAGCAGTAAGTGATCCCTCCGACGCCGCAGCGGTGCAGCAGATGGCCGCAGCAGAAGGCACTTTGACTGCATCTTTAGGAAAAATGTTCGCTTTGTCAGAAGCCTACCCTGACTTAAAAGCCAACCAGAACATGATGCAATTGACAGAAGAATTGACTGGTACAGAAAACAAAATCGCCTTCTCTCGCCAAGCTTATAACGACAGCGTGATGCAGTACAACACCTCCATCGAGCAATTCCCCGGTTCTATTATTGCCAATATGTTTGGCTTCAAAGCTGGCGAACTCTTGCAGGCCACCGAGTCGGCAGAAGAGCGCAAAGCTGTTAAAGTCTCTTTCTAACCGCTGCTGTCCTCTATAAATCCGTATGGATTTTTTCGAGCAACAAGACCAGGCACACCGCCAAAGTAAGAAGCTTTTATTCTTGTTTTTTCTGGCGGTGGTAGCGATCGTGCTGGCGGTTAATCTTAGCCTTGCTTTGGTCTGGATTTGGTCCAGCGGCCAGCGCTTTGCTGGCGTGCACCACTACCCCCGCGGCTTCTTTATTCTGAACACTTTTTTGACTCTGCTGTTCATCGGCGGCGGTACTTTGGTAGAGATGTTCCGTCTGCGCGACGGCGGTGATGCCGTGGCTCAGTTGGCTGGCGGGCGTCTAGTGATGCCGTCTTCGCAGGATTTGCAAGAACGTCGTCTGCTCAATATTGTAGAAGAAATGGCACTGGCCTCTGGCATCGCATGTCCCCGCGTTTATGTGATGGATCATGAAGAGGCAATCAACGCGTTTGCCGCAGGCTATCATCAAAATGAGGCAGTCGTTGCCGTCACGCGAGGCACTTTGGTGCGCTTGACCCGCGATGAATTACAGGGAGTGATAGGGCACGAGTTCAGCCATATTCTCAATGGCGACATGCGTATGAATATCAAACTGATCGGTATGCTGTTTGGGATACAGATGATTGCCAGTTTTGGCCAGCAACTGATGTATTGGGGTTCCAGCATCGGGTCGTCACGTAGTCGTGATGAAAAAGGTCCATCGTTGCAAACGATCTTTTTTCTAACAGGCGTTGCTCTGTTTGTGATTGGCTATGTCGGGATCTTTTTTGGTCGTTTGATTAAGTCGGCAGTCTCCCGTCAGCGTGAATTTTTAGCTGACGCCAGCGCAGTTCAATTTACGCGTAACCCTGAAAGTATTGGCGGCGCATTACGTAAAATCGGCGGATTAACGCTCACCAACCAATGCGGATCACGTATCGATAGCCCACATGCAGAACAGCTTTCTCATATGTTTTTAGGCGCAGCCCGACCTAATTTACTAGACGGTTTTTTTGCGACACATCCGCCGTTAAAAGAACGTCTGCAACGTTTGTATGGCTGGAATGTAGAGTTTTTAGATGCCAGTGAAATTATCGATGTTGACGCTGGTGCCGGTTTGCCTGATGGCGTATATGGATTTGGCGCACGCAATTTTATGGCAGCGCAAGCGGCAACGAATAACAGCGTACCGGGTTCCTCCTTGGCAATCATCGCCTCTCCGGGCGCAGCGAGATCAGACATTGCAGCATCAGATACCAAAACATCAAACTTAAGTAATCAACTCGGTCTGGGATTTGGCAACCTCCCATCATCAAAAAATCGCATGCCAAGTGAGTTACTGGATGCCTTGCGCGATCCTTTGGGTGTTAGTGCCGCGGTATATGCTTTGTTGTTAGATCGCAGTGACACGCAAGCCTACGCCATACAAACTACCATTTTGCAGCAATCCGCCGCAGCGCAATCTGCCTTAGCACTAAGTTTGTTGCCACATATTGAGGCCATGCCGTGCAGTGCGCGCTTACCTTTGCTTGATCTGGCAATGCCCGCATTAAAACTATTGTCGGTGGAGCAGAGGGCGAGTCTGTTAGCGATCGTTTCTAGGTTGATCGCAGCGGACCAAAAGATGACTCAGGCCGAGTTTGTTCTACAAACAGTACTTGATCGCCGACTGGGGCCATTAGCAGGACGTGCCGTGCCGGTACGTTTTGGTCAATTGGCTGCGCTGAAAAAAGAAACCGCATTGTTGCTGTCTTTAGTCGCCTACACTGCCAGCGGCAAAGATACAGCAGCGTTTGATGCCAGAGATGCATTTTTACGCGCTGCCAACAGCATGCCTGACCTGGGCTTAAATGCTAGTGATATGTGTGTGATCAATACAGCTGCGATCAACACAGCTCCGATCAACACCAGTGCGGCGGTCGCCGTATCGGTGAATGCACCCGACTTTTTTGAGGTGAAGCGAGCGCTGGATAAATTGAATCAGCTAGCGCCTTTGGCTAAGCCATTTTTAATTCGTTTGCTGGTCGCCGCCGCAGCTTTGCCAGGCGAGCGACTCAATCCAGACAGCGCAGATTTACTCCGTTGTATTTGCGCTGCAATCGACGCGCCTGTTCCGCAGAAAGTCGGCGAATTTACTTTGTAATAGAGTTAAGTTAAATATACTCCCCCTTATTTTTGATAAATATGCCGTATCGTCCAATGATTCTATGGACAACTAAATATACTGTATAGGAGTATATTGTTTATGGGGTTTGCGTAAGGGAAGTATGCGTTGCAGAGAAAGGGCTGAACCGTTGGAGAATTGCTGGATTAGTAAGCGCGCTTCTATGTTCCTCTCCAAGCTTGTTTGTACGCTCCGTCCAAGCACCCGACCACTTGCCGTAATCGGGTTTATTCCAATCAGGTGCGGCCTACAATGGCTGCTGTCGCCATTAAATCATCGATCAAAGCCAAAGAGTTTTTGCCGGACATCAGATGCGGATTGAGTTCTGGCAGAGCTGAATATTTCAATAAAATCGATGGGTTGATTTTGCCCAGATTAGCTTGTCCCATAGTCCAGCCAGAATAGCGCCGCTCGTTGATTTCTTCGTAATGCAGCAGGGTTATATCCGTATGACGCGGATCTCGCAAGATGTGCGCGTAGAGCGTATTCACAGCATCGCGCCCACCTTCTAAGACTTGCATAAAGACATTGTCGCTGTGGCACAAAATACCGGTAATGCCATTTTGTGGATTTTGTGTACGCGATTGCTGCATGATGCCTAATATCATGTTGGACATCTGTTGATCAACGGCACGGCTGGCGTACAAAAGTCGGACTAGCATGATGATCTCTTTGAATAAAGTTAGCTTGCCATAAGTGGCATACAAGTGGTCGAGCTGGTTTTTTGATCAGCGTAAATTAAAAGTAAATCCAGAAGCGAATTTAAAAGTATACTATCGTTTAATCAGCGATAAAAATTCTCGGCGCAGGTTGGGATCTTTTAAAAATGATCCGTGCATGACGCTATTGATCATTTTTGCGTCCATATCTTTGACTCCGCGCCAGTGCATACAAAAGTGACCTGCTTCCATCACCACGGCCAAGCCATCTGGCTGCATTTTTTCTTGCAAGGCATCGGCCAATTGCACCACCGCTTCTTCCTGAATTTGGGGGCGGCTCATGATCCATTCCGCGATCCGCGCGTATTTGGACAAACCGATCAGATTGGAATGTTCGTTGGGCATGACGCCGATCCATACCTTGCCAATAATCGGGCATAAGTGATGCGAGCAAGCGCTGCGTACCGTGATCGGGCCAATGATCATCAGCTCGTTGAGATGCGATGCATTCGGGAACTCAGTCACCGCCGGCATATTGACATAGCGTCCCTTGAAGATTTCGTTCAAATACATCTTCGCGACACGGCGACCCGTATCTTGCGTATTGTGGTCACTATCGGTATCAATGACTAAACTTTGCAATACGCCTTTGAGTTTTTCTTCCACTTCATCAAGCAATAGATCTAACTCGCCTGGCTGGATAAAATTGGCAATATTGTCGTTCGCGTGGTAGCGCGTTTTGCTCGCCACAATTCGCTCACGTATCCGCTGCGAGACTGGAACGGGTGTCGGTAGTTGTTTTAATTCAGAAGACAAATCAGATGGCATGCTAGATTCCAAAAAAGGGCGCACAAACAGACATTTGCGGTCTTGCCTGCGCTTACAAACACCACAAAAACACTATGGTAACTGAATTGCCGAACTCAAGTTTTGTAGCGCTACCCGCTCGGCTTTCCACTCGGGCAAACATTGTGGACAAAAGCAACTTGCATCCATGTCCAATTTACCTTCTGGTAGCTGGGCGAGTGGGATCTGTGGTAATGCAACACACCAGCAAGCTTGGCCAGTATTGTCTGTCATCGCGCAAGTAAAGCTGGTTTGGCAGCGTGGGCAGGTACTCATTTTGGACGATCTGGCCCAGAGCTATCATCTTGTATCGGTAGCTGGCGCATAGCTTTACGCAATAATCGCATTTGCCCATTAAAGTTAGTGCAGGCGTCACACATGGTCAGATGCATTTTCAGGCGCGTGCGCTCGCCTAGTTTTAGCTCGCGGTCCAGACCTTCCGAGACCATCTGGTGCGCTTGTTTGCAGGTGAGTCGTAGTCTCATGATAAGTAGGTAGAGGATAGGAATTACGCAAAACCTCCTCAGCTGCGTTCCAGAATCTGGTCGTACTAAAGACCATCTTCTTCGCCAAGCTGGGCCAGGACAATGTTGCGTAAGTCCTAAATTATATAAAATGAATTAGTACTGTAAATACTAACTTGAAGTTTTAGCTTTAAGATTTAGCTCAGATTTTATTGGCAAACCAGTTTAAATCCAGGCACTCCCGCAAACGTAATCTGGCTCGGTAGAGCAGCACCCATAGATTAGACGTGGTCAGGCTCAATTCCTTACAAATTTCTTCAGTTTCTAAGTCCAGCCATTCGCGCATCATAAATACGCGTGCTGTTTGCGCTGGTAGTTTTTCAAGGCATACCTCTAATACCCGGAAAAAATCCTTTTGTTCCAGCGTTGCGTCCGGGTTACCCCAAGCACGCGGTTGCTCTATCGTATGCCCGTCTTGTTTAAAAAGACTATCGATCAAATCCGCCTCCGACTCGCCGTCTTCTACCTGCAAAGAGACTTCTTTATTCGAGGCGCGTAAGCAATCAATAATTTTATATTTAAGAATCCCTGTGACATAGGTGCGCAATGAAGATTGTCCGGCAAAGCTATCCGGTTTTTCCAGTACGGCAAGCAAAGCCTCTTGGACGGCATCTTCTGCCAATGCCTGATTCCGCAATTGCAACAGTGCGAAGCGCAACAAAACGGGTCGCATGACCTCAAGTTGTTGATGTAGGGCGGGGAGTGATGTCATTTTTTAAATAGATAATTTTGACAAATAACTACGATGATAACGTCAAGGCATCATTAGCTTGTGCAAATGTAGGGTCGCATGGCTGCATGACACTTTTTCCCTGTAAAATTCAGGAAACTTCCAAATGACCACAGGATATTTTCATTATGAGCAGTGTAACCGACACAGCAATCTCTTCAACGGATAAATTGGCTGGCGTTGCGTCAGAGATTAAGGCCGAAATCTTAGCAGAAGCGCTTCCTTACATCCGTAAATTTCACGGTAAAACGATCGTCGTTAAATACGGCGGCAATGCAATGACAGAAGAGCGTCTGAAGCATAGTTTTGCCCGCGATGTTATTTTGCTCAAGCTGGTCGGGATGAATCCGGTAGTCGTCCATGGCGGTGGGCCGCAAATTGATAACGCGCTTAAAAAAATCGGCAAACAAGGTTCGTTTGTGCAAGGCATGCGGATTACCGATGAAGAAACCATGGAAGTGGTTGAGTGGGTGCTCGGTGGCGAAGTGCAACAAGATATCGTGATGTTGATTAATCATTATGGCGGCCAGGCGGTTGGTTTGACTGGCAAAGATGGCGGACTCATCCGTGCCCGCAAGATGCAAATGCCAGATCGTGAAAATCCGGGCAAATTCCTGGATATCGGTTTTGTCGGCGAGATTGATGCGATCAATCCGGCGGTGGTGAAGGCGTTGCAGGATGATGCGTTTATCCCGATTATTTCACCTATCGGTTTTGGTATTGATGGCCAGGCCTACAATATTAATGCTGACGTAGTCGCGGGCAAAATTGCCGAAATCCTGAAGGCTGAAAAGTTGATCATGATGACCAATATCGCTGGTGTACAAGATAAGCAGGGTAATTTGGTCACGGATTTATCTGCGCGTGAGATTGATGAAATGTTTGCTGATGGCACCATCTCCGGTGGTATGTTGCCAAAGATTTCTTCCGCTTTGGATGCCGCTAAATCAGGCGTCAATACCGTGCATATTATTGACGGCCGGATTGAACATTCTTTGTTGCTGGAAGTGCTGACAGAACAAGCGTTTGGTACCATGATTCGAAGTCACTAATGTAGTCAATAGAGACTTAGTAGCGATGGACTTAGTCGCTACTAAGTCCATCGCAATTTATCCAATCACATTCGCAATCAGCGATTACCCGAGTTGCCTATAATGAAGCCAAAACGTTCAGATCCGCTTTGGCTGTTCGATCTTGACAATACCTTGCATAACGCCAGTCATGCGATTTTTCCTGCGATCACGCAGAATATGAATCGCTTCATGGCGGACTTGTTGGGTGACGGCGTTACTCCTGCCGATGCCGCAACTGTCAACGCCGCAAGAGCTTTGTACTGGCAACGGTATGGCGCAACTTTATTGGGTCTGGTAAAGCATCATGGCGTGCGGGCAGACAGCTTTTTGCATGCGGCACATAGCTTTGATAATCTGACCGCCATGATCAGGGCAGAACGTGGTTTGGCGCGTCTGTTACGTCGTTTGCCCGGACGCAAAATTTTGCTGACTAATGCGCCGCGCGACTATTCGCGTGAAGTGATACGACACCTGGGTTTGCACCGGCATTTTGCTGCACATATACCAATCGAGGCAATGCGCGTACATGGACATTTACGGCCTAAGCCATCAACGCAATATTTGCGTAAACTAGTGGCAAAGCAAAAAGTGCGTGCGGCAGATTGTATTTTGATTGAAGACACCGTTAGCAATTTACGCGCAGCCAAGCGGACCGGTATGCGCACCGCATTGATTACCCGTTACTTGCAAGCCAGTCAACCCGGTCATAAAGAGCCAGATGCGTTGCATCAATACAAGATTAAAAAATCCTATTCCTGTGTAGATGTCGCAGTAAAATCCGTATTAGATTTACCCCAGCATATTCATCGTCTACGCTAAAAATAAATAAAAATGGCAACCACCAAACCCGGCGAGCGCAAGCTACAGATATTACAAACACTGGCAGCAATGCTAGAAAATCCCAAGGGCGAAAAGATCACGACCGCTGCTCTGGCTGCCAAGATCGAAGTGTCAGAAGCCGCTTTGTACCGGCATTTTGCCAGTAAGGCGCAGATGTTTGAAGGCTTGATTGAGTTTATCGAAAGCTCGGTCTTTGGACTCATCAATCAGATCAGTCAACAGCAAGAAGATGGTTTGTCTCAAACGCAGGCAATTGCGCTGATGCTACTCAATTTTGCTGAGCGCAATCCCGGTATGACCAAGGTATTAATTGGCGATGCTTTGGTGAATGAAGATCCTCGTTTGCAAGTCCGCATGAATCAGTTTATGGAACGGATTGAACTTGCTTTCAAGCAGTCATTACGCATCGCCAGCAGTCAAGGCAATCTGCTTGAAACGGAAGCTGCCATGCGGGCAAATTTGCTGAGTAGCTTTGTGATGGGGCGTTGGCATCGCTATGCTAAAACCGGTTTTAAATATCTACCTGGAGAGCAAGCTGCGCATCAGCTTGAGCTGTTGTTGCGCTAAAAATCCGCCAGGTATTGGTTCCTGAGTATTTGGCTTCTTTTAAAGCCAGATCGGTATTGTGTAAATACAGGCGCTGTTCTTTCCCATGCAGTGGGCAGCATGCGACGCCGACGCTGGCCGTAATGGTCAATTTTTTTCCACGTAAAATCAAGGGTTCCCGTACCGCTTGTACCAACCTGTCTGCCAATGTCTGCGCCATTTCTATGCTACCAATATCGGGGAAAATAGCAGCGAACTCATCACCATCTACACGGCACAAAGTATCAGTATTGCGCAAAACGGCACACAGGCGATTTGCCATGGTCGCCAGAATTAAATCGCCTGCGTCGTATCCATGCAAATCATTTAAGGCTCTGAAATGATCAATGTCGATAAATGCCAGCGCCGCCAGTTGCTGGGACTCAACCGCATGCTCTACGCTGCTGGTCAGTAAGCGATGAAAATAATGCCGGTTGGGTAGCTTGGTCAGACTATCGTGATTATCCAGAATAGTCATGCGTCGCTCTTCTTCCAGTCGCTCATCGGCTTCGATCTGGACCACTGATTCCCACGATTCTATGTGCGACATAATTTTATTGAAGTGTTGGCTCAGGCTACCTAATTCATTGCTGTCGTGGTGGCGTGCACGCAGACTATAGTCACCTGTCACTGAGACTTGTTCAACGATACGCGACAGTTCAAACACCGGTGCCAGTCGTGACATTTGTCTTTGGGTCAGAAGATAAGCTCCTGCTAAAGTGGCAATTGCTAACAGCAGTAATCCCAGCACTAAATGAAGCACAAATTCTTTGTAGAAAGAATTTAAGCTGATATGCATTTGCACAAAGCCTGTGGTGGCGATGCCATTCGCCATCGGCACCAGCACTTCGAGATAATCGCGTCGTAAGCTAGTCTGAGCATGGACGGTGCTACTGTTTGGAACGGGTATTGATGACAGATTTTCTACTTTGCCAAAATATTCCAGGCTATCCCAGCTAACCTTTGGACTACCTTTTTTGTCGTACACCGTGATGCCTAATACGTCTGGTGCAAAGCTTGTATTAAGAATTAATTTACGTGCTTGCCGCAAGTCGGCATCATCCAGATTGTCGTCCAGATTAGCAGCCAGAGTATTGGCTTGGTATATGCTGATGGCACGAAGATCTTTTTGTGCCATGTAAGCAGATACAAGCAGAAAGCATAGGAGCGCTGATAACGAAATCGTGAAGATCACAATTAAGTTGTCGCGCAACAACTTTTTTGCTAGAGGCGCTTGTAGAAATGCAGTTTGCATGAGTATGGGTCTCGTTTTTAGTCTTGTTATTGGTATTATTTTGTTCCGTATTATCAGGCCTTAACGCGTGAGTGCTAACTCTAAAATAATTCTAACTCAAATTTAGTTGTAAATAGTTTAATATTTTTTGGTGCTGATCTGTGCAATGCTTGGGATCTGCGAGTAAACTCCAGCGCATTCTCTACTTTTGGTTCTCAAAGTGTCTTTTTTACACAACACCCATCCCGCTTGTTTTGCCTTGTTAGATGATGCGCACGCCGAAAACGGCCTCGCCAGTTCGCGTTTGTATACCGGTTTAGTCCAAGTCTTGCATTGTGATGCTGAGAATGTCACTAATACGATTCAAGCCGCCTGGCAAGATTTATGGCAACGCACCCAACAAGCTTTGCAGTCGGGCATGCATGCAGTGGCTTTGCTCAGTTATGAAACCGGCGCACGCTTGCAGGCGATCGATGAGTGGAGCGAGGCAGAAAACCCTGATCAGCGCACGAACCAGAACACCGTATCGCGCGTCCTGTTATTTACCCGCTGCGATTTGCTGAATCGTGAACAAGTGGCGATTTGGCTCGCAGATGCGGAGAGAAAAAATCAGACTAGTGTCAATCTGCCTGCCGATTCAGACAAGCTTACGGCCAGCATTGCAGGCATACGTGCCAGCGTAGACGAGGCCGCATTTACACGAGCGATCTCGCAAATACGCGCCTATATCGCTGCGGGCGACACCTATCAGGTTAATTACACTTATCGCCTGCATTTTGATGTGTTGGGGTCGCCGTTGACGCTCTACCGGCGTTTGCGCCAGCGCCAGCCGGTGCCGTATGGCGCACTGATTTGTCTGCCGGATGGCGAGGCAATTTTGTCGCTGTCACCGGAATTATTCGTGCGTCATCAGGCAGGTGAATTATTTGCTCGACCAATGAAGGGTACAGCCGCAGCTACCGGCGATGCAGTGACTGACGCTAGGCTGGCGCAAGAACTGGCGGCTGATCCAAAAAATCGGGCAGAAAATCTGATGATCGTGGATTTGCTCCGCAATGATCTGGGGCGGATTGCGGTGCCGGGATCAGTCAAAGTCCCTGCCTTGTTTGAGGTCAATCGCTTCTCCAGCGTATTACAAATGACATCGAGTATTACCGCAACCCTACAGCCTGAGTTGAGTCTGGCAGCGATCTTGTCTGCGTTGTTTCCTTGTGGCTCTATCACCGGCGCACCCAAACATCGCACCATGCAAATCGTGCGTGAAGTAGAGACAGAGCCGCGTGGTTTATATACTGGCGCAATCGGCTGGTTTGATCCGCCAGAAACCAGCAATAGCGCCAACGTCAGCGCAGTCCGAGAAGTCGGCGATTTTTGTTTGTCCGTACCGATCCGTACCTTGATTTTGCAAGCGCCGGAGCTGGAAAAAGAAGCTGATGTGCGACAGGGCGTGATGGGTGTCGGTGCCGGGATTGTGCATGACAGCGTGGCCGCGGAAGAGTTTGCCGAATGCCAGCTCAAAGCAAAATTCTTAACCGAACTTCGTCCTGAATTTGCCTTGTTTGAAACCATGCATGCTAGCCGTGAACACGGTTGTCGACATCTCCCACGCCACTTACAGCGTCTGCGCAACTCTGCTCAGTATCTGGGGTTTGCTTATGATGAAGAAAAGATTGTCCAGGTAATCCCTGGCTTCCAGGCCGATTTGCCTCCAGAAGCCGCATTCCGCCTGCGTCTTACTTTACAGAGTGATGGCACGATCAACCTCCAAAGCGCGCCTTTGCTTGCATTCGCCGACGCTTCTAAGCCAGTCAAATTAGTATTGGCAACACAGCATACGCAAAGTGGCGACGTATTCTTACGCCATAAAACTACGCAGCGTCAGCAATACGATCAAGCCTGGCAAGCTGCCGAACAGCAAGGCGCATTTGATGCTTTGTTTTGCAACCAGCATGGCTACCTGACTGAAGGGGGGCGCAGTAATTTATTTGTACAGATCGATGGCAAGTGGTTTACGCCGCCATTGAGCGACGGCGTATTACCCGGTGTGATGCGTGCAGTAATGTTAGAAGATCCGCAATGGCAAGCCAGCGAAAAGCAATTACGTCTGGATGACTTACGCCATGCAGATCAGGTGATGGTTTGTAATTCTTTGCGCGGCGCAATGCTTGCAGAAGTGATCTGGTGATGAGTTATTTAGCGCACTGCCGATAACAAATCCTCATTCAACCAAGTCTGCAACCATCCTGCAATTTGCATCGTACTGTCTGGATTTTTTTCGGCGGCGGTTTCACAAACCTCTGCAAAACTTTGACCTTCGTTTAGCCCGGTTAAAGCCGTATATTCTGCTGCGCTAATGGATCGAAAATGCGCTTGCAAATCTTTACGCCAGATCAGCCAGACAGTACCTTCTTCTGAATACACTGGATCAGGTGGGCTTTGCTGCTGAACCTTTTGCTGAGCTTGTTCCCCTAGCGCCATCCACAGCGCAACGCTATTCCAACGGGCGTGTAAAAAATGTTGCGATGCCTGGCACACAAAGCCAATTTGCGCCCAATCTTCCGGTGCTACTGTAGCCATGTCGGACAGCCTTAATACGGGCTGATCTTCCGCATCAAACGCTAGACTCAACAGCCACTCAAACTCGGCCAGCTCTGCTGCGATAGGGTAATCCGATAAATAATTTTTTAAAAACGTAGGAAATTTTGCGCCGTACCAACGTAAATTACGCGATAGCGACGGGTGTGTCTGGCAATACGCATGACAAGCTTGATGAAATAAGTCATCCCCAATATAGCGATGGGTTTTATCGAACGCGTCTGACAAAGCCTCACGTAAGCGAAGGCGATAAGCATCGTAATAAATCGCCAGCCGCGCATCGGTAGCAAAATCAGACCGGCCAGATGGATGGCCAATATGTTGACTGAAAGCAGTATCAGCTTGCGGTCCCAAAATAAAATCCTGGAATTCTTGCTGCAATTCCAGCAAAGGAAGCTTGCCTGCCGTTTCTAATTCCAATCCCATCCCAAATGTTGTTGATGCTTGCGTACTCATACCAACAACCCCGCGGATCGCATTTGCAGCTCTCTTGTTACTGCTTGTTCTGTCTTCACACGTTGGGCGATGCGTCGTGCAATAGCTAGCTCTTCCACCAGCTCCGTTAATGGAGGGATATTGTCATCGCGCTCTATCATGCTGGCGACCTGTCCAAATCGACGCAATGCGTGCGCATATAAATCCCATACCGGATCAGCGACAGGATGATCGTGGGTATCCACAATGTAGTTACCGTGATTATGATGACCGGCAAGATGGATTTGCTGCACCCGTCCTTGTGGAATCCCGTTCAGATAGTCCAATGCATCAAAGCCATGATTGACGCTGCTGACGTAAATATTATTCACGTCCAATAGCATCAGGCAATCTGCTTCAGTGACAATCGCATTTAAAAATTCCCACTCGCTCATCGCATCGCTAGCAAACGTGAGGTAGCTAGAGACATTTTCGATAATTAAGGGGCGTTCTAATATGTCTTGTACGCGACGGATATTTTGCACCACCAGCGCGACAGTTTCTTCGGTATACGGCAAGGGCAGCAAGTCGTGCATATTTTTACCATGCACACCAGTCCAGCATAGATGATCCGACACCCATAGCGGTTGTACCCGCTGGATGAGTTTTTTCAGGTCGCGCAAATACGCTTCATCAGCGCCTTGCGCGGAGCCTATCGACATCGACACGCCGTGCATCACCATCGGGTAATCACGTCGTATTGCATCCAACATGGCGAGCGGTTTTCCGCCTGGCACCATATAGTTTTCGGACAGAATTTCAAACCAGTCTATCGCTTGTGAGTAGCTATTCGGCGTCGCCAAAATCTCATTGTAGTGATCGGTGCGTAAGCCCAGTCCAAAACCTGGCGATGCAATTATTGTCGTCATGGCATACATCTTTTAAAGATATAAAGTGCGCCGTCGCATGATTGGCCAATGTGACCAACAACAAACTACAGCGCACTCGGGATATTACTTTTGATCGATGACTTTACCGCCTTTGGCTTTGCAATCAGCAGAGCTTGTTGCAATAAAGCCGTGACCTTTGCAGGAATTTTGGCCTTTGCAAGCGTTCTCTGCAGTTTTGCAATCGCTAGTGCCTTTGCAGCTATTGATGCCTGAACAATGCACCATGTCACCAGCACTTGCTGTAGTAGAGGCAGCGAATGTCGCGCCAGAGAAAGCCATAGCAGCAGCGGCAGCAGCGATCAGGGCACCAGTTTGGATAGCTTGTTTCATGTTGTTCTCCGATATAAAAAAATTGAATTAAAAATAGAAATGAATAAAAGTGTCAGCTTTGGTTCGACTACAAAGTCCATCTCAGAGTTTTGCGTTTTGTTCTCTGCCTGAACTTATGCATCTGTCGTGGGTATCACCGAATTACTTACACGTGAATTCAAATATTTTTAAATTTTTTTCTTGGAGCGAAATGAGGGATGGTTAGACGGCTGAACGAGATGTGAATATCGATCGCCATTTTCGTCCTGCAGGATAGTGAACGATATCCTATTGGAGGTCTTGTAATTGGTGGTCTTGTAGTAAGGCACTTCATATATACTCCTACCGAGTGGGTAAGCGCAATGCCCAGAAAATTTCACGCGAAATGGTCGCACGAAAATGTGGGTAGTGTCCGAAACAGTTTTACTTACTTGCGGACGCCATCAATCCATGAATACAAAAACGACCGGTTGCGGGCTTGATTGAATGAAGTTATCTAATTCTTTGTTTTGAATGAAAAGCCAAAGCTACTGGACTCAGCGGCTGGACTCTCTTGATGCTTCAACTTAACTTCACTTTATTACTGTGACAGAACTTCTAACAATAATACTGCTTGTCTTTCGAACGGTTTAACTGTTTTCTGGAGCTACTTCCAATAAAGCGGATAATAGAATTTCCCAATTGAAATATGTCTTTAGGATAACTAATCATGCTTGATAACATTAAGATCAAAACCCTGATCACTGCAGCTTTAGGCATACTGATCGCGATGCTGCTAGTTGTCGGCGCGGCCGGGATATATTCCACGAAGCACACGTCGACGCTTTTGCAAGACACATCACTGCGGAACGTAAAAGTCGTTGCGATGATCGAAAAAATCCGTTTCAAGATGGAGATAAATCGTAGTCAGATCCTGCAGGCATTACAGCACAATCCGGCGACTGAATGGGCCAAATTGCACGATCATCCGCTAACCGTGCATTACAAAATTATCGACGACACGACTGCGGAAATAAATGCCCTGTGGAGCAGTTACCTACACGACATCACAGATCTTAACGAGAAGGCCTTGGCTGATACTTGGTTCGAGAAAAGCGGAAAACTCGGTACTGTAAACATTGCGGCTGCTAACGCTGCAATGCAGCAGGAGAAGTGGGACGAGGCAGAGCTAATCTTGATCAAATCCATTAATCCAGTCCTCCGGACTTCAGACGTCGATCTGCGCACACTCACCGACCTTTTAGCCAAGCGCGTCGCTAGCGACCGTGTGACTGTAGCCGCCGATATCAGCAGTACCAGCTATCTGATGTTTGGCGTGTTGATCGTTTCGGTGCTGATCGGTGCCGCAACGATATTCTTGCTGATTCGCGGCATTACATCACCGCTGCGTCAGGCAATTGGGATCGCCGAGCGGGTCGCGCAAGGAGATTTGACTGCACAAATCAGCAGCCGTTCACGTAACGAGTTTGGGCTCCTGATTAATGCGCTAGGCTCCATGAACACTAATCTTTTAGGGATCGTTACCGACGTACGCGCCGCGACCTTCACCATTGACCAAGCCGCTGACCGGATCGCCACTGGAAACGCCGACCTCTCGCTTCGTACCGCACAACAGGCTAGCTCGCTCGAGAAAACCGCATCTTCTATGGAAGAGCTCACTGCAACGGTTAAGCAAAATAGCGACAACGCAATGCAAGCGGATCAGCTAGCCTTGTCGGCCGCCCAAGTCGCCAGCAAAGGTGGAGTGGTGGTGTCGCAAGTGGTGGAGACAATGGGGTCAATTAATGCTTCGGCACGAAAAATTGTCGACATCATTTCGGTCATCGACGGGATTGCCTTTCAAACGAATATTCTTGCTCTGAATGCGGCGGTCGAAGCAGCCCGAGCGGGCGAGCAGGGTCGCGGATTTGCTGTCGTGGCGTCAGAAGTACGTAACCTTGCCCAGCGCTCAGCCAGCGCCGCCAAGGAGATCAAACATCTGATCGACGATTCGGTTAACAAAGTCGATCATGGGACTAAGTTGGTCGACCAGGCTGGCGCTACGATGAAAGAAATTGTTGACAGCGTTCAGCGGGTGACCAAGATCATGAGCGAAATTACACATGCTGGGCAGGAGCAAAGCGAGGGAATTGATCACGTCAATCAAGCCGTCAGCGATATGGACGGGGCAACCCAACAAAATGCCGCGTTAGTAGAGCAATCCGCTGCCGGCGCTCGGCTACTTGACGAGCAGGCTAAAGCGTTAATTGATTTGGTCAGTGTTTTCAAACTGCGCGAACATAGTTAGACAAACTTCATTCAATCAAGCCCGAAAACGGTCGTTTTTGCACTCGCAGATTCGTGGCGTTCGAAAATAAGCAAAACTGTTCGGGATACTGTCAATATTTTCGCGCCCCTTATCGGGCGAATTTTTCTTTGCTTTGGGCTTAGAACCCCTAGTAGATGTATGTTGAGCGCTCTTATTTTAATTAGAGTATCTGGTATATTTTTAAGAAATAATGGAAGAGGGTACTGATTTTATTCAGTTTTGGAGGTATCTGTTCCTAATCTGTCTAAGAAATAAAACGTAAGTTAAAAGCCCGTTCGACAAACCAGATCGTAGCGATCAGTATGATGATTGCAGAACCGAATTGAACAATCCCGCGCCGGTACAGCCAGTGCTTGCGCAATATAAATGCCAGCGGTAAGAACACGGCGACGATACTTAACTGACCAATCTCCACGCCAAAATTAAAGCCAACCAAGGCCAGGATCAGCGCTGCTTTTGGTAAGCCAAGGTCGGCCAGGACGCTGGCAAATCCAAAGCCGTGGATGAGTCCAAAACTAAAAGCAACCATCCAGCGTCGCCCTTGGAATAGCGGGAATAAATTATTCAGTGCTGCCAAAATTACCGACAAGGCAATCGCCGACTCTACTAGGCGTGATGGCAGCGAGAGAATATTTAATGCTGCCAAGGTCAGCGTAATCGAGTGCGCGAGAGTAAACGCTGTCACAATTTTTAAAACATCGATTAAAGCCGCTCTGAAGTTAGTAGCAGTCTCCCACTTGCGCCCATTTAAGACAAGAACAGCTGGCAACAATAAGGACAACAGGAACAGAATATGGTCGAAGCCGATCCAGATATGCCAGACGCCGTGTTTCACATAGTCGGTAAATTGTTGCAGCTTGCTGACTTCTGCCAAGGTGAATGTCTGGCTGGCATTATCAGGACTAAAGATTGCCGTCGCTGTTGCGCCGTCTTTGTTGACCAACCGTAGCAAGCCCTTATGCTGTGGATCAATATCAAAAAACAATTGATATTGAACGGCGATTTTTTCAGCAGTGCAGGGACTGTCAAACATCAGCACGGTATACGCGCCATCGCTATGCTGGTCAATCAATTGCTGTCTGGCTGTGAGCGGGCAGAGTTTATTTTCTTTGTCACCAGCTTCGCTAATTGTTAGCCTTGATAAGGCATAGGCAGCGATGTCAGCATGTTTGCTACGTACTTCATCCCATGTCAGTTCACCGTTGCCGTCGGTATCTAAACCAATCGCAAAATCCAGATCGCGTAAAGCAATATCCCATTGGCCGTGGATGCCAGTTTGGTCGGCTTGCAGTATCAGATAGCTATCGCTGGGTTTGTGGGCGTAGGCGGAAGTGCAGAGCAGGCTGAGGAGTACGGTCGCTGCACTGATTAAAAAGCCTAGCCCTGAAAAACGTTTCGACGTTGATTCAAAAATAGTCTTCATAGCCTTGCTCCCAATTTAGCCAGCAAGGGCTTTAGTGCGACGTCTTCTAATTTATTTTGCTTCAGCCACTCTAGTGCCGGTTGTGCTGCAATCGCGGCTGCTTTGGTGTCGGGTAATGCGGCAGCGGCTTCCAGATAAATCCGTAAATCGGCGGCTTCTTTTTGGATGGCCCAATTCAGTTGCGCTAGTTTTAAGGCAGTCTCAGGGTGATTTTTTAACTGCAACTCATATCGGGATTGTTCCCGCTGATGCACTGTGTCTCCCCGTAAAATCGCAGCATCAAAACGCTGATCCAGTAGTCTGATTTGATCTCCAGCCTCTGGCGATTGTTGGGTTTGCAATGCGAGTGCGTAGCGCAGCAAAAGTGCATCGACTTTTGTTTTACTTTTCAGCAGCGGCAAGATTTCTGCGGCTCGTTTTTGGTCTAGCAAGAAATCTGCATAAGACCCTAATAAATAGCTGTCGGGTTTATCCAGCGCCATGGCTTTCTGAAACCAGGCATCAGCTGCTTTGGCGTCGCCTAGCCTAGCTGACATTTCTGCCAGCAAGGTCGCGACCCAAATTTTGATACCAACATCTGCATCGGAATTTTTTTTATACGCTGCACTTAGTGTGGCGTAACTGGTTGCCGCTTCACCATTCAGGCTGCTGACGTTGCTCAGGCAAGTGAGCGTAATCAGTTCTGGCGCTAGAGGATACAGCCGCATGCAACTGGCTTTGGCTTGTGCAAATTGTCCTTGGACTTGCAAGACCGTAGCGCGTGTCAGCCAGGCTTGTGCGTTGTCTCTATCTTGCTTGAGCACGTTATTGAGATCAGTCAGCGCAGCCGGGAATTGGTGAGTACTTTGCAGTATCGTCGCACGTAACACTAATACTGATACCGGTGGTTGCGCTAATGTCCACCAAGGTTTTAAGGTCGCTTGCGCGTAGCCTAAATAACGTGGATCACCATCAGCGCGCGCAGCATTGATATAAGCCTGCGCTAGGTCGCCAGCGATCGAGGCGTCATCGGGTTTATCGGTTAATAATTTACGCAGGCGTGCAAATTCGCGCTGCGCCGGATCACTACGCATTGGTAGTTGCTCCAATACTTTGTTGCCATCAGTGGGAATATACGGCGTTGCTTGTGCGCTGAGGGCGATCAAACTGAAGATACTGAGCACTGAAAAAATAAGGCGAGGCAGGCGCATGGCAATGAAGTAGAGAAGAATAAAAATCAAAAAGCACAGAACGATAAAACTAACCACTTACTGTAACGCACGACCAGACCCAGATAATTAAGATGAGATGAATTTAGACATGAGAAGACTATAAGACGAGGCTGAATTTTTTAAAAAAAAATCCAATAAAATATGTACGGAGCACTATAAGTTTGGGCTTAACTTTATTCGAGTTAAGCCCAATTTTTTTACGCAGAACGAGTTTAGCTAGTTGTTACTGGTTCAGAGTTTTCCGGTGCCGTGACAGTGACAGAATCAATTGCTTGCGGTTCTGAAGTGTCTGCGCTGGTACCAACTAAATTCAGTACAAACTGGGTAAAAGTATCAATCAATGTTACTGGTGGAGGTGATGTGCCTGTATCACCTCCATTGTTGTTACTGGAGCTTGAGCCGCCACAAGCTGTGAGTGTGGCCGTCAACGCAATGGCAGCGATCCACAAACCATGTTTTGCTTTCATGATTTTTTCCTTGAAATTAATGTTGTAATCTGACTATAACTAGATATACATAGGTCAAACTAAGACGAACGATTTTAATGCTTGAGTGAACCAGCAATTGGCGTCTTCAAGTACGGGAAGGAATTGTCAAAGAAAGAGCTGTCCAGATAAGCGCCATCTGTGAAGTCGATACTGCCTGCTGGTGCGTCAGTTGGCACACAACCGATGTTTAGTATGCACAGACGACCCATCACTACACGTAGAGCAATATCAACAACGTCATCACCCGGGCGACGACCGTTAGGGAAGCCAGCGCTATCGCCACCGATCACACCCAAGCGATTTTGGGTCGCGCTTACCGGTGTTGTCGTATTTAAACGCAGCATCTCAGACGCAACTACGTTAGCTGGCTGATTGACACCTTTAATACCTGTTAAAAATGCTGCAACCAAGTCATTACGTGGGAAATTAGTAGGTGCTTTTACGCCAGCGCTACCATACAAGACTTCAACCAACGCAGGCAAGGTAGGGTTAGTCACATAGGTCAAGAATTGACCATCACCACTTGGTTTGCTGTGGTTGAACTGATCTTTATCTTTCAGACCGATTACTACTTCATTGACCAAGGGCATTCCCAAGCGGGATACCTGGGTCCAGGCTCCGCCCTCTTTAGATGGGGTGCTGCTATTTGGTGTTGGATTAATTACGCGACCTTGGCGCAAACTAGCAGTGGTCCAGCCGCCGATGACGGGCTCAGTGCCGCTAGTCAAACAGGCAGTCGGTACTTCCATTTCGATCGAGGTAACGTTCTTATTTGCCAGATCGTCGTGACCTGCTTTTTCTGCATTCGCATTAAATGCAGTGGCAGGGTACTGGATATTGATCAAGTCAAATGTTTCGCCGAGGTTGACCACAAACGGATCTTTACGTTGACCGACGAACACTCTGCCTGGTGTAGCGCAGCCTGGAATATTGATGTTGAAAACGTGTTGTGCTGCATAACTAGCGTAATTAGGAATCGATTTATTACCGATGTTATCGATGGGCTTGTCAAAGCTGGCGGCGCCACCGTTTGAGTTAACTACAGCCTGGCGTGTACCCGTGCGACGATCACCCGTCACCATTGTAATGGTGTAGGTTTCACGCACATTCAGGCCAGCTGGATTGACACCGTCAATCGCGCCACCATTGATCACCAATGGGATAGACACTTTTTTGCCGCCGACCGTAAACTGGGCATCTTTATTCGTATTCGTAAAGCGGAATTGAAAGGTCAAATGTTCTTTACCATCACCGACGTTATCGATATGGATTTCATACAACGCATCTGGATCCATAGAGAAATAATTTGGACCACCATAGGCATCTTGTAAAGGTGCGTAGTTTGCAATCAGCGTGGTGAATGCACCGCGATTGGCTTCATAGCTACGGAACATATAAAAATCGGTGCCATCGACTTTGGGGTGGCGCGTAATAAAAGGCGCTTCTCTATGACTAGATGCTTGCGCTGGCAAAGTAGCAATGCTACTTAAGCTTCCTGCTGCGATAACGGATAGCAGAACTTTGTTTAACGCTTTATTGCTTAGTTTTGATGATATTTGTCTCATGACCAACTCCTGAAGTTGAGGGAAAGCGGCTACCGCTGCACTAAAAAATGTAGCGGGCAATGGTGATACGCCAACAACACTGCTTTAGATTCAAAATTCTAAAAAATAAGATATCGGAGTTATGTAAATCGAACTTAACCCTGGCGACCTTGGAGAAAAAAAGGTTTAGTAAGTTCGCCAGCATCTCTTATTAAAGTGATTTTTCATAACGCCCAAGTAGCGCGATCAGGCTAGCTACTCCCCTTACTTTTTGAAAAAAATGAATTAAGCGGATTGAGAATGCAGGAGTCGAACAATCGGATCTGTGCGGAATGCAACATAGGAGCTCGTTCGGTAACTGCCACACCTGTTCATTGATGTGCGGTGTATCGGTTCAGACGCGGTTCATTTTGTGGTTGGGCAATTGTTAAACTGTGTTAACTTTCCAATCATGAAAATTAGTTATGCCATATCGCTTAAATTACGCACAGTTACTCTGTAACACAGAACCAGCGCCTGAGTTCGTCGTTTGTATTAAAATTAAAAAATAGCAAAATTAACAATATTGCTATTCATTAGTAACAGCGGATAAAAATAGATAAATGGATATTGCTTTGTTTTGTAATTTTATTTTGTTATATTTAACTCAATATAAAAATAAAGCTAAGATTCCTTTGTCGGCACAACAAGTCGATAAAAAAAGCAAAATGAGCCTGGGAAGGTGTATTTAAAATTTTTTGCTACCCACAACTTTTTCTAATTAGGGTGGTCGTAAGATACTCTTCATACCTTCTAGTTTTAAGTTCTCCAACACCTCTCAAAGCATTTCAGATCATCCCATTTAATATGATTTTTATGATTGATAGATGAGAGCGAAATGGCAGTCATTCCATTTAGATTATTACCAGAGCCTTACTGTTGTAAAAACTATTCTGCAAGTTCTATTAGCCGCAAAACAGAGTTTGAACAGAAATACTTTAATCATCGCAGGGGACGAAAATGAATTTCAAAAATCTAAAAATTGGTCAAAGACTAGCCATCAGTTTTGGCGCAGTTATTGTACTGATGCTTGTATTAGCGGCGTTGTCCTATACACGTGTAAACGCTTTGCTTGCAGATATTGATTTGGTCAACAAAGATCGTTATCCAAAGACAGTGTTGGTTCATACAATTAAAGACGAGTTGAATGAGACCGCTCGTAATATGCGCAATATTTTGTTGATGACTGACGCTGAGGCAATAAAAAAAGAATATGCCAATATCGATGAGAGCAGTACCATTATCGCGGACTCTCTTTCCAAATTAGAGAAGGTAATTACATCAGAAAAAGGACGAGAAAATCTCAAGGTAGTATTAGAAGTCAGAACCAAATTTATCTCCTCGAGATCGGCGTTTCTTGTTCTGACAAAAGATGGTAAAAAAGAAGAGGCAACAGCATTCTTATATAACGATGTCCGCCCTGTTCAGTTGGCTTATTTTGTTGCACTTGATAATGTCTTGGCATTTCAAAACCAATTGATGGAGGCTTCTGGTAAAGAGGCAGAAGTAAGTGCGTCTGAGACTCGTATGCTTATTTTAGCCTTGTCAATCATCGCCGCGATTGTTAGTGTTTTGTTGGGTATATATGCGACGCAGAGTATTACCCGACCTTTAGGTGATGCAGTAGCGGTTGCTCGTAAAGTAGCAGACGGCGATTTGACTAGCATCATCGTAGTAAATTCGAAAGATGAAACAGGACAGTTATTGCAGGCCCTACAGGACATGAATGGCAGCTTACAAAACATTGTTGGCCAAGTGCGATCTGGAACAGAGACCATTGCTACTGCTTCCAGTCAAATTGCTATCGGCAATCTGGACTTATCCTCTCGTACTGAGCAACAGGCCAGTTCATTAGAAGAAACTGCTTCGTCGATGGAAGAATTAACTTCTACAGTCAAACAAAACGGTGACAATGCACGCCAGGCAAACCAGCTTGCAGTTTCGGCTTCTGGTGTTGCGGTGAGGGGAGGTAAGGTCGTTTCTCAAGTAGTAGATACCATGGGCTCGATTAATGAGTCGTCGAGGAAAATCGTTGAAATCATCAGCGTAATTGACAGCATCGCATTTCAAACTAATATTCTAGCGCTGAACGCCGCGGTAGAGGCCGCACGCGCAGGTGAACAAGGACGCGGTTTTGCAGTTGTCGCGGCAGAAGTACGTAACCTTGCGCAACGTTCTGCTAGTGCCGCTAAAGAAATTAAATCATTGATTGATGATTCTGTTGAAAAGGTCGAGACTGGTAGTAAGCTGGTAGCACAAGCAGGCGATACCATGGGAGAAATTGTTGCTAGCGTCAAGCGTGTTACTGACATCATGGGCGAGATAACTTCTGCCGGACATGAACAAGAGGATGGTATAGAGCAAATTAATCAGGCGATTTCTGAGATGGATACTGTGACACAACAAAATGCTGCTTTAGTTGAAGAGGCTGCGGCTGCTGCCGCATCATTGCAAGAGCAGGCTTCCAATTTGGCACAGGTCGTGAGCGTGTTTACCCTGAATCGAATGCAAGCAGGTATATCAGCGGCAAAGTCTAGGCAGCAGGGGCAAGTTGTTATACAAGCGTTTTCCAGACCAATACGTCCCCAGACTAACTTGACCAGAATTAGCGCTAATAACGTGAGTAATAAAAATATAAGTGATAAAAAAATAGCTAAACACTCATCAAATAAAGCTGATGAGTGGGAGCAGTTTTAATTATTCATTTGACGTACTAATAAACTGAATACTCATCGACAAAATAAAACGCCACCAAATTTGTGCGATAAGCGTTGGCGGCGTTGACTATAGATAGGCGAATAAGTCCGACAGTATCACCCATCCGTCAGGGTGGTAAGGTATTGTGAATCTTACTTAGGCAGAGATCCTTCAACGCCTTCGACTAACCAGTTAATACCCAACAGCTCACCCATAGGCAATTCTGCGTTCGCAGCCACCTTGACTTTGCCGGTATTATCTTTTGACGGACCGCCAAATGGCAGTAACTTACCATCCATAATCGCCTGTTTTTTCTCGTTAAATAGCTTGGCAACGTCTGCTGGTACTGAGGCATTTAAGGGCGAAAGAACGACGAGATTTTCTTTGATACCCCAAAAGGTTTGCTCAGGTTTCCAAGTGCCAGCCAGCTCGCGTTTGACTTCTTGACTGTAATACACGCCCCAATTTTCTGTGTTCGCAGTTAGTTGGGCTTTAGGGCCATATTTCGCCATATCGGTATCCCAACCAAAAGCGTGCACGCCTTTTTCTTCTGCAACCTAGACCACTGCCGGAGAGTCCGTATTTTGCGCCAGCATATCGGCGCCCTGTGCTAGCAGAGTCTCAGCAGCATGACGCTTTTTGCACACAAGGTAAAAGCATCATATTACGCACGACTTCCAGCACCTAGAATGTGCTCACAAAGCTCAGAGTTTCAACGATCGCAGCTTTAGGTAATTCTTGAGGCAGAGTGATTACGACAAGGACACAACCCTCGTCTTTGATTTTCAGAAATTGGATTGGGTTATGTTGAGAATGCATCATATAAAAGTGGTTATATGTGCGTAAGAAAACATATGAATTGCAGCGCAAACAATATGTAGGCGCGGGACCAGTTCGTTTTGTATTTTGTTAATTGTTAAAGTGTGTCAAATGCTAAATCATGAGAAATAAATGTGCGATATTGACTTACGGAAACTCAATTATCACGGGCACTAAATTCTCTAGTCACACGTGTAACTTATTCGTTATGGAAAATCGTCTCGGCTTCTTTGCAGTTACCAACCGTACTAAAGTACTGTCGCCGATACGCTTTGCCGGAGCAGTTTTGCGTAAGGCTTTTAACTGCTTAGAGCATGACGTTTTCCATCAACGATGACCTAGGTTAAGTCTTGCTTGCAGACCCAAATATTGAGTGCATATCAGTGAGTACAGAAAGTCGTTGAACTCCGTAGTGCTATTTTATGAATTTTAAAATGAGAAGCTGCGGTACTTTCGCAAAAAATAAAGCTGGGTACATCAGGGATGAAGACGATAGCGAGATCTCGAGCCAAAAAAGGCCAACAAGGGAACATTGCAACGCTGTCAAATTTAGATTGAAGAAATAGACCGAATCAGTCACGTAACGAAGGAACCAACATGATCAATTTATTTTTGTCAAAATCTGCTCGCAAGCTCAATGCTTTACTACAATCGCAGGCCTCAATCGAGTTTGATTTATCCGGTTATGTGGTCAGCGCTAATCAACAATTCTTAAGCTTGATGGAGTACACCCTTGCAGAAATAAAAGGCAAGCATCACAGTATGTTTGTCGACCCAGCGTATGCGAGTAGCCTTGAATATAAAATTTTTTGGTCTCTCTTGAGGGATGGGCAGTCCCAAATCGCGGAATTCAAACGTGTTACCAAGAGCGGAAAAACGGTGTGGATGCAGGCAAGTTACAGCGCCGTATTAGATCGTTTTGGCAAACCCTTCCGAGTATTGAAGCTTGCTCAAAATACGACTGAGCGAAAACATCGGGACTCAAATTATGAGGGACAAATTAACGCCATCGCGAATTCGCAGGCGGTTATAGAATTTGATATGGAGGGAAATATCTTATATGCCAACGACAAATTCTTAAATGCATTAGGGTATAGATCTGACGAAGTACAAGGCAAACATCATCGAATTTTTGTCGATAAGGCGGAAAGTAAAAGCGCGACCTACCAGCGATTTTGGGACAATTTGCGAGAAGGCCATTATCAGGCTGCTGAATTTAGGCGAGTTCACAAATCTGGCCGCGATGTTTGGATACAAGCAAGTTACAACCCGATTTTAGATTTGTTAGGTAAGCCGTTTAAAGTAGTGAAGTTTGCTACTGATGTTACCCGCGAGGTAGAGCAGCGTAAGACCTTTGAATTATTATCCCTCGTCGCAAATGGGACTGATAATTCAGTTGTTATTACAGACCCTGATGGTTGGTGTGAATATGTGAACTCGGGATTTACCAAATTGACAGGGTATCAATCGGAAGAGATATTAGGCAAAAAACCAGGGAAATTACTTCAGGGACCACACACCGATCAAGCGACTATTAGTCGTATCCGTGCCAAGTTGCATGCAAAAGAAGCTTTCTACGAACAAATCTTAAATTACACCAAAAATGGTGATCCCTATTGGATATCCCTATCCATCAATCCGGTCTTCGATAAGAATGGCAATGTAAAGAAATTTGTGTCGGTGCAAGCGAACATTACAGAATCTAAGATGAAGGCTCAAGAAGATGTAACTCGTCTAATGGCTATTCGTTCCTCAACTGCAACGGCGGACTGGTCTGCCAAAGGCGAGCCCGTCGATGCCAGTCCTATTTTATTGGGAATACTTGGGCACGATAATCTAAGTTCTGCCAGCAAGACTCTCAGCATTATTTACAGAGATGTCATGTTAGGAGAAACTCTTGCCAAATTAAAACAAGGAGAAGGAGTAGATCGAGAGATCAAGGTGACCGGTGCCGATGGCAGCTTGATCTGGCTTCAATGTACGTTCAACCCCATATTTAATGTAGAAAAAACGCTCTCAAAACTCACCATGTATGCCAGCGACATTACTAGTCAACGTAATACGATGGATCGTATACGCACAGTTGTGGCAACGATTAATGACTTGGCGATGCAGACCAACTTACTATCGTTAAATGCAGCAATCGAAGCTGCCCGAGCAGGAGATGGTGGACGAGGTTTTGCGGTGGTCGCATCAGAAGTCAGGAAGCTAGCCCATCGGTCCGCTGAGTCTGCCAGTGAAATTTCTCAAATGTTGCACAACTAGTCGTTGTGTAGATATCACAATAACTTAACTGAGTGAAAAATAAGGGCTGATAAAGTTCGTCTGATTATAAAAAATAATCTCTTTATGCTGATGATGTGACGCAAACGACACAGCGTGTGTATCGTCTAGTATGCCTCGTTTTTTTACTTAGCAACTTGTGCTAAAAATTCATTTTTCTTCCTTTAGGGTCTATGTGTTACTCATAGGTTAAATCAAAAGCCACCGAATCTATTCAATAAGAGTTGGCGGCGTTGACTGTAATAAGCAGGCGACCGTGTAACAGCATCGCCTTTCTGTCCGGGAGTTAAGTATTGGCGCTTTACTTTGGCAGAGATCCTTCAACGCCTTCGACTAACCAGTTAATACCTAACAGCTCACCCATAGGCAATTCTGCGTTCGCAGCCACTTTGACTTTGCCAGTGTTGTCTTTTAACGGACCACCAAATGGCAGCAATTTACCATCGACAATGGCCTGTTTTTTCTCGTTAAACAGTTTTGCAACATCCGCAGGGACTGATGCATTTAATGGGGAAAGAACGACGAGATTTTCTTTAATGCCCCAAAAGGTTTGCTCAGGTTTCCAAGTGCCAGCCAGCTCGCGTTTGACTTCCTGACTGTAATACACGCCCCAATTTTCTTTGTTCGCAGTTAGTTGGGCTTTAGGGCCATATTTCGCCATATCGGTATCCCAACCAAAAGCGTGCACGCCTTTTTCTTCTGCAACCTGGACCACTGCCGGAGAGTCCGTATTTTGCGCCAGCATATCGGCACCCTGTGCTACCAGAGTCTCAGCAGCTTGACGTTCTTTGCCTGGGTCGTACCAAGTGTTGACCCAGACGACTTTGGTCTTGATTTTAGGATTGACGCTTTTTGCACCCAAGGTAAAAGCATCAATATTACGCACGACTTCCGGTACCGGGAATGAACCCACAAAGCCCAGTGTGTTGGACTTAGTCATCTTGCCCGCGATAATGCCGAGCAAGTAAGCGCCTTCATAAAACCTAGTTTGGTAAGTCCCTAAATTGGCTGCTGTTTTATACCCTGTAGCATGGACAAAATGGACTTTAGGAAATAATTTCGCAACCTTGACTGTTGGATCCATGTAGCCGAATGAGGTCGTGAAAATCAGCTTGTTGCCATCGACGGCTAATTGGCGGATGACGCGTTCTGCATCGGCGGTTTCTGGTACGTTTTCAACAAACGTCGTTTTGATTTTTGCACCAAATTCTTTTTCAATTGCTAGGCGACCTTGATCATGCTGGAATGTCCAGCCACCGTCGCCGACGGGGCCCAGATACACAAAGGCGACTTTGAGTGGTTCGGCAGCAAAGGCTGCAGAGCCTGACATCAAGCTGCTTGCCATAGCGATGGCGGTTACTACGGTACGGATACGGTACATTGATAACTCCTTGTCTTGAATAAATCCCTGATAGCAACGGGGACGACTGGTAAGTACAGACAAACACAATAAGATAAAACGTGTAATAAATACGACTAAAAAAAATCAAGCGTGAAGTCTCAAACTTCTTGCGGGATGAAGCTCGCGCAACTAGTTTGAAACTGTCGCTCTCTCAACTTTGTCCGTTTAAAAATGATATTCAACTCTTGCCATCGGTGTTTTTGCCAATGAGCCGGGGACTTGCGATGGATTGCCGAACTTGTTGCGCCAGTATTGATATTCAAAACCAGCTCGTAACGTATTTTTGCCGATTCCAAGCGCAGTGCCAACGTCATACATGATCATCGCATCAATATTCGTCTCTGGGGAGGTTGGGCCACCATATTCATTTTTTCCTTTGGAGGCGATGTAATTCATATAGCCTTCAAATGCGAATCCGCTTGTGCTGATAGGAATACCCCATGCAGCACTCAGCATAGGATGGAGATCATAGGTGTAGCGGCTAGTGACACCAATAGGAAAGTTGCTCTCTTGCAGTAACAACAGACTGACGTCTAAAAATCCAGGCACATCCACCATCAGTGTTGGGCCGACAACGAGCATGCGCTTTTTGGAGGCATATCCAGTGTCATTCTTCGTGTTCCAATCAAAGCCTGCGGTAATGCCAACACCGCGCACCGGACCGAAGGCTAGGCTCTTACCAGTCACTTTGCCTAGATCTAAAGTGTTCCGGTAGACCACATATGCTTCTTGCGCATTGCTGTCTTTACTATCAGACTGCAACAGATCGATATTGAAATAATTCGAGCCGTATTTGTACCCACTGACATGAGTCAGATTGAATATATGTTTTGAAATGTCTTCTGGGTTGTATGGCTCTGCAAATTTGGAGCCGTAACGATAGCCGATTGAGGTGTCGCTCCAGTCGGCCGCATTGGCCTGACTGACTGTGGCGCTTGCTAGCAGCAATGTGATTGCAGAAGCGAGTTTCTTGCTGATTGAGGATTTTAAGGGTGTTGCCAACATAATGCTCTCCATAAGGATTTACGATTAAATTTGAATCTGTTTCCGCCTAATTATTTTTTGAAACTGGGATGGAACTGGACTGCAGGTAAGAATCGAAAAATCTTTCACTATTCGGTGTTTTATGGACAGTTATAGTTTTAGTTGTCAACAATAATGGATTTGTATGTTGACGATTTCCAATCTCTTTGTCAGCAAAAAATGTGCCACTCTCCTTTTGATTTTTCTCACCAATGAGGAGCAGATTTACTTCGTTTCATTGAATCGAGCGCATTAAATTAGGCCTTAAACGACGATAAATGTGCATTTCTAGTGCGTTTTTAATGGAAAATCGGAAGATTGACAACAGATTGTCTGATCAATACTATTGTTGTGCGCGACTTAACTCATATGATTGATAGGCATGTTATTTTCATCATTGATGGGATGGCGAAAGGAAAATATAACAGCTTTAACCACATTCTAAGTAAACATTGTTATCAATAAAGTGAAATATTGTCGACAATTTGCATCATCTGATTGTATGCTCAGCATGTCGATACAGAGAACTTCTCAATATGGAATGGCTGAGATTGGCATGACAATTGCGACAGTTGATTTTGCTATTTACTTCTCTCTTTAACGGGACGCTATGGATCACTTGCCAGCTTCACCTGAGTTACCTGCGACGGCTCTGCCAATTCAGCCAGATCAGACGATATCGTCATTGACACAGTCGCCTCGTCTGGTGTTAACTGGGATCACCAAGCGCTACCCTACTGTGGTTGCCAACGACGACATCGCACTGACCGTGCAGCCCGGAGAGATTCACGCTTTACTCGGCGAAAACGGTGCCGGTAAAAGTACCTTGATGAAAATCGTGTATGGCGTGATCCAACCCGATGAAGGTACGATTTTGTGGGAAGGGCGCTATATGGATATCACCAATCCCGCCCAAGCGCGACGTATGGGGATAGGAATGGTGTTTCAGCATTTTTCTTTATTTGAGACCCTTACGGTTGCTGAGAATATTGCGCTTGCGATGGATGTGCCGACAGCACCGGCATCGCTCGCCGCCAGGATTACGGAAGTCTCTGACAAATACGGATTACCGATTGACCCTTACCGCCTAGTACATAGCATGTCAGTAGGCGAACGCCAAAGGGTAGAAATTGTTCGTTGCTTGTTATTGGAGCCTAAGCTGTTAATCATGGATGAACCAACATCCGTGCTGACTCCACAGGCGGTATTGATCTTGTTTGACACGTTGCGACAATTGGCTAAAGAGGGTTGCAGCATCTTGTATATCAGCCATAAGTTAGATGAGATCCGGGCACTGTGTGACACAGCAACCGTGCTGCGCGGCGGTCGTGTCACGGGTACTGCGGTACCTAAACAAGAAACCAACGACAGTCTGGCACGGATGATGATCGGTGGCGAACTTGCCGAATGTCATTTAGTCCCACAAGAAACAGGGGAAGTGCGTTTAGCGCTAAACCATTTGTCCATGTCGACGATTGATCCTTTTGGCACCGCGCTGGAATCGATCAGCTTGTCTGTAAAAAGCGGAGAAATATTGGGGATTGCAGGTATCTCTGGTAATGGCCAAAAAGAATTATTAGCTGCGTTGTCGGGAGAAGTTCTCAGCCCGCAAAGTAAGATGATCAGCATTATTGGACAAGATGCCGGACGCCTGAATTCAGCGCAACGACGACGCCTGGGCCTGACCTTTGTTCCTGAGGAGCGCTTAGGGCGTGGTGCGGTGCCTGCCATGAGTCTATTACACAACGCATTATTAACTGGCGCCCGGCATGGCATGGTGAAGAATGGATTTTTACGTCATTCTGCGATTCGTCAGTTCACACAAGAAGTTATTACACGCTTCAAAGTCAAATGCGGTGGCGACAGCGCTGTTGCTTCTAGTCTGTCCGGTGGCAATCTACAAAAATTTATTGTCGGACGCGAGACGATGCTCAATCCCAAATTGATGATAATCGCGCAGCCGACTTGGGGTGTGGATGTGGGTGCTGCACAGATGATACGGCAAGCCCTGATGGATCTGCGACAGCAAGGAGTGGCGCTGCTAGTCATCTCCGAAGAGCTGGAGGAATTGTTCACGATCAGCGACCGTATCTGCGTTTTGGCTGAGGGACGTTTGTCACCGGCATTGCCTTTGGCCGATACAAGTATTGAACAAATCGGAAACTGGATGAGCGGCAAATTTGATACAGTGAGGAAGAGAATGGACGGGTCGTCTATGCAGTCAGACCGTCCATCTATCGCCGGACAAGCAAACAATCATCAGGAGAGCCATTTTGTCTAATATGTTTAAGTTGGAGCGCCGCCCTGTACCGTCTTCCATGATGAAGATCGCATCACCCCTGATCGCGGCAGTGGCGATGTTGCTTACCGGCATCATAATTTTTACTGCACTTGGAAAACCACCGCAACAAGCGTTTTATGTCTTCTTCATCAAGCCGGTCGAGAACATATATGGGGTTGGAGAATTATTATTGAAGGCATCACCTTTATTATTGTGCGCACTTGGTCTGGCAATAGGATTCCGAGCGAATGTTTGGAATATCGGAGCAGAAGGCCAGTTGACGATGGGCGCGATTACCAGTGGTGGCGTCGCGTTGTGGTTGGGAGATACCAGCGTCGCATGGGGTTTGCCGCTGATGTTGTTGGCTGGTGCTCTGGGCGGTATGGCATGGGCTGCGATACCGGCGTTTTTACGGAACCGTTTTAATACCAGCGAAATTCTGGTGACCTTGATGTTGGTTTATATTGCGCAGTTATTTTTATCGTTTCTAGTCCATGGCCCATGGCGTGATCCCCAAGGTTTTAATTTTCCGCAATCGAAAACCTTCGCTGACGCATACTTAATCCCCCTATTAGTCGAAGGTACTCGTACCAACTGGAGTTTTGTGTTGGGATTAGTGCTGGCGATTGCTTCTTGGATTTTTTCTAGTCAGACGTATGCGGGCTATCGTATGCAGGTAGCTGGACTGGCACCTGCAGCGGCGACGTATGCTGGATTTTCGATTAAGCGCAATGTCTGGGTCGCTTTACTGATCAGCGGAGCGACTGCCGGTATGGCAGGTATGTGTGAAGTCGCAGGCCCGATTGGGCAGTTGCAGGCTCAGATATCGCCAGGCTATGGCTTTGCTGCAATTATCGTGGCATGGATCGGCCGTTTGCATCCGATTGGCATCGTGTTTGGCTCGTTGCTGATGTCGCTGCTCTATCTAGGTGGTGAGTCGGCGCAAATGCAGATGGCATTGCCGTCGGCGATCACTGGCTTGTTTCAGGGTTTGTTGCTGTTTTATTTATTGGCAGCCGATCTGTTTATTACCTTCAGAGTAAAAAAAGTCCATACCCATCATAGCTCTAACGTTAACACGCCGAACAAAATGTCCGCTGTGACTAAGGAGGCAGTATGAATTTTGACATTCCATTACTCGCTATTTTTGCCAGCACCGTCACCGCTGCCACACCTCTGATTTACGCCGCATTAGGTGAAACTGTGGTTGAAAAAGCCGGCGTTCTTAATCTAGGGATTGAAGGCATGATGCTGGTCGGTGCGGTCTCAGGCTTCGCAGCCACCTTGGCGACAGGCAGCCCTATAATCGGCTTTTTCGCGGCCGGCTGTGCAGGTGTCTTAATGTCGTTGATATTTGCCGTACTGACTTTGAGTTTGCAGGCGAATCAGGTGGCTACCGGATTGGCGCTGACCTTATTTGGCATAGGTTTGTCCGCATTTGTCGGGCATGATTTCGCTGGTACGCCGATCGCTGGCTTAAAGAAGTTGCCCATTCCTTTCTTGTCCGACATACCAATAATTGGGCAATTGTTATTCAGCTACGACGCGATGGTCTATGGCTCAATTCTTCTGTTTGTTGCTGTTCAATGGTTTTTGGCTAAAAGTTATGCTGGTCTAAAAATACGAGCGATCGGTGAGTCGCCGACAGTGGCGCATGAGGTTGGTCATCCTGTGATCTGGATACGTTATTGTGCGGTGATGTTTGGTGGTGCGACTGCGGGTATTGCTGGCGCTTATCTGTCTCTGGTGCAGACGCCGATGTGGGTCGAGGGCATGACTGCAGGTAAGGGCTGGATTGCGTTAGCACTGGTCGTGTTTGGAACTTGGAAGCCGCTGCGTGTGGTACTTGGCGCGTATCTGTTTGGTGGAGTCACTGTGATGCAATTGTTTGCACAAGGATTTGGATTTGGAATACCGTCAGAGTTTTTATCGATGTTGCCGTATGTCGCGACGATTGTCGTGCTGGTGATTATTTGCCGTGATCCAAAAACAATTTTACTGAATCAGCCTCTGTCATTGGGAAAAAGCTTTCATCCGGGTTCGTAATCGACCCAGACTCAACCAGACTAATTCGAGTGTATTTTTCAGATCAATGATATGACTAAAACTTTGCTGATTAAAAATGCTCGCGTTCTGGTGACCATGGATGATCAACGCCGAGAAATCGCACGTGGTGCAGTGTTTGTCCGGGATCATGTAATTGAGCAGGTCGGTCAGACTGCCGATTTGCCGGATACGGCGGATGAAGTGATCGACGCCAGTCATCATGTAGTAATTCCTGGCCTGATCAATACCCATCATCATATGTATCAAAGCCTGACTCGGGTGATACCTGCAGCGCAGAATGGCGAGTTGTTTAACTGGCTCACCAATCTTTATCCGATCTGGGCGAATTTAACACCGGAGATGGTGAAAGTCTCAACTCTGACGGCGATGGCCGAACTGATGCTATCCGGTTGCACGACCAGCAGCGACCATCTGTACATTTATCCGAATGGATGCAAGTTAGATGACAGCATTGAATCTGCACAGAAGATCGGTATGCGTTTTCATGCAGCGCGCGGCTCAATGAGTGTTGGACAGTCTAAAGGTGGCCTACCGCCAGATCGCGTCGTAGAAACAGAAGCTGCGATACTGAAAGATACGCAGCGTTTAATCGAGACTTACCATGACAAAGAGCGCTTTGCGATGCAACGTATTGTGGTTGCACCTTGTTCGCCATTCTCGGTATCGAGAGAACTGATGAAACAGTCTGCATTAATGGCGCGCAACTATGGAGTGTCCTTACATACGCACTTGGCAGAGAATACTAACGATATTGCATATAGCCGCGAAAAATTTAATATGACGCCTGCAGAGTATGCAGAAGACTGTGGCTGGGTTGGTCATGATGTCTGGCATGCACATTGCGTGCAACTCGATGACGATGGCATTACGATGTTTGCACGCACAGGCACCGGTGTTGCACACTGCCCTTGTTCCAACATGCGGCTTGGCTCTGGTATTGCGCCAGTCCGCAAAATGATTGATGCCGGTTTGCATGTCGGTCTGGGTGTCGATGGCTGCGCCTCGAATGACGCCGGACATTTGCTGGGCGAAGTCCGCCAAGCGATGTTGTTGCAGCGTGTCGGATTTGGTCCCGATGCAATGACGGCTCGTCAGGCATTAGAAATTGCCACACTCGGCGGTGCCAAAGTCCTGAACCGGGACGATATCGGCGCACTAAAACCCGGTATGGCTGCCGACATAGCACTTTTCAATCTCGATCAAATTGGTTTTGCCGGAGCGGTGCATGATCCCGTTGCTGCATTAGTTTTTTGCACCCCGTCGAATACTGATTACAGCATCATCAACGGGCGTGTAGTCGTGCGGGAAGGCAATTTGACATCGATCGATTTACCAGTTGTGATGGTGCGCCACAATAGCCTTGCAATGGATCTGGCAGAAGCGGCGCGTTGACACACTAAGTGCGTATTTTGTACAGGAGTTTCTGCGTACCCAGATTTCAACTAATATGAGTATTGCCGAATTTTTAAAGGCTAGCTGACGGCACAAATGAGAATACTTGGAATTGCTTGAGTGCTTAACTTACCCGAAAATCCATGTAGTCATGTGTAGTGATCTTCTCCTTGGGACCTTGAATGGTACGAGTTGGTATCGTCTCTCTGACAAATTAGTTGTAACAATTTTCGTATTAAAAAATGTACTTTATTATCGTTGTAATGCCATTGCCATATGAAAAAAATAAATAAAATTTATCAACATTGGACGCTTGGTTTTTTGTTGAGTTTATCTGCCACCTTTGCCCATTCGGGTATGACCTATACCTGCGATAACGCGTTGGATATGGATAAAGAGGCTGATCGGCAAAAGTCCGACGGCACCGTGAGCTGCGTGCGTGATTGGGGTAACGAAAAGCAAAAGGAACGTTTTGTTTTTTCTAAGGGCCACAAGCTGGAAGAAGAAATTGACGGACCACGACAGCATGTGCTGCGTCACTATGCTCAAGTGAATGGATACGATACCAAGTCTGGTGAACAAATTACCTACTTTCCGGGCACTTCAAAAATTCGCATCAAAGAAAATATAAAAAGTAACCAGAACTCCGGGATGAAGGAGGAGTACAGCGCGGATGGATCAATTTTTCAGCGGACCTTGTACGGTGATGGGACTACCGGAAAGCTTGGATATGAGGTTTCTGCCATTGGCTATTTGCCCGGTGGACAAATTCGTTTTGCTCGTTGCTCGGATAAAAAAGAAACATCGATTGATGTAAAGTTGTGTGGCTTCAATGGTCCTAGCGATATCGTTTACTACGATATGCATGGGCAAGTTTACAAAAAAGTACGGCTAGTGCAAGGTAAAGAAACCAACATCGAAGAGGCTGTTAAAGTCACCAGCGAATGGGATTCAGCGTTGAAAGTTGGCTCCATAAAAGAACCTAAGGCAGCGAAACGCCAAAAACAGATCAACAGCGATGGTTCGGCAACAATCACCGACCTGTATGCCGACGGAAAAGTTAAACGCGTGATGCACGTCAACGCAAAAGGGGCGCTGGTTGGCACGGACGAAGAGTGGTTTAACTCAGGCGGCAAAGCGCGTAACACCAACTACGGCGCTGGCGGCAGTTCTGGAAAAGATTTGATCGTTCAACAAAGCTCTTGCTGGTGGGAAAATGGCAGTCCGCGCGCAGTTATTCAGAAAAAAGACGATGTCTACAGCATGCAATATTACTGGGACAATGAAAAATTGCAATTTACCGGTAATGTCAGCTTGCAAAATGACGAAATAGTCTGGGGCAGCAATAACGTCGAATCTTTAATGTCTTGTGAACCTAGTGACTACGGATTTAAGCGTGAAGGGCCGCAAAAATTCTACAGCCGAAACGGCGGTATCGAAGCCGAAGCCTTCTTTGCCAAGGGCTTGCGACAAGGACACGAAAAAGTTTATGAACCTAAAGGTATGCCTGGCAAAGAAGTGTTATCCATCGAACGTGATTACGAAGATGATCATGTTACACACGCGAAGTATTACAAAGAAGGAATGCTGGATAAAGAAGAGCGCTACTTTTCGGATGGTAGCGTGAAAGAAATCCGGAAATAGCGTTCTGCGATGCACGTCCTGGCAGATTTATAAGACTCGAACAACATCACTGATCTCAACTTCTTTACCCTGGCAATCGACCATGCTTGCTCCAACCTCATGAGTTTAGTATGCCGACATAGGTACGATTATGCGATGCCAATCGCACCTATCCTGAGGTCTTAGCAATTGGATTAGAAGGAAATTTTCGCCCCTAACGAAGCGGTATAGCGAGGTGCCAGTTGCACGCCACGAACATCCTGGTATACGGGCAATTGCACAAAACCATAAACCGATAAACGTTCGTTGACCGGCATCACTGCACCGGGGCTTAGATAAACTAGTGTGCCACCAGTGCTGGTTGTGTCAGCATTGGCACCGGTATCATGTGCCACATGTCTTGCGTTAATCTGAATTAGCGGTGTGATGTTTTCAAATCCTTTGTAACGCAATCCTGCATTCAGATTCAATCCATTGCCTGGCTTGTAATCATCGCTAGAATTGATCGCGGCCTGATACAGTCCTTGTGCAAAGTAGTCCCAATTGCTATTCAAACTATCGAAATAGTAAGCGCCGACAATCACATCGGTAGTTCCGGTGCCCGGCTGCAAGCCACGATCAATCGCTGTTATCCCAGGTGCAGTTGCATCTATTGATGTACCGGTTTGGGTATGACTACCAGTCGGCAGTTTGACCCCGTACATCAGACCGAAATTATGTTCTTCTGAAAAACCCTGATAACGTGCCACCAGTTTGATATCGCCAATGTTGGAGGTGCTGGAATCATATTGGCCGCCACCATCACCCGCCACCGTGCCGTCGGATGCAGTCCCGAGTGTGCTGTGGGTTCTGTTGATATAAGGTACTTGCAGATTGATGCCCCAGTTCGGACTATTGCTGTAGTCCAGTCCAAACGTCAGGTAATTATTCTTGGTGAATTTTTCTACCTCTTGCGGGTCACCATTGTTGGTTACCTGGCTCGCTGCTCCGGGGCTGATTTTACTTGTACCACTACGCAGCTGGTCTTGATTTAGATAATCGTAACGAATATCCAGCTTGAAGCCCGTGCCGCTGGACATCCCCATATTTTCCCAATCAGAACTTAGAGTGCAGCCACAACTTGCGCAGGCATTGGCTAGCAGCGGGAAACACATTGCCAAACTTCCAGTAATGAGTGAAATGGTTTTTATTTGCGAGAGATGAGACATGATGCATCCCTTATGAATGAATTTATTTCTGAATGGTAGTTTGAGAGAGAGCGACTAATTCGACTTGTTCTATCGCTGGTTTTCCCAGATAGAACATGCCGAAATAAAATATCGATAAAGTGATAAATGCTGCTGCATTAAAGCAGCGTATCAGGCTTAAAGTCAGACGTAGATTGCCGGACACTAAATGTGGTTTTGTAGCGGAAGAGTTTTGCATCATCGATTCCTTTCAATTTTTTTGCAGAAAAAATAAGGCGAACATTAATGTGACATCGCGCTAGTAGCGTTGCTGTTGAGCGATTTTGCTTCTGCAAATATCGCCATGTTTTCCCGCTTTTTATTTTGGTCTTCAAATACAAAGGTCAGTGCGATTTTGTCGCCTGCTCTGACTTGTGACTTTAAGTCCAATAGCATGATGTGAAAGCCGCCGGGTTTGAGTTCAACATTCTGTCCAGCAGGAAGGTCAATACCGTCGATTTTGCGCATCTTCATGATGTTATCGACCATGTCCATTTTGTGAATTTCGATCACACCTGCTGCGGGTGACAGTACTTCAACCAGACGTGTCGGCTTTACCGAGGTTAGACGCACAAATGCGCCTGTGGCTTTTTGTTGCGGTACAGTTGCTCTGACCCAGGCGTCATCGATCTTGACCTGAGCTTGTGCACTGGACATAGCCAGCAGAAATGTGAAGACTGAACTTATCGTTCGATTCAAGTAGTGCATATTGTTGCCTCATTAAAATAAGTGAAATTTGGTTTGCGCCTCTGCGCGTATCAGACTGTGTATGTCTTCCGCACATTGCTCCGCCTCTTGCGCATGTTTCCACGCAAGTCGAAGCTGTCCTGCAGTATCAAATACATAGGTAATCGCCGTGTGATCTATGGTGTAGGAATTTCCACTCGGAACTTTTTGATAGAAAATCTTAAAGTCCTTTGCAACTTGCGCTGTTTGATCGGCGCTGCCGCTCAGTCCTAAAAAGTCAGGATCAAACGCCTGCATGTAGCTCGATAGCAGCGCTGGTGTATCCCGCTCTGGATCGATCGTGACGAATAGCACCTTTACTTTGTTAGCGTCTTTACCGAGTAACTGACGTGTGTTGACAGCGCGCGTCAATATAGTGGGGCAGACATCGGGGCATTGAGTAAACCCGAAAAACAATAAGATATATTGCCCCTTGAAATCACTTAATGCATGCTCTCGCCCATCAGAACCATGCAAGCGAAAATCTGCTCCATATTTGGATCCGGTGAGGTCGATACCATGAAATACCGGACGTGGTTTTTCACAGGCTGTGAGCATGCTTGATCCGAAGGTCGTTCCCAGACTCCAGCTGAGTGATTGAATAAAAAAGCGACGATGCATCTCATTACTCCTTTAATGTCACAGAACCATCATCTGCGATGATCCAGGGCGCCGGGATCGCGTCGCGCTCCGTGACATCTGACGTGTAGTCATGCTTCGACGGATTATCGAGTCTAGACGCACTGGAGCTACTTTCTTGCTGGATCATTGATATTTTCAGTTGCGTTTGCCCTTTAGATCTCGTGGGCGCTGGACTCTGATTGAGACGATTCATATTGCTTTCGCCTGGGCTCTTAACAGCGACAGACAACAGTACGGCAATTGCGAAGCAATTGAATAGGACTGTAATTTTTAATCCGGTTGGCATTGCTATTCTCCTGATAGAACTGATTTCAAGACTCAATCAATCCAGAATGAAACTGATCAAAGCGGACCATTACTGGTCGAGCAGAGACGGATTCAACTAGCGTATGGTCGATAAAGCGATGAAATAGAAAAATCGGTGTAGCTCATCAATCACGAGCTTTACCGCGTAAGTGCTTTTCAGGAGAGCAAAGGTGGTGCTCGCGGATTCGCGGTGGACCAGGAGATGAGTGGGGAGGGTGAATGATAGAACAGCGCAGGAAATTGATCGTGTCCATCAATGACTAGCGGTACGACTTGCGAAGTAGGAAGTAAAGCAAACGATCCTGCATGTGCTATGCAGAAAGGGCAATGGTCCGAGAGTTGTGTCTTGACTGGCGCTGATGATGTATTCAGAGACGCAGCGCTACTCTTTATCCGATCAAGTTTGACAAATTGTGTACCGGATACAGTACATATTTCAATGAAATCAGACGATCCATTGTTGGCAGCAATGGCATGGGAAATTGAAGGAGCAAGCGCGTTCAGCAAGACCGCAAACAATGCAATCCAGAGCGGCAACCGACTTCGTTTTAACCAAGTAATCATGTGTAGAATTATACTCGCCAGTAACTAATTTTCTGCGAAGGTGTCCACCTTTGAGTCTGAGAGGCAAATAAGTCTGAGCAAGCAATAAGCAGGTTGCACTCTTTGCCATACAGCGTTTTGTTCGGAATGGGTTTCCATTTTAGATCTAAACAGATCTTAGTTGGCGCGACTTTTTTCGTAATCGTAATTTACAATCCGCCGACAGACCTCTTCACGTTCTTCTATCGATGCAAGCAATAACCGCTCATCTGCTTTGCTAGGGACTTTGAAATAATTACGGCGGTTTTTCCTCATATCCTGTACGCGCCATCCTTTCATTGTCAACCAATCCCATTGCTCGCCATCGATGGTCATGCGTAACTGGATTTTGAGTTTTTCCCAAACGATCGTACTACCAAACTGCGGCATACGCCTCGGTGGCGTCAATACTCTCCTGACGTATTTTCAGCAAAGAGCGGATTTCGCTTTTGATGAGATGAAGTGCCATGGCGATTCTTGCAGAGACGTCAGCCTCTTACAAAATCTGTTGGGCTATGTCATATGTTGACTAAAGGCAATTAGTAACAGTTGCGTAATCTGCTAACAATTTAGAATTGAAAATTTTTCGAGCAAATTTAACCAGCGATGAAAAAACGCCACCAAAACAGGACGGACCTAGGTAGAAGGGCGGTCATTCGCTGAATCTGCCTATTCTTTTTCAGCAACTATCAAGGTGAAATTTAATATACTCCCCATGAAATTATTTACAAATACTCGATTGTCCAAGTTTTGCAAGGAGGAAAAAATATACATGGGGGGAGTAATAATTATCTTATCGCGCCAAACATCGATATATTTCACTGAATCGAAGCGAAGATATCTGTGGCTGATAAGTGCAGGCTACTAAACTTTGCAAAAGATATCACTCTGCGAGGGTAACACACACATCGCACTGCAATGTAGAGCCGTGATGGGTTGTCGTTACTGCCTTACATGAGCAATTCGTTAGTGACGTGCGTTCAGACTTTAGCATGGGATCGGATTATTTTGATTGTCGCTCACCATTCGCACCAACAACTCGATTTCGTCCCAAATGTTTTGCTTCATAAAGTGCCGTATCTGCAGCTCTAATCAGTTCTTCTCCGTTCGTTGAATTTGTCGCAATTGACGTCGCAACGCCGAAACTAGCAGTAACTCGAATTTGCACCCCATTATCTTTTATTATTTTTTCTGACATTGCCATGCGAAGTGTCTCTGCAAATTTCAAGCCCCCTACTAGATCGGTTCTAGGTAAAACAATACAGAACTCTTCGCCGCCATAACGTCCTGCAATGTCAACGCTTCGAACATTTGACCGAATCAATGAACCAATTTCCCTTAAAACTGCGTCGCCCATTGCGTGATCATAGCGGTCATTGATTTGTTTAAAATGATCTAGGTCTACCATCACCACAGTCAGCTCAGATGAAAAGCGCTTTGATCGGTCTACCTCAATTTGTAGTTTGTTAAGTAGTGATCGTCTGGTTGCGAGCCCGGTCAATACGTCTTCATTTGCAATTTGTTGAAGCCTGATCATGGCGCTGTTTAGGTCACGGGTACGCTTTCTTAGTTCGATGAGTGCCATCGCTTGCCTGGCTAACCCAAGTAGTAATTCCAATTGTTTTTCAGTTAGAGTTTTAGGTTTTGTATCAAGTACGCAGAGTGTTCCGATACGAAATCCTTCTGGAGTAATCAAATTCGCTCCGCTATACATTCCAAATCCGTCTTTGCGAGCCGTTGAATGCATATTGTTTGTTCGCTCGTCTTCTGAAATATCAGGTATGACTAACATTTTGTCTTGCTGAATAGCTCGCGAACAATAACTTTTTGTTCTCGCAGACTCTTGCGGCGCAGAGCCAAACGCTGATTTGTGCCATACCCTATCCTTATCGACGAGTGAGATAAAAGCATATGGAACGTTACATATTTCTGCAGCGACTTTTACTAGTAAAGTAAATTCATCTTCCTCTTGAGTATCTAGTATTTCGTATGCCCTTAATGCTGCGATGCGCGAATTCTCCTTGGACAAGCTATCCGAATTATCAATGCCAGCCATGCTCTCCTCCAAATTTTTAAGCAAAAGATCAACACTAAAAGAAGTAGTAGATGTTTTCAGCAGCCACTCAACCTAAATCGTATTTCCAATACCGCAGGGTCACTATTTATGCCTGAAAACCAGCTTACATCTTTTTGAATTGATTTTGTTGAATCTGTCGGGCATTGAAACGAATACGCTAAATATTGATGCTTAAAATTGAGTGCTGATAGCAATGAGACGAATACGCCAAATGTTGATGCTCACCAGTATTCCAACTCAAATCTTTTCATTCGATACTTCGCTAAGCAATTAAATATCCAATATTTGTCGTCTGTGTGGAAATGCAGGTAGCGACAGGGAGTCGATACAAAAAGATGCAAATTGAAATGGTATTTGATCTTAACCAAAGCAAGTCCTCTGAAAAACAGGGGGGACGTTCTGACGTTATTAGTTTTGCAAATGTGTATATACCGTCGTTATTCTGAGGACCTTTTATGTATACGACTCAAGAGCCAAAGCAGAAGCCAATATCCTCGGCAGCCGAGCTATTCGAGTTCTTAACGTTTCGACTTGGCGGCGAAGAATATGGGATTGATATCCAAACAGTTCAAGAACTACGTGGATATGGAGAGGTAACGCGGATCGCTAACTCACCAAATTACATCAAAGGCGTAATCAATTTGCGGGGAAATATCGTCCCGATCATTGATATGCGTACTAAATTTAATCTCGATGTTGGTGACTATGACCAATTTACCGTAGTAATTATTCTGAATATCGCCGATCAAATGATCGGAATCGTCGTCGATAGTGTGACGGACGTCGTCACACTATCGACCGATCAAATCAAGCCCGCACCAACCGTTGAATCTATGTTGAATACAATTTTTCTTACGGGTCTTGGCATCTTGGAGCAGCGTATGTTGATCTTGGTCGATATTGAAAAATTAATATTGAGTCCGGAATTTGGAGTTGGAGAGCCACTCGCAGCATGAGGTAACTATCTAACTACTCCTTAATTAGAACTAACTTTTAAAGAAGCAAAATGAAGAACATGAAAATTGGCCTTCGCCTTGGCGGAGGATTTGGCGCAGTACTTTTAATGATGGTTATGCTCGCTGCAGTGGGGGTGTTCCAGCTGATTCACATTAGTACTATTGTCGATACGTTGGTGCAGGAAGAGTGGGTCAAGGAGGAACAGGCAAATATTATCAGTTCGAACGCAAACGATAATATGAATTTGACCTTGCAAATGTTTATTACTTCGGACACTGCATCTATGTACCGCATTCAGCAAAACATAGAAAACCATAAAAAAAATATCACTAATGCGCTCGAAATTTTAACTAAATTAGTGAGGCAACCAGTTGCCATGCAGTTGCTATCAAAGCTAAAAGAATCACGAGCGGTTTACGTTGCATCATTTTCAAAAATTAATCAACATCTTATGTCAGGTAAAAAAGACGACGCTCTGATATTGATGGAAGCAGAAATGAATCCTGCTCTAAATGCGTATATGGAGAACATAGCTCAGTTTAAGCAGCTATCTAAAAACATTGTTGACGAGAAAGGCGCAGAAATACGTGCAACGGTCAGCTTCACTGAAAAAGCGATCATTGGAATTAGTATCTTTGCTCTGCTGACTAGTCTTGTCTTCGCTTATTTGGTCACTCGTTCGATTACTCGTCCAATCTTATATGCTGTCAAAATTGCGCAAACGGTCGCGGCTGGCGATTTGACTGAAAAAATAGAAGTTAAATCAACAGATGAAACTGGACAACTGATTACGGCACTAAAAGATATGAATGAAAAATTGCTCGCGATCGTGAGCCAAGTTCGCGCTGGCAGTGATCATATTGCGACCGCGTCTAGCCAAATTGCTGCAGGTAATTTTGATTTATCGTCTCGCACAGAAGAGCAGGCGAGTTCTTTAGAAGAAACCGCGTCGTCTATGGAGGAGCTAACATCGACAGTCAAGCAGAATTCTGAACATGCTCAGCAAGCAAGCCAATTGGCAATATCTACATCGAGTATTGCGATAAAAGGTGGTGACGTCGTTTCCCAAGTCATTGCTACGATGGGCCTGATCAATGACTCTGCGAAAAAGATTGTAGATATCATCGGGGTAATTGACAGCATAGCGTTTCAAACTAACATTTTAGCTTTGAATGCAGCAGTGGAATCGGCGCGTGCGGGTGAGCAGGGGAGGGGATTTGCTGTGGTTGCTTCTGAAGTACGTAGTCTTGCTCAGCGCAGCGCAGGTGCCGCTAAGGAAATCAAATCGTTAATCAATAATACGGTGGAACGGGTTGGCACTGGTACTGATCTAGTTAATCAGGCTGGCAAGACCATGGACGAAGTTGTGCGAAGCGTCCAGCGCGTTACCGAATTTATTTCAGAAATTTCTGTCGCTACTTTGGAGCAGTCTGCAGGTATTGAACAAATCAATCGAGCCGTTATGCAGATGGATCAGGTTACACAACAAAATGCAGCACTTGTTGAGGAAGCTACTGCCGCAGCGCAGTCAATGGAAGATCAGTCAAGAAATCTGGTCAATGTGGTTAGTAGATTCGAGCTAACGGAAGATCAATCTGTCACTTTCACTGCGCCGGAGAGTTCACATCGTTTGGTTCAGCTTAGAGAATCTCGAAAGGATATAGAGATCAAGCGAGTGTCTCATCAACCCAATATCAAACGATTTAATACGAGAAGCATAGAAAAATCTACCGAAGCCGCTTTAGTGCGTGATCGATGGGAAGAGTTCTGAAAGTGATAGATGTCAGTCCGTGAAACTAAAGCTGATGAGGTTGCAAAAGAGAGCGGAGAAGCGTCAATCAGGATATATCGTGTGTTTTATTCTGTAGATTGTACCGATTGATTTATCGCAAGAACATGGTTTAAGTGGAGTATTCATCATGATTTTTACTAATTTTATGGCGTTGATAAAACACGAATTAGTATGCTTGCTAGTCGAAAAAAATTCTGCCAGCGATAGGATAAATCATGCTCAAACTGGAGCGGATCTGACAGATGAAGTTACGGCATTTGAAAATCAGATAGCCATGGTTATTACTGACGACGCTAAAGTGATATTGCGTGTGAATCGAGCTTTTTCTGAACTCTCTGGATACTCATCACTGGATCTGATCGGTAAGACATTAGCTATTTTTAATACCAATCTACATGATCAGCGGCTCTACCAAGAAATCTGGAAACGAAACAGAAAAGATCATTACTGGTGTGCCGAGATATATTTACGAAAGATTGACGGTACCGCATATCCTGTTCTATGCACCGTTTCACTCGCCAGATGCAGTATAGGGACTGGTACTAATTATGTCGTTACCTATATCGATATTTCAAAAAGAATGACTAAGGAAAACGAAACAAATCAGCAGTCCTATGATGATGCGTTGGTTGTGTTACCAAGCTTTAATTTGCTAAACCGAGATGACATCGCAGTGCAACAAGCAACAATAAGTACCTTGAATGAGACAAGCTACCTAGCGCCTCCTGTTCGCGAGTTGATTATTGATCGATCTACAATCGAACGATCGATGATTGCGGCGCTGGATCGTAACGAATTTAAAGTATATTTTCAACCGCAAATAAAAGTAGACGGTAGCTTGATGGGGGCGGAAGCTTTGGTGCGATGGGAGCATCCAAAGCGCGGACTACTTCCACCATTAGAGTTCATCTCTCTGGCCGAGGAAACAGGAATAATTATTCAGTTAGGTCTATTCGTACTGGAGGAATCGTGCCGGAAAATTGTGGAATGGCAAGAGGATTTTAATATTGGTGAATTCAGTATGTCAGTTAACGTGAGCGCCCGTCAAATTCGTCATCCTGATTTCGTCACACAAGTATCAACAATATTAAAACGTACGCAGGCCGACCCCAAACGGTTAAAGCTCGAGTTGACGGAGAGCTTGTTAGTCGACAACCTGGAAGACACGATTTCTAAAATGAACCTGTTGAAGGCAAGCGGGGTTGGTTTTTCGCTAGACGATTTTGGTACGGGGTATTCGTCGCTGTCATACCTGAAGCGCTTGCCGCTTGACCAGTTGAAAATTGATAAATCGTTTGTTAATGATGTCTTGACCGATCAAAACGATGCTGCAATTGTGGAGATGATCTTGGCACTTGGCAAAAGCATGGGCTTGGCCGTGATCGCAGAGGGAGTGGAGACCGAAGAGCAACGATCTTTTTTAAGCGAGCGTGGGTGCAATGCTTTTCAGGGATATCTTTTTGGTCGACCCATGGCAATGGTCAGTTTCGAGACATTCTTAAATGTTAAGACATTTACAAAGGCGCCTTAGGTAGAGCGCGTTAAATAATCGATTAGTTATCGGGTTTCGTCTTGTTTGCGTTATTGCACTTTATTGCCACGTGTAATATCGTTAGGGGTCTTCATATCGTATATAAACCATATGGATCCTCTAAGCCGACTCATCAAGTTAGTTCGACCGCAAGCCAGTCTTGACCTTCGGTGCTTGTTGGGGGGCGCGTTTTCTATTCAGCACGAACAAGAAGCTGAGGGAGTCGTTCCGTTTCATTTAGTTTTGAGTGGGACATGTGTTATTGAGACGAAAGGCTCAAAACCGTTAATCCTAGAGGCTGGCGATTTTGTGCTGTATCCGAACGGTGGAGCGCATTTAGTGCGGGATAACCTGGGTGGTAGTAAGCCAATTAAGTCAACGTTAAAAGATGATGGCGACTTTCTGCCAGTACGCAGTAATGGTAAGGGGGCGATCAATGCAGATTTGTTGTGCGGACGCTTTCTTTGCGAGAGAGGGTCAGCCGCACTATTATTTGGAACATTACCTGATCCATTACATATTTCTTTAGCGAGGAGCCATCCACTTCTTGCATTACAAACGTTGGTTGCTCTCATACGCGACGAGGCCGATAGCAAGAACTCCGGGGCACTAGCTATCGTTACCTCGTTAAGTCAGGCCTTGCTTGTCATGGCACTGAGAATTTATGGTGAACATCAATCGGATGTACCAAATATTCTGACACTGTTAACGGATAGCAGGTTGAGTGCTTCAATTCAAGCATTGATGATCGCCCCCGGGCATCAATGGACCATTGCCGAACTTGGTGCTAGGGCGGCCATGTCTCGGGCCACTTATGCGCGTCACTTCAAAGCCAAAGCCGGTATGACCGTATCGGAGTTTCTCTCGCATGTCCGGATGGCGACGGCCAGTGCATTATTACTTCATACCAAACGAAATGCGGGTGACATCGGCATGGAAGTCGGCTACCAATCTGAAGCCGCTTTTGGCAAGGCGTTTCGTATCAATACCGGATTCACACCAGGACGATATCGGCAACAACTTCAAGAAAATATAGCGGCTAATCAGAAATAAATCACGGTTCACTTTGAATGAAACGGATTGAGACGAATGCGTAGATTCTTGGTTCTTTAGAACTATCGTTTTACTGACAATCCTGAATACAATAGTTTCGTTGTATCCCTTTAGAAACTACTGGAGTTCATTATGTTTTCAGATTGGAAGTCTCTCGTCCCTCATATCAAAAAGTCGTTCGGTACCTTAAGTAAAGCACATCCTAAAATGGTGGCTGCTTACCAAGCGCTGGATGTGGCGTCTGCGGACGGCGGCGCACTTGATCCCAAGACACGTGAGCTGATCTCTCTTGCCGTCGCCGTAACGACGCGCTGCGACGGTTGTATTGGCACTCATGCTCAGGCAGCCGCTACCCATGGGGCTACTGAGGCTGAGATTGCTGCTGCTCTTGCAACAGCAATTTCATTGAATGCTGGAGCTGCGTACGTATACTCGCTCCATGCGTTAGAAGCTTTTAGTTCATTTTCCGATGCAAAGAAGCTTATCGCTTAAATCCAATAAGTTTCTTTGAATAAGCACATGAGCGTTCGACGTCAATAATTGGTCTGGAAGTTGGCATTAATAGATCTAAGAAACGTCTTTTTGATTTATTACAGTGTGGTATCGCTGACCACAAACCGCACACGCAAGATTACGTGCCACGCGGATTTGCGTCCATTCCATAGTTTGTGCATCGAGTAGTAACAAGCGGCCTATTAGCGGTTTGCCTATGCCCATGACGACCTTCAGTGCTTCGGCCGCTTGCATGCTACCGATGATGCCGACTAACGGCGCAAATACGCCCATCGTGGCGCATTGGATTTCTTCAAATTGCTGGTCTGGGGGGAACAGACAGGCGTAGCAGGGGGATGTTATCTCGCGGCTGTCGAATACGCTGATTTGTCCGTCAAACGAGATCGCTGCACCAGATATCAGTGTAGTACCAGATTCCACACAAGCTTGGTTGACCGCATGGCGGGTATTGAAATTGTCGCAGCAATCCAGCACAACGCTGGCGTTTTGGACAAGCTGTTGCAGGCGTTGGCCACCGATTTTTTCTTCCAAAGTGACGATCTCAATCTCGGGATTGATGGCTTCTAGGGTCTGTCTGGCGGAGCCGGCTTTGGATTGTCCGACGCGTGCGGTGGTATGCAAGATCTGCCGCTGCAAGTTAGTCAGATCGACGGTGTCATGATCGACAATCGTGATTTTGCCGACCCCAGCGCTGGCGAGATAAAGCGCTGCTGGCGATCCCAAGCCGCCGGCGCCGATAATGAGCGCATGCGCACCACTGATCTTTTGCTGGCCTTCAATCCCGATCTGGTCGAGCAAAATGTGGCGAGAATAGCGAAGTAACTGCTGATCGCTTAGGTCGGTGGTATCGGGTTCGGTCATAGCGCTTCAATTGGAATTACGAGGTGAGCAATCATCCTACACGTTTGTATCGTTTCAGGCATCATTGCAAAATGAAAAACTGGCGATAGATATTTTGCCCGCACATCACCATCTTGCGGGAGATGGACTACTGGTCATTACCGGAGGCGCCGTTACATTATCTTCGATGCCTCATTCAAAGAAGCTCCGGTTATTTTCCGCGTTTGGTCATTGAAATCTGGAATAAGCAAGTCCACAATGCTAAGTCCAAATGTAAGATGAATATATCTATTATTCTGCTTTTTCCAGCCATTCTGTATTTTTGTCAAACTCGAGCAAACCAGATTAACTTTGGATTTGTGACGAGGCTTAGAGGTAGCAATATTCGGCAGTAGTTTTGAACTGTTATTCATGCAATATTGCCGGCCATTTATTACTAAAGCCCTCATTAAAAATAGATCCAATTTAGAACTCAAGAAACCATTGATTCAACATGTGCCATTTTCTGTAACGGGATGTAAGCCTGCGCAAACGAAGTCGATTAATCGCCCCAGCTTGAATAGCTTCGTCTGTAGTCGCTTGCACTTCTTTTTGCATACCAAACTGCACTGACAACACACAAATATTGGTTACATTATTTTTAAATATGGTGTGATTTTTGGGTGAATATTTACTGAAATTTATTTAATAATTAGAGCTACTGATTTGAATTGCCAATCGGGGTATGGATAGATGAAAGCATGCCTTGTTCAATGCTTCGTTCATTCAACCCTTATCAAGCTCAATATCTATTCAACGAGGTTCATACTTTATGAATTTTTTTCGTACAAATTTACGCCAATCATGGCAGCAGTGTTTGTTCTGCGCATTGACGCTTTCCGCTACCTTTCATGCTGAAGCGGATGAGGTCGGCCAAATCACCAGCAACGGACAACGCCTTACCCAATTTTTAGATCAAACACGGGTTGAGGAGTTGTGGCCAGCGGGTGTCCATGTCGCATGGGAGACAGGAGTACCAAACGGAAAACCGGCTAAAGGTGAAGGCAAGCATACTCACTGCAGTGCTTTTGTCGCTGCCATCGCCAAGCGATTAGGCATTTACATCTTACGACCACCCGATCACAGTGCCCAGCTGTTAGCCAATGCCCAGTACGATTGGCTTCTGATGCGAGGTGCACCAAAGGGATGGGAAGAACGACTGAGCGCTAAGCAGGCGCAGCAAGCAGCCAACAGTGGCGTGCTGGTCGTTGCCGTCTACCGCAGTCACCACGACGATAAGCCAGGACATATTGCGATCGTACGACCGGATTTAAAATCCGGGCGTGCGCTTGACTTGGAGGGACCACAAATCACTCAAGCTGGAGCGGTTAATTACCTGAGTGCCACGCTAGCCCAAGGATTTGCATCGCAACCCTTGGCCTGGAAGAAAAAAGAAGTCCGTTATTTTTTGCACGATATTGAGTGGGAAAACGTCCATGAATGACAAGCTCAATAAATCTTACCCCGCACGAAAAACTTGTAATTGACTACATAAACAACCAGATTGCGATATTCCGGTTATCGCCAACTTCACCATACAAATTCGTAGACTCAAATTGAGTATCCGATAGCGCTTTCATTTTTCTCTAGTGATCTTTTATGCAATAGCCTTAATAACCCTCAAATCCGCGTAGGCTCCAGACTACTATTTCCTTAGATTGCTGTTATGCGTTGAGGGTATAAAAAATCGCAGACCTTCCTCGTGCGACTAATGATCAATAGCCCTATTTTTCTTATACTCTCCATTTAAGTAGGAAAAATGCCTCTGATGTCTAATAATTATATGGGGAGATTAAATATACTAATTAGGAGTATATTTATTTATCTTGCTTTGAGGTGATAAAAAGGCCGCACAATATGCGGCCTGGTCAGATTAGATCGTGGCATGCAGGACACGACCGTGATCATTGTCGCTTTATTTTTTCTTTGACTCCGCTTTAGATTCAGATTTAGATTCTTCTTTGCTATCTTCTCCGGCATCTTTTGGATCAACTTTGGTGACTTTGACTGGCAAGCCCTTTAGGTGATTTAAGGCTTGGGCCAATTGGAAGTCATCTTTGCTGCCGTATTCCAGTGGTTTGCTTTTCTTGGCGAGAGCGATCAGGCGCTGCTCTTCTTCCACCTCATCAACCTTGGATTTATTGGCTTGCTCAGCTTCTTTGTCGTTATTTAAGTGCTTGTCTAAATCTACTTCGCGTGTGCGCAGGCTGTTGAAGCCGTCGCCTTCTGCGGTTTCTTCCACTGCCAGATCAGGGGTGATACCTTTAGCCTGAATCGAGCGACCGTTCGGTGTGTAGTAGCGTGCGGTGGTCAGTTTGACGGCCGTATCGGCAGAGATCTGGCGTATGGTTTGTACCGATCCCTTGCCAAAACTTTGAGTCCCCAGAATGGTGGCGCGTTTGTAATCTTGTAAAGCACCTGCCACGATTTCGGACGCGGAGGCTGAGCCAGTATTAATCAGCACGACCATCGGTACGTTCTTAATCGCTTCTGGCAATTTGCTGAGCGGATCGCCGATGGCGCGGGTAGCGTAGTTTTCACGCTTAGCAGTGTAGCTGGCTTTGGAGTCGGCTAACTGGCCATTGGTCGTAACGACGACGGCATCTTTTGGCAAAAACGCGGCTGAGACACCAATCGCACCAGGCAGTACGCCGCCCGGATCATTGCGTAAATCGAGCACCAGACCTTTGAGATTAGGATCTTGCGTGTACAAAGCCTGAATTTTTTTGGCCATGTCTTCAACCGTCGGCTCCTGGAACTGGGCTATACGCAACCAGGCGTATCCGGGCTCTACCATCTTTGCTTTAACGCTTTGCTGTTTGATCAGCTCACGTGTGATGGTGACGACGATAGGCTTATCCTCGTTTTTGCGCGCCAGCGTCAGCGTGATTTTGCTATTTGGTTCGCCACGCATTTTTTTGACGGCTTCATCCAGACTCAGACCTTTGATCGGTATCGAGTCCAGACGCGTGATCAGATCGCCCGGTTTGATACCGGCGCGATAAGCGGGCGAATCTTCAATCGGAGAAATGATTTTGACGTAACCATCTTCCATCCCGACTTCAATGCCCAGACCGACAAATTTGCCTTGCGTACCTTCACGTAATTCTTTGTAGGCTTTTTTATCCAGATAAGCTGAATGCGGATCGAGTGAAGCGACCATGCCAGAGATGGCTTCGGTCAATAGTTTGCTGTCTTCTACGGGCTCGACGTAGTCGGTCTTGATCATGCCGAAAACGTCAGCCAGTTGCCGTAGTTCTTCGACGGGCAAAGGTGAACCGGTATTTTTTTGTGCCAAAGCAGAAAACTGGATCGTCGCGGCAACGCCAGCGATAACGCCAAAACTGATTAAGCTAAAACTTTTTATTTTGCTACCCATTTCAATATCCACATCTCATCTGATTGTTGCCCACGTCAATGGGTCGAATACGCGCCCTTGATACCTTAGCTCAAAGTATAAACCTGATTCTTCATTGCCGCCGCTATTACCCGCGCTGGCGATGACGTCGCCGGTTTTTACGATGTCGCCCACATGTTTTAAGACTGCTTGATTGTTGCTATATAAACTCAGATATTCGTTACCATGATCGACAATCACCATATTCCCAAAGCCGCGTAGCCAATCGGCAAACACTACTCGGCCAGCCGCAATCGCTTTGATTTCTGCGCCTTCTGCGGTCTTGATAAAAATACCTTTCCAGCTAGGACCATCCCCGCGTTTGCTACCAAACTTGGCGATTAATTCCCCTTTTACTGGCAATCGTAGTTGTCCTTTTAACTTGCTAAAATTGCCGTCAAAACTGGTCGCTATTGGTGTTTGCTCATTTTTTTCGATCACTTTACTCGGAGGTTCGTCATCGTCGATCGCATCAGGATTGGTCGGCTTACCGGATTTTTTATTTTTCAGTGCTTTTTCTTGAGCGAGTTTTTCCAGGCGCTGTTTTTCTTTTTGTTTTGCTAATTGTGCTGCGCGTTCTTGTTCTGCTTTGATTTGTTCCGCAATCAATTTATTTAATTGTGTGACCAGATTGCCGAGGCGTTGCTCATCTTTTTGCAGATTGTCGGCCTCTTTCTTTTGCGCGTGTAGTTTGTCGGCCAATTGCGCTAACAAGGTGCTACGTTTTTTCTTCTCGCCCTCTAAGGCTTTTTTATGCGTGATTTCTTCTTGCGCGATTTCGTCCAGATCGTCTTTAGCGTCTTGCTCTTCTTTGGCATTTTTTTGTACTGCGGCCAGGCTGGTGCGCAAGCCCTCTATCATTTTGGCCTGGGTTTGCGAGACATAACCCATGTATTGCAAATCACGATTGATACGGTTGGGATTGTCGCCCGATAGTAGTAGCTTGATGCGGTCGCTGTCGCCACGCATATATTGATGACGCAAAAAATCCGAGAGCTGCTTTTTTTGCTGCTCGACCTTGGCGCTGAGTCTGCTCTGTTCGGCTAATAATTGTTGCAGGCGGGTCTGGGTCTCGTTTTGCTCAGTTTGCAAATCGCGCAAAGAACGATTGGCTTCAGAAATGGCTTGCTCAGAATCAGCCAGTGCATCGCTAGCTTTGTCTTTGGCAGACTCCGTTTTATTAATATCTTTTTTGAGTGCTTGCAGCTTTTGCTGTAACTCAGTGCGCTGCGCTTCGACTTGATTTTTTTGTGTCGTGCGGGCATGACTAGCTGCTTGAGCGGGCTTACTTAGTCCGCAGAATAAACTGAACAAACTACCAAGCATCAGCAGGCACAAGCCCAGCGGCACCCGTGAAGAGTACGCTGGCCTGGTGCCTGTGTTTACTTTGTCTGCTTTGGTGTTGGTGTGCGTCACTGCGTTCAGCATCAAGGTCTTATCATGGTCTTACTTCGATTTCCCTTGGCTGGCAACTGCTTGCAATGCAGCTTCAATCGCGGATTGATCGCCCAGATAGTAATGCTTGATCGGTTTTAAGTCGGCATCCAACTCATACACCAGCGGTTGCCCGTTAGGTATATTTAAGCTGACGATATCTGCATCGCTGATGCCATCTAACATTTTGATCAAGGCGCGCAAACTATTGCCATGGGCACTGATGATGATACGTTTGCCGGCACGGATGGCGGGTGCAATTGTGTCGTCCCATGCAGGCATTACGCGATCTACCGTGTCTTTTAAACATTCAGTCAGCGGGATTTGTGAGCGTGTTAAACCAGCATAGCGAGGATCGTTGAACGACGTGCGGGGGTCATTTTCTGGCAAAGGATTGGGCGGTGTATCGTAGCTACGACGCCATACCAATACTTGTTCATCGCCATACTGGGCGGCTGTTTCTGCTTTATTTAAACCTTGCAAAGCACCGTAATGGCGTTCATTCAAACGCCAGTCGTGTACCACGGGCAACCACATCAGATCCATTTCATCCAGCGTACCCCACAGTGTGCGGATAGCGCGTTTAAGGACGGAGGTGTAAGCCACATCAAACATAAAACCGGCTTCTTTTAATACTTTGCCTGCCTGGCGCGCTTCTGCTACGCCTTTTTCAGTCAGATCAACGTCGGTCCAGCCAGTAAAACGATTATCAAGATTCCAGGTGGATTCGCCGTGGCGCATCAAAACGATTTTGTACATGGTGTAATGAAGTGTGATTAAAAAGAAGTTTGGAGTTAAGGACTTACGCAAAACCGCCCCGACTGCGTTGTAGCTCACTTTCGAACAAAGTAAGGTACTAAAGTACTGTCTTCGTCGCTACGCCTTGCCGGGACAATTTTCCGTAAGTCCTTCAATGCAAAACAGGAGAGCAGCAACTACAACAGCATCTATTTTATAATGGGCGCGTTCTTTAAAACCATTTATAACAGGGAACTTCTAAAAACCCTTTAATCGAGATGCAGCGCTAGGCGCAAAACGTGGCAATACGTCGGTATTGCGAGGCTTTGCAACGACGCGATGCGCTCGAGTATGGGGTTTTTAGAAGTTTCCAACGATCTATAACCATATTACCCATTGGAATACTGTGAAATTCTTAATTGAAAACATCTGGATGATTGCCGTCGCCCTTATTTCTGGCGGTGCTTTGTTGTTCCCTGTACTGCAACGTCGTGGCGCCAAGCTAACGCAATTGCAGGCAACGCAAGTCATGAACCAGGGTAAAACTGTCGTGTTAGATGTACGTGACGCAGAAGAATTTGCTGCCGGTCATTTGCCAAACGCCAAAAATATTCCTCTAAGCGATTTGTCTAGCCGCGTAAAAGAACTAGAAAAATCAAAAAACAGTACCATCATTACTGTATGCGAGCGCGGTGTGCGGTCTGCATCAGCGGTTGGCGTACTGAAAAAGGCTGGATTTGAGCAAGTGTTTAGCCTTGAAGGTGGCGTTTCTGCTTGGAAAACCCAAGGATTGCCAACAGTGAAGTAATTGCCGGATGATAAGTAAGTCAGTTCGGTGAATAATTGAATAAATCATTAAAATACGTAGATATTTAAGTTAGCAGGAGAAAATCATGACAGCGCATGTCGTAATGTATAGCACCGCAGTTTGCCCATATTGCACGATGGCAGAGCGCCTGCTGAAGTCAAAAGGTGTGGACGAGATTGAGAAAATCCGTGTCGATCTGGACCCGGTTGTGCGCGAAAACATGATGCAAAAGACCGGCCGCCGGACAGTACCGCAGATTTACATCGGCGAAACGCATGTCGGCGGTTTCGACGATTTGTCGGCGCTGGATCGTACTGGCAAGCTGGAAGCTTTATTAAATCCCGCTTGATCAGGCGATGAATCGGCTTTGATCTGACTGCGGTTTTGCTCAATCAGAGCTGTTTTGCTGGCGTGTAACACAGTGCTTTCCTTGCCAGAGCCTTAATAAAATGTCATCGCATTGACAAATCAATCAGCAAAAATCACTTAAATAGCAGATTTTTGCTGATTTTGCATTTCACTTGGTAGAATAACGCGCCGCGATCTTGAAATGGCTTAAATCAGCTTTATCTACAGCTAGATCTATAGCTCTACCTACAGCCATCTCGCTGTTCATTAATTGTTATTAATCTTTTAGAATTTTTAGAAAGTCTCACATGTCTGACGAAAATCTGCAGCCCGTATTTCAAATTCAACGCGTTTATCTGAAAGATTTGTCGCTTGAACAGCCAAACTCCCCAGCTATTTTTCTGGAACAAGAAGCACCAACGATCGAAGTCGCTCTGGATGTCAGCGCAGCGCCATTAGCCGACGGTATCGTTGAGTCCATCGTGACTGTAACAGTGACTGCTAAGGTCAATGATAAAGTTGCTTTCCTGGTTGAAGGCAAGCAAGCAGGTATTTTTGAAGCACGCAATATTCCTGCAGATCAGTTAGATCCACTGCTGGGTATTGGTTGCCCAAATATTATCTATCCTTACCTGCGCGCCAATATTGCTGATGTGATTTCCCGTGCGGGTTTCCCACCAGTACATTTGTCTGAAATCAATTTTGAAGCTTTCTACCAACAGCGTTTGCAAAATATCGCTGAACAGCAAGCTAAATTGCAAGCTGAAGGCGGCGAACAAACGCCCGCAACGACACACTAATTGCGTGTGATCGAGTATTAGCCCGGTGAGCTGGTTAATGACTAAATTAGCTTAGTTAATTGACTTAGCTAATTGACTTAGCTGATCGGGTTTAAAGTGGAAATTACTATGCGTCGTTCTCTGATTTTATCTGTACTGTTAGGTATCGCTTCTTGGTCTGGCATCGCCCAGGCCTTAGAGTTTAGAGCTATCGGTGCGTCCCCCGTGATTTTGTATGATGCGCCATCGACCAAGGGCGGCAAGGTGTATGTTGCGCCGCGCGGCATGCCAGTGGAAGTGATTTTGACTTATGGCACCTGGAGCAAAGTACGCGACATGGGTGGCGATTTAAGCTGGGTAGAATCAAAAGAATTGGTCGCGCGTCGCAATGTCGTTGTACGTGTCGCCAATGTCAAAGCCCACTCGGCTGCGGATGAAGCCTCGCCTATGGTGTTTAGCGCAGACAAAAATGTGTTGCTGGAAATGGCCGAGCCGGTGTCATCAGGATGGGTCAAAGTAAAGCACCGCGATGGACAGATTGGCTATGTCAAAGTGTCTGAAGTCTGGGGCGTGTAGCAGGCTGCAAGGCGATCGAAAAAAGGACAGCATGCTGTCCTTTTTTATATACTCCCCTCATTTATAAGAAAATATGCCCTATTGTCCAGTGAATATTTGGACGGTTAATAAATACTGTATGGGGTATATATCCAATCTTTATCTGTATTTTCACAACGAGGTCAGGCAATCATGAACATAAGCGTACTTGGCGCTGGTGCCTGGGGCAGTGCATTAGCGATTTCTCTTGCCACTAAAAATCAGGTGTTGCTTTGGGGACGCAAGCCCGAGCTGATGCAGCAAATGCAGACTCAGCGCGAAAACCAGACCTATCTTGCGGGCTGTCCTTTCCCTCCAGATTTACAAGCCACAGCCGATTTTGAGCAGGCTATGGCGCATGCAAGTTCGGCAGACGGCTTGTTGATCATTGCCACCTCAGTATCTGGCTTACGGCCTTTATTGCAGCAATGTCTGCCATTTCAGCCGAAGCATGTGGTCTGGTTGTGCAAAGGCTTTGAAGAGGGCACGCAACTGTTACCGCATCAAGTGGTGCGTCAGGTTTTAGGCGGTGCGGTGCAGGCGGGCGCTTTATCTGGTCCCTCATTCGCGCAAGAGGTTGCTAAGGGTTTGCCGTGTGCACTGACCATCGCTTCTACCTCAGCAGAGCTTTGCCAAAAAGTCGTCAGTGCGGTGCATGGGAATGCGATTCGGGTGTACTCCAGCGATGACGTGGTCGGTGTAGAAGTCGGTGGTGCAGTGAAAAATATTCTGGCCATCGCGACTGGCATTGCTGATGGTTTGGGTTTGGGTTTAAACGCCCGCGCAGCCTTGATGACACGCGGCCTGGCAGAAATCAGCCGCCTCAGCGCCGCTCTAGGCGGACGCGCGGAGACTCTGATGGGTTTGACCGGCGTAGGGGATTTGATTTTGACATGTACCGGAGATTTGTCACGCAACCGCAAAGTCGGTCTGGCGTTGGCGCAGGGTAAATCCTTGTCGTTGATCGTACAAGAATTAGGACATGTTGCCGAGGGCGTGCGTTGCGCGCAGGCAGTCAAAACTTTAGCCGCCAGTTTGCAGGTGGAGATGCCAATTACCGATGCCGTCGCTGGCGTGTTGTTTGATCAAATTTCTGCGCAGCAGATGATTGCCCGTTTATTGGCGCGTGATGCTAAGCAGGAAGTGCTCTAACTTTATCAATGTTTGACGAAGATATCGAGGACTATGGTTGTGTGTAAGTGCGGCGCAACTTGGGATGATGTAGCACGCGGTTGATCACGGAATCCAGCACGAGCTGGCTACGCAACAACTCCCGGGTTTTTTGTATGCCTAATGTCGGTAAATACAGTATCCCGAGATCGACCATAAACCGGGTACGAATGTCTTTTCTGCGCAAAGATAATTTGCGATGATAAAGTTGTTTGCGGCGTCTGCTTCCTGGCATACATATACCTTAGTCTTAAGACATTGCCTGACATTACATGACGCATCAATCTTAATCTTGTTCGCCTTCTATGGGCAGCTTTTTTGCTAAACGGTTTTGTTCTTGTCGTAGCGCCGACGCAGATTTTTGGTGGCTACCTGCTGCGCGCTGTTTTGCTGCAACGGCAACTGGATTGCGTGGTTTGGTTTGCGCAGGGTCAAGTCGAAAGGTCAGCTTTTGGCGCGTGCCTGTCGTTTTATTTGCCATCACTACTCCTTTCTCTTTTTAACTATTGTTTTGAAGTTAAGTTAATCGCTTGCAGTAACAAAGAGTATTAAGATTTATTACCGCAAGCCTCAAGCCAGGCTAAATTTGTATTTGATGCGTATCAATAGCTATCAATTCAACGCACAGTAGACATTAAGTCGACACTAAGTCGACGTCAAATCGGCATCAAATTAAATCACAAAACATAGCGTGATAAATCCTCATCTACCGACAATGCCTGCAGTCGCTGCTCTACGTAAGCGGCATCGATCACAATGGTTGTGCCACTATTTTGATGTGCATCGAAAGAGATTTCTTCCAGCAGTTTTTCCATCACCGTATAAAGACGTCGGGCGCCGATATTTTCTGTGGTCTCATTGACTGCGTAAGCGATGCCCGCCAGTCTTTGCACGCCCTCATCAGTAAAGTCTATCGTCACACCTTCTGTCGCCAGCAAAGCTTTGTATTGATGCGTTAAACAGGCGTCGGTACTGGTTAAGATGCGCTCAAAATCGGCAATCGACAAAGATTCTAATTCAACCCGGATCGGAAAACGTCCTTGCAGTTCAGGTATCAAATCAGATGGCTTCGCCAGATGGAAAGCGCCCGAGGCGATAAATAAAATATGATCCGTTTTGATCATGCCGTATTTGGTGTTGACCGTAGTGCCTTCGACCAGAGGCAATAAATCACGTTGCACACCGGCACGCGATACCTCGGCGCCACCAGACTCAGAACGTGATGCGATCTTATCGATCTCATCTAAAAATACGATGCCGTTTTGTTCGACATTGTGTATTGCCTGCTGTTTCAGCTCGTCTTCATTGACCAGCTTGCCGGCTTCTTCTTCGATTAAAATTTTCAGAGCATCTTTAATCTTAAGCTTACGAGATTTTTTGCGTCCGCTACCAATGCCGGAGAACATGGATTTGATCTGCTCAGTCATTTCTTCCATGCCGGGTGGTGCCATGATCTCCATGGTGGGCGCGGTCTCGGTTACTTCGATATCGATTTCTTTGTCGTCTAAAGTGCCTTCACGCAGACGCTTGCGAAAAATTTGTCGCGTATTGTTATCCGCAGTTTTGCTAGCCTCTTTTTCTGCATTGTCTGCTGACACCGCAGTAGTTTCAGACACCTCTTTATTGGGACTAAAACCAAAATCACGGGCTGGTGGTAGCAGAATATCCAAGATACGATCTTCCGCCGCATCTTCAGCACGGGCTCGTACTTTACGAGTTGCTGCTTCGCGGGTTTGTTTGATACCGATATCCACCAAGTCGCGGATAATCGTATCTACGTCGCGGCCAACATAACCGACTTCGGTAAATTTAGTAGCTTCGATTTTGATAAAAGGCGCATCAGCCAATTTTGCCAGACGACGTGCAATCTCGGTTTTACCCACACCAGTCGGTCCTATCATCAGAATATTTTTAGGCGTGATTTCATGCCGTAATGGTTCCGGGACTTGCTGTCTGCGCCAGCGGTTACGTAACGCAATGGCGACGGCACGTTTGGCGCGGGCTTGGCCAACGACATGTTTATCGAGTTCAGAAACGATTTCTTGCGGGGTCATATTCATGGTGCGATCCAAATCAGTCGAGAGTTTCTATCGTGTGGGACAAATTGGTATAAATGCATAATTCGCCAGCGATCGTCAGTGATTTTTTCACGATCTCGATAGGGGATAAATCGGTATTTTCTTGCAAAGCTTTGGCGGCTGACTGGGCAAATGTGCCGCCAGAACCAATCGCGCCGATGCCGTCCGTCGGTTCCAGCACATCGCCATTGCCGGTGATGACGAGCGTAGTCTCTTTGTCAGCGACCAATAGCATCGCTTCCAGCCGGCGCAGCATGCGGTCGGTGCGCCAGTCTTTGGCAAGTTCGACCGAGGCACGCATCAGGTGGCCTTGGTGTTTTTCTAACTTGGCCTCAAACCGTTCAATCAGCGTAAACGCATCCGCAGTACCGCCTGCAAAACCGGCTAATACTTTGTTGTGATACAGCTTGCGCACTTTACGGGCAGTACCCTTCATGATGATATTGCCGAGTGTGACTTGGCCGTCGCCACCGAGTGCGACTAGATTGCCGCGTCGTACCGACAAGATGGTGGTGCCGTGAAATTGTTCCATGTGATCCTCGAATAATGATGTGCGGATAGCGATCATCCATTGGCGAGCTCGCCAAACTTGATACGCTTAAGCTAATAATGGCGTGCTGATTGTTTTAGACCGCTTTCGATCGCGTTGGATAGAAATGGGGCTAGGTCTTCAAATTACAAGATAGCGCAGAAAGCAGAGGTGGCTTGCAACTTTGACGTGTGCTAATAGCTTATTAATTAATGCTTGCGAGGGAAGATGGTAGCAACGCTTTTCAAACCCATAGCATTAAACAAGGCCATGACTAAGTAGTTAACTTCCACGAATTGAATGTGATTATCTCTGACACCCGCGATGGGCACCAGACCATTAAGTAATTGTGCAGAGGCACCAAATTCGACCCGCTCCAGACGTGAGCAGTCCAGTATTATTTGGTTATATAGCTTCGAGTGTTCAGTAATTTGGGCAATCAGGATATCGGTTTTACCTTCTATGACAGCGGGCATCATAAACCGATGGGCTGATTCTGTTTCTAGCTGAACTTCAGGGAATGAGGTAGTGACTTTATTCTTAGGTGCTTCAAAAGAAGGGGGCGATACCTCAAAGGTAATACAGTAATCCATACTGACTTCTTCAAACGCTTTTTCAAAGTGCAGCAATTGCAGAATCTCAAGCAACAGCAACCATGGCGCTTCGGTTTCATCACGTCTGCCAACTTGTAGTATCGCGCGGATGTTATCGGCTAGATCTTGTGCCGCAACTAACATCAAGTCATGTTTAGTTTTTTTCAGGTTTCTGAGCGCACGCAATAACAAGCCACAGCCAACAGCATCGACACTTTTTACTCTTGTGAAATCGAGTTTCAGGCTTTGACTTTGCGTGCTTGCTTGTTGCAGGCGCTCAAGCAATTTGATAATGCTGCCATCTAATTGCGCAGGGAAAGAGATGTTTGCTGTTACCTGATTGAGATCGTCCTCGTCAGAGGTATCTGACTGATAACGTGAGTCATGCCAAATGGGCGGCGACATCTCGTACTTGCTGGCGTACTCCAAAGACAGGCGATCAAATTGCACTTGGTTATTTGAAATTTCGTACAAGTCAAACAGCATATACCAACCAATTTGTTCCGCTTGCCCAAGATTCCTGTTATGAATTGCGGCCTGCAACATTTGTTCTGCAACTTCTTTTTGACCGCTGGCAAATAAAATTGCTGCTTCTTCTAGCAAGGGAACCGATTCTGTTTCCGCCAGATCTGCCGTCATCAAGTCGGTATGCTGTTCTAATAAATAATCGGTCGTTGGCATTGCCAGGGGCAGCGTACTTTGGAAATCAGTTACCTGTTCAGTTGCTCGGGAAGATTTATTTGTGGCGTTGGCTTTTGCATCAGGCACTGTTTTATTCGGCGCCACACTTTTGGATTTGACCATATCGCGTGACATTTCAAATTCTATGGCGTCAATTTTACGTGCGGTAGCGCGTGCTACATGACGCTGAGCCATGATGGAATTAGAGGGCGTCTCATCACCGGACGTTGCCAGAATATCAGTATTGCCACTTTTAGAACGTGTTTTTTTGGCAGAAGTTTTCAGCGCGGAGTCTTTCTCCTGCTGACCATTCTTTTTGCCGAAAAGTGAAAAAATCCCCACGTTATTCCTGAATATAAAAAGACAATACGTATCTTTTATTTTGATTAAAAATTAATCTTGGTTCGCGCTCAGTGTCATTCACAAACAAGCAATTTTCCGAAGCTAAAGTATAGTCTGAAACATGTAACTAGGGTTAGTCACTTATGCTGTTTACACAGGCCTGAACGTAAATTTCGGTGTATGAATTGTAACGAACTTGACTTAATCGATGATTAATTCGCTTCACTTTAACCGAGCATAATTGATTTACAGAAAAAGTAGCTCTTATCAAATTTTTTCGGAATTACCCTAATGGTGTTCACTGGTAAGAAACGTTTGCTGTTTTTATAACAAAAGTACGTTTTCTTTCATGTCTGTAGCAAATCTATTACGCGATTAAATTGCGGTTGCGGTGTTTTCTGCAATTTCATTTATTCTTGAGGGCGTGAAAAACTCCAAGGCAATTCTCTTAAGTGCAGCGTGTCATTGATTGTGGTAAAAAACCTACAACTTTACTGACTGATTGGTATCTTTGGTCAGACAGACGGATTTGCAAGCGTAAAACTCACCGGGTTAGTGAATAAATTTTACGCAAAAAAAAGCGCGCAAGGTTTAGTTGCACGCTTCTTTATAAAGTTTGGCTATGGCTTAATCGCCGTACAGCTTTTGTTTCATTTCACGTCGTTGCTGCGCTTCTAACGACAATGTTGCCGTTGGACGTGCCAGCAGGCGTGGTACGCCAATCGCTTCGCCAGTTTCTTCGCACCATCCGTATTCGCCTTCATCAATACTGGCGATAGACTGCTGTACTTTTTTCAGCAGTTTGCGTTCACGGTCGCGGGTGCGTAGTTCCAGGGCATGTTCTTCTTCGATCGTGGCGCGATCTGCCGGATCAGGTACCAACACAGTTTCACGCAGGTGCTCTGTGGTTTCGTCGGCGTTTTTAAGCAAATCCTTTTCTAGCTGTTGCAAACGGGCTTTGAAAAAAGCCAGTTGTGCAGCGTTCATATAGTCTTTCTCGCCCATCTTGAGAAGTTCTTCCTCAGTGAGCAGAGCTGCTGGTGCGCTGACTGTAACAGTCGATTTAGGTGATTTAGTTGCCACTTCGCTTACTTTCGATACGACGGGTTAATACATAAGAAATAGCACAATATTGCATTCAGGCCGCTATTATCCTCCCCTTACTGGCAAAGTAAATGACATCCGTATGAAGTCTGTCGTTGCTTTGCTTGGGCGCTTCAATTAGTTCGCCCCATTCAGTAACCCGCTAGTTTATACCAAACATAGTCTTAAACCATCAATAAATACGTCTTTGGGCAGATTTTTGCCAATAAACACCATCTTACTCTCACGCAACTCATCATCGCCCCACTTAGCGCCGACATCTGTGCCCATAATTTGATGCACACCTTGGAAAATCACCTTGCGGTCTGCACCATCCATTAACAACACGCCTTTGTAGCGCAACATGCGTGGTCCGAAGACTTGTACCAGCCCGCCCAAAAACTCGTCGAGTTTGCCGGTGTTAAACGGACGATCACTTTTAAACATGAAGGCGGCGATGTCGTCCGAGTGGCGCGCATGATGGTGGTTGTGTTCGTTGTGATGATTGTGCTGATGATCTGCATGATCATGCCCGCAATGCTCGTCGTGTACGTGCTCTTCTTCTTGTTCTGCCTGTAAAAAATCTGGATCAAGTTCTAGTTTGGCATTCAGGTTAAAGCCTTTTAAATCCAGCACCTTGCTGATTGCCACCTGGCCAAAGTCGGCAGTGCTGATGGTCGCGCGCGGATTCATACGCACCAGGCGCTGACGTAGCTCACTAACTTGTTCAGCATCGACCAGATCGGTTTTAGACAGGATAATTTTGTCGGCAAAACCGACTTGCCGTTGCGCTTCTTCATGCTCATTTAATTGTTGCATGGCGTGACGTGCATCCACCATGGTGACCACGGCATCCAGCATGTAGTAGCTGCCGACTTCTTCATCGACAAAAAAAGTTTGCGCTACCGGACCGGGATTTGCCAGACCGGTAGTTTCGATAATCAAACGATCGAAATTGAGCTTGCCTTCGTTCTTTTGCTGGATCAGATTACTTAGTGCGACGATCAGATCGCCACGCACGGTGCAACAGATGCAGCCGTTGTTCATCTCGATAATTTGCTCATTGCTGTTATGGACGAGGATTTCATTGTCAATGTTTTCCTGACCGAATTCATTTTCGATGACGGCAATTTTATGGCCGTGATTCTCTTGCAGAATACGATTCAGCAGCGTGGTTTTCCCTGAACCTAAAAAGCCGGTCAGGATAGTCGTCGGGATTAAAGCCATATCAATCAAGTCCTTAGTCAATTTTATGTCGCGCAGTCTGCGCACCAACCTTTGATGGTCAGTTCTATATCGTGATTTTGAAAACCTTTACCCAGCGTCGCTTGCAGGGTCACTTGCAATTGGTCTTGCAGTGAGGGATGGTGATGTGCCTGATTGGTGCAATGCTGTTCTTCATCCAGGCAAAACACTTTGGCACAGCGAGTGCATTTGAAATGACCATGCTGATGTTGAATGCCGCTGGCAACCATGTGCGGCTGATGATCGCTCCCCGTGTTGTAGCGAAATATTCTGTCGTCACCGGCAATTTTATGCGCCAGACCGGCATCAGTCAGGCAATCCAAAGCGCGGTATAGCGTAACTCTGTCCATGTCGGGCAAGGCATCTTGCGCCTCTTGATGCGATAGCGCACGTCTGGTGTCTAGCAATACTGTCAATACACTCAGGCGCGCATCCGTCACGCGGATGGCGGCTTGGCGCAACATCGTTTCGGCCAGCGCACGACCTTGATCCGGTGGCATGCTGGCAGAAATTGGCTGGCTAGATGATGTGGATTTCATGGGCGGACTGATTGTGAAATGAGTGAGCTGAGTGTGCGGGTCAAATCTCGATTGAAATAGATGTCAGAAACGCGATGCCAGATTATGCCTGAAAATGCAATTCAGTTGCAAATATGGAGATGTAAAGCTGGATGAAATTTTGGTTTTGCTAAGTGGAGTAGTCGCTATCTAATTACATTACAGCTTACGCAAAAACTAAAACCTCTCACCACAGAGGCACAGAGACACAAAGACACAGAGGAATAACAAAGAAAGAGAAAGGCAGGTTTTCGTTGTGCTCCTGATTTTCTCGGTGTCTCTGCGCCACTGTGGTGAGGGGTCTTGATGTTTATATCCAGCCATCTGGTCCTATGTGAACGGCCACAAGTTGCTTTTCGTTTTTTTGCGTAAGCTTTATGGATAATAAAATATACTCCTATTCAGTATATTTTATTGTCCATATATTCCTTGGTCTTCAAGGGCTATTTATAAAAAATGATGGGGAGTATATTAATTTAATGAATGGCAAGCTAGTCAGCGAGGGCTAAATAATAACGGCTAAATGCCGCTTATTTTTTTGCCCGCGGATGTGCCTGATCATAAACTTTTGCCAGATGCTGGAAATCCAGCGAGGTGTAAATCTGAGTGGCGGCGATGGAACTATGGCCCAACATTTCTTGCACGGCTCGCAGGTCGCCGGAGGATTGCAGCACATGCGAGGCGAAAGAATGGCGCATGACGTGCGGGCTGACATCGGCTGGAATGCCCAAGGATTGTGCATGGGCTTTAATGCGTAATTGCACCAGCCGCACAGAAATCCGGCTACCGCGCTCGCTTAAAAATAGCGGATGCGGATCGGCTTTCAGCAGGGTAGGACGAATTGCCAGCCAGGTTTTGATTGCCTCCAGCGCCGGGCGACCGACTGGCACTATTCTTTGTTTATTGCCTTTACCGGTGACATGGACTTCTGCCTGCTGCATGTCTACCCAGCCTTGTGAGCTATGTTCTTTTTGATGAGATTGCAGAGCGTCTAGCGCCACCAGTTCTGACACCCTCAATCCACTGGAATAGAGTAATTCAAACATGGCACGGTTAGCCGCTTGCGTCGCCGTATCTGAGCGATGTTGCGATACCAGACGCACCGCATCATCGGTACCCAAGGCTTTTGGTAAGGATTTACTTTTTTTCGGTGGTTTGATGCCATCCACCGGATTGGCAATCATCGTAGTTTGCTCTGCCAGCCAGCGATAAAAGCCGCGCCAGCAAGACAGTTTGCGCGCAATCGAACGTGGATTTAAATCTTGCGCATGCAGTTGCGATGTAAAGCGCCGGATTTGATGATGCGATATGTCAGTCAAATCACTCTCACCGGCAAACTTGAGCAACTCGGCTAAATCTAGCCGGTAACTTTCCACCGAATGAGATGACAACTGCCGCTGCGACCGCAACATCTCCAGATAGTCTGTAATGCGGTTTTGTTGCGCTTCAGTGGACATGATGTTGCATTCTTAGTGAGCAGTTTTAAGATTAGGACTTACGCAAAAACGGATAGTTTTTTGTGGATATGCACATGTCACCAGAAAGCTAGGGATAAGACGTCAAGACCTCTCAACACAGAGGCACAGAGAAAGAGTAAATACCGAGAAAATCACGACAACAGCGAAAACCTGCCTTTCTCTTGCTTTGTTGTTCCTCTGTATCTCTGCGCCTCTGTGGTCAGGGGTTTTGGTTTTTTCGTCAGTCCTAAACTAATTAATCAATCAGACAGCTCAGTGCAGCGCTGCTGGTATCGGCAATTTTGACTAAAAAATCGGTCGCCATTTCTTTGGTAAAACGAGCTGGGTCGGGAGAGCCAAGTACCAGCAAGCCAAAGGTATTCGGTGATCCGGCTCCTAGCGAAATCCGTAAAGGCAGCATCGCGACGGATGCAATTTTCTCATCTGTTTCTATCCAGGTTGATGCTTCAAAATCCAAATTTTTTCCGCAGAAAGGTGTGCTCAAGCCTTTTGAAAATAATTGAGCATCCTCACTGACCTCTTTGGCAAACCAAGTATGCGAAAAGTCTTCAGCGACTTGCCATAAGCGCAGCGTTGCGTAGGGCAAAGAGAAAATATCTTGCAAGCCTTGTGTCAGCACATACGGGAGTTCGACGTCGTTACGCGCCAATAGTAAAGAGCGCGTCCATGTCTGAAACTTGGACGTGATCGCATCGTTTTCTTGAGCGATGCGCATTAACTCTGCCATGCGCAATTCAAGCACTTTATATTTTTCACGCACGACTTCCATTTGCCGCTCTTGCAGCGAGATGGTGCGCCCGAGTACCGGGCTGGTCAGTTTAACGCTGGACAGAAGCTCGGCATGCTCTTCAAAAAAGTGCGGATGGCTGATGAGGTAGGTGGCAATGTCGGTGGAGTTCATGCTTAAAACTTTATAAATGTTCGGTAGCGAATTTGCATAATTTTATGCAAAAAATGATGCAAAGATGACTGCAGGGTTTTGGTGGTACTGACTGCCGCAACTACATTGGTAAATACGTTCGCAACTACATTGGCAACTACCTTACAACTCAATGCTATGTGCATGTCTTAAATATCAATTTCACCTTCGTACACAGTGACTGCCGGACCGCTTAAAAATACTGGCTGGCCTTCACCTTGCCAGGCAATTGACAGCTCGCCGCCCTGCATACTGACACGGACAGGCGATGTCAGCAAACCACGGCGTATACCAGCGACTGCTGCCGCGCAGGCACCAGTGCCGCAGGCCAGAGTCTCGCCAGCGCCGCGCTCAAATACGCGCAGACGAATATGCTGGGCATCTAGCACTTGCATAAAACCAGCATTCACCCGTTTAGGGAAGCGCGGGTGATGCTCAATCACGGGGCCGTCAAGAGCGACCGCAGCGGTGCCAGTATCGTCCACCACTTGCACTGCATGCGGATTGCCCATAGAGACGACTGAGAACAGCGCTGCTTTGCCATTGATCAATAAAGGCCAGAGTGAGTCGTGTCCTTGGGGTATCGCGTTCAGTCCGGCGGCATCAAATGGTACGGCAACTGTATCAAGTATCGGTGCGCCCATGTTGACGGTAATACGACCGTCAGCCTCTAAGCGCGGCTCAATAATGCCCGACATGGTTTCTACTTTGATGGCAGAGTTAGAGGTCAGTTTTTTGTCGATCACAAAACGCACAAAAGCGCGTGAGCCATTGCCGCATTGCTCGACTTCGCCGCCATCAGCGTTATAAATACGGTAACGGAAATCAATCCCTGCGGTGTCAGAGCGTTCGACTACTAGGATTTGATCGGCACCAACACCAAAGCGGCGATCAGCCAGCAATTTCCACTGCGCTGGCGTAAAAGAAATAGCTTGATTGATGGCGTCAATCACAACAAAGTCGTTACCTGCGCCATGCATTTTGGTGAATTTGAGTTTCATCGTTTTATTATAACTTGCTTGATGTTGGTTCTAGCGCTGATGCAGGGATTTGCTGCTGCCACTTTAGCCGTGACTCGCCCATCAACCGCAGTGCAAAGGGACAATTTCTGCGTCTGATATTGGTCTGTGTTGGTCTGATATTGGGCTTAAATATTTGGCTGCAGTGATTAACATGAATCAGCATACTCCATATTAGTATATATAGAGTGTCCATGAGTTAATTGGTCTTTATGCCATAAATAGAAAAAAATGAGGGGAGTATGTTGACTGGCGTAAATCTTTTATAAATTGCCGATGGATATTCTTGATCAAGTTTCATAACATGGCAGCAACATTTTTAACGCTGATGCACGAGATTTTTCCCGGCATAAGTTAGCCAAATCAGTGATCGCTACTGATGCAGTCGCCAGCAATCTAAGGTAATTTCAGGCAATCTTAGACAATTTTATACACGCCGCAACCTAGTACGACATCTTTGGAAACCGGCACGATGTACGATGTTTTCGTATCCACATTCTTTGTATTCGGGTTCAAAATCGTGTAATCAACCCAGCCGCCGCTGCGCGGGATTGCGAAGGCGTCAGCAACTAATTTGCGACCATCCAATCCGGTGACTTGTAGCAGATTGACTTGTAATTTAGACGAATTCCCGGCAAAGGCTATGTATTGGCCGCTACGGTCAAAGGCAAATACGTACATGTCGCGGTCGGCAAATTGGTGATTTTTATCGGCGGTAATGAGCTGCAGCGCAGCCTTACCGCTGTTTTGGTAAAGCGCCACCGCCTTTTTAACCAAGGCATATGCTTCATCTGCCGTGCCTTGCCGCAGTTTGAATGAGGACACCGCTTTCGATAAGGCGGTAGCCCGATCTTCCAGATTGATGGACGCATTTTTGGCTTCTTCTGCCATCTGACCATTACTTTGGGTGATCTCATCCAGATGGCGTATCGCCTCTGAGATTTGTGCCAAGCCATTGCTTTGTTCTTCTGAAGCGGTAGAAATGGAGTTGATATTGCCTGCCAGATTACGGATGCCATCCACAATATCGGCCAGCGTGGTGTTGACCTCGTTAATCTGCGAGACACCGGTTTTAACCCGATTGACGGAATCATCAATCAGCAATTTGATCTCTTTGGCCGAGCCTGCACTGCGTTGCGCCAGATTGCGCACTTCGGCCGCGACTACCGCAAAGCCACGCCCTTGTTCGCCTGCGCGTGCCGCCTCAACCGCCGCGTTAAGAGCGAGAATATTGGTCTGGAAGGCGATGGTATCAATCAGGCTGACGATTTCTTGCATCTTCAACGCACTGGTTTGGATGCCATTCATAGATTCGACCGCTGCGCTCATGGTGCTGCTACCCGATTCTGCAATCAGACGGACATTGGCGGCAAGAGTATCCACCGATCTGGCGCTGGCGGCATTTTTTTGTACGGTTTCTGCCAGGTCTTCTACGCTGGCAGAGGTTTGTTCCAAGCTGGATGCCTGCTGCTCCGTGCGAGTGGATAAGTCGCTGATGCCAGTCGCCAGTTGATGACCCAGTTGGGACACCATGCTGGAATTGGTTCTTACATTAGCGACCAGTGCCGACAAGTTGTAATTCATCGTCTCTAAAGTTTGCCCCGTGGTGGCTAACTCATCTTTTCCAATGACGATCACTTGTGTCGTCAGATCGCCCGAGGCACCTGATTTGGCGGCGAGGGTGACGGCAGCTAATCCCTGCAAAAACGAATGATAAAAGCCATAAAACAAATACGCGACCAGTGACAACAGGATCAGCGCGATTACGGCAGCGGCGTTACGTTTAAAGCGCAAGTTCTCTGTGCGCTCAAGTATGTTGGTCGCTTTGTTCTGTTCGATCTGGCTGGTTTGAATAGCTCGTGAGGCGACTTGGCTATCTGCCACTACGCTTTGAAGTTCTTGCTGATAATTAGAAATGATATTGACGCTCAGAAGCAACATCGGCAATACAAATATAGCTGCCATACACAATAATTTGGCGCGCAAACTGAACTTGCCCATGATCAGGCTAGACGGAGCCATAAAGCGACTGACAAGCTGTTGGAGAGTTGCCATGCTGTCCTCTTTAAAAGGTTGTAGTGTGAGCTAATTCGTTTCAATGATTTTCTTGCGGTCAATCCAGTTCAAAATCATTGTCGCAGATTTTTAAGCTGATTTAATCGATTCCCGTATCCGTATTGAATTTTGTGGGACGGTAGTAGCAAAGCTGCGTGCTAGTTTTAAAGCGACTTTATCAAGCGCGACCTCATCGGTACGCCGGGGCGCGGCTTAGCGGGATTTCGTTTTGGTTTAATTTTGGTTTAATTTTGGTTTGGTTGAGATGACATACAAAAACCAGTACACTTCCTTCATCTGTCAGTCATACTGTACTGGTCTTTTTGTGCTGTACTGTCCATTGAGACGGGCAGTACACCATGTTAGTGTGCGAGGCATCGTAATCCATCCTTAGATCAAACGAGATCAAACGAGTTAAAACGATCACTGCGAACTAGCACTGCGTTGTATGAGTGTGTGCTGTTCCTGTATTTTGGTTTAAAGGTGGGATAAAAAGTATATGATTCACTCACAAGGTGATTCTTTCGATTCGATTTAAGGCGATACCCTCGCCTGGTGAAAAGCACGGAGACCCCATGAACGCACCCATCAAGTCACAGACGTTGATCGACAATGACATCACGCTGGACGACAAATTTACCCTAGAGCGCGGCCGCGCTTTTATGACTGGCACGCAAGCGCTCATCCGCTTGATGATGCTGCAACGTCAGGCCGATGAAAAAGCCGGACTTAACACCGCTGGCTACATCACAGGCTATCGCGGCTCACCGCTAGGCAACGTCGATCTGACTGCCGCCAAAGCTAAAAAACATTTAGAAAAAGCGCATGTCAAATTTCATCCTGGCGTGAATGAAGATTTAGCCGCAACCTCGGTCTGGGGTACGCAGCAAGTCAATTTATTCCCAGGCGCTAAATATGATGGCGTATTTGCGATGTGGTACGGCAAAGGTCCAGGCGTCGATCGTTGTGGCGACGTGTTTAAACATGCGAATCTGGCAGGCACGTCCAAACATGGTGGTGTACTGGTCATCGCGGGTGATGATCATGCCGCGAAGTCTTCTACCGCTGCGCATCAGTCCGAACATATTTTAAAAGCCTGCGGTATTCCGGTGCTGTACCCGTCCTCGGTACAAGAGTATTTAGATTACGGCTTGCATGGTATTGCGCTGTCTCGTTACACAGGTTTGTGGGTATCGATGAAATGTGTGACCGAAGTGGTCGAATCCGGCGCTTCCGTCGATATCGATCCTGATCGCATCAAGCCGATTATCCCTAGCGATTTCCAGATGCCGGCCGATGGCATCAGCATCCGTACTCCCGATCCAGTATTAGCGCAAGAAACGCGCATGATCAACTATAAATGGTACGGCGCCTTAGCCTATGCGCGTGCCAATAAACTCAATCAAATTATCTGGGATAGTCCACGTGCCAAGGTCGGGATTATCACCGCCGGTAAGTCTTATTTAGATACACGTCAGGCATTGGCCGATCTGGGGATTGATGAGCAGGCTGCTGCCGACATCGGTATTCGTTTATACAAAATCGGTATGACTTGGCCGCTGGAATCCCAGGGTGTGCGTGAGTTTGCGACAGGTCTGGATGAGATTCTGGTCGTGGAAGAGAAGCGTCAGATTCTGGAATACGCGATCAAAGAAGAGCTCTACAACTGGCAAGATGATGTCCGTCCGCGCGTCGTCGGTAAGTTCGACGACACCGGCGAATGGAGTGATCTGGATCACGCCGGTCATGGTGATTGGTTGCTGCCAGCGACCTACGAATTAAGCCCGGCACAAATCGCCCGTGCAATTGCATCGCGTATTACTAAATACTTCTCTGGCCATCCGGTAGAACAACGTGTGAAAGAGCGTGTAGCGTATCTGGAAGCCAAAGAAGCAGCTTTAAATATCGCTGCCAAGCCCGATCCTAACAAAGATCGTGTGCCGCATTTTTGCTCAGGTTGTCCGCACAATACCTCGACCAAACTGCCTGAAGGCAGCCGTGCATTAGCTGGTATCGGTTGCCATTACATGGTGACCTGGATGAACCGCGAATCCACCGTCTTCAGCCATATGGGTGGCGAGGGTGTGACTTGGGTTGGGCAATCACCATTCACAACTGAGAAGCATGTGTTTAGCAATCTGGGTGACGGTACGTATTTCCACTCCGGTCTGCTGGCGATCCGTGCTGCGGTAGCCGGTAAGGTCAATATTACCTACAAAATTTTGTTCAATGACGCGGTTGCCATGACCGGTGGTCAGGAGTTTGACGGCCCGCTCGATCCTGGCATGATTTCACGCCAGATCGCCGCTGAAGGTGTCACCCCGATTATCGTTGTGACCGATGAACCGGAAAAATATCCAGCCGATTACAACTGGGCGCCCGGCGTCACTGTGCGTCATCGTAGCGAACTGGATGCCGTCCAGCGCGAACTGCGCGAAGTCATTGGTACTTCCGCCATGATTTATGATCAAACCTGCGCCTCAGAAAAACGTCGCCGCCGGAAAAAATTTGATAAAGATGGCAAACCTGGCTTCCCTGATCCAGCCAAACGTGCTGTGATCAATGAGGCTGTCTGCGAAGGTTGCGGCGATTGCTCCGTGCAGTCCAACTGCCTTTCTGTCGAGCCATTAGAGACCGAATTTGGTCGTAAGCGTCAGATCAATCAGTCCTCCTGCAACAAAGATTTTTCTTGTGTGAATGGTTTCTGCCCAAGTTTTGTCACGGTCGAAGGCGGCAAGCTGAAAAAGCCTGCCAAAGCCAAAGTAGAGCAGGGCACGGCGCTGGATGTGGCAAGCTTACCTGATCCAGTTTTACCTGCCACTACCGAGCCACTGAATGTCTTGGTGACTGGTATCGGCGGCACCGGCGTGATTACCATCGGTCAGGTCATGGCGATGGCCGCGCATCTGGAAGGTAAAGCTTGCTCGGTATTGGATATTACTGGCCTGGCACAAAAAGGCGGCGCGGTGATGTCGCATGTGCGCTTGGCAGACAATGCCGACGATCTGCATTCCACTCGCGTCGGTACAGGTATGGCTGACGTCGTCATTGGTTGCGATGAAATCGTGACGGCGAGTCGCGATGCACTGTCACGCATGGGCGAGGGCCGTACCCGTGCCGTGGTCAATTCTTCCGTATCGCCGACATCGACCTTTATCAAAAATCCAGACTGGCAATTTCCAGTGGAAGCCGCCGAGGCGGAAATTGGCAAAGCCTGTGGCAGCGACCGTGTAGACATGATCGATGCGTCCCACATCGCAACCACGCTGATGGGCGATAACATCGCCTCCAATATGTTTATGCTCGGCTATGCCTGGCAAAAAGGCTGGGTACCTTTGACCCAAGCCGCGCTGATGCGTGCGTTGGAATTGAATGCAGTGGCAATCGACTTCAACAAACAAGCTTTTAACTGGGGTCGCGTCGCGGCACATGATCTGGCGGCGGTCAAAAAACTGGTCACGCCAGCGCAAGTGATTGAGCTGAAACGTGCACCAACTTTAGATGACACCATCAGCAAACGTATTACGTTCCTCACGGAGTATCAAGACGCTGCCTATGCTTTGCAGTACAGCGAATTTGTGAACAAAGTCAAAGCTGCCGAAACTAGCATCGCTGATGGCAAGCCATTACGTCTGACGGAAGCGGTCGCTAAATATCTGTTCAAACTGATGGCATACAAAGATGAATACGAAGTCGCCCGTCTGTACACCAATGGCAAATTCCAGCAAAAAATCGCCGGCATGTTTGAGGGCGACTACAAAATCAACTTCCATTTAGCGCCACCCTTGCTAGCTAAAAAAGATGACAAAGGTCATTTGATCAAGCAGCAGTTTGGCCCGTGGATGATGAAAGGTTTTGGCATCTTGGCCAAGCTCAAATCCCTGCGCGGCGGCGCGTTTGATATATTCGGCTACACCGCAGAACGCAAGATGGAACGCGCTCTGCCAGTCGAGTACAAAGCCACAGTCAGCAAATTATTAGGGCAATTGACCAAGGATAATTTGCCGAAAGCAGTAGCGATTGCCAGCATCCCAGAAGATATCCGCGGTTATGGTCACGTCAAAGAACGTCATTTTGAAGCGGCAAAAGCCAAAGAAGCAAGCTTGATCGCCGAGTTTTCTACCCCAAGTCAGGCACAAAAGGCGGCTTGATGCTGTAGAGGATAGGTTAGGGTAATATCAAAAATGACCGGTCTGACCGGTCATTTTTTTGTCACTACAATGCCCGTGGTAATCGTAATTTCAATATACTCCCAATTATTTTTATAAAAAACATCTAATTGTCCAAATATTATAAGGGCATATAAAATATACATTTGGGGAGTATATACTGAAGTATTTGTTAATAAGTTGTGAGTCATGCATGCGCAGTGTCGGTATAAATTGATAGACTTATGATTAAGCTTGCTAAGGTAGATGCGGTAGATGGGGTAGTCCAAGCCTAATAGGGCTTACGCAAAAAAGTCTTACCCCAGTCTAACAGCAGGATGTACATCTAAGCTTTTAGCGCATTTCACAAACGCTTTATCAAAAGTTTTAAATCCTGTCGCCGTCGCGCTGATCACAAACTCGGTACCCCGGCGGCAGATGGAGATCGTCCCGTATCGCTTTAGGAATAATGATTTGCCCTTTGCTAGGTAGTTTGACGGTATCCAGATCTGCCTTCATCTTTTAAGTAAGTCGTAGAACCTTACCGGATGCTATCGCTAGCAACAAGCCTCAGTCATCCCATCGTCACAATCTACTGTCAGACTTGTTGCATCGCAATAAGATATGGTTACTCATTAATGATTTCTTTCACCAAGTCTGTACTGGCTGCTATTTTTCTTTCCCTCACTTTTTTTAGTTCCGTTTTTGCTGTGGATAATGCGATTATCGTTGGGCAGGTGATTGACCTGTCTGGCCCCAATGGCAGTATCGGGCGTGATTATGTGGCAGGTATTACGACTTACTTTGATAGCCTGAATGTTGCTGGTGGTCTCAATGGACGCCGGATTAAATATCTGGTGCGTGATGATCAGGGCGATGCTGCTGCTTCTGCAAAAGCAGTTACTGAGCTGATCGGTAAAGATAAAGTAGATTATTTGTTAGGTGGAATTGGTCTGTCGGTTACCAATGCAGTCGTTGCTTCTCCGGCGTTTAAACAAAGTGCACTGACGCTATTTGCGCCTTTGGTTAGCTCTGTTAAAGACTACAATTCCCGCGTCGTCTTCTGGCGCCCTAGTCCAGAACAAGAGATGCAATATATCTTTTCTTATTTTGATAAATTAGGCATCAAAAGCGTTGGGATTGCGTATCAGGAGTCGGAGCTCAATCAGGAAATGTACCAATACGTAGTGGCCGAAGTCGGTAAGCGCAAAATGATCTTAAGCGGCGTCGCACGTATCTCTAATTCACCCGTAGAAAACGAAAAAGAAGCAACCGCGCTGGCCGCTAAAAATCCAGGCATCGTGATCGTTGTGTCGGACACTGTTGGGACAGGCTTGTTTTTAAAACAGTTCCGTAAGCGCGCGGATAAAACATTTGTCGCAGGAATGTCCCTAATTAATTTAGAAACCTTGGCTGAAGTAGCAGGGCGTGGTGCCTTGGAGTGGACAGTATTTTCGCAAGTCGTTCCCAATCCTCTGGGCAAAAAGACTATCGTCCAGATTGACCATAGTGCGATGATGAAAAAGTTCCGGGATGAGGATTTGTCTTCGTTGACGCTAGAGGGATTTATCGTCGCTAAGACTCTGGCAAAAGCAATTGCTATGTCTAAATCCGGTCGCGATGGTTTGCAGCTGTTAGCGGCGCAAAAACATACGCTCGATCTGGGTGGCATCAGCGTTACGCCGGACGACCCTAGTCGTCATATGTCTGGCTATGTAGATATCGCCTTGTTCCGCAAAGGTGGCGGTTTGTTATTTTGAGCAGCGCATAGCATCGGCATTTCTGCAAAATGATCTCGGTTTAATGACAAATCTGGTTTTAAGTCAGACCATGCAAATGCATCAGGATTTTTCATCACTATTACTAAAAAATTGAGTCATCACCCCAGTAACCATGCCAAGGCAGGGATCTGGTGACTGCAAAGTCGCATACCACTGGATTCCAGCCTTCGCTGGAATGACGACTGTTCCGGTACTTCTGCTTCGTTTTATCTCATTCTCCTCCCGCATCATCAGCGCAGGATTCAAGCTTTCTTGCCATTTTCCAACTGGGCTGCAATTGGATTTACAATGCTCCCCAGCCAGTTTTGTTCCACATCATCAATGTGATCAATTCTCTATTTGATAAAACACGTTCAACACAATATTTTTTGCTGCATTGGCAATTAAAAAGAGTGAGCGATTAATGACTAAGCATGCCACGAGTCTGCTTAGCTACAATAAACATACACCCGATAGGAGACCACCTTGTCAACACAAAAACAAAAATCAGCTGCCATTCCAGAGGGCGCAGGCGCATTGTTTTTTATTCAAATATTCGCGACCTTGGGTTTTGCCGTTTTGTATTCAACGCTCGTGTTATATGCAACTAAAAAATTGAATTTCAGCGTGAAAGAGGCCACCGCGATTATGGGTGTATTTGGTGCTTTTAATTACGGCTTACATTTATTTGGTGGTTATCTGGGTGGCCGCTTTATCAGCAATCGCAACTTGTTTGTCGGCGGTATGCTCTTGCAGGTCATCGGTTGCGGTTTGATTTCTGGCGGCACAGTGCAGCAACTGTACTGGGGTTTAGCTTTCTTCCTGACCGGCAGTGGCTTAAACGTCACTTGTTTAAATCTGATGCTCACACAACGATTTAAGCCAGAAGACGACCGCCGCGAAAGCGCGTTCCTCTGGAATTACGCCGGGATGAATTTGGGTTTTACTATCGGCTTTGCAGCGGCAGGTGCTTATCAATTACAACAGGATTACGCCAGTTTGTTTATCTTCGCCACCATTGGTAACTTTATGGCGATCGTGCTTGCTGCATTTAACTGGAAGAAGCTATCGGACTTGAATACGCCTCTGCTACAAGCAGGACCGAATGAATTTAAATTGCGTTTATCCGTTGGTTTACTGGTCTTATTTGGACTGGTGCCACTGATTTATTTTATGTTGCATCATGCTGAGGTCAGTGGCTATGTCGTATTGGCAATTAGTGCCGTGATTGCCCTGGTTTTAATTTGCCTCACTATGATTCACAAAGACCCTAGAGAGCGCAGAAATATGTGCGCGTATTTAATCCTCGCTGTAGGCTCTTTAGTCTTTTGGACTTTGTATCAAATGGCTCCGACGGGTTTGCAATTGTTTGCGGATAATAATGTGGATCGCATGGTCTGGGGCTTTGAAGTCGCGCCACAGTGGATACAAAATATCAATAGTTTTACCATCATGGTTGGCGGACCTCTGATGGCAATGCTGTTTAGTTCTTTGCGTAAAAAGGGTTGGAATATCGACATTCCTAGGCAGTTTGCCGCCGCCTTAGTATTGATCGGATTAGGATTTTTAGTTCTGCCCGTAGGCATCACATTGGCAGCTGCCAATGGCCTTGTCGCCTTCAAATGGATATTCATCAGTTATCTGCTGCAAAGCGCCGGCGAATTGCTGATTTCACCGATTGGTTATGCCATGATCGGTCGTCTGGCACCAACGCAATATCAAGGTGTAATGATGGGTACCTGGATGCTGGTCACTGGCACTGCATCCATTTTCTCCAGTTATTTCTCTGGACTGATCCCCGAAGCGGCAAGCGGCATGGCAGCCTCCACCAATCCAACCTACTACCAAATTTTTTCCAATCTAGGTTGGGGCGCGGTTGGGGTCGGTGTCGTGCTGGTTCTGCTGATACCGGTATTACGTAAATTGATTACCAACGGCGCGGAGAAGATCGATGTGGCGATGCCTACAGTCGTACCAAGCGAAGCACCCATTATTTAAAATGAACAACTAGATTCGCTTATTGTTGTAGTCAACACATCGCAGAGAGTAAGGTATGACATCACGCCGTCTCATCATGATCGCCGCCATCAATATGTTCATCGCCGTCGCCGCGGGCGCATTTGGTGCGCATGGATTAAAGGCGATACTCAGCGCAGAGATGCTAGCAGTCTGGCAAACCGCAGCGACTTACCAGACTAGCCATGCACTTGGCTTGTTTGGTATCGCTTTGCTGATGCCGCGTTTGCATTCCATCTGGCTAGCGCGTTCTGCCACTGCGATGCTGATCGGGATTGTGGTTTTTAGCGGTAGTTTGTATTTGCTGGCAGTCAGTGGAACACGCTGGTTAGGTGCGATCACGCCATTTGGCGGACTGGCATTTTTACTCGCCTGGGCAATGCTCGCATGGGCGGCGTATCGCGATACCAAATCAGTTTGATTACAGATAAAAGGAAACACATCATGCGCGCCATCATCGTTTTATCAGTACTCACTTTGCTCAGTGCATGTGGCAAAAAACCAGAGCCAGCGATCTCCTCAGAGCCGCCACTATTCAAAATCGCCGAGCCACAGCGCGAGCAATTACAAAAGGCTAAAGAGGTAGAGCAGACGCTACAAAAAGCAGCCGATGCACAACGTCAGGTGATTGATGGCGTGAGCGCTAGTCAGCTTGAGAAGTGATTCTGCTAAATGCTTAGAATCACTTAAAAAGTGTACGAATGTAGGTACGATTGGCGCAGCGTAATCGTACCGATTGATTTTGTTTGATAGCGTGCGTTAGTTAGTAACGATAGGTTTGTGAGTAATTGAGCAGCGATTGTTTGTTGGCTAAATTGTGATTATGTGAAACGCTGACATGGGAAAATTTATGCGATGTCAATCGAGCTTGGGCAGGTTTGAACATTCAATTAATCATCAACAAAGCCGTCAGAAATAATGTTGCTATCTAAGATGCGTTTCAGATATTCATAAGTATCGGCGCAAATTTCAATTTTTTGACGATGACGACTACCTTCCGAACAAATAAATATAGTACAAATCTGTTTCGTGCCATTACTTGTCAGCGAATTTAAAAAAACTATATGTATTTTGTTAGATCCAAATGGCCGAGCGGCTAACCCTTTTGCAAATTCTTGAGCTTCATTAGATTTCAAGCATACCAAGTGGATTTTTGGTTTTTGATTTGGAAAAAATGATGATTCAATTGATATAGTTGTAGTGTCGGTTGACAAGTTTAGAATACGAATTAGATTTTTAGTGCCCATGATATTTAGTGTGAATGTAGATACGATTAGTTCGCCCAAATAAACCGAACAATAGCCATCGACAGCGCAAAACAGACCCCATACGAAAAGCTGTTGAGTTGAATAAGTTCTTGATTATGACTCCGACGCCAGTTGCCAATCAAGGACATCAAAATTCCTGACGCGATTGGGGTAAGTATAAGATTGACGATACGAAGCCAGTGCTCAGAAATGAAAAGTGTAGGCAAAAACCACAAGCTTATTACTCCTGCGACAGCACCTAAAATTAAATAGATGATGGTAGTAAGCAGAGGGCGTATTGGCTGAAATCGAGGAAAAGTTTTTTTGATGCTATGGCCAATCAGTTCAAAGATCAATTCACCAATCGCCTGAAGTATTAGTTCTCCGAAAAATTGAATCATCCATATGGAGATTTGAACGATGATCTCTGTTATTAATTCCATGAGTGGGCTGATGAGGAGAACTAAGAGAAGCAAATCGTACTATTTCATGTTGTTTAACTCTAGCATTATTTGGTAAGACTAAGGCTATTAACACTTCTACGATTACGCTCCGCTAATCGTCTACGCGACCGACGCCATCAATCAGCTGCACTACTTCTCATTCACCTTCACCACAGTCACCGTGCAATGCGATTCGGCGACTACTTGTGTGGATACGCTGCCCAGATAGCGTTTGATGGCGGAACTTCCTCTTGATCCTATGATGATGTGGTCGACGTCGTTGTTGTTGGCGTAGTCGAGGATGGCAGTTGCGGGATCGTGCGCTTCTAGTACGTGGAAAGTGATTTTGTCTGGGGTGATGTTGAGTGGTCTTGCCCAGTGTTTTAGGTCGACTAATTGTTTGACGTGGATATTTTGGCCTTGCTGGATCAGGCTGTCGTCCATGCCGATGCGGTTGACTTTGCGCACGGTGACGCAGGCGAGTCGTGCGCCTTGTTTGGTTTGCAGTGTGCGTTCGGTGATGTTGCGCAGGCTGTCGGCTAATTGTGTTGAGGCGTTGGTGGGATTACTCAAGTCCAGTGCGACCATGATGATAGGTGCTTGCGATAATTGCTCGGTGACGCTGTGCGGTAATGCAGGCTCTGAGCCTGCGGCCTGGAAGCGTCGTTTGAGTACCGATAAATAGCCGTCTTGCCCGGTTTTTGCTGCTCTGTCTGTGAGTGTTAATTGGTCTGGATATTGCAGTGACAAAGCGAGCTGGGCGGCGGTGTCAAACCGGGCTGCGGGATTGACTTCCAGGCAGCGCAAAATAATTTCTTGTAGCCAGTCGGGGATGTTGGGATTGTGGCTGCGTGGTGGAATCGGGTCGCGGTATAAACGTTTTTTCAAACCATTGACGGTGGTCGGATATCCATACGGACGTTGACCAGTCGCCAGGTGATACAGCAAAACACCTAAGGCGAATAAATCGCTGCGGGGTTCGTTACGCACACCGAGCACTTGCTCTGGCGAGATGTAGGGACCGGTGCCGAGTGGCAGTCGAAATTCTTCATCCAGCAAGTCGGGCAGTTTGTCATGTCGCGATAAACCAAAATCAATCAGCACGGCGGAACCATCTGCGCGGAACATAATATTGCTGGGTTTGATATCGAGATGGATCACGCCCTGACGATGTAAATCTTGCAGCGCATGCGCGATCTTGATGCCGATATCGACCACCTCGGCCACGGGCGGCGGGGCCTGATCAAAGCGGCTGCGCAGTGATTCGCCAGCGATGTGTTCCATGACGATATACGGTTGCGCATCAAAATCACCGGAGCCGAAATATCGCGGTACATGCTTGCCCTTGAGTTTGGGCATGATCATTTGTTCGACCTCAAACGCGACGATGGCAGTGGGGTCTTCGCTGGAAAAAAGCAGCGGTACTTTCATGATCAGTGCAGGCTGGGTTGTATCTTGCTCGTCAATATCGCCCGGTCCGCTTAGTTCCGGCGGGTGGCGTTGTTGCAGATCGCTGATACGCCATAAGGCTGCCATGCCGCCAGTGTGTAATTTTTCTTCCAGAAGGTAGCCATTGACTTGCATGCCCGTGTGCAGAACGCGGTGATGTAAGGGCGAACTTGAAGCCAGCTTGGCGTGTTCAACTGGACCGTTGTCGCTCTTCGGTGGTGACGGTGCTGAAGGTGCTGGCGGTGCTGGCGGAGCTGGCAATTTTTTACCCGTTTCTGTTTGGCTTGATTGGCTGGACTTGTGATCTTTGCTGAATTTAGTTGCCGCTCACCAGGCGCTGTGCCAGAACTGCAGGCAAACCGGCGGCGATCACTTTGAGCGCAGTTGTTTCGTGATCGTACGGGATGCGGTAGTAGGTCAGCTCTAGTGTTTCTGTATCAAAAGTGGCGTAACACGCAGCCGGATTGCCGTCTCGCGGTTGCCCGACTGCGCCGGGTATCACCAGCCAGCGGCGTTGTTTGTTGAGTGGAATACTGTGTTCTGGCGCAGGTAAAAATTCGCCGGTTTTGCCTGCCAGAGTCATGTGGTACAGCCGTGGTAAATGGACGTGGCCGCAAAACGTGATGTGCGCTTTGGTCGCGTACATGCTGCGCATGGCCTCCATCACACCATCGACATATTCCCAATGTTCGGGCGCCCAGGCGTTGGCATGGACCAGCAGAATGTCGGGCAGCTCTATGCGGTAAGGTAAATCACGAATAAAGCCGATCTGCGCTTCGTTCAGTTGTGAGCGGGTCCACTCTACGACTTGTCGTGCGGTGGGGTTCATGCCTTGTCTGTCCTCTTGCAGCAGGCCTATGTCATGGTTGCCCATGAGTACATGCGCACCGCGCTGGGCATACTCCATTACCGTACTCATCACCCAAGCGGGATCAGCGCCATAGCCAATTAGATCGCCCAAAAATGCATATTGATCGACCTTTTGCTGCTGCGCATGAGCCAGGACAGCTTCCAGTGCTTCGCGATTGGCATGTACATCGGTGAGAACGGCGAGCAGCATGATAGGGATCTTGGTTTGGAGTAACGACTTTGGTGGATGATGAATTGTTCGTGAAGCTGCAAAGACAATCGACAATCAGTTTGCTTATTTTTTGAATGAGTAAGCAGGGCTGATTTTAGTTCATTATGCTAACGCTGGCCTTACATTCATCGGGGCACGCAAAAAACCAACAAAACAGTTTGTTGCCGAGACTAAGAGAACGCCAAGAGTTCTTTACTTCGCTTGCTTTTGGATGTCATCTCGGCCAACACCACGCCGGAATGACGTCCCGTATCTTTTGAGCATCATGTGATGAGCATCAATGAGATGAACATTAATATTCAATCTGAATATGGTCGCTAAATACTATTACTCATGGGTAGTATATTTAGTTGTCCATATATTTACTGCCTTACAGGCCATTTTTATAAGAAATTATGGGGAGTATATTGATTTCCTTAGTTTTATGCCGTTGCCGCGGCATATTCTTGATAGCCGTTGGCGCGTAGTGCGCAGGCCGGGCAAGTGCCGCAGCCGTGACCCCATGCATGCAATTGTCCGCGCTCGCCGAGGTAGCAGGTGTGGGTGTCTGCGCGGATCAGATTGACCAGATCTGTGCCGCCCAATTGTTCTGCTAATTGCCAGGTCTGGGCTTTGTTGATCCACATCAGCGGAGTTTCTAATTTGAGCCGGGTTGCCATGCCGAGGTTGAGTGCGACTTGCAAGGCTTTCATACTGTCGTCGCGGCAATCAGGGTAGCCGGAGAAGTCAGTCTCGCACATCCCGCCGACCAGCACGTTGGCACCGCGCCGGTACGCCAGTGTTGCGGCGACCATCATAAACATCAGATTGCGGCCTGGGACAAAGGTGTTGGGCAGGCCGTTCTCTTGCATGACGATTTCTATATCTTCCGTCATCGCGGTGTGGGATAGCTGCGAGATCAGCGACAGGTCGATCATATGATCTTCGCCCAGCTTGCTGTCCCAGTCGGCCGACAAGCCGCGCATCTTTTCTAGCAAAATCGGGCGTTGCCCCAACTCGATCGCGTGGCGCTGGCCGTAATCAAAGCCGATGGTTTCTACTCGCTGATAGCGTGACAAAGCCCATGCCAGGCAGGTGGTGGAATCTTGGCCGCCGCTGAACAGAACCAGTGCGCTATCGTTTAAAGAGTTCATATAGATTTATTGTGTTTATATACTAGATGGGAGTAGGCTTTTTTGGTACTTAATTGTCCAGATAATATATGGACAATCCAGTGATCAGGCTAGATACTCCCCTTATTTTTAAAATCAACGGAGTTGCGGCGCAACGCCTGCAAACGCCCGCACAGCATTTTATCAAGATCAGGTGAGATTGCTGGCAGTCAATGAAATATTGTAAGAGAATGGGATACTTTTGATCAAAATAGCTGTCTATTTACATCAACACCTACCCTGATTTTTTCTAAAAAGACTGCATGAGCTTCACCAAAAAATTTCTCTCTTCTTCTATCTTGTCCGTGATTGATCAGGGCATGCTCAGTGCGCTGAATTTTGCGATTGGCATGCTATTGATACGTCTGGCGACCAAAGAGGATTACGGTTTATACGGCCAATTGTACGCTGGTGGTTTGCTGGCCGGCCTGGTAGTGGATTCCTGGATTGCCGGTCCTTTGACGACGGTTGCCAGTGCAGTGCAAGAGAGCACCAGAAAAGCCTTGTTACGTCACTACTGGATACGCCAGATCTGGAGCACGCTGTTGATGGGAGGACTGGCATTTGTGATTGTCGCCTTTATCCCCGCAGCGACGCACAACAGTCAGCCTGGCTATTTACTGGCGATTGCTTTTGCGGCGTATGTGATTGGTAATGGCGTGCGTGAATACGGTCGTACTGTTGGTTTTATTCAATCGGACATTTTTGCCGTACTGCGTCAGGATATTGTTTATGTGACTTTGGTCGCACTGAGTTTGCTAGCGCTGTATTTGACAGATCATCTTGGTCTGGAATGGATTTTTACTTGTCTGGCGAGCTCCTCAATCATCTGTTCATTACTCGGCATCGGACGTTTAAAAGCCAATACTAGTGACCACAGCGACCATCAAAATCAGACCTTAAGTGATACCGCAAATGAGACACTGAGTGGCGCAAAAATTTCCCAAGTCCAGGAAGATTTGCAGCAAGTAATTGTCGATCATCAGGACACCATTAGCGGGCATGGCCGCTGGGCGATTTTAGGTGTGCTGGTCGGCTGGCTATCTAACTACAGCTATGTATATTTGTCCGGCGCGTGGTTAGGCGTGGCGGCGATTGCGGATCTAAATGCCTCACGTACTTTATTAATGCCCATACCGCTGGCAGTGGCAGCATGGTCGCGGATCGCGCGGCCAGAAGCTAGCCGCCTGATGGCGGAGCAAAACTGGACTGGTCTGCGCAAGCTAACCTTGTTTTCCATCGCCGGGATTGAGCTGGTGGTACTGGCATACGTTGGCGTAATGCTGCTGATGTTGCCCTGGCTAGAGGCGCATGTGATCGGTTCCAAATACAGCGGGCTTGATCCCCTGGTGATGCTGTGGGGCGCCTACTTTGCGATCAACGCCGCACGTTGGGTCGGTACCTCTTGGCTAAGCAGCGGCGGCGCTTTTCGTTCCCTGTTTTATCTGGGGAGCGTGACTTTGGTACTGGTATTGGGCATCACCTCATGGACCATACCGCACCTCGGCACGTCGGGCGCGATTACCGCGTTGATCGCGGTAGAAGTGTTTGAACTCTTCGTAGTGTGGAAATATATTCTGCCGGGTTTGCAGAAGAACGCGTGATCGTGGTTTGACCAATAGTTTTCTTATGGGAAGCGCTTAGCCAGATGCTGCGCCAGCATGGTCGCTAGGTAAGTTTGCGACCACATTGGTGTGAAGGTATGGTCAACACCCTTGATCACTTCAATTTTAAGACTGTCTCTGTGCTGCAAAAGATGGGCATTGCTGCCCAGATGTTTGGTCATCAGATCGATGCTGCTGTCGTTGGCATCAAACACAAATACTAATTCCACTCCACGCGCCTGCATGGCCTTAAAGTTTCTGGCGACAGGTCCTAGCAGGTGATGAGTTTTCATAAAATGCGCTAAACGATGTCGTATATGATCGAGCAGTTTTTGTATCAATTTTTTAGCAAGATTTCTAAAAATCTTACGAGAGGCAATTTTGTCTCTGAGCATGCGACGCCAGGTATTGCCATGCGTCGCCGCTTTAAAATAAAACTGGGTTGATTTAAAGGTCGCTGCTTTTTTCGTCTGTATTACGTTACCGGCACGCCAGTGAAACGTTAGCTGATTCATCAATATCAGACCGGTCACACGCGGGTCGTGTACCGCTGCCAGATACGACAGATACGCGCCAGAACATAAGCCCGCCAGCACAAAGCTGGGTTGTCCGTAAGCTTGCTGCATAAACTGCATGGCAGAGCCGATATCCTCCACGCCTTGCAATCCGTGTACATCATTTTCCTGCTCATCTGGTGTTGGTTGACTATAGCCAATGCCTCGCTTGTCATAACGCAAAACAGTAAAGCCTTGCGCAGCCAGTGTGCGCGCCATCGTCACATATAAGCGATGATTGCCGACGCGATGATTGGCACCGACATTGGTGAGGATAATGGCTGGTCGCGCAGTGTCGTTTTTGTCTTTGTCTTTGTCTTTGTTGATTCCGATATCGGTGCTGGTGGCGGTCGGGCTAGGCTGGGTAACGATGCCAACCATGCCATCAAACTGCACGATTTCTTCCTGCAATACTTGTTCGCCATGCCGGATACGACAGCGCTTGGTCAGCATGTTTGCTGAGGTAGATGTTGTATCGTTCTGCTGATCTTGTAATGAGCCTTGCTGCAACGGGATTTGCTGTATCAACCATTGGCACATTTCTGCCCAGATCGCATGCGGTACACTGGACTCATGCGCATCTTCGGTCATCATTGCGGCATAACCTGGCGTGGTAATCAGATGCATCTGATATTCATCACGCCGCCAGGTCGTCGCCAGTTTGGCCTCTTGACCAGAGATATCATCACGCGCGGCGATCATAACGGCAGCCGGTGGCGATGCCAGATTGAGGATGTTTAATTCGCTTAAAGCTGCACGCGTGCTGGCGCAAAATGTATAGCCCGTCAGCTCATCATCACTGACGCTATGTTCAGATGGTTTTGCTTCATTACTTTTATGCGCGGCGCCAACGCCACTCATGCCGCGCAAGACCATCAGTTCACGCACATAGGCTCGACCAGATATTACCGGTGCCAGCATTAGCAGCGCAGGTGAGGCTAACTCAGTTGCCAGGCCTGCTGCGAGTAAAGCGCCCATGCGCATACCAAACAAACTGATCTGCTCCACACCGGACAAGCGGCGTAGTTGTTCTGCCGCCTGACGTATATTGTGCTGCCAGGCAGCCACCCGCGCCGTATCACTCTGGGCAGAGTCACCGCAGCCATCATAATCAAAAAAACAAACCGGAAAGCCAGCCTCTGCCAATTGCATCGCCAAGTGCTTATACGAAAGATACGAGACCATATACTCATGCCCAAAGGGCGGGCAAAGTACCACGCCAGAATTGCGCATCGCTGTTTTAGGCGGGTGATACCACGCTAACAAAGGCGTATCTGCATCGCCAAACCAGAATGCCTTTGCGGCATGCTGCTCTGTATTCATTGGCGATGTTGTCGGGATGTCTGCCGCCGTAAATGCGGGTCTAAATACCGACGTATGGATTGATGTGAGCGTCGATGCGTGTGTCGATTCTGACGACGGCGCATCGGCTAGTAACTGCTTGTCTGATGTCGTCATGTGATGCTGCTTTCCAGATGGTTTCCAGCATCACGGTCGTTGGTGTTCGCAATCGAAATCGAAATCTTGCACGGACTGATGGCATTGAGCGCTGTAACTGTCCCTTGGATCTTGTCGGCACTTGCCAGATTTTTCTGGGTAATATCATTTTTGCTGAGGTGCGTCAGACGTGTCAGACGAATATGACGCTCTGTACCAGGTGCAAGGTGGAAGAAATTATCCTCTGGCTGATATCCAGTGACCTCAATTGCCAGCGACAGCGTAAGTTTTCGGGTTGAGATATGTAGCATCACATGGTCATCATCCGTCTGCACAAAATGCGCTTGTAAGCCTAGATCGCGCTCGACCGGATTACTTAACTGACCGATGCCCAATGGGAAATAGAAGGCCTCGCAATGCGCTGACGACGGTGCAGTTTGAAACCGCGCTACCGCCACATTATGTCCGGGCGGTCCAAAGCGATAGGCATAGGTGGTATCAAAAAAATGTTCCAGCATACTATCCGCACGTACCTGCATCACGCTATGTGGTGCCAGATCAATCTGGAGTTGTCCTTGCGCGATACGAGTCTCGCCATGCCGGTATAAATCGAGTGATAGTGTGCCTTGGTAAGCGACCGCGCTATCATTCACGAGATGCAGCGCAAGGCCGTTTAAACCCTCATCCGTCATTAATAGGCTTAACGGTACCATCGCTCTTTTTGCGTAGTAATAAGCGGCTTTGGGTTTGCCGCTGGCATCAATCAACCCCCAGCCGGCACCTAGCCAAAGATCACGCAAAAACCAGATCAAAGCACCGTGGCAACTTGATCCTGCACGCCGCCATTCAGCCAGAGTTTGTGCCATCACTTCGCCAGTTGTCACACGTGCCAGCGCCAGATAACGCGTCGGGTCGGCATAGCGTAAGCGCGCCGGATCGAGCTGAAATAATTGCGCCATATAGTGATCGCGCACATCCTCAAAATCCCAGCCTGTACCACTATCACGCGGTACCCGTTGCTTCCAGACTGGATGTGTACCGGGTGCTTCGCCATTTTTTAACAGTGCCTCTATCGTGCTGTCATCTGGCATATTTGAGAAGCCCAGACACTCAGAGGTAAAGCGCAGACCAGCGCGACGCGCATCCTCCAGTGGCCGTAAATAAGCACCAACGCCAAAATAATGCGCAACTCCCGCATCCAGCTGGAATGGCATGACGCCGCCGCTAGGGCTGGAGGCAATATAGGTGGCATCTGGCCGCATGGCATTACACAACTGCGGCAAACTCTCTGCAAAAAAATGATTGCGCCATAGATTTGGCGCTACACCAAGCATTGCTGCCTGTTGCTCTATCTCTGAACTGCCGCATAACACCGCGATGCACGGGGAGAGTTGTGTGCGGTCTAAAAATTGTGTCGCTTCTTGGCGGATGTTGTCAGAAAAAGCAGGATCATCCACCGGGTAATCCATATTGGCGAACATAAAATCCTGCCACACCAATAGTCCAAGTTCATCACATAGCCGGTAAAAGTCATCGCTCTCATACAACATCGTGCCGCCGACCCGCAGCATATTCATACCAGCATCGCGGGCTAATGTCAGCGTTGGTAATAGATCAGATGCATCGCCAGCGAGTGAGATCAGATCCACCGGTGTCCAGCAGGCACCGCGACAAAATACCGAGACGCCATTCACATACAGATGGAAGTCGCCATCATTTTGCCGCACCTCTATCGTCCTGAAGCCGAGCTTGCCTAAGTCAAACAGGTATTGTTGTGTCCCAATAGTGACTTCAATATGTGCCCGGTATAACGCAGGAGTGCAGGCCGGATTGCCGTGCGTATGTGGCCACCAAAGCTGCGCTTGTGCAATCTGCATCTCTCCTTGCGCCAGTAGCTGATGCATTTCATTTTCTTTTTTTGCCAGTGTGAGCGCAAGACGTTGATCGCCTAAGCATAAACTAATGGCTAAAGTAGCGCTATCAACCGACACGGACGTATTAATTTCGATTGTTGCATTGACGATACCGTCGCCATCTCGCACGCTGCTTCGGATATCGGCATGGATGATCTTGACTACGCTCGCAGCTTCGATAACCAAAGGCCGATATGGTCCGACTGGCGCAACCGGCGGCGACCATCCGGGAATACGACCAAGCAAGCTGGTGCGCAACCAGCGTAATTGCTGTTGTTCTACTAGCTTAGTGCGCCAGCGTGCGCGTGGACGCCGGATTTTTAAAGTTGCATTGACTGATTTAAAACGCAGACTGATTACGCCGTTTGTGCCGCCGCTCTGGTGTGCCTGCATGTCTACACGATATTGCCTGAACATATTGTCCGCGCTGAAGAGCAGTGCATCATTCCAGTACACATCGACCAAACTTGCCAGCCCATCAAACCGTAAACTGGCAGCTTGCGACAAACTGCATTCACAACGGAACCAGTAATCGTAATCATCATAATTGGTTGCACCGTAGGCAAATTCTTTTGCCTCACGTTGTGCCGATGCCACCGTGCCCGGTACTTGGGCGGCTTTCCAGATCAGCGCATTTAACTCAGACGGTAATACAGACGCATCTGCAAACTGGCCTGTCTCGACCTCGGCATATTGCCACTCAGCGTCCAGGATGGTTTGACCGGGATGAGTGATTTTGGCCATCAGCCGTCCACCTTACCGTTCGCCCTGGATTGCTCGCCCACAAATATCGTCAGTTGATCTATCCCGGATTGCCAGTGCTGCGCCATTTCTATCAAGCCAGGCGTCAGATCAACTGGCTTTTTACCCATGACGGCGCGGGCGGTTTTTAGCAGCAAAGTTTTAGTTGCATTTGAGATGGCTTCAAAATGCGCTGCCGCAGTGTTTAATTGTTCTGCCGCATCATCAGCCATGACTAAAGACTGCTGCAACCAGCGCAAATAACTGGCGCCGATGCTAAACCCCGCACCCAATTGCCGCAGAGTGGCAAAGGCATAGGCATGATATGCCGCCAGACCCTCGGTTTTTAAACGCTCTACATCAGCGATAAACACAGGCATAAACAGGCTGATGGGATTATGTTTTGGGCGGCGCGCCAGATGCTTTGCCAGCAAAGAGATAGAAATTATTGCCAGCGCCTGATCGTCAGCGTAGTGCAGGTGATCGAGTCGTACAAACTCGGCAAACAGTGGCATAAACGTCGCATCATGCGGTGCGCCAACCCGGAAGGTTTTAACAAAATCCTCACCGCTCAACTGGTGATAACTGCTGTTATGAAAATAGCCTAAACGTTGCTGTTCTAAATCAATTTCTTGAATCGCAATCGTGGTCTTAACGTGATTACTACGGTAATCGGTACCCGAGGTATCGGGCAAATAAAAAGAATCGGCTTCTGTCAGTACCAGACGACCGCGTTGTAATTGTGTACAGGCGTTTTCTAACAAAGAGCGCCAGACATTCAGCTCTTGTACATCAATGCCATACAGCGCAAATAAATCTTCGTGCGGCGGTTTGTAGAAGGTCCATTGGTCGCCATCAAAATCCAGCGCAAATACCATGGACATACAGGCAACGGGATTCAGTTTTAAGCTATGTAAAACCTCGATCCATACATCGATATAGCAATTGGTTTCTACCCAGGCGCGGTCAGATCCATGCAAGCTATGCTGCTGATAAGTTTGATGATCCATATCGCCAAGCGCTTGAAAACACGTGACGGATGAAGGATGTAGAGGTGGCTTCATGGCCAGAGTATGTCGCGCACAGTTTGTGGCCAGTGTGCGGTATCCATGCCGTGAGTTTTAAACAAGGCCATGACAATCCGTTCCAGACCAAAACCAAGGCAGGCGGTATGTGCAGTAGTGCCATCGGCTGTTTGGATATGAAATAATTTTCCGAAATGATCTTGATGGTAATTGAAGGAGCAAACCGCGGTAGGCTTCTCTTGCGAGATCACCGGTATCACGACTTCAAACTTCAATTGTTGTTCCCGCTGATTGGCTGCCAGCATGCGACCACCGCGCCCGAAGAAAGGATCGGAGGCGACTTCAGAGCGCGCAGGTAAACCGAGCGACAGTAAAATATCAATGCCGCGTTGCAGCCATATATTACGCCAGGCGATGACCATATCGGGGCTACCTGCACGGACAAATTCCCGCACGCGGAAGGATTGCATACGGGTTGGTTCTGGCGATGGCTCGTTACGAAATACCCAATTTTGCATGTCAACTAAGCGACCATTCTCAGGCAGCGTACCGCTAAAGCTGGGGTAAACCGGATAACAGGCGGCAGGGGTCAAACACACCGCCGTCATGGTTTGTAGATGCGTCCACGGGCGACCTTCATGCACACATTCGCTGAGTTCTTTATGCTGGGCTTCGTTGCCGGTAAAACTAAAAATAGTGCCAGCCAGTTGCGGGAAAGAATCCAGAAATTCGCTTTGTTCCAATACCTTGCGATCAAGGCAAGGAGGGAAGGACATTTTAGTTGCACCATCAGGCATCGCCAGGCGGCTTACTAAGTCATCAAATTGGCGCAATACATCTTCAAACATCGGGCCACGGCCAAAAATACCTTGTACACCGACAGGAATAATATGACCTGCAGCGACCAGATCATCGGTCAATAACTCGGGAGAAAAATCAATTGACATCGTTTGTCCTTTTAGTTTTTTTTAGAGATTGTTAATTTTTCTTTTGGCCGAATTTTAGTCATCTTTTAATATCAGCAATAAATTAGCATTGGTCGCTAAGATGCGATCATTGCCAACCATTAATGCGGCTGAATGAGCATCACGCAGATGACGACTCATACTGAATTTACTATCGTTTTTGTAGCCTAAAATTCCGCAGATTAATAAAGCTTTCCCCACAATCTGTGGCAGGATTTGCGATGTCTCTACTTTGAGATTATTGATTTTTAGCGCATACGGCATGGAGGATAAAATCCCTTGCGCTGCATCGGGTGCGGCAGCGAGTTGTTCGTATTCAATCAGGCAGGCTTGCACGGAAGTGCGCATCGTTTGCAAGGTGCAGACTAACTCGGCAAGACGCAATGCAGTTGGTGGCGTAGTACCTGGATTAGCTCTTGCCTGAGCTCTCACAAACGCCCGTGCTTTATTGACTGCCGCTGCTGCAATACCTTGCCAGATGCCACTCCATAATAAGTGCGATACCGGTACTACCGTTACGCTAGACATGTCCGCAAACGGTGTCGCTATAATTTGCTCTGCAACACCACTCGCGCTGAGCAAAAATGGTGGGCTGCAAGTGCCGCGCATACCCATGGTGTCCCACTCGCCTTTTTGTTCTAAGCTGTAGTCGGCTTTGCGGACCAAAATTAAGGACTGATCATTATTCGCGGCGTCTTCTGAGCGTCTTGCTGTCACCAATAAGTCATCTGCCTGAGCGCCGTAAGAAATCGTAGTCGCATTTTTAACTAACTTAAATTGCGTACTATTTTGTTTGTCATCTTGTTGGACGTGACAGCTACTGCGTCGCATTTCTCCACCAACGCCAACCTCAGATGTGACTGAGGCAATCAGATATTGGTGGGTCACCAGGTCGCGTAAATACTGCTGATACCAAGGATGATCAGATGCATGCCGGACCAGAGTAATCACCTGTATCTGGTGCATCGCAAATACCATCGCGGTAGCAGAGCAATGCTGGCCTAACGCTTCACAAATCTCCACCAGAGTACTTAGGCTAGCGCCCGCACCACCCAGAGAGGCAGGAATATAAGCGCTTAATAATTGCGCGTCTTTTAGCGCAGTAATTGCCTCTTGCGGGAAACGACTATCCTTATCAACCGCATCTGCATGAGTGGCTGCAATTTCTTTAGCGATGGACTTAGCTTGTGCAATCAGTGTGGATGCGGATGCAGAGGTGGATGCAGGCATAAGTGAGTAGTGGACTAAAAGTATTACGTGAAATAAGTGAGTAAATAAGTGAGTAAATAAGAGGGTGGAGTTTCTAAAAAAATTCCTACATCTTATCTACTTCAATACTAAAACCTTCAGGCAGTCAGTTCCTGTATGGCAGCGTCCATTGCGGCCATACTTTCAAACACGCTACGCTTAAGCATGCGGTCAGGGAACTCCAGATCAAATGCATCTTCCAGTGCCAGCATGACATTGACACTGGCATGTGATGTCATGCCCGCTTCATACAAATCTGCATCATCTGCCAGCGTGGCGATATCAACAGCCAGCCGCGCATGGTCTTTTAAAACTTGACGAATTTTTTCTATGCTCATGATTTTTTTTGAAAATTAAAATGCTGGATGCGTCTTTGATTGTAGCTGGAGTCAGGGTCGCATCAAGAAGCGCCCCAGAATTAATTTCTGCATGGAAATTAATTCTATTAAAAATCGCTTGATGACGTAGTGACTCAAAATTACTCACAAATCATAACGGTAAATTTATCGCTAACTTGATGAAGAGCATATCAGATTGCTATGTTCTCCATAGTTAAACATCGTCAATTGCAAGCGCTTGTCACTTGCGTACAACGATATAGAAAATCGCTGTCCAACTCTTCTGACCATCATCGACCAAACTGCTGATGCCCTGAATTTATCGTTTTGTTCCCCGATCTTTGCACTTTGTCTTGTAGCGCTGGAGCATTTGGTGCATCCCATTTATTCTGATTTCCATCCTAAATTGAAAAGACGAGTAAACGCCATGCTAGAACTCCACAATGTCGTAAAAACCTATAACAAGACTGTGACGGCGGTTGATGATGTTTCTATGCAGTTGAGCAGCGGCGTGCTGGGACTGATCGGTCATAACGGTGCTGGCAAGACGTCGCTGATGCAGATGATAGCGACATTGACCAAGCCGACTAGTGGTCAAATTTTATTTGACGGGATTGATATTGCCAAAAAGCCGAATGCGATACGCCAGCGCTTAGGCTTTTTGCCGCAAGACTTTGGCGTCTACCCCAACCTGAGCGCGCTAGAATTTTTGCAGTATTTTGCAGCCTTAAAGGGTGTCCGCGATCCGTCTGGTAGCAGGATCAGACAATTGCTGGAGATGGTCAATTTGCATGAGCATGCGCATCGCTATGCCTCGACGTTTTCAGGTGGTATGCGCCGTCGCCTCGGGATTGCACAAGCTTTGCTGAATGATCCTGATATCTTGATTGTCGATGAGCCGACAGCAGGTCTGGACCCGGAAGAGCGATTACGGTTTCGCCAGCTATTGTCAGAAATCGGCTTTAAAAAATTAGTGATTTTATCGACCCATATTGTCTCCGACATTGAGAACATGGCAAGCCATCTGGCGATCATGCGCAAGGGTAAATTGATCGCTTACGATACCCCGGATAGTTTTGTAAAACATGGGCGCGGCCACATCTGGTCAGCCACAGTAAACACTCAGGAATATGAGTTGCTGAGCAAGCGTGTTCAGGTACTTCAGGTACAAAGACATGAATCCCAGATCCACTTGCGGATTGCGCATCCGCATTCACCTTGTAATGGCGCACTGGTTGCGGAGCCTAGTCTGGAAGAAGCCTTGATGGCACAGCAGTATGCGATTCAGGAGCTGGCAGCATGACCGCCTATGTTTTGTGGACGATGATACAAAGTGAAGTGCGCTTGCGTACCCGCCGCATCAGTAGCATCGTCGCGATCTTGGCGGTGGTCGCGATTACCTGGATGATGATTGCAGATCCGATTAGCGGTTCGGTATTGATATCCGTAGGCGATGCGAGGGTGGTTTACAACAGTTTATGCCTGGCGCTGGGTAGCTCTTTACTGGCGAATTTATTTTTTGGTCTGGGTGGTTTTTACCTGGTACGTGGTCGTATGAACGACGATTTTCGTAGCGGCTGCGGCAGTGTGCTGGCGACGATGCCCATCAGTAACAGCGTATTTTTAATAGGGCGCTGGCTGGGTGCAGTCGCTTATTTGTGTGTGCTGATATTGGCATTGCTGGCCACTATTCTGGTCTTGCATTTGTTGCGTGGCGAAGGGCCGATACAGTTGCTGGTGTATCTGAAAACCTATGTAATCGTATTTTTCCCTTCCGTCATATTCGCCTGCAGCATGGCTTTATTTTGCGAAGCGTTTGCCCCTTTATCTGGCAAGGCCGGTGACGTCGCGTATTTTTTTGTGTGGATGCTGCAAAGCACAGTACCGATTGTAATTGCTGATCATGGCTCCGTCACATCATGGACGCCGGCAATGATATTTGATTTTTCTGGAGTGGCGACATCCAATCTAGGGTTTCTGGCGATGTTTCATACCTCGCATTTTTCTATTGGTATTTCTGATTTTGATAAGACCTTGCCTCCTGTGGTGTTAGAGGGCGAGTTCTGGTCAACAACGGTAGTGCTGACGCGCATTGCTGGTGGAGTGATCGCGGCATTGCCTGTGCTGCTGGCGATCGCCTTGTTCCATCGGTTTTCTCCGGACAAAATCAAGCTTTCTGTCCGCCGCCAGTCTTGGTCTTTGATTGGGTTTGCCAACCGCTTGTTGCGTCCACTGACCAAACTCACACGACCGCTATTTGCTTTGGCTGCCAGCCTACCTGGCTTTGCCGGTCAGGTCGTAGCGGAGCTGGCTTTGAGCCTGGCGTCGAGTCCCATCATGAGCGCTGGACTTATATTCGCAATATTGGCGGGTTGCACCGTGGGCAGCGCACTGCTAGGTGGCTTTGTCCTGATTGTGGTGGCATTTTGGGGCGTACAAATCAGTGACCTGAGTGTGCGTGATTACCAGTCGGATACTGAGAGCATGACAGCCGCAGTCATGGGTGGTGCGTCGATGCGCTACTGGCGGCAAATTGTTGCCAGCTGCTTACTCGGCTTGCTATTAACTGCTCCGGTAATTGTGCGTTGGGCTGGCCACGATATGTTGCGCGCGGTCAGCTTGGTCAGTGGAATTGTTGCGATTGCTGCCATTGCCAATTTGTTGGGACGGATAACCAGAACTTCCAGAACTTTTATTGCTCTATTTCTATTTGGCTTATACCTTGCCACGCAGATTAAAGATGTCCCGTTTCTGGACGTAGTTGGTGCTAATGGGGTCGCAACGATGTCATCGGTTGTGATGCAATCTCTGTTTGGTTTGATTATGTGTGTATTTGCTAAGGGCTACAATCGTTGGCGAGTAGCATGACCTGCGTTCAAGCATTTTTAGGGCAAATTTAATATACTCCCCCTATATTTTATAAAATAAGGCCGATTGTCCAATAGAATTATGGGCAATAAAAATATACATAGGGGGAGTAATATTTAAGTGCGATCCGACATTCTGACCAACATGCGAGTAATCATCCAAATATAAAGGCGTCAGTGTAGTTGCAGTTACTCGAACGGTGTCCTATGATGGTATAAACATTACAACAAAGCCATGATAAAAATCATGAGACATCTGTCCCAGGGATAGGATTAAGTTTACATGCAGACAGAACCAGAGAGACAACGTCGTATGACTTGCCAACACTTGCGTCATGGCTTCTCGCATTGGATGGCTGTAGCTTTTGTGATCGCTTTTGGTATAGCCGCCAGCACGGAATGCATGGCGCTTGGGGTCTGCGAGAAGATCATTATCTCTGCAGATCCTGCCTACCCCCCCTTGCATTGGTATGACGGCAGCACAATGCGTGGTGCTAGTATTGCCGTTGCCAAACGGATTTTCACTGATCTTGGTGTGCCTTACGAGATTCGTTATCTTGGACCGTTTAACCGGGTCTTGGCCGCGGCGCAAAGTGGCGCGATTGATCTGGTTGTGACCTTAAAAGACAATCCAGAGCGCCGTGCTTATCTTAGCTTTAGTAATACGGTCATGCTGAATCCGGTAGCTGCTTTTGTCCGTGCAGACAAACGTATTAATGTGACTAAATGGGCTGATTTGGCGGGATTTCGCGGCGGCGTTGCCAGAGGTAACCGCTTTGGCGAGCCGTTTGATAGCTTCCTCAAAAACAATCTAAAAATCCAGGAAGCGAATGATCTTGAAACCAGTTTTAAAATGCTGGCAGCGGATCGATTTGATTATGTCGTAACCGGTTTTTATCCCGGCAGAGCGCTACTCATCTCTGCTGCGACGGATCAAAAAATTATTGCCTTATATCCGTACTTGAGCGATGTTCCCAATATGGCGGGATTTGTTACTCAAAGTCCTTGTACTAGCTATTTAAGCGCCTTTAACAAAGAATTAGACAAATTGATTAAAGAGAAATTTGTCGAGCAGGCGATAGAACAAGCGAACACTGAATGGCGCGCTCATCCTGTCTTGATTAAGTGAGTGATACTGCGAACAAGCAAATAAATACGCAAGTAAATAAGATAGGTTTTATTTTTTTATTTGTCCGATGAGTTGTTCAATATAATCCCCGTCAACATCGCTAAACAGGACACGTACGGGATACCATTCCAAAGCTGGTGCCAACCACAAATCTATATGCTGGCTTTTAGAATTCGGTGGTGGCAATTTAACGACGTGAACGGTCATTAGATTGCCCATCCCTGTAGCTAGAGTTTCGCGTTGCATGACTTTGAAGGACCAGGTTTCTGCGTCGCGTCTGCCTGCAACAAACATTTTCCATTCACTGCCGGGCTTAAATTTGTCACCGGCAGCGCGTGCTAGTCCTACTAGTTGCCAGGTCGCACTGCTACGATCTTGTTCTCCACCTTTGATCGGATAGCGTTCTGCTGACTCACTAAAAGTGATACTTTTTTTATCGCCTTTGCGGTTGAAGTTAGTAATAGTTTCTGGTTTTCCTAGGCGTTTTTCATTAAATTTTTCTGGTGCTAAACCATAGCTATCGACGCCGCCCACGCTACTAACATCCAGAATTTTTCCGATTAACATGGCACGAGTTTCCGTGATGATGCTATATCTTTGATTGCCTGTTTTCCACATCACACTCGCGTCACCGCTGAGTGTGATACCACTTTGCTTCGCTTTGATGGTGTATTCCAAGGTCGCAGAAGGAGGCAAATTAATACTAGACTTAGCCGGTGTATCAGCCAAGCTTGCTGTGCTGAATATTCCGCTAACCATACCGCAACACAGACTTGCAAATACGAGCAAGCGACGAGATTTTGGAACTGCCGGAATAGATATTGTTGAGGCAAATAAGTTGATACGTTTCAGGTACATATTTATCTTTCTTAATTTAATTGAGGCGTAATTTTGGTCACAATCTGTGTAGTGATTGCACCGTTGCTTTCTGTGTTGCGCACTTGTACCGGATACCAGTTTTTATCTGGTGCAAACCAAATATCAAGCTGAGAATTGTAGGCACCCGCTCGTGGTGGACGCACTACGTGCCAAGTATTCAATGTACCAAGTTTGTTTTTTAACTCTTCTTGCCCAACGATGACGAATTGGAAGTTAGTCGCGTCGCGTTCTTCAGCTACTTGGATGACGATTTCTCGCCCGACACGAAACTGTGTCGGATCGGCATAACCTATGCCTGCCAGTTGCATCAATACCGAGGCTTTATCTTGCGAGCCATCAACCAACGGTATTGATTTATTTGAAGATGAAAAACTGACTAACTTAGTCTCATAATTAAAGTGGATCGCTGTTTCTGAGCGATTGCGTCTGGATTCGCTGCTAGTGACAGGCGCAATCCCAGCGTCGGTGATCTTGCCGTCGCTATTGATTTTCAGCAAATTTAGGGTGGTTACCAATAAATTTAAGCCCGCGCTTACTGACATGCTGTAGGCGTTATTGCTGACATGCCAGTTGATTTCGCCAACACCATAAAAGGGGCTGCCGTTCGCCTCTGATCTGACCAATTGTAATTCTAGTACTGCTGATGGAGGTGGGGTTACTTTAAATTGTGCTGATGGAAGGTTGTCTGTACCAGTATTTTTAGTTGCACTGGCTACTTGCTCTAAAGAGGGGATCGCAGGCGGCGGAGTAGCGCTTGTAATTGTGCCGGTAGGTGAACCTGTAGTTGAATTTACAGCCCCAAAAGTTGATGTAGATGCTGCCAGATTTGGCGCAGGATTTTTTATCGGAGTCACTGCCAGATAGCCTCCCGTGGCTTCGTAAATAGCAGTTTCTTGACTACCATCGGCAATTTGTCCTGGCAGTGGTGGCGTTGCTGCAGGCTGTTGCGCTTGCGAGGGCAAGGGGTCTGGTTGTGGATCTGGAGGCGGTATTGCTTGCTTTTTTTCAAGCTTAATCACTTTTTCTGGCTTAGCCTCAACTTTGGTGGCAACTTCAGTTTTTGCCTGAATTTGATTGACGTATAACAAGCTCGGTTTTATCTCAGAATTTTTGATATCCACACCTGGTATCTGATCCGGAAGCGAATTAATCCAATGCAATGCCATGACATGCAGCAAGATTGCGGCAAGCACAAAAGCAAAAATTTTACGGTCGGGGCGTAGTCGTGTCAGCAGATTGGACGTCATGTTACGTTTAGCACTATTGCCTGTTGAATTTGATTGGACTGAATTTGCGAATTAACTCAATAACTTATTAACTCAGGTACATACCTAAGATAGAGGTAGCAAAACGATCTTAGTTCATTTGCTCACATCAAGCTCTATGGTAAACGTTCTAGCGTCGACTTACGATGACTGTCGCCGTGTAAAATGTAAGCAAAGCACTATTGCTGATAGCAATATGGGTAGCAGAAATGATTCTGAGTAAGTATCAAAAATGAGGTTGTTGATGTTGTTTAGAACAAAAAAAGTTTCTCGCTGGATTGCATTATTGGTTGTTCTGTTGTCACCCTCCATCATAGCGCAACCCGCCTTGTCGGCTCCTGACAGTGCTTTTAATGCAGCTTCTAGTCCACCTTCTAAATTATCCTCAGTGACGAAGGACAAAGTGCAGACCACGCCGATACGGATTGCCATGATAGACGGCTTGAGTGGTGCTTTCAGCAATGCAGGTGAGGCCGTCGTGCGTAACTTGCAATTAGCGATAGAGCAGGTGAATGCATATGGTGGCGTGCGTTTGCCGGATGGCAGGCATCCATTGAGTTTATCTACCTTTGACAATAAGCAAGGTGTGGAAGATAGCCTGACCTTGCTAAAGCATGTTACCGATCAGGACATCCCGTTTATCGTACAAGGTAATAGCTCGGCCGTGGCACTTGCTTTGGTGGATGCGATCAATAAGCATAACCAGCGTGTGCCGCAGCACCGGGTTTTGTTTTTGAATTATTCCGCAGTAGAACCAAGTTTGACGAATGAGAAATGTAGTTTTTGGCATTTTCGTTTTGATGCCAATGCAGACATGCGGATGAACGTGCTGACCGACGTGATCCGGGACGATGCGCATGCCAAAAAGGTGTATCTGGTGGGCCAGGATTATAGTTTCGGCAGGCAAGTAGCAAGCGCTGCGCGCAGCATGCTGGCGGCAAAACGTCCAGACATGGCAATAGTAGGAGAAGACTTGCATCCGATTGGTAAGATCAAAGATTTTGCACCTTACGCTGCCAAGATCAAAGCCAGTGGTGCCGATACGGTGATCACTGGCAATTGGGGTAACGACCTGACTTTGTTAATCAAGGCGGTGAAAGAGGCGGGCATGGACATTAAGTTTTATACTTTTTACGCCAATGCTTTAGGCGCACCAGCCGCGATTGCTGATGCCGGAGTTGGCCGGGTACGTGCGGTGGCAGAGTGGCATCCCAATGTGGGCGGTGCTGAGAGTGATGCGTTTTATCAAAGCTTCCGCCAGCGCTACCCCGATCCGCGGGATGATTATGTGCATTTGCGTATGCAGGTGATGATCAGGATGCTCGTCACCGCGATTGAAAAAGCCGGGAGTGTAGAAGCCGCTGCCGTCGCCAAAGCCTTGGAAGGTGCCAGCTTTAAAAACGGTTTTCATGATGCTAGCATGCGTGCCAGCGACCATCAACTGATACAACCCCTGTATGTATCTGTGATGCAAAAACGTAGCGACTCTAGCCGCGGAACTTTAGATGTTGATGCAATGCGTGGTGCAGTGCGGTTTGATAATGAAGGCAGTGGTTATGGCTTTAAAACTGAGCGCTATTTCCCATCACGATTGACGGCACTGCCGACCTCATGCAAGATGAGTCGGATCAACTGAATTTGATCTGCTGAATTTGACTCGGTAGATTTGACCCATTGGATGGATTCATATCCGCCGCATGTTCAAAAAACGATAGCACTACAGGTAGCAACACAGATAGCACTACGGATAGCAACACCATCAGGAGACCACCATGACTACCCCTTTTAATACCAGCGAGATTCCCGGTATGGCGTCGATGAATGACAGCTTGTCCTTCGTCAAAAATCTATGGGGCGGCATGCATATTCCGGGGATGGTCACGCCGACGGTATCCATTGACGACTTAGATAAAAAAATCAAAGATCTGAAAACCGTAGAATCCTGGTTGACAGTCAATATGAACATGTTGCGCGGCACTATACAAGCACTAGAAGTACAGCGTGCAACGATTGCGGCACTCAATTCTTTAAGCGAGAGTTTCGCCAATACCATGAGCGCGGCAAGCGCGCCTTCAAGCTCACCCGAGGCAGCAAAGCCTACGCGTGACTACTGGCCTAATCCTCCCGCTGATTCTGGCAATAACAAAGGTAGTTCTGAAGCCGCGCCCATATTTAAACCAACTCCGCCACCCGTTGTCAGCATGCCTTTGCCAGCAAGTGCGCCGCTTCCAGACCCGATACCCAATACCCTGGCACAGCACGCCACAGCAGAAGATGCCTCAGGTACTGATAGTTCGACCCGGTTTAGCAACCCGGCAGCCTGGTGGAACCTGCTGCAAGATCAATTTAAGCAAGCAGTCAGTAAAGCAATGGCAAGCGAATCGGAGGAGCCAACGCCTGAAAAAGCAGCAAAAAAAGCCACTTCAACGTCAAGCAAGAGCGCACCTAAAAACTCAGTAAAAAAAGCACCGGGGAAGGTAGTAGCTGCAGCAGCGGCAACAACACCCACAGCCGCAGCGAAGAAAATTAAAGTCGTTAAAACCCCTGCCAAAACTATACCCGGCACAGCGACTAATGCCACTGTCGATAAATTAGCGAAGCAGTCGCCAGTCAAAGTCAATGCAGTAAAAAAGGCGACGGTAGCAGCAAAAAAACGCACTGCAACGTAAGCTTGATAAAGCTTGATGGCTGCTTAGCCCATGCTGATATACATGCCATCAATTGCCAGACAAAGCCGCATATGCGCCATAAATCATAGAAGAGTTTAAAATATACTGCCCCTATGTATATTTAATTGTCCATATAATCATTGGACAATAAGGCATATTTTATAACAATGAGGGGGAGTATATTGCTTTGGCGCTGTCCAGATCAATTTCTGGCGGCGCGTTTTAATGCCCGCATCAGGCTTCCTAGTATCGGCAGCTTTTCATATAATTCTTCTGCTGCATCCCAGTAATCCCGGTGATAACTGACGCGACCATCTTCTAAAAAACGTAAATGCGTTGCACCTTTAATGCGCTGTAATTCGCTGGAAAACCGTTTCATCGTGAACAGAAAATCCCAACTGATAAATGCCTCGTTGCCTTGCAAAATATGGGTGTGGACTTTAAACCGCGGCTGGTTCACTTGCGAGAACATGTGAGAAAAAATTTTGATAATAGCGGCCACATCTTGTACTTCATTAAATGGATCTTTGAAGTAAGCTTTTTCAGCATAAATCGCGCTGATTTGCTGGCTGCTATCGGGTGTGAGCGTCTCAAAAAAAACGATGAGTTTTTTCAACGCCTCTTCGTAGGTGACTACCTTATTCGCTAACTTATCCGCTACCTTAGTCGCGGTAAGAGTGTCAACGTCAGAAAAAGAGTTCTCGTTCATAGTCCGGTCGTTTTATGGATCAACGCAAAATACCAGCGATAAGGCAGCAAACGCGCAAACCTGAGCCAGTTCGTAAAGCGTTTTGGAAAATGGATATGAAACTGCCCTAATTCTATGCCAGCCACCAGCTCTTGCGCGGCAACTTCTGCCGTGATTAATGAAGGCATTTCAAAATCATTATCCGCAGTCAGCGGGGTTTTGACAAAGCCGGGGCTGATCAGGTACACCGCAATATTTTTAGGATGTAGATCAAAATACAGCGATTCACATAAATTGATAATCGCTGCTTTGGTCGGTCCATAGATCAGTGCTTTGGGCAGACCCGATAAACCCGCCACCGAGCCGACGATACCAATCCCGCCTTGCCCTTGTCGTAGCAAGGTCGGCAAGACGACATCCAGACAATTTAAGACTCCGCGCAGATTAAGATCGATCAGCTTATTCGCTGCAAGCAAATCAAATTCATCAGCCCGCATAGCGTTGTAACCGCCTGCTACTACCAGGACTAAATCTATCTTGCCCCATGTTTGTATTAAGTTGGCGTGTGCCTCAACCAAGGTCGCATGGTCGGTGATATCGACAGGCAAAATCATCGCCGCGCTATGACCTGCGGCTACTTGTTCCAATGTAGTTTTTTGCCGCGCCGACAGCGCCACATTGGCGCCTTTTTGCAGTAATAACTTGGCGGTCTCCGCGCCGATGCCAGTGGAAGCACCGATGACCCAGACGTGTTTTCCGCGCCAGTCGCTTATGCGTGGATTCATTTGCTCTCACGTTTAGTAAAGGACAGAGTGACGCTACCTAGCGCGATGCCATACTTGCTCATCAGGGCACGGTTCAGCATGATTTTGTCGTCCATTAATACCATCAGATCATCAAAATCAACATTGATAATTTTCCCGTCTACGGGCAAGGCGAGCACATAATTCCAATGCAAAGTATTACCCGAAATGACGCCTTTGGCTTCACCCACGACATCGGCTGCGGTGCCGACAAAAGTTGTTTCAGAGGTTTTTTTCAAAGTCCAGACGCGCTTTTGCTTGGTACCGTCTGAGTAAGTAAAATCTTCATCCAGTGTGCCGGTATCGCCATTCCAGTTGCAATGCATGACGACGGTAAAACGTTTCACGATTTTGCCAGAGCGATCTTGGAACATACCCCAGGCATCAACCACACCGTTGAAGTAACGGGTCAATTCTAATGTTGGCTTTTCTGTTGCGTACATGGAGGGTTCAAAACTGCTGGCGCAAGAGCTCAGCAACAAGGCGACGGAGACACCCATGGCTAGCCGGCTGAATTTACTGAGTCCTTGCATAAGGGAACGGGAAAATAGGTTCATCAGAATATCCTCGATAAATTAAAAATAGACCAAGCTTAGTGAGGCGATTTTGTTGCTTTGGGAGATGCCTTGGTTACTGCATTAGCTGCATTAGCTGCATCAGCTATGTTAGCCGTTACTGCCAGCCAGCAATTTTTGGCGCAAATCCGGAGCAGTTGTTTTTTTGTCTAACCAGATGGAAAAAAAAGCATTCGCAAAATCAGCGTCTTTAATTTCACCCAATAACTTTCCATCTAAGTAAAACCGGGCTGCTTCGGCAGGTATAAAAATGCCGGTAATGTGATTACCTTCTTTTACATCAGGAAACAGTTTTCGCATTTGCTCCAGCCAGATTTTGCGCTGATCTGCCGTGCCTAATTTTAGCTTCTGAATCTCTTCAATACTCGCTTCGGCAATTTTGCTGCCCACCAGTGAGCGTGCATATGTCAAATCCAGGGCTAGCGGTTGCTGGCCTAATTTACCGCTGGCCTCGGGTGTATAGCCATCTTTGCCAACCCACAACTGAGCATCATAAACCGCAATTCCGAACCAGCGAAATGTGCCACTACCCAAAGCATGTGCTTGCGGGATTTCTTTTTTGATGTGCTCTGAGTCCGCCGCCATTGCTGCCATTGCTGTCATGGTCACCGAGCTAGCGAGTAGCAGTGGGCATAGCAACAAAAATAAAGCACGCAGTAAGCGTGATGGATGCGTGCGACTCATTTTTTCACCAAAGTGAACTGTGCAACATCAATACTATGAGCGCGGAAGCCTGCTTCGCAATAGGCCAGATAAAATTCCCATGTACGGAAAAATTCGTCGTCAAAACCTTGCGCCCTGATTTCTGTTAACTTGGCCATAAAGGCACTACGCCATTCTTGCAAAGTTCTGGCGTAGTCAAGACCAAAGGTAAAAGTATCAACGACTTCCAGACCATGTTCCTGCGCGTATTGTTTAAAGATTTGTATCGAAGGCAGCATGCCGCCGGGGAAAATGTATTGCTGAATAAAGTCTGTCCCTTTGCGATAACGGTCAAACAAGTCATCGGCAATCACGATACTTTGCACGCAGGCACGACCACCTTTTTTTAGATTGCGGCTGATGCATTCAAAATAGCTTGGCCAGTAAGATTCACCGACGGCTTCAAACATTTCAATCGAGGCGATTGCGTCATAATTACCATGAGCATCGCGATAGTCCTGGATGTGCAATTTACTTTTTTCATGCAAGCCTGCTTTTTTCAAACGCTCTTGCGCAAAATGGAGTTGTTCTGTCGATAGCGTCAGTCCGGTGACATGCGCAAATGCCTCGGTTGCGGCAACCTCCGCAAAACCGCCCCAGCCGCAGCCAATTTCCAGAATATTATCTTGTGGATGGACTTCTAATTGTTGCAAGATGCGGCGGTATTTTGCCAGTTGCGCATCATGCAAAGTTTCCACTTTATCGCCGGAGAATAAGGCGCTGGAATACGTCATAGAAGGGTCAAGCCACAGGCGATAAAAATCATTGCCGATGTCGTAGTGCGCATGAATATTTTTTTTGCTACCAGAGCGTGAGTTACGGTTTAAAAAATGCTTCACCCGATACAGCAAGTTACCCCACCATGTGCCATAAATCACGGACTCTAACTGCTGACGATTGCGTGAAATCATTTCTATCAAAGCAGGTAGTTGTGGCGTACTCCAATTACCCGCAATGTAGCTTTCTGCAAAACCGATATCGCCAGATTTTAAGACCGAGCGGCAGAGCTGCCAATCTTTCATATGTAATTGAATTTTTGGATGATTGCCATCGCCAAAAGTCGCTACTTGCTGATCAGGAAATTGGATAGTCAGGCTACCGTGTTGCAGCTTATTGAGCAGACTAAGGACAAATTTTGCCTCTGCTGGAAACTCTGCTGTATTGATCGCTGCAGTTTGATCTTGGTCTGGGTTTAATGTTGGATGCAGGCTGCTCATCGGCTTACCTCTTTGGCAGGGGGAATAGGTTTAGAGAAAAATGGAACACGTTTTATCCAGAGATAAAGCGCTTGTAAATGGATGCGTGCGACGATACCGAAGGTAAGTAAGGGATAGCGCAGCAAAACCCACGCAACGAGTTGGTTGCTGAGAGAGTTTTCTCCACCGGCGATACTGGTCAATAACAAAGGTCCGGTGTCGTCGTCATAATCAATTCGTGCAACGTGCTGTAACCGAATTGCATCACCGATCTGGCGCGTCGCTTGCATAAAGCGAAAACGGTATTTGCCTTCTATCGCGCAAAAAGGGGAGACATGGAAGATTTTTTTTGCGCTTAATTCCTGGCCATATTTTTGTGCAGTACCAGTATCTAGCAAGTAAATATGTTTTTCGCCATAGGTATTGCGTACCTCACACACGATGGCACGCAATTCGCCATCTTCGCGATGGCAAAACCAGAATGAGACTGGGTTAAATACATAACCTAATACTCTTGGAAAACTTTGTAGCCAGATTTCACCCCTTGCATCAGTGATGTTTTCTGAAGCGAGTAAGTGATCAATCCACGCCAACAAGGTTTGCTGCCCATCGCCATGATCCTTATCGTAGAACGACATCAGATTAAAACGATTGCGTGAGAACAGGCGACATCCGTTTTGGCTGGCGCTGACACTTGCATTTTCCATAGAGCGCAAAGGCACACGGATAAAAAATACGCCATAGTTAAAACGATTCGCCGCCGGACGCAAACGGTGATGCCGTACCTCTCCTATACAGAGTTGGATGGTAGCGGGTAGCTTGGTGTCCATGGTTCAGGCAGCCTTGCTAGTTTGTTGCTGATGCTGCGACAGCAATTGCTCTGCGACAGCTAAGCCTGATTTCAAGCCATCTTCATGAAAGCCATATCCAGTCCAGGCACCGGCAAACCAGGTGTGTGCCTGACCTTGGATTTGGTGTAAGCGAGTTTGTGCTTGTATGGCCTTTTGATCAAACACGGGATGCGCATAATCAAAGCTGGCCAAGACTTTTGCCGGATCAGGCTCGCTGATCGGATTTAAGGTCACGATCACTGGTGTACTGAATGGTAAAGGCTGCAATTGATTAATCAGATAATGTACGCAGACCTTGGGTTCGGCACCGCTCTCACTTTGGTAATTCCAGGCCGACCAGGCTTTTTTCTGCTCGGGTAAAAAGCGGGCGTCGGTATGCAATACCGCTCTGTTGGGCTCATAAGTGACTGCCGATAAAATGGCCCGCTCGTTGGTGGAGGCGTCTGCCAGCATGCGCAGGCTCTGGTCGCTATGAGTTGCTAAAACGACGTGATCAAATTCTTGCAAACCATCTTTGGTCTGGATCTGTACCGTCTTTTTGGGTGTGCGGTGGACCGCCAGAACAGGCGTGTTTAGATAACGATTTGGTAGCTCTTTGAGCATTTGATCGACATAGTGTTTAGCTCCGCCTTTGACGGTTTGCCAGCGCGGTCTGTCATTGACTTGCAACAAGCCATGATTGTGGCAAAACTGTACAAACGACGACAAAGGAAAGGCCATCATCGCAGCGGTAGGGCAAGACCAGATGCAGGCCGCCATCGGCAGTAAATACCAGGAACGGAATTCTGCGCTGTAGTGATGCTTATCTAAAAAAGCGCCGAGCGAAAGCTGAAAATCATTATTACTGTTAGCTGATGCTGTTGCCGCTTCTTTCGCCGCATTGGCCAGCGCCGTAGTTTGCTTGTTAAAACGTAAGATGTCTCTTAGCATGCGCAAAAAGCCGGGGCTTAACAAATTGCGACGTTGTGCGAAAACAGTATCAAGATTGGCGCCCGCCCATTCCATCATCCGCTTGCCGATGGGCATTTTTACCGAAAATGACATGTCGGTAGCGACGGTTTCTATCTGAAGTTCTTTAAATAGCTGGACTAGATTGGGATAGGTTTTGTGGTTAAACACTAAAAACCCTGTATCGACACCATAAGTGCAGCCGTCTAGGGTCACATCTACGGTGTGCGTGTGTCCACCAAAATAATCATTGGCTTCAAACAAGCTAACGTGATGTTGCGCCTGGGATAAGCGATAAGCGCAAGAGAGGCCGGAGATGCCGGAACCGATGACTGCAATTTTCATCATATTCAAACAAGGAAGGTAGTAGTCTATTAATATAATTGCAAAGTTACTTTGCTTCTACTGTCTTTTACGCATGACTTGAGTAAACGGATTCAATTCCAATGATTTACCTACACAAAGACAATCTTTGATTCGCTGATCGGATTGCTGAATCTTTATGTTTAATTTCCACGTATAAAAATGGGCACGCTCTAGCGCACCCATATTTACAACGATACATTAATTACTGACCGATCTTTGCTATGACCCGTTCTTTATAGTTTTGCCCCTGATTATTTACTTTGCGACCCGCAATTAAGCTTATTGCGCCAACGCTTTTTCGATATCTGCGACCAATTTTTTATCGTCTGGCGTAGTCACGCTGGAGTAAGCCGCTACGACATTGCCTTTGCGATCGATCAGATATTTATAAAAATTCCATTTTGGTGTGGTGCCGGTTGCCTTGATTAATTCTGCATGCAAGGGATTGACGTCTTTTCCTTTGACCGATGATTTAGAGAACATCGGGAATTTCACGCCGTAGGTATTAAAGCAAAAATCGGCGATTTCCTTGCTGTTACCTGGTTCTTGCTGACCAAAATCATTGGATGGAAAGCCGAGCACAACCAAGCCTTTAGGATTATATTTGGCGTGTAACGCTTCCAAGCCTTGATATTGGCTGGTAAAGCCGCAGTAGCTGGCAGTATTCACAACCAGAGTCACTTTGCCGGCGTACTGACAAAGATCTTGTGGCGCATCGTCTTGTAAGCGGTTAAACGTATGGTGTAACACGGCAGGGCAACTTGCGGTAGTGTCTGCCAGTGCAGTATCCGGGATTGCAACGCTAGAAATGCCAGCAACCAAGCTGAATAATAATGCGCCGCTGATTTTGTGAGAATAAGACATACATGCTCCTTGATTACGATGACATCCAATTTGACTTGGTTTGCGTATCTTATATTAAGTTGAAAAATTCTGTCATACCCCAACATGAACAGAAAGTAGACCCAGAATTTGCACCATCTCAGAGTATGTTTTTGTGGATAAATCCTGATTTGCTCATCTGAGGAATGTCCCGCTTTCGATTTTTATTTGTCGTGAAGCAGTCATATCTGTCTGGTAAAATCGAGTAAATATTTTTATTTTTGCTGTAACTTTGTAAGGGTCATTATGCTTTACCCAGAACTGTTTAAATCCTTAGAGCAAGTCCGCTGGAACATGGATACCGACATCAAGTGGGATCAGTACGATGCTTCTAAGTTGACGTTGGAACAGGCGCAAACCATCAAAATGAACGCGATTACCGAATGGTCTGCATTGCCTGCCACAGAAATGTTTTTGCGTGATAACCGGGGCGACAGCGATTTTTGCGCTTTTATGTCCATCTGGTTTTTTGAAGAGCAAAAGCATTCTTTGGTCCTGATGGAGTATCTGCGTCGCTTCCACCCGGAATTGGTACCAACCGAGGAAGAGCTGGATAAAGTTCGCTTTGAATTTGATCCTGCCCCACCGCTAGAAACCCTGATGCTGCATTTTTGCGGCGAGATTCGCTTAAACCATTGGTATCGTTGTGCCTCCGACTGGCACACCGAACCCGTCATTAAACAAATTTATAAAATCATTAGCCAGGATGAAGCACGGCATGGCGGCGCCTATTTGCGCTATATGAAAAAAGCCTTGGGCGAAGCAGGCGATACTGCGCGTGCAGCTTTCGCCAAGATCGGCGTCTTGATGGCATCAGCCCGCCGCACGGAAAAGCCTTTGCATCCGACCAATTTGCATGTCAATCAATCGCTGTTTCCTAATGACACCATACAAAGCCGCTTGCCAGATCCTGATTGGCTGGAGCGTTGGTTAGACGGGCAAATTAATTTTGATATCGTGTGGGAAAAGAAAGTCATAGAACGTATTTTGCATAATATGTCGCTACTGTTTGAGCGTACTTTTGAGTCGGTACAAGATTTGAATCGCTATCGTAAGGAAGTGTCACAAAGGTTGGCTGCGAGTGACAATGCGGTGCTGGCGGCTGGCGTGGTGCCAGGCGCTGTTTAAGATTGATGGCTAGCCTCGGCTGGTCGTGAATCTGATTTGGTTTTACTAAAAATAGCTGCATTTTTTTGCGGCTATTTTTTATAAATATTTAATATACTCCCCATTATTTTTATAAAAAATGCCTTATTGTCCAGTTTTTATATGGACGATTAAAATATACATACTGGGAGTATATTGACAGTTGTTTGCAGGAATCGTGAAAATTATCTGGCACCAGGAGTCTTATCCGGTATCCGTTTTTATCAGCATTCTGCCTACTGACATTGGCCGATGGATTGAATCGATAGCAAAATAAATGGACTATTTCGAGAACAAAATCACCAGCTTCGCTGATCTGCAACAACGCGTCGCCGCCTTGCCAAAACCGGTCGTAATGACCAACGGTGTATTTGATATTTTGCATCGTGGTCACGTCACTTATCTGGCGCAAGCACGCATGTTAGGTGGTTCTTTGGTGGTGGCGGTCAACACAGATGCATCGGTCAGACGCTTAGGCAAGGGCGATGACAGGCCGGTCAATCAATCTCAGGACAGAATGGCGGTATTAGCCGCGTTGGAAGCGGTCAGCCTGGTCGTGGATTTTGATGACGACACTGCCTTGCAGGCGGTGCAACTGGCGCACCCGGACATCTACGTTAAAGGCGGCGATTACGATATGAGTGCCATCCCCGAAGGCCAGGCAGTATTAGCCTATGGTGGTCAGGTTGCTGCCATTGAATTTGAACATGATCGTTCTACCAGCCAATTATTAGCGCGAGTGCGCTCACAAAAATAAATAGAACCTGCGCAAGACGATTCAAGTTGTGTTGCAGCGCTCGCACTTAAATCGCGGTGGCGTTATTGCTCTGCGCGGCACATGCCATTTGCGTTGCTGCGAAGTGGTAGCGGTCTAATGGACAATCTGGGTTTAAACTTCAACCCGCCAGTAGCCGCTCAAAATCCTCCGGCGGTATCGGTCTGGAAAACAAATAGCCTTGCGCAAAATCACATCCGGCTTGCTTTAATAAGTCACGCTGCTCTTCGGTTTCTACACCTTCTGCAATCACTTTTAATCCTAGCTTGTGTGCCATGACAATAATAGCTTCTGCCAAGGCGCTATCGCTTGATCCTGGTGTCATGTTACGGACAAAGGATTGATCAATTTTGAGGTAATCGATGTCGAATTTTTTTAGATACGATAGCGAAGAATAACCAGTTCCAAAATCATCCAACGCAACTTGCATCCCTGCATCGCGGAACTGTAATAACTTATCGCTGACGAGGGTGCTGGCGTCCAATAGCAAGCCTTCAGTAATTTCGATAGTAATTGCCTGGCCGGGCAACTCTGCTTCATGCAAATGATTAATCCAGTTCGCATAACGAGAACCGTCGCGTTGGAATTCTACCGGTGATTGATTAATGCTGATTTGAAAATTCTTCTGCGCCGGATATAGGTTTCTCCAGCGTTGCAGCCAACGTACTGAGGCTTTAAAAACAGTCTCGCCAATATCAAAAATCAAGTCACTGGTCTCAGCAATGGCGATGAATTCCAGCGGGCTGATAAAGCCTCGTTGTGGGTGCTGCCAGCGTATTAAGGCTTCCGCTTTTTGGATGATCCCAGTGTTTAAGTCAATAATTGGTTGGAAATACACGGAGAGTTGCTGCTCTGCGATGGCGATGCGTAAATCGCTACCCAACCGCAGTCGCGCCAATGCTGCAACTTGCAGACTGGGTGTAAAGTAATTAAAACGATTGCGACCGGCATTCTTTGCTGCATACATTGCCTGATCGGCGTTCTTCAATAAGTCGTCTAGGCTGACGGCATCATCTGGATACAAGGTAATGCCAATACTGGCCGATAAAAACACTTCTTCGTTCGCCAGTTGAAAAGAGCTAGACATTTTTTTGATAATGCTTTGTGCGATCTGCTCTACGTCTTCCGGGTTATGTTGATCTGGAAGCGAAACAGTAAATTCATCGCCTCCTAATCGGGCGACTGTGTCGGATTCTCTGACGCAAGTGAGCAGCCGTTTGGCAGCTTCTACCAGCAGGATATCGCCGACAGAATGGCCTAGCGTATCGTTCACTTCTTTGAAGTGATCCAGATCAATAAATAGTACGGCTAGTGAGCGGCCATTACGCTTACTTTTCTTGATATCTTGCTCAAGCCGGTCATAAAACATGCGGCGGTTTGGCAACCCGGTCAGCGTATCGATATTGGCTTGCTGCCAGATCATGGCCTCGGCATTTTTACGCTCGGTAATGTCTAGGTGCGTACCTACCATGCGCAGTGGCTTTCCGTCATGATCACGCTCTACGATGGTACCGATGGATTGCAGCCAGCGCCATTCACCAGTGCGAGTTTTTTGACGAATTTCAACGCGATATTCGGGGATTTTTCCGGCTAGATAATCCTGGTAAATAGTACTTGCTTTATCTACGTCATCGGGATGCAGACGAGCGAACCAGGCGTTGCTGGTTTCATTCATTTCTGCAACGGTATAGCCAAGCATATTGGCATATTCTTCGTTGACGATGGTGACACCGGTTTGCACATTCAGATCGTACAAACCTTGATGATTTGCCAGCAGCGCCATGCGCAGACGTTCGGCACTTTCCTGCAAGGCGGTTTCTGCATTTTTACGTTCTGAGATATCGGTATGGGTACCGATTACGCGTACTGGCAAACCTTGGGCATTACGTTGTATGACGGTACCGCGGGTCAATATCCACTTCCAGGTACCGTCCTTGCATTGCACCCGATGTTCGTTCAAATAAATCGGCGTGAGGCCATCAAAATGCGCCTGACGGTCGGCGTACATTTGTGCCAGATCTTCGGGGTGAGTGCGCTTGTCTAGCTCTTCCGATAAGTCATTAATGTCGGTGCCGCCGTAGCCGTAGATTTCTTTCAGTCTTGGCGAGAGTATCTCTACCCCGGTTTGCGGGTACCAATCCCAGACCCCGTCGCCTGAAACTTCCAGCGCCATTTTCCATAGCTCTTCATTTTGCTTGTACTGTTCTTCGCTTTTCTTTTGCTGAGAAATATCCTGCACAAAAGCGTACACACCGCGTACGCCATCAATATCCATGTCTGGGTAGAGTTCTATCGTCACCCAGCGGTCATTGCCGGTGACGTATTTCATATACGTTTCAAAAGAGACAAATTCACCGGTGAGCGCGCGACTAAGATGAGGGAGTGATTTTTCAAATGCCTGCTCACCGACGACGACCGACACCTTCAGACCAATCACTTCGGTTTTATCGTAGCCAAACCATCGCTCATAAGTTTTATTGGCGAACTGGTAGCGATACTCTTTGTCGATATATGAGATACAGACAGGCAAGGCGTCAATCAGATTCATCAGATCATGATTCGAATTTTGAAAGCGTTGATTGACCTGTTTGGTAGTACTGATGTCTTCCACCATGCCGCGTACCGTACTGGCATGTTTGATCGCAGCGGCGTTGCTAAGTTGTTTGTCTGTATTTAGAATGCCGCGCTGTTGTAACCACTGAATTTCGCCTTTGGCGCTGGTCAGTTGGTATTCGATTTCGAACGGCGTGCCGTGGCGCACGGTGTTGTGCAAGGCATCTTGCAATTGCTGCCAGATATCGCTGGGATAGAAACTTTTAGCCTCAGCCTTGGAGAGCCGTGCTTTGCCGGGATCGCGGCCCATGATCGCGCACATCTGCGGTGACCAGACGAATTCTTCCGCTTCTTCATTCCAAGTCCATGTACCGACATTTTTCAATTGTGGCGCCTTATTGGTTGCTGTCCGGTCGTGCTCATTGGTGTTTCGCCATCATGCTTCAGTACGCTCAAGGGTCGCGGTCTGATCTTGCCGCATAAATATTAACGCGTCGCTTGGTAAATAGACATACTTTTTCAACTCAAACGATTTGTTGTTGCAGTTTGCCAAAACTAGCAGAGATAGTTGGGATGCCCGCCTCAGCTTGAATCTTGCTTTGGCTTGGGCGATGTTTATTCAAAACTATCTAACTTGTTGCAGCTTATTTGATCTGGTCCAAACTGACTAATGCGTTCCGTCATTGCTCGTTTTAATATCCGCTGAAAAAAGAAAACTGCTTTCTATGAGGTTATATATCGCATCAAACAAAGCGCGTTGTTTGCAATTTAGCGTCTATTTCTCAGGCTGAACTGTACCGGCAAGAAATACATACTCCTATGCAGTATTATTTGTTGTCCATATAAAGTATGGACAATCAGCCAATTTAGTGAAAAATGGTGGGGAGTATATGATTTCCTGCATCTTTAGACAGGATTTGGATGATCAGGCTCCGCCTGCAAAACCGTTTTGACGCCATGCCTCATACACCACGATGGCGACCGTGTTGGACAGATTGAGACTACGGTTGTCGGGGCGCATCGGTAGCCGTATTCTTTGCTCGCTCGGGAAGGAGGCGCGTAGCTCGGGCGCTAATCCGCGTGTCTCTGCGCCAAATACAAAATAATCACCTGGCTGAAACTGTACGGAGGCAAAGGTGGAGGAGCCATGCGTCGTCATCGCAAACATACGCGTCAGATCGGGTTGCTCTTGCTCTAAAAACGCGGCGTAGTTTTTATGTACTTTCATCGTGGCGTAGTCGTGATAATCCAGACCAGCCCGCTTCATCTTGCTGTCATCCAGCGGAAAGCCGAGAGGTTCAATCAAGTGCAACTGCACACCTGTATTGGCGCATAGACGGATAATATTGCCGGTATTCGGCGGGATTTCGGGTTCGACCAGAACGACGTGGAACAAGGTGATTTCCTTTCAGCAGCGCTTTTTGTGCCGCTATAAATATGTTAGTTTTGTTAGTGTATTAGTGGGGCAGGGTTCGGGCAAAAACATAATTGCTGATTCTACGTACGCCAAAACGTTTTAACACAGTAGCGATTTCATGCAGCGTGGTGCCGGTGGTCATGACGTCATCGACGATGCCGATATGCTTACCGTAAATTTGTTCGATCAATAGCTCGTTCGGGATGAAGGCGTTACGGACGTTTTTTTGTCTCTCATCAGGGTGCAGGCTACTTTGTTGGGCAGTGTTGCGGGTGCGTTCCAGCAAGTCGGGTAAAAATGGAATGCCAAGCTGACGAGATAAAGGTTTGCCAATTTCAACTGCCTGATTAAAGCCACGCTCAATCAATCTTTGCTGGCCTAGCGGCACCGCTGCCAGCAGATCAGGTAAATCGCCTTTAGCATCTTGAACAATCGCGTCGCGTAGCAAGTCGGATAATAGCGGCGCTAACATGAGCTGGTGTGCAAATTTGAGCGCCAGGGCTAATTGATCTACGGGCGCTACGTAATTGCAGGCGACGACAGTGTGATCAAAGCTGGGTGGGTTTGCGATGCATTCGCCGCAGCGCACTGCACCAGACGGTGTTTTTTCGATTGCAGCCGTCTGCGTGCTTTGCTCTATTTGATCTGATGATGTCGGTAGCGGTGTTAATAATGATGTTAGTAGCGGCAGCGCGCATTGGCTGCAACGCGATACGCTTGCAGTGAAAAAATCCTCATAACAATCGGTACAGATCAATTCAGATTTTCTTGCAGACTTGTTTGACAGATGCAGGCCGCATAACGCGCACGAGGACGGCAAAAACTGGACAGTTTTTGCGAGCTGTGTGCTGATGGTGGTCGCTATTTTGGCGAAATGCATAGATGGCATGCGGCGAATTGAATGACAAGCGTGTAAACTCTGCGCATTATCGCACCCCCTCACACTGATTGCCATGCTCAGCGCCCCCATTGATTTAAGTCGTGTTCGTCGTTTGTTTGCCGATCCCAAAAAACTGGCGGGATCAGAATTTTTGCGTCGCGAAATCGCTAGCCGTATGCGGGAAAAATTAGAGCTGGTAAAAATACAGCCAGAACGTCTTTTGGATGCTGGTTGTGGTGAGGCAATCGATCTGATTCATATGCAGAGTTTGTTTCCGCAAGCGCATTTATTGGGGATTGACGCATCGCTGCCGATGTTAAAGGCGGCGGCTGACAAACAAGTTGCAGCACAGAGTGCGGTTAGTCGCCTGTTTGCCAATTTGTTGCCTGCGGGTTTGCGCTCAAGTTCCCGTGCGAGCTTGCTCTGCGCCGATTTTGCCCGTTTGCCGGTAGCGGCGAATACCGTCGATCTGGTCTGGTCGAATCTTGCTCTGCATTGGCATCCGCAACCCGATTTGGTCTTTGCTGAATGGCGACGGGTGTTGCGTACCGAAGGTTTATTGATGTTTTCTTGTTTTGGGCCAGATAGTCTGATCGAATTGCGTCAGGCCTTTGCAAAAATTGACGGATTGCCGCATACCTTGCCTTTTGTCGACATGCATGATTTTGGCGATATGCTGGTGAATGCTGGTTTTTCTACACCAGTGATGGATATGGAAAAAATCACTCTGACTTACAGCGATGTCGAAAAACTGTTTGCCGATGTGCGCGCCTTGGGCGGCAATCCTCTTCTTACACGGCGCCAGGGCTTGTTGGGCAAACATGATTATCGTCGTCTGTGCGACGCATTACTGCAGATGCGCGGTGCCGATGGCAGAATTCCGCTGACATTTGAGGTGGTATATGGCCATGCATTCCGGCCAATACCCAAAAAATTAGCATCAGGAGAATCCATCATTCGATTGGATTTTCCCAAAAAGTAATTTGGTGTAGCGAAAATATTTTATAAATTTACCGAAAATAGCAAATTTTAAGTGTCGTAATCTAGGCTCAATTTGCGCTTAATATTGGCGATTTGAACCGCATTCCGCTTGATATACCGCGGCTTTACGCCTTATACTCTCGCAGTTGTGGAAGTTGCCATCATGCATTGACGATCATTGTTGAGTTAGAACACTAAGATATAACTTGAAGATGTAGTAAGAGTTCAATAGGGATTCAGTAAGCGCGTGTTGCAAATTAGGCACTTCTGTTAAAAGCATTCTAATGGGTTTTTTGGGGAAATCATGAAATACGCGAAGCGATTAC